>NZ_JJMW01000001.1 GCF_000714435.1 Exiguobacterium alkaliphilum 12/1
GAGGCTGGGACATAACTCAGTAGATTTATAAGAAAGAGGCCACCTGGCGCGACTCGTTCGCGCCAGGTGGCCTCTTCTCCTTTTTATGGGTTCGTACGCACATTTCGATATAAACAGATAGGGGCGACCTCTGATAAAGTTAAAGTGACCAAACCATAACTTTGGAGGTGCCCCTATGTACAAAGAGTATACCATGAACCAGTTGGTTTTGCCCCTAGATTTAGAAGTTCGGCTCCCGGAGAACGACATCGCCTTCGCCGTCCACGACCTCGTCGAACAGATCCCGGACGAGGCGTTCGAGACGTTCTGGCGAACGACGGGCTGCCCGGCCTATCACCCGCGGATGATGATGAAGATCGTCCTCTGCGCGTACACGCAGTCCGTGTTCTCGGGCCGGAAGATCGAGGGCCTTCTCAAGGACAGCCTGCGCATGATGTGGCTCGCCCAGGGACACGAGCCGAGCTATCGGACGATCAATCGGTTCCGAGTCCATCCGGCCGTCGCCCCGATCCTGAAATCCGCCTTCGTCACGTTCCGTTGCCACCTCGTCGAGGCGGGTGAGATCGACCAGGAGGCGATCTTCATCGATGGCACGAAGCTCGAGGCGAACGCGAACCGATACACCTTCGTCTGGAGGAAGGCCGTCGAGAAATACAGCGCCGCACTCGTCGAGAAGTCGAACCGGCTGTACGAGGAGCTGATGTCCGAGCAGGTCATCCCAGAGATCGAGCGCGAGAGCCCGGAGGCGCTCTCGGTCGAAGAACTCGAGGAGGTCGCGGCGCGACTCGGGGAAAAGGTCGACGCGATCGATGAGGAAATCGCGTCGACGACCGATGTCGAGGAACGCAAACGA
Organism: Exiguobacterium alkaliphilum 12/1; assembly: GCF_000714435.1. Taxonomy (GTDB): domain Bacteria; phylum Bacillota; class Bacilli; order Exiguobacteriales; family Exiguobacteriaceae; genus Exiguobacterium; species Exiguobacterium alkaliphilum. The sequence goes on from NZ_JJMW01000001.1 coordinate 854, forward strand.
CTGCGCGCGAGACGCAAGGAACCCCGCCGCCTCCGCAAGCAGGCCTCCGACTTCGCTGCCCGGAAACGCCGATACGAGGAACACATGGCCGCCTTCGGCACGCGGAACAGTTACTCGAAGACCGACAGGGATGCGACATTCATGCGGATGAAGGATGATCACATGAAGAACGGACAATTGAAGCCCGGCTACAATGTCCAGATCGCGACCTCGGGCCAGTACACGCTGGCGTATGACGTCTTTCCGAACCCGACCGACATGAGGACGTTGGCCCCGTTCCTCGACGAGGTCGAAACGTTCCTCGAGTTACCCGCCTACATCGTCGCCGATGCGGGATATGGGAGCCAGCCGAACTACACGGACATCCTCGAGCGCCGGGGGCGCGTTCCCTTGATCCCGTACACGATGTACCGGAAGGAACAGAAGAAGAAGTGGCGCGAGAACCCGTTCAACATCTCGAACTGGGCGTACGACAGGGAGTCCGATGCGTTCACCTGCCCGGACGGGAGACGGCTTCCGTTCAGCCACGAATCCCGTAAGACCGACAGGGACGGGTTCGTCCGCGAGTCCCGCATGTATCTGAGCGAGGACTGCGGCGGGTGTCCGTTCCGCGACCTGTGCACAAAGGCCGAGGAAGGGAGCCACCGCCAGGTCGGTGTGAACGTGGCCTGGGAAGAACAAAAGCATATGACGAGAACGCTGCTTTCGGATGAGAAAACGGGTGCCCTCTACGCCAGACGCAAGACGGACGTGGAACCAGTTTTTGGATATCTGAAGGCCAATTTGGGTTTCACCCGCTTCTCCGTCAGGGGAAAACAGCGCGTGAGACGCGAGCTCGGCTTCGCGCTCATGGCGGTGAACCTGCGGAAGTTCATCGCCACCGTTGTCGCCCGAAGTACAAAGAAGGGGTCCGGTCACCGAAAATCGGTGACCGGACCCCTCTTTTTGATTGAAATACTTTAGAACTGGCTAGTTATGTCCCAGCCTC
>NZ_JJMW01000002.1 GCF_000714435.1 Exiguobacterium alkaliphilum 12/1
GGTTGCTCTACCACTGAGCTATTGCGGAACGTTGCTTGAATTTATCGAAGTAACGCTTTAAATTGTAACCGCAAACCAGAAACCTGTCAATCACTTTTTTAGAAAAGCTTTAATTTCGCGTGCCGTTTCTCGGCGACTTCTATAAGATAGCACGGTCCGAAAAGACCGTCAACACTTTTCCACAAAAAAAGTTGAGCAAAATGAAATCATTTTGCCCAACCCCGACTTTCTTCTTTATATGCTCGTCATGACTTCTTTGGTGCGAGCATCGTCAAGCTGATTCGACCTCGATTCGCATCGACTTGTTCGATCCAGACCGTCACGATATCTCCGACTGCGACGACGTCGAGCGGATGTTTCACGTATCGGTTGGACAGTTTCGATATATGGACGAGCCCATCTTGCTTCACGCCGATATCGACGAACGCCCCGAAGTCGATGACGTTTCGGACCGTTCCTTGAAACTCCATCCCAACTTGAAGGTCTTCTAGGTTCATGACATCCGTCCGAAGCAACGGCTTTTGAATGTCCTCACGCGGATCGCGTCCCGGTTTCGCGAGCGACTTCAAGATATCTTCAATTGTCGGCAATCCAGCATTCAACTTTTCACTGAGCGCACTCGCATCGACTGTCTTCAATCGGTCTCGCAACTCGGCCGTCCCGACTGCTTGCTTCGAAACACCGAGTTCCTTCAATAGAGAGAGTGTCAGTTTGTAACTCTCCGGGTGAATTTCGGTTTGGTCGAGTACGTCGCTTCCGTTCGTGATTCGCAAAAAGCCGGCAGCTTGCTCATACGCCTTGGCTCCAAGGCGTGGAACTTTTTTGATTTCTTTTCGCGTGTCGAATCGGCCGAACTCATCGCGATACGCCACGATATTTTTCGCCGTCGTCTTATTCAAGCCCGATACGTACGTCAAAAGCGATTCCGAGGCCCGGTTCACATCGACCCCAACCATATTGACGACACTCTCGACGACGAACTCGAGCGACGCCTTCAGTTTATTTTGACTGACGTCATGCTGATACTGACCGACCCCGACAGACTGCGGGTCGACTTTGACGAGTTCGGCCATCGCATCTTGAATCCGTCTCGCAATCGAGACAGCGGACCGCTCCTCGACTTTCAGCGCCGGAAATTCGGTACGGGCGACTTCTGAAGCCGAATAGACGCTCGCCCCGGCCTCATTGACGATCGCATACGCAATCTCACGCTCGGCTTTCTTCAACCAGTCGGCGACGAACTGCTCGGTTTCCCGTGACGCAGTCCCGTTTCCGATGACGATGACGGAAATCGGATATTTCTTCACGAGCGAGGCGAGCACTTTTTCCGAACCGGCCACGTCATGTTTCGGCGCTGTCGGATAGAAGACTCCGACTTCTTCGACTTTTCCGATCTCATTGACGACGGCCCATTTGCATCCCGTCCGATACGCCGGGTCGATCCCGAGGACGACGACTTCCCGGAGCGGCGGTTGCATGTACAGCTGCTTCAAGTTTTTGGCGAAGACGTCAATCGCCTGTTCTTCGGCCGTCTCGGTCAACTCACTGCGCATCTCGCGTTCAATCGCCGGGAATACTGACTTTTTATACGCCTCTTTGATGGCGACGGTGACGAGTTCACGTTTCTCGGCCGGGAGTCGTTCGAACGGACGCAGCGCCTGATTCATGAACGTCGTCTCGTCAAACACGAGTTTGACTTGAAGAACGTCCGTCCGCTCTCCACGGTTCAAGGCGAGGACACGGTGCGGGACAATCCCGGCGACTTTTTCCTCGTAGTCATAATACTGTGAAAAGACTTCTTTCTCATCTTCCGCCTGCTTTTTCTTTTGTGAACGAAGCAACGCTTCTTTCCGGACCCGGGCCCGGAGCGATTGACGAAGTGACGCCGTCTCGCCCCACTCTTCTCCAATGATTGCTTGGGCGAACGGCAGTGCCTCGTCGAGCGGCGTGTCCCCGGCGAGCTGTTGTGCGTCTTTCAACGAATAGGCGGACGGGTTGCGATACCAGTCGGCGAGCGGTTGCAACCCCTTCTCGCGGCCTTGCTCGGCTTTCGTCCGTCGCTTCGGTCGGTACGGCAAATAGATGTCGTCGACTTGTTGCAACGTCGTCGCGGCTTCGAGCGCGCGTGCGAGTTCCGGCGTCGCTTTCTCGAGCTCTTCTAATTTCGCGAGCACGTCGGACTTTCGTTTCTGCAAGCTCTCTTCATATTGAAGGGCGTCAAGAATCGATTTGATTTCGACTTCATCGAGGTTCCCCGTCATCTCCTTACGGTAACGGGCCATGAACGGGATCGTCGCGCCGTCAGCGGCGAGTTGTCTCACCGTCTCGACTTGACTTTCTTTTACTTGTAGCGTTTTCGCGACTTTCGTGATCATCTGAACCACTTCCTTTTCTAGTCTCTAGTTGAAGTGTAGCAAAGAGCAGACAACAAAAAAACGATGACTCCTCAGTCATCGCTAGAAAATACTTCATTGAGCGGCACTTTGATGGCTTCTCGCAACTTCTCGAGGGCACGACGCTGAAGGCGTGAAACGTGCATCTGCGAGATGCCGAGCAATTCGCCCGTCTCTTTTTGACTCATATTTTTGTAGTAGGCGCATTCTAAAATCGCCTGTTCTCGTTCGTTCAGCACGCTGAACGCTTTTTCGAGAATGAGTCGTTGGTCGACCGACTCGTAGCCCCGCTCTTGACTCCCGACGAGGTCGAGTAGCGTGACCGTGCTTCCTTCGTTATCCGCTTCGATCGAGCTATCGACTGAGAGCGCTTGATAACTCTTACCCATCTCGAGCGTTTCGAGAATCTCTTCATCGGATACGCCGAGATAATCGGCAATCTCATCGATGCGCGGTGAACGTTGAAGCTCGGTCGTCAACTCTTCGACCGTCTTCTTAATCTTCGGCCCGAGTTCCTTGATGCGACGTGGTACGTGAACGCTCCACGTCTTGTCCCGGATGAATCGCTTGATTTCACCGATGATGGTCGGGACGGCGAACGATTCAAAACTGCGTCCGAATTCCGGGTCGAAACGACGGAGCGCCGCGAGCAGTCCGATCATCCCGACTTGGACGAGGTCATCATGGATGGCCCGGCCCCGGGAGAACTTGCGCGCGAGTGCTTCGACGAGGTCCGAGTAGCGATTGATTAAGAGCATCTGGACTTCCTCGTTTTGGTCGTCCTGTTGATAGCGTTCAATCCACTCTAATACTTCATCATCACTGTGATGGCGTTGTTGAGATTTTGCTGGCACTCTGATCCACCTCGTCCCTGTTAAGGAGTTTCGTCATCGTCACTTTGACACCATTGTCTTTGTTGATCGAGACGTCGTCCATTAACGCTTCAATAAGGAACAGACCGAGTCCTCCTTCGTGAAGCGATTCGATTTCAGCCGTCTCTTCGACCGGCGCCGCTTGGCGTTTCACATCGTCAGCAAACGTCTTGCCCGAATCTTCAATCGTCATTTCTAAACGATCCGTGTGAACGCCGCACGTGAGTTTCACTTCACCTTCTTGATCGTCATATGCATGTTGGACAGCATTGCCGCAAGCTTCCGAGACCGCGATTTTGATGTCTTCGATCTCGTCGTACGTATATCCCATACGATTCGCGATTCCTGACACGACTAAACGGACCACACCGACATATTCCGGTTTGGCCGGGAACGTCATCACCGTCTGTTCGATGTTACTCATTGCGTGCCACCTCTTACGTTCGTGTTAATCGAGAGCAATTTGTGAAGGCCTGTCAATTCAAAGAGACGATTGACGCGGTCGGTCACACCGACGAGCGACAACTCTTTCTCGTTGCGTGTTGCTATTTTAAGGGCGCCGACGAATACGCCGAGACCTGTTGAGTCCATATAATCCACTTCATCCAAATGAACGACGACGTTTTGCTCCGTAATCGCCGGATGCAATACTTCCTTCAGTTTGGGAGCGGTATATGTATCCACTTCTCCGGATACGTAAAGGTGTAATTGATCTCCAATGACTTGCTCGCGAATCGCTAAATCCATCGTTATTCCCTCCTAAAGTTGCGTACAGAAAAATTGAGTACGATTAAAAATAATTCCCGTATTTCATAATCTTAAACCTATATTTTAATTTTTTTTGAAAAAAAACCGATACCCATGTACCGGTTCTGTTCATATGTAAGCTAGAGAGGGATTAATCCCATACTAATCTCTAGCGCTCTGTCCACTTTGTGCATCGTCTCATCATCAAGGTGCGTGACCTTGTCTGTCAGACGACGTTTATCAATCGTTCGAATCTGTTCAAGCAAAATCACTGAGTCTCGTTCGAGTCCGTGTTTGACTTGATATACTTCCACATGAGTCGGCAGTTTTGCTTTTTGGATCTGAGCCGTAATCGCAGCGACAATGACGGTCGGGCTAAAGCGATTGCCGATATCGTTTTGAATGACGAGGACCGGGCGAACTCCACCTTGCTCTGAACCGACTACGGGCGACAGATTCGCATAAAACACGTCACCACGCTTTACGATCACTCCGCTCACACCCCGCTTACTTGACGTAAGAGAGCATGTTCGGCTTCCGTCTCAATCATCAGCATCTCTTCTGCCATATTCAAATTAAACGCGGCCATCTCTTGATAGCCTCTCGCCAATTCTTCACGCAGTGTTTGTTGTCGATCAGCAATTTCTTTGGACAAGTACGTCACTACATCGTTCAATGACAATGATTCACGATCTTTCATCGAAATCGGACCCCCATGCTGCGAGAACCGATCTGGAACGGACGCCAATGCACCCGCTGTTCGCTGTTTCAACATCTTACACCTCCAGAATCGTTTCAATGGACTGGCGGAATGTTTTTCCCGCGTTCTTTATCAATATAACACGCGAGTTTGGGAAAATATAGAGGATTCGAGAAAGAATTCAGATAATTTCACACGTTTTCTGATTCACACATAGTGTCTCGGCAGTCGTCCGGTCAACTGACAGACGACCTCATAGTTAATCGTCTCCAAATGCGCCGCCAATTCGTCAATCGGCACCGGACCGCCGACGAGCGTCACGTCGGTACCGACCGGGAATGCTCGCGGCAGTTTAATCATGAAACGGTCCATGCATACCCGCCCGACAATCGGACACCGGTTGCCATTGACGTCGACTGCGAAGCCGCCCGCCTTTCGAATCCAACCGTCCGCATAACCGACCGGCACCGTACCGATCCACTCATCTTCTGTCGTCGTGTACGTCGCCCCATAACTGATCGTCTGCCCGGCCTCGAGCCGTTTCACTTGCATGAGCTTACTCTTCAGCGTGAACGCCGGCCGCAAAAAGGAGTAGAATGACGCCATCTCGCTTGACGGGTAGAGTCCGTAGATGGCGATGCCGACACGGACAAGGTTATACGGCACGTCTTCACCAGCCATCCGAATCGCCCCGGCCGAGTTCGACGTATGGATGTACTTGAAGCGTGAACCGAGTCCGTCCATTAAACGATCGAAACGGACTTGTTGCTCGTGATAAAGCGCGCTATCCGGTTCATCGGCCGTCGCAAAATGTGTATAGATGCCTTCGATGACGAAACGGTCATCGGCCACCTCAAGGAGCGCGTCAAGTTCTTCTCGCGTCCGAAGACCGAGCCGGCCCATGCCGGTGTCCACTTTCACATGGACGGTGAGCGGTCGTTCACCAAGATGCGCTTTCGCTTCCTCGAACCATTCCGCCGAGAACACCGAGAGGATGACGTCATGTTTCGCCGCGACGCCCGCATATTCCGGGAACTGGGCTTCCATGACGAGGATCGGTGCGTCGATACCGGCCTCACGAAGCTCAATCGCTTCTTCAAGCAAGGCCACCCCGAGCATCGTCGCCCCGTTCTCGAGCGCGATCGTCGCGACCTCGACGGCACCGTGCCCGTACGCGTTCGCTTTGACGACCGCCATCAATTGTTGTGGGATGCGACGCTTAATCTCGCTCACGTTATGCGCAATCGCTGCCCGGTCAATTTCAATTTTACTTGGACGATACATCGGAATCCTCCTCTTCAATGATGACTTGGGCCACGGCGTATTGTTCACTATGGCTAATGCTGACATGAATCCGTCCCGGCGACGGTGCCGTCATGACTGGCCGTCCCGTCTCGTCGGGCAACACTTCAATCTGTTGCCATGACAATCCACGGGCGATGCCCGTTCCGACCGCTTTGGCGTAAGCCTCTTTCGCGGCGAAGCGGCCGGCAACGAACTCGATGCGGCGTTGTTCCGGGTAGTTCGACGCGAGTCCACGTTCCGCCTCGGTCAAGAGCCGTTCCATGAACCCCGGCTTCTGTATCGAGCGAGCAATGCGCTCGAGTTCGACGAGGTCGATGCCGATTCCTACAATCACAGGATACTCGCTCCTTTCCTTTTCCACTCGTTTCCTTATACAATTAAGGAAAGAGGTGATGCTATGTTTAGTCGTACTGAGAATGTTCAAACGTTCATCCGAGCATACCCGCTCGTAACGCTGTTCATTGTAATCCAACTAGTCGTGTTTGTCATCGATTCTTTGATGCCGGGACTTCAGATCGTCGCACGGGGCGGATCGTTCCACCTCGCGCTCGCAGATGGGCAGTGGTACCGTCTCCTGACGGCAAACTTTATCCATCTAGGACTTGGCCACTTGCTGTTCAACTCGTTCGCGCTCATCATCTTCGGCCCAGCGATGGAACGCATGGTCGGGCATGTGCGGTTCGCGCTGTTTTATCTCGTCGCTGGCGCGCTCGCCAACCTACTCACGTACTTTACCGTGAGCCAACTGTTCTATCTTCAGGCCGGTGCCTCGGGCGCGATCTTAGCGATCCTCGGTTTCTACGTATTCATCGGACGTTTCCGTCGGACGCTCATCTACAGCCAAGACGCGCGACTCGTCTACATCTTCGTCGCCATCAGTGCCGTCTTCACGTTAATCGGTTCGAACGTCTCGCTCTGGGGGCACGTGTACGGATTCCTCGCCGGATTCCTGCTCGCCTATCCGTTGTCGCGCTATACGGTGCCGTATTCACGGCCGCTCCGTTACGGGAAGTACAAGCCGCGCAAGTACGTACCGCCCATCATTCATACGGGTGAAGGGAAATGGATCTTTTACGTGATTATCGGACTCGCCGTCTTCGGCCTGTTCGCACGATTCTTATGACAAAAGGAGCTTCGCCAGTCGTCGGCGAAGCTCCTTTTCGTTAGGCGAGCAATGTAATCATCAGTGCTTTTTGGGCATGGAGCCGGTTCTCGGCTTGGTCGAAGACGAGCGACTGCGGGCCGTCCATCACGTCCGCCGTCACTTCTTCACCGCGATGAGCCGGCAGACAGTGTAGGAAAATCGCTTCGTCCCGTGCCGACGCCATCAACGTTTCGTCCACTTGGAACGAGGCGAAATGGGCGAGGCGCGTTTCCGCCTCCGCTTCTTGCCCCATGCTGGCGAACACGTCCGTATAGACGACATGTGCGCCCACCGTCGCTTCGGCCGGGTCGCCGTAGAGTGTGACGCTGCCGCCGGTCGTCTCGGCTAGCGCGACGGCCTGATTGTAAATCGTCTCGTCGACCGTATAACCGTCCGGCGAGGCGACGCGGATATGCATTCCGCTCAAGGCACCGCCAAGCATGAGCGAGTGGGCCATGTTGTTCCCGTCACCGATGTACGTCAACACTTTCCCTTGGCGCGTCCCGAACGTCTCCTCAATCGTCAAGAGGTCGGCGAGCACTTGGCACGGATGATGCGTGTCCGTCAACCCGTTGATGATTGGAATCGAGCCCGCCGTCGCGAGCGTCTCGACCGTTTCATGGGCGTACGTCCGAATCATGAGTGCGTCGACGTAGCGGCTCATCACTCGAATCGTATCCGTGATCGGTTCACCGCGTCCGATTTGAAGGTCGCTCCCGCTCAAGAAGAGCGGGTAGCCGCCAAGCTCGACGACCCCGACCTCGAACGAAATGCGCGTGCGCGTGGACGCCTTCTCAAACAATAAGGCGACCTTCTTACCGGCAAGCGCCGTCCCATACGCGTCCGGATGTCGTTTCACGTCGATCGCCAAGCGAATGAGTTCATCTAAATCCGTTGGTGTCAATTCCTCGAGCGTCAACATGTGTTTGAACGTCTTTGTCGTCATAACGGTAATTCCTCCTTTGTGTGCGCCTGTAACGGACGGACCGGCACTGGTGTCGTGTCGACCGTCGCTTGATAGTAACGGGCGAGGTGTTGCTCCGAGATGACGTGGACGCCGTTTCGGACGGCCGCCTCCCGTATCACTTGTTCAGCCGGTACGTGCGAGAAGAGGACGGCGACGTGTTGGAAGTCAATCGTCGCGTCGAGCGGTACCTCGCCGAACGTCTCCCACCCTTCCCCATACACGATTTGTGGTCGCGCCATGACCCGGGTCGTCGTCGCATCGTAACAGAACCGTTCGGCAACGACGGGGATTGGACTGAATTGAAGCGTCTCCCCTGTCGAGCGCATGATCGGTCCTGTGAGCGGGTCGACACCTGGCAGCTTCAAACTTGAGAAAATCGGCGTCTTCACCGCATAACCGGTCAGTTGTTTCCGTTCGACCGGTAAGACGCCTTTAAGCGAATGGCCGAGCGCGGCGCGTGTCGCCCATTCGATGAGCGGTTCACCAGTCACTTTGCTGACAATCGGGACGGTCCGTGACGCCCGCGGGTTGATTTCAAGCACGTAAATCGTGTCGTCTTTTAAGACGAACTGGATGTTGAGCGCCCCGCGATATGTGAGTGCCTGACCGATTCGTTTCGTGATCGTGTCAATCTGTCGTTGGTGTGCCTCGGACGTCTCGACCGGCGGCATGACCATCGTCGAGTCCCCGGAATGAACCCCAGCCGCCTCGATTTGTTCCAAGATGGCCGGCACGTAGACGGTCTGCCCGTCCGTCACGCAGTCGACCTCAAGTTCGCGCCCGGCGACGTAGAGGTCGATGAGGAGCGGATAAGCGAGGTCTGGACTGATTCGGGCAAGGTCCGCCTCGGATTGCAAGATGTGCATCCCTTTCCCACCGATGACGTAAGACGGCCGGACGACGCACGGGAAGCCAATCCGGTCGACCGCTTCATAGAGAGCAGCGGTAGTCCCGACTTCTTCTCCCGGGATGTGCGCGACGTCAATCTCGTCAAGAAACGCATAAAAGCGGTCCCGGTCTTCCATTTGGTCGATGACGGCAGCCGAGGCGCCGAGCAAGCGATATCCAGCCGCCTCCAGACCGTGCGCGAGCGCGATGCCCGTCTGACCGCCGAACTGGATTAAGACGTCACGACACCCTTCTGCCTCGAGGACGTGTGTGACGTCTTCTAGCGTGAGCGGCTCGACATACAACCGGTCAGCGACCGTGAAGTCGGTCGAGACCGTCTCCGGGTTGTTGTTGATCATGATGGCCTCGATACCTTGCTGTTGAAGTGCCCGGACGGCATGGACCGAACTGTAGTCGAACTCGATGCCTTGGCCGATGCGTATCGGACCGGCCCCGATGACGGCGACTTTCCGCGTCTGACTCGCCTTCACTTCCGTCTTTCCGTGCCACGTCCCGTAGAAGTAAGGGGTCGTACTCTCGAACTCGGCCGCGCATGTGTCGACCATGTGATAGACCGGTCGGATGCCGAACGTCGCACGCAGCTCCTTGACGTCTCCCATTGTTATGCCTGAGATGGCGGCGATTTGTGCATCGGTGAACCCGAGCCGCTTTGCCTGTGACATGTTCGACTCCGTCAAAAAATCGGTGGATTTTGTCATCGTGACGAGCGTCTCGAGCATCGCCATGAAGTGCGGCGCGATGCCCGTCTTGTCCTCGAGTTCACTGCGCGAGGCGAGACCGCGGTCGATGAGCGCGAGACAGGCGTGCAGGCGACGGTCGGTCGGGGCGAGTACTTCCTGCCACAGTTCATTCGCATCGGCTCGCTTCATCCATGTCGGATAGAGCGGGGCCTGCTCGATCCCGGCACCACGCCACGCTTTTTGAAGCGCCTCTTCAAGTGTCTTCCCCATCGCCATGCTCTCACCCGTCGCTTTCATCTGGGGACCGAGGGCGCGGTCTGCCCCTTTGAACAAGTCGAATGGGAAGCACGGCACTTTCGCCGTCACATAGTCAAGCGTCGGCTCGAAACTAGCCATCGTGCCGTTCGTCACCGGGTTCACGCAATCATCCAACCCTTCGCCGAGCGCGAGACGCGTCGCGATCTTCGCAATCGGATAGCCGGTCGCTTTCGAGGCGAGGGCCGAACTCCGCGACACGCGCGGGTTGACCTCGATGACGTAGTAAGTCGGTTCAGTCGGATGAACGGCAAACTGGATGTTGCAGCCACCGACGACGCCGAGACTCGAGACGATCCGAAGCGCTGCACTCCGTAACGTCTGGTGCATCGTATCCGATAGCGTCTGTGCCGGAGCAAAGACGACCGAGTCGCCCGTATGCACCCCGACCGGGTCGATGTTTTCCATGTTGCAGACGATGATGCACGTCCCTTTCTCGTCACGCATCACTTCGTACTCGAACTCTTTGAAGCCGGCGATACTCTTTTCGACGAGACATTGCGAGATCGGGCTCGCCTCAAGTCCGCGCCGCGCCATCTCATAGGCGTCCGAGACGGTCGTCGCGATGCCACCTCCCGTCCCCCCAAGGGTGAACGCCGGACGGACGATGAGCGGGACTCCAGCTGTTTGGATGAACGCATCGAGCTCGTCGAGCGTCTCGATCGTCGTACTCACCGGGAGCGGTTCCCCGAGTTCATGCATCTTCTGCTTGAAGCGTTCCCGGTCTTCGCCGTCACGGATCGTCTCGAGCGACGTCCCGAGCAGGGCGATGCCGTGCTTTTCGAGCACCCCGGCCTCATCGAGCGCGAGCGCCAAATTGAGCGCAGTCTGTCCACCGACGGTCGCGAGTAGGTGTGTCGGCTGTTCGGCTTCGATAATCATCTCGGCCTTTTCGAGCGTCATCGCCTCGATATACGTCTTGTCGGCCATACCCGGGTCGGTCATGATCGTCGCCGGGTTCGAGTTGAACAAGACGACCTCGCATCCCGCTTCCCGAAGCGCCTGACACGCTTGCGTACCTGAATAATCGAACTCGGCCGCTTGCCCGATGATAATCGGACCGGAGCCGATGACGAGCACTTTCTTATGCATATACGTTCACCCCTTGTTGAATCATTTCATCGAATTGATCGAATAACGCCTGCGCCTCTTTCGGTCCCGGGCTTGCTTCTGGATGGAACTGCGCCGTCAAAATCGGTGCCGTCGGATGTGTCGTCCCCTCTACGGACAAGTCGTTCACGTTCTCGAACAACAGCTCGAGCGGTGTCCGTTCGAGACTGTCGCGCGTGACGACGTACCCATGGTTTTGTGACGTCATCCACACCTCGCCCGTTTGGACGTTTCGTACCGGATGGTTTGAACCCCGGTGCCCGTACGTCTGCTTCTCAATCGATGCCCCGAACGAGAGTGCGATGAGTTGATGTCCCATACAAATCCCAAGCGTCGGATAGCGAAGCGCCACCTCGCGGACCGTCTCAATCCGGTCCATCAAATCACGCGGGTCGCCCGGTCCGTTCGAGACGAGCACCCCGTCCGGTTTCAAACGATGAATCGCTTCCGCCGGCGTATCGTATGGTACGGTCGTGACGCCATAGCCGCGTGCGAGCATCGCCTCGACCATCGACGACTTCACCCCGAAGTCGAGACAGACGATGTGTCCTTTTTGATTCGTTCCGAGTTGGACCGGCTTCGCGGTCGTGACCGTCTCCGTGATTTGTAAGAAGTCGCCTTCGACTTGCCCGTTCGAATTCATCGCCAGGAGCCCCCACTGATCACCTTCCTGGCGGAGCGTATGGACGAGCGTGCGCGTATCAATTCCAGACAAGACGGGAATTCCCGCTTGTTCCAACCAGTCTTTTAACTCGTTTGACTGTCCGTTTCCTGTGAGCGTCTGGACGATTACGCCAGCGACTTGGATATCCACACTTTCAGACGCACCGGCCTCGAGACCATATTGTCCGATGAGCGGATACGTGAAGACGATGACTTGTCCGGCGTACGATGGGTCCGTCAACACTTCTTGATACCCGGTCATCCCGGTGAAAAAGACGACTTCCCCTTTACCGAGCCGGGCACTCGTCTCCCATGTCCCGTGAAACGTCATCCCGTTTTGTAACGTCAATGTCCCGTTCATTGCACCATCTCCTTTGTGACGACCTGTTCGATGATGGCGAGCGCCTCATCGATTTCTTGTTGACTGACGAAAAGTGACGGCAAGAACCGAATCACATCCGGTCCGGCTGCGACGACGAGGAGCCCTGCATCCCGTAGTCGATTGATCAAATCGGCCACTGGTTTTGTTGCGACGAGTCCGAGCATGAGCCCGAGTCCGCGCACGTCAATGAACGTGTCCCCATCGACGAAACGCTCAAGACCCGACTTGAAGTATGCGCCCATCGCTTGGACGTGAGCCAGCGCCGCATCCTCGAATAACACATCGAGCGTCGCCTCGGCCGCGGCCATGGCGAGCGGATTGCCGCCAAACGTCGACCCGTGGCTACCGGCTTCAAATACGGCTTCTGCCCCAGGTGCCGTTACGAGCGCACCGACAGGAAAACCGCTCCCGAGCCCTTTCGCGAGAGTCACGACGTCCGGCTTGAGCGGAGTCTGTTCGAACGCGTATCGGGTGCCGGTTCGGGCGATCCCGGTCTGCACCTCATCGATCACCACTTTGACCCCATGTTCATCCGCTTTCGCTTGCAATGCCGCGAACCATGCGACGTCACCGACGACGACGCCACCTTCCCCTTGGACGACTTCGAGCCAGACGGCCGCCGTCTCGTCATCGATGAAGTCGAGTGCCGCGCTGTCGTTGAACGGTGCATGGACGAAGTCCGGCACCATCGGCCCGAAACCGGCCTTCACTTTGTCTTGCCCGGTCGCCCCGAGCATCGCGAACGTCCGGCCGTGAAACGATTTCGTGAACGAGACGATTTTCGTCTTGCCCGTCCATTTCCGAATCAGCTTGAACGCCGCCTCGTTCGCCTCTGTCCCGCTGTTACAGAAGAAGGCGCGCGTCAAATGTGTACCGGCGACGAGTTTCTCCGCCACACGTTCCTGCCCGCTAATCGCATATAGATTGGACGTATGCCAAACGTTGCCAAGCTGTGCCTCGATCTTTTCAAGGACGGCAGGATGGCGATGTCCGGTGTTACAGACGGCGATGCCCATGACGAAATCGAGGTACTGTTTCCCCGTCGTGTCCGTCACGTACGATCCGTCTGCCTGTTTAATCTCAATGGCTCGTTGCCCATATGTGGGAAGTAGTGCGCTCATCATGTCCCTCCTTTAGTTGTGTCCCGGTTGCTGTCGGGTCGTTCCCGTCTCGAATGATGGCAAGCGCCACCCCCCCGTCTAGTGCGGAGCGGAGCGCCTCTGTCTTTGGAATCATGCCCCCGTATATTGCTCCCGACTCAATCGCCTGTTGCATCGCATCGACGGTCAGCGTCTGTTGAACCGTACCGTTGATTCGAATACCCGGCACGTCGGTGATCATCTCGAAGTGATCGGCTTTAAGCGCACAGGCGACGGCGACAGCACAATCGTCCCCGTTACAGTTCAGGGCGCCGTTTGTTCCGAACAGAATCGACGTCACGACCGGCACGTAGTGGTTTTGAACGAGTAGCTCAATCAACGACACATCAACGGTCTCGACTTCACCGACGGCCCCGAGTTCTTTGATTTGACGCCCAGTGAGCATCCGTCCGTCGACACCCGATAATCCGACCGCATTCATATCAGACCGACCGAGCGCCGTCACGATTTCCGTTTGCATCTCCCCCGCGAGGACACGTGTCGCCCCGGTCAACACGTCCTCCGTTGTCACGCGACGTCCGTTTTGAAAGACGGGCTTGATTTGTTGGCTCTCACAGTAAGCCGACAATCTCGGTCCCCCACCGTGAAGTAAGATGAGTTCATTTCCGGCTTCAACCCATTCTTTCCACTCTGTAAAGTAGTCGTGATGAAGCGTGTCCCAGACGCTCCCACCGAGCTTGACGACTTTCCGCTCGCTCATGTCCGATAACTCGCATTGATTTTGACGTAATCGTACGTGAGGTCGCAGCCATAGGCGCTGCCCGTTCCCGTTCCGTCGTTCAAATCGATCCGGATTGCGACGACGTCTTGTCCCATCTCCGCCGAGGCGAGTGTCTCGTCGAACCAGACCGGCACACTTTTCGATAAGACAAGTTGAGAGCCGATCTGGATGTCGACCCGACCGACGTCAATCGGTTCTTTCGTCGCCCCGACGGCCGCGATGATACGTCCCCAGTTCGCATCTTTGCCATAGACCGCTGTCTTCACAAGCGAGGATCCGACGACCTGTTTCGCGATGATGCGGGCCGTCTCGTCCGTCTTCGCCCCGACGACGTTGACTTCAATTAGCGTCGTCGCACCTTCCCCGTCACGTGCGATTTGTTTGGCGAGGTCCGTGCAAACGTCCGTCAACGCTTTTGTGAATTGATGATACGCGTCCGTTCCCGCCTTGATTTCTTCTGTGTCGGAAGCGCCGCTCGCCATGACGAGCACCATGTCATTCGTCGAACTGTCCCCGTCGACGGTGATGTTATTGAACGAGGCGTCAACGCTTTGTTTCAGTGCGACGTGTAACAATTCTGGCGCGATGACGGCATCGGTTGTCACGAACCCGAGCATCGTCGCCATGTTCGGATGAATCATACCGGAGCCTTTGGCGACCCCGGCGACCGTCACGAACGTATCGCCATCCGCGTAACGGACCCCGGTCGTCTTCACTCCGGTGTCTGTCGTTAAAATTGCTTCAGCGAACGCCCCGGCCTGTGCCGCATCCGGCTCAGGCGTCAACAATTCGATTCCGGCTAAAAGCGTGTCCATCGGCAACAGTTGCCCGATGACCCCAGTCGAAGCGATCGCGACTTCATCAGCTTCAATCCCTAAATGCGCGGCTGCTTTCGCTCGCATCGCATAGGCGTCCGTCAATCCTTGGTCGCCGGTGCAGGCGTTCGCGTTCCCGCTGTTGACGAGGACGGCGCGAATCTTTCCGTTTGATGCTTGTAGCGTCTGTTTCGTCACTTGAATCGGCGCCGCTTGAAATTGATTGGTCGTGTAGACGGCCGCCGCGCTCGCTAGTTGTTCACAGACGAGCAGCGCCAAGTCTTTGCGTTTTCGTTTCAATCCGGCATGTACGCCTGTCGCGTGAAACCCTTTCGGTGAGACGAGACTCACCGGTGGACTCATCGTTAAATCTGTCATGTCATCCCTCCTATATGTATTGTGGTTGGGTGCTTAGCCCGAGCGCTTCATTGAATCCGAACCGGACGTTGACGTTTTGAATCGCCTGTCCGGCTGCCCCTTTTTGCATGTTGTCGATGACCGAGACGATGGTGAGCCGTCCGGTCCGGTCGTCTTTATACACCCAGAGATCACAATAGTTCGACCCGACGGCCGTCCGAATCTCAGGCTCCCCTTGTTGCACGCGAATGAACGGCTCTTGTCTGTACGCACGACTCAATAGATCAATCCATTCCGTTTCCGTCTGATCAATCGTCGGGACGACATGCATCGTCGCCATGATGCCGCGGTTGATTGGTAAGAGGTGCGTGGAAAGCGAGACGGTCGCCTCAACGCCTGTCATTTGGTGAATCGTCTGTTCAATCTCTGGGATGTGTTGATGCGTGTGAATCTTGTATAGCTGTACGTTCTCATTCGAGCGAGCGTGATGCGTCTTCGTGCTCAAAGCTTTGCCGGCACCGGTGATGCCCGAGCAGGCCGAGACGATCACCTCGTCCGGCTCAATCAATCCGTCTGTCAGAAACGGCAGGAGACCGAGCGACACGGCCGTCGCGTAACAGCCAGGGTTTGAGATCCATCTCGCCGTCCGCACGGATTCACGGTTCCATTCCGTCAACCCGTAAACGGCCTTCGCCTGTGTGTCGGCATGGACAGGCGCTTTGCCGTACCACGTCGCGTACACCTCACCCGTAAGGCGCAAGTCACCGCTCAAGTCGACGACGACGCCTTCGAACGCGTCCAGCTGTTCAATGTATCGAGCCGACACCCCGCTCGGCGTCGCGAGGAACAAGACGTCAAGCTGGTTCAACTTCTCCGGTTTGAACGGTTCGAGCGTCAACGCGCCCGTCTCCATCCACGGATACAAGTCAGAGAGGCGCAGCCCCGCACTCGAGTCGCTCATCACGCACGTCACTTGTAAGCGCGGATGCGCCGAAATCAATTTCAATAGTTCCATGCCGGCGTATCCCGTCACACCGACGATTCCACACGTGATCATCTGTCGTACCTCCTCAAAAGAATAATCCGATTAAACCATACGCATATTTATACTGTCAATTGTATTTTTATACAAAGTGTACAAAGCGATGTGGAATCGGTCGAATGACGAATAGTTTTTTCACGTTAGGGGAATGGAAAAATTATGCGAAACATAGAGGAGGAATTTGTTGATGAAACGTTTGAAATGGACACTACCGATCACGGCATCACTCTTTTTGATTACAGGATGCGGCTCGTCTGACGAAGTCACGAACCAACCGAGTGACGCACCGGTCGAAGACGAGGCGAATACGGAGAACAACTCCATGTATACGTTCGACAAGTTCGAACTTGAAGTCGACTATGCGGACGTTGATGACGCCATCAAAGTCGATTATGAGGTTGAGAACAATTCGACCGAGGCTTCGTATGAACGGAAAGAGGATGACCAGAACTTGCGCGGGGACGAAGCGATGCAAGAACTCGATCCGGTCTTCGGTCAATTGAACTTCGACCAAGACACACCGGACGAGGAAGTGTTGAATCAAATCAAGGCAGCGTTTAACATCGCGGACGATGCTGAAAAAATCGAGGCGGACGTCACGTTCACGGACGGAACCGAGAAAGAATATAAGCAAGAATAACAAATGGCCAAGCGGAGTCCGCTTGGCCATTTGTATTAGAGTTGGTTTTTGTGACGTGCCTCTTGAAGCGCGTCCATCAAATCTTTTACGTCTTCCACGAGGTTTTGGATTGTGTCTTGGTTCTCTTCATAGAGCGCCTTCAAATCCATGACGCGGTCTTTCAAGCTACCTTTCGGTGACGCTTGCAAGCCGACCGAATGCGCTTGTGTCGATGTGTCCGCTGACTTCACGCGTGATTTTAAGCCTTTCAACTGACGAACTTGTTGCTCGCGTGTCTCGCGATGGAGAAGTGACGCACCTGCTCCGATGATGGCTCCAGCGGCCATACCCATCCAAAAGTAGTTCTTGTTCATTAAAAATCCTCCCCTAACGTGACGTTATCTTTTATTATAGGTTATCCGCTTCCGTGACGACATAGTGTTTTATGATCGGACCTGCACCTTTTTGTTCGACGGCATCTTTCAGCCATTCTTGAAATAGGACATAGTCTGTCGAGTCACGGAACTTGTTGCCGGCCTCGGCGAATTGGATGAGCACGATGCCGTGATTGTCGTCCGGGTCGACGCCGAGACGATACGCCGTGAAGCCATCGTGCCCGGCCCCAAGACGTGATTTTTCAGTCAACAGACGATGAAACAAGAGCGAGCGTGCATTCGAGTCGACGGGGACGTTCGCATAGACAATATTCCCTTTCGACGCGAATTGTCCTTCCGCTTCTTCGATGCGGAACGTCTTTCCGCTTTGGAACGGAGACTTGTCCCCTTCCGCGAGTAAAATCGTCTCATTGCCGCTCGCGACGAGCACGTCCGGGTTTTCCCGGAACCGGTCGGCGACGCTACCAGAGGCGAACGTCATATACAGGTTAGACAAGTTCCTCACACCCTTTCGCGAGCATGATGTCTTTCTCCGTGATGCCCCCTTCGTCGTGCGTCGACACGGTGAGCGTGACGTTGCGATACTCGATTAAGATGTTCGGATGATGATTGAGCGACTCGGCCAAGTCGGCGACGAGGTGCACGAATTGAATCGCCTCCGGGAACGTGTCGAGACGATACGTCTTCTGGAGTTCCCCTTCGACGACGTCCCACCCGTTCAAGCGCGACAATTGTTCCGATAGTTCGGTAGATGACAACAGCATCGGTCCATTCCCCTTTCGCTTACAGTTCTACTTACACCTACTACCCGACACAGGCGAAAAATAATCTTTTTCGCATCATGCAAAATGATTTAGAATAAGAAGGATAGCCAACTATTTTGCACTTGAGAGGAGACCTCCTATGCGCGCATTGATCGTCATTGACTACACGTTCGATTTTATCGCAGACACGGGTCGTTTGACTTGTGGAAAACCCGGGCAAGATATAGAAGAACGAATCGTTCAGTTGATCGAGGCGTTTTCGCCCGAAGATTACGTCGTCATCGCGAACGATGTGCACGACGCCGGTGACACGTATCACCCGGAAACGACACTCTTCCCGCCCCACAACATCCGCGGAACAGAAGGGCGCGACCTATACGGCGCCGTCAAAAAAGCAGCTGAACAGGCCGACCATTGGATCGATAAGACGCGATACAGCGCCTTCGCCGGGACCGACCTCGACCTTCGTCTACGGGAACGAGGCATCACCGAAATCCATCTCGTCGGTGTGTGTACCGACATTTGCGTCTTGCATACAGCGGTAGACGCCTACAACCTCGGCTACAAGATGGTCATCCACGCGGACGCCGTCCAAAGCTTCAACCCGATCGGCCATGAATGGGCGCTCGAACATTTTGTCACGACACTCGGAGCGACCGTTACCGGGAAGTGACACGAAATCAGAAAGGAATTCACTATGTTACATCGGAATTTAGCGCTTCACACGGACCTGTACCTCCCACGTTGGATGTACATCTACTGGAAACAAGGACGTCACAATGAAAAAGTCGTCTTCGATTTATACTATCGCTCGAACCCGTTCAGCGGCGGCTACGTCGTCTTTGCCGGGTTACAAAACATCGTCCACTACTTGGAGAACGTCTCGTTCACCGAGGAAGACATCACTTATTTGAAAGAGCAGCTCGACTTCGAGGACGAGTTCGCGGACGTACTGCGTAACTTCAAATTCACGGGCTCACTCTACAGCGTCCGTGAAGGGGAGATTATCTTCCCGCACGAACAAGTCGTCCGAATCGAGTCGACCATCTTTGAGGCGAAACTGTTCCAGACGGCGTTCTTGAACATCGCCAACCATGAATCGCTCATCGCGACGAAATACGCCCGGATTCGCCAAGCGGCACCGAACGAGACGTTGCTCGAAGGCGGCGCTCGCCGTGCCCAAGGAGTCGACGCCGCGTATTATGGCACACGGGCCGCATATATCGCCGGGTTTGACGTGACGAGTCTCGTTTCGGCCGGCCGTGATTTCGATGTACCGACCGGCGGGACGATGGAACATGCCGATATCCAATTCCACGACGATGAATTGACGGCGTTCCGCTCGTTCGCCTCGATGTACCCGGACAATACGAGCCTGTTGATTGACACGTACGACACGCTCAAGTCGGGACTCCCGAACGCGATTACCGTCGCGAAAGAACTCGAGGCAAACGGATACCGCTTGAAATCGGTCCGCCTCGACTCCGGTGACTTGGCCTACTTGTCGAAACGGGCCCGGAAGGCACTCAACGAAGCGGGTCTTGACTACGTCAAAATCGTCGTCTCCGGCGACCTGGACGAATACGTCATCCAAGACTTGCGGATGCAAGGGGCTGAGGCCGACACGTTCCTCGTCGGGACGCGTGGCATCACCGCCTATGAGCAACCGGCCCTCGGCATGGTGTATAAACTCGTCGCCCGTGAAGACAAAGACGGCACGTTGAAGCCGGTCATCAAAGTGTCCTCTTCGAAAGTGAAGACGACGACCCCACACAAGAAAGAACTGTATCGCATCATCGACAACGAGACGAAGAAATTCAAAGGTGACTATATCGCCTTGTCGGATGAGCCGGTCGAGACGTATTCCGAGATCGACCTCATCGACGTGCGCGACCCGGCGTTCAAAATCAAAACACGCAACTTCAGCGTCAAGCGCTTGCTCGAACCGATCTTCTTAGACGGCGAGCGCGTCTATACGCTCCCGAGCGCGAAAGAGATTCGCGACTATCACCGTGAGCAGATGAACGGCTTATGGGAAGAGTACAAGCGACTCCGTCTGCCGGAAGTGTATTCGGTGACGTTCAGCAAACCGTTATGGGATTTGAAACTCGAGATGATTCGCCAGACGCGAATCCCGAAATAAAAGAAGAGGCTGGGACATAACTAGCCAGTTCTAA
>NZ_JJMW01000003.1 GCF_000714435.1 Exiguobacterium alkaliphilum 12/1
GGAACAACTGGTACACCAGCGGTGCGTCCATCCCGGTCCTCTCGTACTAAGGACAGCTCTCCTCAAATTTCCTGCGCCCACGACGGATAGGGACCGAACTGTCTCACGACGTTCTGAACCCAGCTCGCGTACCGCTTTAATGGGCGAACAGCCCAACCCTTGGGACCTACTCCAGCCCCAGGATGCGATGAGCCGACATCGAGGTGCCAAACCTCCCCGTCGATGTGGACTCTTGGGGGAGATCAGCCTGTTATCCCCAGGGTAGCTTTTATCCGTTGAGCGATGGCCCTTCCATGCGGAACCACCGGATCACTAAGCCCGACTTTCGTCCCTGCTCGACTTGTAGGTCTCGCAGTCAAGCTCCCTTCTGCCTTTGCACTCTTCGAATGATTTCCAACCATTCTGAGGGAACCTTTGGGCGCCTCCGTTACTGTTTAGGAGGCGACCGCCCCAGTCAAACTACCCACCTGACACGGTCCTCCAGCCGGATCACGGCTGCGAGTTAGAGACTCTATACGCAAAGGGTGGTATCCCAAGGGTGTCTCCACCGAAGCTGGCGCTCCGGCTTCACAAACTCCCACCTATCCTGTACATCGCGTACAAAGCCTCAATATCAGGCTGTAGTAAAGCTCCATGGGGTCTTTCCGTCCTGTCGCGGGTAACCTGCATCTTCACAGGTACTATGATTTCACCGGGTCTCTCGTTGAGACAGTGCCCAAATCGTTACGCCTTTCGTGCGGGTCGGAACTTACCCGACAAGGAATTTCGCTACCTTAGGACCGTTATAGTTACGGCCGCCGTTTACTGGGGCTTCGGTTCAGTGCTTCTCTTGCGATGACACATCCCCTTAACCTTCCAGCACCGGGCAGGCGTCAGCCCCTATACTTCATCTTGCGATTTAGCAGAGACCTGTGTTTTTGCTAAACAGTCGTTTGGGCCTATTCACTGCGGCTTATGTTGCCATAAGCGTCCCTTCTCCCGAAGTTACGGGACCATTTTGCCGAGTTCCTTAACGAGAGTTATCCCGCGCGTCTTAGAATTCTCATCTCGCCTACCTGTGTCGGTTTACGGTACTGGCGCCGACCTCCTTACTAGAGGCTTTTCTTGGCAGCGTGAAATCCGGTACTTCGCCCTACGGGCTCCACGTCACAGCTCGACCTTGTATGCCGGGCGGATTTGCCAACCCGACGGCCTCGCTGCTTGTCCGTGCACTTCCAGTCGCACGGTTACCTTATCCTTCTGCGTCCCCCCATCGTTCAAACGGTGGTACGGCGGTACAGGAATATCAACCTGTTGTCCATCGCCTACGCCTTTCGGCCTCGGCTTAGGTCCAGACTAACCCTGAGCGGACGAGCCTTCCTCAGGAAACCTTGGGCTTTCGACGGAGGGGATTCTCACCCCTCTTTTCGCTACTCACACCGGCATTCTCACTTCCAAGCGCTCCACGGCTCCTCACGATACCGCTTCACTGCTGCTTGGAACGCTCTCCTACCATCCCTTACGGGATCCATAGCTTCGGTGGTATGTTTAGCCCCGTTACATTTTCGGCGCGGCGTCACTCGACTAGTGAGCTATTACGCACTCTTTGAATGGTGGCTGCTTCTAAGCCAACATCCTAGTTGTCTGTGCAACGCCACATCCTTTTCCACTTAACATACACTTGGGGACCTTAGCTGATGGTCTGGGCTGTTTCCCTCTCGACTACGGATCTTATCACTCGCAGTCTGACTCCCGAGTACAAGTCACTGGCATTCGGAGTTTGACTGAATTCGGTAACCCTGTGGGGGCCCCTAGTCCAATCAGTGCTCTACCTCCAGAACTCTTCACCTCGAGGCTAGCCCTAAAGCTATTTCGGAGAGAACCAGCTATCTCCAGGTTCGATTGGCATTTCACCGCTACCCACACCTCATCCCCGCACTTTTCAACGTGCGTGGGTTCGGACCTCCAGTCAGTGTTACCTGACCTTCATCCTGGACATGGGTAGATCACCTGGTTTCGGGTCTACGACGACGGACTGATGCGCCCTGTTCAGACTCGCTTTCGCTGCGGCTCCGCCTTTTCGGCTTAACCTCGCCCGCCATCGTAACTCGCCGGTTCATTCTACAAAAGGCACGCCATCACCCGTTAACGGGCTCTGACTACTTGTAGGCATACGGTTTCAGGATCTGTTTCACTCCCCTTCCGGGGTGCTTTTCACCTTTCCCTCACGGTACTGGTTCACTATCGGTCACTAGGAAGTATTTAGCCTTGGGAGATGGTCCTCCCGGATTCCGACGGGGTTTCACGTGTCCCGCCGTACTCAGGATCCACTCTGGAGGGGACAGGATTTCGGCTACAGGGCCGTCACCTTCTCTGGCCGACCTTTCCAGGTCGTTCACCTATCCTATCCCTTTGTAACTCCGTATAGAGTGTCCTACAACCCCAGGAAGCATGCTTCCTGGTTTGGGCTGTTCCCGTTTCGCTCGCCGCTACTCAGGGAATCGAATTTTCTTTCTCTTCCTCCGGGTACTTAGATGTTTCAGTTCCCCGGGTCTGCCTCACGCCGTGCTATGTATTCACACGGGTGTCCCGCCAGTCTCCCGGCGGTGGGTTCCCCCATTCGGATACCCCTGGATCAAAGTGTACTTACCACTCCCCAGGGCATTTCGCTGTTCGTCGCGTCCTTCATCGGCTCCTAGTGCCAAGGCATCCACCGTACGCCCTTTCTACCTTGATCTAGCGTCTAAGACACACGGTCCTCACGGACCATATGTGAAATTTTGGTTTGATGTCTTGATGAATCTTCAGTTTTCAAGGAACAA
>NZ_JJMW01000004.1 GCF_000714435.1 Exiguobacterium alkaliphilum 12/1
TTACGCCCAGATGGGATTGTCAAAAGGATGGTCTCGGTCGGCGAGGCACTCTTTCGTAGGTTCAAGTTGACTGTTGTCGTATAGGTTTTCGTTGAAGTCGTCGTCATTGTGGACGATGTCGACACTTTCACGTATTGCGCCGAGACGTAACCGGTCTGTCCGCCGTAAGAGACTTTATACCAAGACCCGTACGTACCGAGATACGTGACGCTTCGTCCTGAAGGAATCGTCAAAAGGATCGTCCCAGAAGTCGAAGCACTTTTTCGAAGGTTCAAGTTAGCCGTCGTGGTGTATGTAGAGGCTGCCTCGACACGACCCGTGTCTAATCCGGTTGAGGAGAGGCTGAACGGAACGACTGCCGTCCCGGTAAGGACGAGGGATGAGCTAATGAGTAGTTTAAGAGGCCAAGATGGTTTCGGTGTATTCAATCGGGATCCGCTCCTTTTTTCTGCATCATGTACGAGACAACGACGAAATGTAATCGTCATCATGTCCTCGTTATTATATAAGGAAACATGAAAAAAATGGAGGTTAATATGTAATTTATTTATCTTTTTTTAAAATAGTAGGTATAAAAAAGAGACGCTTGAGGGCGTCTCTTGAAGTTCGCTTAAACTAGGCGTGGAAGTTCGTCAACATACTTTTTTGCGGGCTCTTCAATTTTAGTAAGGCGTGGCATCTCATCTACAAATCTTTGTGTTGTTGGCGCTTCAACTTTAGTAAGGCGCGGCATCTCATCTACAAATCTAAGTGTTGTTGGCGATTCAATTTTAGTGAGACGAGGCATTTCGTCTACTAAAGGCTTAAAAGAACTTCCCAATAGTAAGACAGCTGCAGCAATAAAGAAAATCCCAGTAATTTTTTTCATGACTTCTTCCTCCGATTAAATGAGTTTATGTGGATAAGATGTAATCCCTAATGTGAGAATGCTCAGAAGTCAGTTAATGGCGACTCTAGCAACGAGTAAATAGATTCGGATTGTTGTTTGATCCGCAACTCGAAATCGCCTACATACTGTTGTGGCAGGTTTGGTGTAAACAAGTTAACTTTGTCCGAATTTCCTGTCGAGGCTGAGGAAATAATCGGAACTCCTGCCTTTTGGCTGAGCAACGTGCTGCAAAGAGGAGTGAATTTATCTTCAAACTTGTTTAATGGTTCTGGATACCAACAAATTGACGCTTCAGGTAAAATATACAATATATGTCCTTCTTTTAAAAGTTTTAAGCATTGTTCAACGACATAATTCTGATCCTGTTCAATATTGATATACCCAAACTCATGAAAATGTTTCTCGTAGACTGTTGTTGAACTGCGCTTTAGAATAGAAAGTGATAGTTCAGGCCCGAGGATGTAGAGTTTTTTGTACGAACGATTTTCCTTTAGAGTTCTTGTGATGAGACGAGGCAATGATTGATAATAATCAATTTGAAATGCATTCAGAATAAATCCTTTTGAAGAGTTTAACAACTCGGTCAAATAATCTAAGCCGTCAAATTGGTTCAAATCATCTGGAGAATAAGCAGTTTTGAAAGCTGGAATATGTTTAGAATTGAAATAAATTTTTGGCTTAATATAATCTTCTGCAAGTAAGAAATTTAATTTACCCATATGATTTTTCCACCTCCGAAAGCAAATGGTTTCTCAACTTATAAATTAATTGAATCCTTTTACCTAATCGGCTTCAGGTTCGTTGCTTTATGTAGTTAAATCTTATCATGGATAATCGTTCTATCGAACTGTTGTAGGTTGGGAAAATAGGGACGGAAAAACGTAAAAAAAGAATCGTTTTTAGACTCATTTTCCTGAAAGCCATTAAAAAAGATAAAAAACTAATAAAAAACCTTTCAAAATAGGACGAAGGAGCTACTACTTAATATGGAATATAACTATGGAAATCTTATTAAAGTAGAGCGGATGCGGAAAAACATGAAACAATCTGTCCTAGCGAGGGGTATATGTTCTATTTCTTACTTAAGTAAGATAGAGAACAATCAAACCTCGCCTAGTGAAGAAGTACTTGAGTTAATATTTGAAAGGCTTGAGTTAGATGTTCCGCTGTATTTTGATTTAAGTGAACAAGTTCAAAAAATCAAAAATGAAATCAGAGAGATTTTAAAAGAAGCAATTTTATCTAGACGAGATCAAAATAAAAATGAGAAGGTAGAAAAGTACATCTCTAGTCCTGTAGTTAGACAGTCAAAAGATTTATATATAACGTTAATGATGACTTTAGCTCGCTTTGGAGTAATGCCCGATGGAAACCCAAAGTATTTAACAGAAATAGGATGGATTGATGACCAACTTGACTCCGACAATAGGCTAAGGTACTTACTATTAAAGTGTATAAGCCTTTTCCAAACAGCTGAAAGAGAAGAAGCCTTAGAGATACTCGAAAAATTGAACAAAGAGCTACCGCATTCACATATTCCTGACTGGGAAATGGCAGATATGCGATATATTATGGGTGGCTTATACTATAAATCAACGGATTATTTACAGGCGATTGAACATGTAAGGGTAGCCCTTGGCTATTTTCAGGAGCATTTCCATGTCGAAAGGATTATTGAGTGCCATTTAATCATTGGATTATCCTTTAAGCGCCGGAAAAGATATACGGATGCTTTAGCACATTATGAAAAAGCTACAAAAGTTGCAAGTGCAACTGATTTAAAAAACTATAACGGTATGCTCTATAACAATATGGGGGATATTTATTTTTTAATAGGGGATCAAGAAAGAGCTCTTAAATACTTTTTAGAAAGCTTTGAGTATAAGGTAGATGTAAAAAGTAAACTTTATAGCGTAATGTCTCTTATTGAAGTTAATGCAGAGAGAAAAAACACAGAAGGCGTAGTAGAGTGGTTAAGTAAAGGTTATGAACTAATGGCGGAAAGAGAAGATTTACAAGAGTTTGATTTTCACTTTGATATTTACGTAAATGGTTACCGAGACTTTAATCAACAAGGTTTACTAACAAGTTTAAAAAAAGCAGTTCAATATTTTGAAGCATACGATGAATTTTACACTAACAAGTACGCACTATGGTTGGCTCGTGAACTTCGAGAAAACGGTAAATATAAGCTTGCGACAGAGTATTACGAAAAATCCATTGCGATTATGTCGCGTTGGGACTAACGCTTCCTTACGAGGCGTTTTTTTGTACG
>NZ_JJMW01000005.1 GCF_000714435.1 Exiguobacterium alkaliphilum 12/1
TATTAATGTCCTTTACATGGGGTACAGATTACACTCGTCTGGGCGCTTTTTCTCTAGGAGGGATGATGTGATTGCAATCGGTCCATTGAATATCCGGCTCGACCTGCTCGTCTTCATGGTCAGCCTGCTCTTGTTATACATCGGCTTTAGAAAAATCGGGTTGACGGAAAAAGAACGGGACGCCGTCCTCGGCACATGGTTCGCCGGCTTTCTCGCTTGGAAAGGCAGCGCCGTCTTGATCGGCCTCGTCTCGACCGGCAGCCTGTCACTCGCCTTATACGCCACTGGCGGGAATTGGTCGATCGCCATCGCCGCATTCGTCATCGGACTGTTCGTCTTTCGGCTCGACAAGCAGCTTTACGGCTATTGGGCGTTGTCCGGTCTCGTCTTATGGCTCGGGATGACGCTCGCCGTCCCGCGTTACGCCGCGTTCCCCCTTTTTGCTTCACTCCAACCGCTCCACCTATACACGGCCGGGCTCATTGTCGTGTTGATGCTGTTGACGTGGCGTTGGATGCGGACGCCGTCGCACGGTTCGCTCGTCTGGACGATCACCGGCGCGATGTTCATCTGGGTGTTACGTGAGGGCGCGACCGGGACGTGGCACATGTGGGCGCTCGGATTGTTTATCGGTCTAGTCGTGCTTGCGACGACCCTCGCCCGCCCCACGCGAAAAGCCGTTCAACTCACACTCGGCATCGTCGTCGCGCTCGCCATCATCAATGCGAGTCTGCCCGACCAGACACCGACGCTCGAGGCGACCGCAACGTCCGGATTGAACATCGGTCAAGTGCCCCCGGACTTCGAGTTGAAGCGAACAGACGGCAGTACGTTCCGATTGGAAGACTTGCGCGGACAACGCGTCGTCATCAACTTCTGGGCGTCGTGGTGCCCCCCATGTCGCGCCGAGATGCCCGATATGGCCGCGTTCGCCCGCTCGACCGATGAGGTGACGATCGTCGCTGTGAATACGACGACGAGTGAACGGGATGTTGAAGACGCCACATCGTTCGTGGCCCCGTATGAAGATGCGTTCGAAGTCGTCTATGATCGAGACGGGGCCGTTGCGAACGGATACCGCATCCAAGCGATGCCGACGACGTACGTGCTCGATGAGTCTGGCGTCATCACCGCGAAACAGTTCGGTGCCATCGACAGAGCGTGGCTCGATGCCCGGACAAGATAAAAACCGTCGAAGTTTCGGCGGTTCAGACTGTAGACAAAACATTGTCTGCA
>NZ_JJMW01000006.1 GCF_000714435.1 Exiguobacterium alkaliphilum 12/1
AATCTGTACCCCATGTAAAGGACATTAATAAAAAAACTTATGCTGCTTCAAGGAGATGATTCCTGTACTGTACGGGAGTCATCTTTTTCATGTTCCATTGATAACGATGATGGTTGTAATAGTTAATGGCTTTTCGGATTTCACGCTGTAGTGAATCGAACGTGGTACAGGCCTTTAACTCGACGATATCCTTGAAATGCCCAAAGAATGATTCCTGGACAGCGTTATCCCAACAGTTGCCCCGTCGGGACATGGATTGACCTAGCTTCATACGCTTCACCTCTTTCTGGTAGGTCGGGCTCGTGTAGTGCCCTCCTTGATCTGAATGGATGAATGCGTCCTTGTCCAAGCGAATCCTCCGGTTCTTCCGTAAACGCTTCAACGTGTCCAATACAATGTCGAGATTGATGTTCTCAGAGAGTTGATGCGCCAATACCTCATTGGTCGAACCATCCACGATGGTCGAAAGATAGGCCCGCTTACCGTTCCCGTAAAATATGTAGGTGATATCGTTGAGAAGCACCTTATAGGGCGTGCCCTGTTTGAACTCGCGTTTGAGGTGGTTCGGCACCACCCGGTGCTCGGCCGTCGCCTTAATGAGCCGTTTGTATGGTTTCGCCTTACGGATTGGACACACGATGTTGTATTTCCGCATGATACGTCGGATGCACTTCAGGTTCATCGTCACACCGAAATGACCAGACAGCACCATCTTGATCTGCCTAGCACCCTTCTTGCGCTTCTTGAAGTGGAACGCCTTCAGAACGAAGTCACGAAGAGCCATGTCTCTCGATTCGCGCTCCTGTCTGATCTGTCTCCTCCGTTCCGAGAAATAGGCGTGGTATCCCTGACGTGACACCCCGGCCACCTGACAGAGATGGCTGACCATCCCCTTCATTTTGTGCTTGATGATGACACCTTGAATCAGCTCATATTTTTGCGATGCGCTTAGTCCAGCTTTCCTCTCCCTTCCGCCAGGCGGATCTCCTTTAATAGTTCGACCTCTGCTTTCAACAGCTTGTTTTCGGCCTCGAGCTTCGCGTACCGTTCTTCTGTAGACAGTTCTCTATCTCTCCACCTTCCTGAATTACTTGATCGTGTATCGCGTAGCCCCATTACCCCATCTTTTCGGTAAGCCCGTGTCCAGCGATTTTTACAAGAACTCATACGCCGTTCACCGAGTACCTCCACATCGAATCCACATCCCCGGAAGATTTCCACAGGGAACTTCCCTTCCAACGTCTGTGCTATAAAGAGTTCCTTGAACTCATCTGTATACGTGATCCCTTTCGGGCTCACAGATTTAACGTAAGGATTTGCGGCTAGCGCATCTATTTCTTTTGACGTAAACATCTTCTTCGACACTCGAATTCACTCCCAATATG
>NZ_JJMW01000007.1 GCF_000714435.1 Exiguobacterium alkaliphilum 12/1
TCATCTGTCTACCTATTGGGGAGCATATCAGGATTGAAGTGAATTCTTTTTTTGAGAATATCTATTTTGCTGTTGAATAATCAGTCTATATTTACAAAAGATTCTAAATCAACAAATACGAATGCTTCTTCATAATTTTCATCATGAAGTTTAAATGCGTATCCAGAGTCCTTTTTTTGAATCAACTTCTCTACTTCCGCGACGTGTTCTTCTGAGACTTCAAATCGTTGTTGTATCCGATAAAAGTTAGCATAACGAGATTTTTCTCGCTCACTATTTGTTAACTCTTCCCCAGATATAGGAACAAACATAACCGGCTCAGGTACGTCCGAGACCTTTTCGAAAAGAGAAGTTGGAAGTTGAACACTCCAGTAAAACTGTTGCTCAGTAGAAGTGAATTTTGGACTTAGAATGTTATCTACTGAGAACGTTACGGTTGTGATCAATTCATTGTTTTCTACTTCTTTTTCGAAACTTATAAATGAAAATTGTTGAGCTACCATACTTTCGATGTATTCATTAATAGATACATACTGTGTTGTACCTGAAACATACTGGGTAGTTTGTTCAGTTTTCTCGTTAGACTTCTCCTTACCCAAAGAAGTACTCTTTGATGAATCGTTTTCGCTACATGATGCCAATACTAAAGCAATCGCTAAAACGTATAAAGCAACATATTTTTTCATATATCAGTATGCAAGATTCTCAGAGTAGCTGTAACGGCTATAGTCTGCAGAAACGGCTTTTGATCTTGATACCAAACCATTAGAGTATGTGACTAATTTTCCTGTGGTATCAACACCGATGCTACCATAAACTAATTTCCGCGTGGATTTTGGAGGAATATTAAAGGCGAATTTAGTTGATGTGGTGGTATCCGTCCCATAAGAAACCTCGGCTGTTACTTTTAGGCCATTTTGCAAAATTTTAAATTCTGTTTCACCTGTAAGAGTTCCAGTAGCAAATACACGACGAGAAACCTCATAGTTTACTGTGTCTACAAGAGACGATGTGTTTGTAGCAATATGCGTCCATTTTGGAAGCTTTACTAATGTATTAGTGAGTGTGGATTGATATACTGTTCCATCGTAAACTGGGGCATAAATAGGCACATCATTTTCTACTGCTGACACTGAATTAGGTACTCCTGATAAAATCGATGCGCTCAAAGCTAGTGAACCTAAGATTTTAATTGTTTTTGACTTAAACATTAAAAAACCTCCAATATTTTTTGTGAAAAATCTGGTGAAAATAAAAAATTCTAAAAATCATTGTCTCCTTTACATTAAAAATTTGACTTTTGAACTAAGACTTATTCAAAATATAGCATTTATTTACCATTTAAAATTTGGGATAATATGAGGTGGAGGAGATTAAATTGCATAAATATATCGGGAATATCATCCGATTTAATCGTATAAAAGCTAAGAAAACCCAACAAGAAGTCGCAGCAGGGATATGTTCTATCTCACATTTAAGCAAAATCGAAAAAGGAGTGTATCTACCTAATCAAGAAACATTGAATTTGCTTCTCGAAAGACTTGGGAAAAAAATTGATTTTGAGCAGGAGAGGCATAGTCAACTCTCAAAACTTATTGATGACTTTTATTATCACTGGTCTTACAGTGAAGTTAGTCAGATGAAGTTAACCATTGAAATGATGGAAAAGGAGGAGTCTCATTACATAGTAAGCGATTATTTGAATCGATACTTATTGGCTCAATTGGCCTATGAATTAAACGAAAAAAATTATGAAAAGGCTGAATCTCTTTTATACAACCTTGATAATTTAGAGATAATGTCCAATGCCGACATTAGTAAATTTGTCGTTTTAAAAATGTCGTTCTTGAATAAGTATAAAGATTCTAAGAAAGCTGCAGAATACGCTGAATCAAATGAAAATCTCATAGTGAGTGACGACAAAGCAGAATATTTTTACCAGAAAGGTCTCATTTACAGCTATAACATCAGTCCATCACTTTCTTTAATTCATATGAATAAAGCCTATGAATCTTTTGGTAAAGGGACGAATTTCACTAGAATGATAACTTGTAAGTCGGTTATGGCAATTAATTACTCAAGATTGGGTTTAATGAAAGAAGCAGAAAAAGAGTATATTGAGTTGTTGCGTATGCTATCAAAGTTCCGTAACGAAAATATGTTACACGAGACGCGATATAACTACGGTATCTTCTTGAAAAATGCAAATCGATATGACGAGGCACTTGTGGTGTTTAAGAGTTGCGAGCAATATTTTTCTACTAAAGAAGAACATCAATGTCTTTTGATTCTTGCTATGTGGGAAACCAAACTCCATTTAAACGATCTTCAAGAAGAAGAGATTCTAGAATTTACATCATCTTTCAAGAATAGTGCGTCAAAGTGTAAGCTTCATAAGAAATATTTGGTTTATGCCGATTTAATGATTCTAAAGAGTAAAAAAAATGAGAAAGAATATTATCGGTTACTTGAAACTAATTACTTAAGGTTAATCGAGAAAGAAAACTCTTATATTGAAATAAGAAAAAGATATTTGGAACTCTTAGATTATTATAAAAATAAAAATCATTCTAAATATCAGAAATTATTAGTAGAGTTTCATCAAAATGAAGAATCTATGGAGATGATCAGATGGTAAAAAAATATTGATTATCATGACAATTATGACAGTTTTCAGTTTTTCACCAAGTATAGATGCAAAAGGTAGCGTTAGTAATGGGTCACAAAATCACCTTCCTGAATTACTTGATCGTGTATCGC
>NZ_JJMW01000008.1 GCF_000714435.1 Exiguobacterium alkaliphilum 12/1
GTCGCCAGGCAAACGGTGGTTCTGGAGCATTCGCTCAAGGGCCGCCGCTTTTTTATATCGTCATTCAAATGAAAGAGAGGAAGAACAGATGGCCAAAAAAATCAAAGTATACGTCGAGCCAAACGAGACGGTCGGTGAGTGTTTAGATCGCATCGCTCAAATGGGGTATCGCCCGGTACGTAGGATTGAAAAGCCTGTCTTTGAAAAAACGGGAACCAAAGACGAACCTGTACATTCCCATCAATCGATTTTATTTGAGTGCGTTGCTCTCAAACCATGATGCCAAACCGTCCTTTTATGAGGGCGGTTTTTTTACGTACTGAGAATGAGTTAAAAGCGAACGATAAATATTCAGACAATTAAAATGTTCGCACTTTGTTGACATGTTTTCAAAGAACAAGGTACGATAGGCGTGTGAGTTAAGAAAATCAAATATCGCTCCATATAATCGCAAGGAAATGGCTTGCAAGTTTCTACCTGATCACCGATTCTGGTCAGACTATGGGGTATAGTCGACATTTTTTTGTCGTGGTCTATACCCTAAACTGACGAATCGGTTTAGGGATTTCTTTATTTTAAGGGGGACGCTGAAGTGAAGACAGTTGGTGTAATCATGGGCAGTTCATCTGACTGGGAGACGATGCAACATACATGTGCCGTGCTTGATACGCTCCACATCGCATATGAGAAACAAGTCGTGTCGGCGCATCGCACACCTGATCTGATGTTCGAATATGCTGAAAAGGCACGAGACCGCGGGATTCAAATCATCATCGCCGGTGCAGGCGGGGCTGCCCACCTTCCGGGGATGGTGGCCGCGAAGACGACGTTGCCAGTCATCGGTGTACCCGTTCAATCGAAAGCGTTGAACGGACTCGATTCACTTCTATCCATCGTCCAAATGCCGGCCGGTGTACCGGTCGCGACGGTCGCGATTGGACAAGCAGGCGCCACGAATGCCGGCCTTCTCGCGGCACAAATCCTTAGCATTCATTCAATGGACATCGCCGATCGCCTTACGCAATATCGCCAAGAGAAAAAAGAGATGGCGATGCATGGAACGGAGGAACTCGTCTAATGAGAATCGGGATATTAGGCGGAGGCCAACTTGGACGAATGATGTCACTCAGTGCAAGTGCGATGGGGTACGAGACACTCAGCCTTGACCCAGCTGAACGCGCACCGGCGGCTCAAGTGGCACCGAGTATCGTCGCAAACTTTGACGACGTCGAGGCAGCAAAAGAACTCGCAGCGCGTACCGACGTCATCACATATGAGTTCGAGAACATCGAGACCGCAATGATTGAAGCGATTCGCGATAAGTGCCCGCAAGGCATGGACGTGTTGAAAGCAACGCAGCACCGATTGCTCGAAAAACAGATGATTGAGTCGGCTGGGTTACGGGTCGCCCCGTATGTGCCGGTACGTTCTGTACGAGACGTCTTACGAGCCCAAGAGTTACTCGGGTTGCCATTTGTCATCAAGACGTGTCGATTTGGATACGATGGCAAAGGACAGACGGTCGTCCGGACGATGCAGGATGTCCATTCGTTCACCGATCAGTTCCGTGAGGATGAATACGTCGCCGAAGCGTGGCTTTCTTTTGAAAAAGAGATATCGGTCATCGTGACACGAGGCGTTCACGAGACGACGACGTTCCCGATTAGCGAGAACGTTCATCAAAACAACATCTTACATCTATCGATTGTCCCGGCCCGTCTTTCCGAAGACATCATAGAAGACGCACGTCATCTGGCGCTACAGCTTGCGGATCAGATTGGGTTGATTGGAACGCTCGCAGTCGAACTGTTCGTTATGCCAGACGGTTCCCTTTACGTGAATGAACTCGCACCACGACCTCACAACTCAGGCCATTACACGATCGATGCATGCGAGACGTCACAATTCGAGCAACATATTCGTGCCGTGACGGGCATGTCCCTCGGTCATACGACGTTACACACACCGGTTGTCATGGTCAACCTGCTCGGGGAACATATGCAAAAACTGAACCCGCAGCGTTTACCATCGAATGTTAAACTACATCTGTATGGGAAAGACGAAGCGAAACCCGGACGGAAGATGGGCCACTTGAACGTACTTGCCCCTTCTGTCGACGAGGCGCTTCATACCATCGAACAACTGGCAATTTGGAAGGAGACTGTTTTATGATTTCACGTTATACCCGCCCTGAGATGGCGGCCATTTGGACCGATGAGAACAAGTTTGACGCTTGGCTCAAAGTCGAGCTTTACGCTTGCGAGGCGTGGAGCGAGTTAGGTGTCATTCCAAAAGAGGACGTCAAGGTACTTTGGGATCAAGCCTCATTCGATGTCGAACGAATCCTTGAGATTGAACAAGAGACGCGTCATGACGTGATTGCCTTCACCCGTGCCGTCTCTGAGACACTCGGTGAAGAAAAGAAGTGGGTCCATTACGGATTGACGTCGACGGATGTCGTCGATACAGCGCTCTCTTACTTGATTAAGCAAGCGAACGATATTTTAGAAGCAGACTTGGATCGGTTCATCGACATTCTTGCTGAAAAGGCGAAAGCGCATAAATACGACATCATGATGGGTCGTACCCATGGCGTTCATGCGGAGCCGACGACGTTCGGTTTGAAGCTCGCCCTCTGGTACGAGGAAATGAAGCGCAACAAGAAACGCTTCATGGCAGCACGCGAGACGATTGAGTTCGGCAAGATGAGCGGCGCTGTCGGCACGTTCGCCAACATCGACCCGTTCATCGAATCGTATGTCTGTGACAAGTTGGGCATCCAGGCCGCTCCAATCTCGACACAGACGTTACAACGTGACCGCCATGCTGAATATATGGGTACGCTCGCGTTGATCGCCACGTCGATTGAGAAGATGGCGACCGAGATTCGCGGCCTTCAAAAGACAGAGACACGTGAAGTCGAAGAATTCTTCGCAAAAGGACAAAAAGGGTCATCGGCGATGCCGCATAAACGTAATCCGATCGGCTCTGAAAACATGACAGGCCTTGCCCGCGTCATCCGCGGCCATATGGTGACGGCGTACGAGAACGTCCCGCTTTGGCATGAACGCGACATCTCGCACTCATCGGCAGAACGCATCATCTTACCGGACGCGACGAGCTTGTTGAACTATATGCTCAACCGTTTCGGCAACATCGTGAAGAACTTGACGGTGTTCCCAGACAATATGCGCCGCAACATGGACCGGACGTTCGGCATCATCTTCTCGCAACGGATCTTGCTCGCCTTGATTGAGAAAGGTTGGTCACGTGAAGCCGCGTATGACGCCGTGCAACCGAAGGCGATGCAGGCGTGGGAAGAAGAGACGATGTTCCGCACTTTGATTGAACAAGACGCCGAGATGGGCGCACTCTTCACGAGTGACGAGCTCGACGACCTATTTGACCCGAGCCATCACGTGCGCCGTGTCGATGTGATTTTTGAACGCTGTGGTTTGTAATCGTTGAGGGGCACCATGCCCCTCTCACTTTAAGGGGGAACGGATACAGATGGAAGCAATCTACGAAGGTAAGGCGAAAGCGTTATACGAGACAGAAGAGCCGGGTGTGCTCCGCGTTTATTATAAAGACGACGCAACGGCATTCAACGGGGAAAAGAAACAGTCGATTGACGGCAAAGGCGTATTGACCAACGCCATCACGACCCGTTTGTTCGAACTGATGCACGATAATAAGATTCCGACGCACTTTATTCAAAAAGTATCGGACCGCGAACAACTCGTCCGCCGTGTCGACATCATCCCGCTCGAAGTCGTCGTTCGCAACGTCGCCGCCGGGAGCCTGGCCAAACGACTCGGTTGGGAAGAAGGGACACCGCTCCTCGCACCAATTGTTGAATTCTATTATAAAGATGACGCACTCGGAGATCCGCTTCTGACAGAAGATCATATCCGTTTACTGCAGGTCGCCACACATAAAGAAGTCGAAACATTGCGACAACTCGGGCTTTGGGTGAACGATGTGTTGCTTGATTTCTTCGCAGAACACGGCATCGACTTAATCGATTTCAAGCTCGAGTTCGGTAAAGTCGACGGGACGATTATTCTCGCAGATGAGATTTCGCCGGACACTTGCCGCCTGTGGGACCAAGAGACGAAGCAGAAACTTGACAAAGATGTATTTCGTAGAGACCTCGGCTCACTGACTGAGACGTACGGCCAGCTGTTAACACGCATAGGGGGAATGAACCAATGAAAAAAGTAAACGTGTACGTGACATTACGTGAAAGTGTACTCGACCCACAAGGCGTCGCCGTCAAAGGTGGACTAGATCATCTCGGTTTCACCGGTATTGAATCGGTTCGCATCGGCAAGATGATCGAACTTCAAGTCACGGATGAGACGACTGAAGCGATGGTCCGAGACATGTGTGAGAAGTTACTCGTCAATACGGTCATTGAGAATTACGAGATTGAGATGGGGGTACTCGCATGAAGTTCGCGGTCATCGTCTTCCCAGGATCGAACTGTGACCTCGATATGTACCATGCGGTCAAAGACGTGATGGGTGAAGAAGCAGAGTACGTGTTCCATACGAAGACGTCACTAGACGGATACGACGGTGTTCTTCTCCCGGGAGGATTTTCATATGGGGATTACTTACGGTGCGGGGCCATTGCACAGTTTTCACCGATCATGAGTGAAGTGAAACGTTTCGCTGAAGAAGGACGTCCAGTATTCGGTGTCTGCAATGGATTCCAAGTGCTCGTCGAGACAGGATTGTTGCCAGGTGCGTTGATGCGAAACCGTGACTTGAAGTTCATGTGTAAGACGGTCGAGCTGAAAGTCGAAAACAACGAGACGATGTTCACGAGCGACTACGCACTCGGTGAGACGATTCGGATCCCAATCGCACATGGGGAAGGCAACTACTATTGTGACGAGGAGACGCTCGAGATGCTTCGGGCGAACGGGCAAATCGTCTTCACGTATACGGATAATCCGAACGGGTCGGCAGCGGACATCGCCGGCATCACGAACGCACAAGGCAACGTGCTCGGCATGATGCCGCACCCGGAACGGGCGGTCGAGCGATTACTTGGCAGTGAAGACGGAAAACGATTATTCACTTCAATGGTGAAATGGGGGACTCGACATGCTAGTTACAACTGAACCGACAGCACAAGATATCCGTGAAGCACGCTTATACGCGACGATGGGACTTTCAGACGAAGAGTACGCGCTCGTCGTCTCGCTACTCGGACGTGACCCGAACTACACGGAAATCGGCTTATTCTCGGTCATGTGGTCAGAACACTGTTCGTACAAAAACTCGAAGCCTGTGCTCCGTAAGTTCCCGACAACTGGGAAGCACGTCCTTCAAGGACCGGGAGAAGGAGCTGGAATCGTCGACATCGGTGACGGGCAAGCGGTCGCTTTTAAGATCGAGAGCCATAACCATCCGTCCGCGATCGAGCCGTACCAAGGAGCGGCGACCGGCGTCGGCGGCATCATCCGCGACATCTTCTCAATGGGCGCGCGTCCTGTGGCGCTCCTCAACTCGCTCCGCTTCGGAGATTTGAACGAATCACGTGTGAAACATTTATTCGGCCACGTTGTCTCAGGGATTGCCGGGTATGGCAACTGTGTCGGCATCCCGACGGTCGGTGGGGAAGTCGCGTTTGACCCGGCCTATGCTGGTAACCCACTCGTCAATGCGATGTGCGTCGGACTCATCCGCCACGAAGACATTCAAAAAGGGATTGCGGAAGGTGTCGGCAACTCGGTCATGTACGTCGGTGCGACGACCGGACGTGACGGGATTCACGGGGCGACGTTCGCCTCAGAAGAACTCGGTGAGGATGCGGACGAGAAACGTCCTGCCGTCCAAGTCGGAGACCCGTTTATGGAGAAGTTGTTAATCGAAGCGTGTTTGGAAGTCATCAAGCACCCGGCTCTCGTCGGCATTCAGGATATGGGCGCGGCCGGTCTCACCTCGTCTTCGGCCGAGATGGCGTCAAAAGCGGGGATGGGCATCGAGATGAACCTCGACCTCGTCCCGCAACGGGAGTCAGGGATGACGCCTTACGAGATGATGTTGTCGGAATCGCAAGAACGGATGCTCCTCGTCGTCAAGGCAGGACATGAAGACGAGATTGAAGCGATTGTCACGAAGTGGGGACTTCATGCGATCAAAGTCGGCGAAGTCATCGAAGACAAAGTGCTCCGCCTTGTGCATCACGGCGAGATTGCGGCCGAAGTACCGGTCGACGCGCTCGCCGAAGACGCACCGGTCTATCATAAGCCGTCAAAAGTGCCGGCCTATTACGAAACGTTCCAAGCGATGGCACCGGTCCAACCGGTCGTCACGGATGTGCTCGCGACGTGGAAAGACGTCCTTGCCATGCCGACCATCGCCTCGAAACGTTGGGTGTACGAGCAGTACGACCATATGGTCCAAACATCGACCGTCGTTGCGCCAGGCAGTGACGCGGCCGTCATTCGTATTCGCGACACAGACAAATCGCTGGCGATGACGACGGATTGTAACGCCAAATACGTGTACCTCGATCCACGTGTCGGCGGCGCGATCGCGGTCGCTGAAGCAGCGCGCAACATCGTCGCGAGCGGGGCTGAACCGCTCGCGCTCACGGATTGCTTGAACTTCGGTAGTCCAGACAAACCAGAAGGGTTCTGGCAACTCGATCAAGCGGTTGAAGGAATGGCTGAAGCGTGTCGAACGCTTGATACACCGGTCATCGGAGGAAACGTCTCGCTTTACAATGAGTCGAACGGAACAGCTATCTATCCGACACCGGTCGTCGGCATGGTCGGTTTGATTGAAAAGCGTGAACATATCACGACTTCGTTCGCCAAGACGGCAGGCGACGTCGTCTTCTTGCTCGGTGAGACGAAACCTGAGTTCGGTGGCAGTGCGCTGCAAATGCTACAAGACGGCAAAGTGAGCGGACACGCGCCGACACTCGACTTGGAGACGGAACGCACGAATCAACAAGCGCTCCTTACGTCGATTCGTCAAGGACTCGTCACAGCGGCCCACGACGTGTCAGAGGGCGGACTCGCCGCAGCGCTTCCTGAGCTCGTATTCGGGACTGGGTTCGGCTTAGACGTGAGCGTCGAGACGGATCTCGTGACGACACTCTTTAGTGAGTCACAGTCACGCTTCCTCGTCACAGTCGCGGCCGATCAAGCGGACCGCTTCGAGACGTTGACGAACGCCGCGCGTATCGGACACGTGACCGAGGCAACACAACTGATTATCCGGGCGAGTGACCGCCTCATCGAGATGGACGTCACCGAGCTGGAACGTGTATGGGAAGGAGCTATTCCATGTTATATGACATCCGAGGCATGAATGAGGAATGCGGTGTGTTCGGCGTCTACGGACACATCGACGCGTCTCATCTCGCCTACTACGGCCTGCATAGTCTGCAACACCGGGGCCAAGAAGGGACGGGCATCGTTACGGCGGACGGGAAACGGTTGAACGCGAAGCGTGGGCTAGGACTCGTCGCCGAAGTGTTTGACGAACCGTCGCTCGACGCCTTGACCGGGCATCACGCCATCGGGCACGTCCGCTATTCGACGGCGGGGGGGAACACGCTCGAAAACGTTCAACCGCTCCACTTTAAATCGCTCACCGGCGACTTGGCGATGGCGCATAACGGGAACCTCGTCAATGCGACCGAACTGAAACATCTGCTCGAGGCGGAAGGCGCGATCTTCCAGACGACGTCAGACACAGAAGTCGTCGCCCACTTGATTAAGCGGAGTCGTGGCAACTCGCTGAAAGAACGGATTTCGGACAGCTTGGCCCGTCTCGTCGGGGCGTTCGCGTTTCTCTTTTTGACGGAAGACGTACTTTACGTCGCGGTCGATGTCCATGGACTCCGTCCGCTCTCGCTCGGTCAGACCGAGGACGGGGCGTACGTGTTCGCTTCTGAGACGTGTGCGTTCGACGTCGTCGGCGCCACATACGTCCGTGACGTCGAACCGGGCGAGCTCCTCATGATCACAGCGGACGGCATCACGTCCGAACGATACAGTGAAGCCGCGGTCCGGGCGATGTGTTCGATGGAGTATATCTACTTCTCACGGCCAGACTCGATCATCGACGGGGTAAACGTCCATACGGCCCGTAAAGCGATGGGGAAAAAGATGTTCGATGAGGCGCCGGTCGAGGCGGACGTCGTGACCGGTGTTCCCGATTCGAGCATCTCGGCAGCCATCGGTTACGCCGAGGCGAGCGGCATCCCGTATGAGATGGGGCTCATCAAAAACCGCTATGTCGGGCGGACGTTCATCCAACCGTCGCAAGAGCTACGGGAGCGAGGCGTCAAGATGAAACTGTCAGCGCTTCGCGGCGTCGTGAACGGCAAGCGCGTCATCATGGTCGACGACTCGATTGTCCGGGGCACGACGAGCCGACGCATCGTGAAGATGCTTCGTGAAGCCGGGGCGACCGAAGTGCACGTCCGCATCACGTCACCACCGATAAAACATCCGTGTTATTACGGGATCGATACATCATCAAAGGAAGAGTTGATTGCGGCCACTAAATCCATTACAGAAATTAAAGAAGAGATTGGGGCCGACTCACTAGCATTTCTTTCATTGGAAGGAACGGTCGACGCGATTGACCGACCGTTTGAAGGAAACTTGCGTGGGCAGTGTGCCGCTTGCTTCACCGGACTTTATCCGACGGAACTGGCGGAACTTGTGACAGAGACAAAAGCTTGAGGGGGACTGACGATGAGTTTAAGATATGAACAAGCGGGTGTGAATTTAGAGGCAGGCTATGAGGCTGTATCACGCATGAAGCGTCACGTCGCACGGACGATGCGTCCGGAGGTCATGACGGGACTTGGCAGTTTCGGCGCGATGATCGACCTCGGGTCGATGCAGATGAAGCATCCGATTCTCGTGAGCGGGACGGACGGGGTCGGGACGAAGCTTAAACTCGCGTTCGCGCTCGATCAACATGATACGATTGGGATTGACTGTGTGGCGATGTGCGTCAACGACTGCCTCGTCCACGGGGCCGAACCCCTCTATTTCTTAGACTACATCGCGACCGGGAAAGCCGAACCGGCGAAACTCGAGCGCATCGTCGCCGGTGTCG
Organism: Exiguobacterium alkaliphilum 12/1; assembly: GCF_000714435.1. Lineage (GTDB taxonomy): Bacteria > Bacillota > Bacilli > Exiguobacteriales > Exiguobacteriaceae > Exiguobacterium > Exiguobacterium alkaliphilum. Next base: position 9,102 of record NZ_JJMW01000008.1, read on the forward strand.
CCGAAGGCTGTGTCCAAGCGGGTTGTGCCCTCGTCGGCGGTGAGACGGCTGAGATGCCGGGCATGTACCCGGACGGCGAATATGACATCGCCGGGTTCGCTGTCGGTGTCGTCGAGAAAGAAGCGCTCATCGATGGGCAGACGATTGAAGCAGGGGATATCGTCCTCGGTCTCGCTTCGTCTGGCGTTCACTCGAACGGATTCTCGCTCGTCCGTCATATCGTCGAAGGGCAAGGGCTCGCCTATACGGACGAGATTGCCATGCTCGATACGACGCTCGGCAACGCGCTCTTACTGCCGACTCGAATTTATGCCGAGGCGGCGAAAGCAGCCATCGCGACAGGCCGCGTCCAAGGGATGGCCCATATCACGGGCGGTGGCTTCTACGAGAACGTGCCCCGGATGCTTCCGGAAGGACTCGGTGTCACGTTCAACGCCTCGAGCTGGCCGAGCCTGCCCGTGTTTGACTGGCTCGAACAAGTCGGTCACGTCTCGAAGCAAGAGATGTTCAACGTCTTCAATATGGGCATCGGCTTTATGATCGCCGTCCGCCCGGAAGATGTGGACGCTGTCGAAGCGGCTCTTGAACGCGCTGGGGAGACGGCGCACCGCATCGGGAAAGTCGACGCGAAGCCTGGCATCCGCATCATGGGAGTCGACCAGTGAAGCGGTTTGCCATCTTCGCTTCTGGTTCCGGCAGTAACGCGGAGACGATTTGGCAAGCGATTGAGCGGGGGGACTTGTCCGGTGAGTGTGTTTTGCTCGTGACGGACAAACCGGAGGCGAAAGTGCTCGAGCGAGCCGATGCATATCACATCCCGAGCTTTTCGTTCACACCGAAAGCGTATGTGTCGAAGCGAGATTTCGAAGAAGAGATTCTTGTGTTGCTCCAGGCGCTCCGTGTCGACTACATCGTCTTGGCCGGTTATATGCGTTTGATTGGAGACGTTTTGCTCGAGGCGTATCCGAGTCACATTATCAATATCCATCCGTCGCTCCTCCCGGCATTCCCGGGAAAAGACGCGATCGGGCAAGCGCTTGATGCAAGCGTCGACGTCAGCGGCGTCACGATCCATTACGTCGATGCGGGGATGGACACAGGGCCGATCATCGCGCAACGTGAAGTGGACATCACGGGCTGTGATCGTCAGGAAGCGACCCGGCGGATTCAAGCGGCAGAGCATGCGCTCTATCCGTACGTATTACATGAAGTGTTCAATCAACAGGAGGTTTTCAAGTGAGAGCATTATTAAGTGTGTCAGATAAAACAGGCATCGTCGAGCTTGCGCGTGCGTTCCATCAGGCTGGCATCGAACTGATTTCAACCGGCGGGACGGAAGCAGCACTCGTCGCGGCTGGGTTACCGGTGAAAAACATCTCGGACGTGACCTCGTTCCCCGAGATGCTCGACGGTCGCGTGAAGACGCTCCATCCACTCGTCCATGGCGGTTTGCTCGGGCGTCGTGATTTGCCTTCGCATGTCGAACAGATGAAAGATCATCATATCGAACCGATTGACTATGTCGTCGTCAACTTGTATCCGTTCAAACAGACGATTGCAAAAGAAAACGCGACGTATGACGAGGCGATTGAGAATATCGATATCGGCGGACCGAGCATGCTCCGTTCTGCGGCGAAAAACCATGCGAGCGTGACGGTCGTCGTTGATCCGTCCGACTACACGGTCGTAGCCGAGGAAGTCATGAACGGCGGGACGTCGTTTGAGACGCGCCAACGCCTTGCGGCGAAAGCGTTCCGCCATACAGCGGCGTACGACGCGTTAATCGCCGACTATTTAGGACGACAAATCGGCGAGACGTTCCCGGAACAGTTGACGGTCACGTATGAGAAAGTGCAAGACCTTCGTTACGGGGAGAACCCACATCAACAGGCGGCATTTTACAAGACACCGCTCTATGACGGGATGACGCTCGCGAACGCAGTACAGCTCCACGGAAAAGAACTCTCATACAACAACATCCAAGACACGAACGCGGCACTCGAGGCGCTCACCGAGTTGACAGAGCCGGCAGCAGTCGTCGTCAAACATATGAACCCGTGTGGTGTCGCGGTCGGCGAGACGATTCACCAAGCGTTCACACGTGCCCATGCGGCCGACCCGGTCTCAATCTTCGGGGGAATCGTCGCGTTGAACCGGGAAGTCGACCTTGAGACGGCAGAAGCTCTTCGGGACATCTTCCTCGAGATCGTCATCGCGCCATCCTTTAGCGAGGCAGCACTTGACCGATTGAAAGAGAAGAAGAATCTCCGTCTGTTGACGCTCGACATGGGGCAGATGACGGGGACACGGTTGACGGCGGTCGCCGGTGGCTTGCTCGTCCAAGACGGGGATGACATGACGCTCGACGACGCCTCGTGCCAAATTGTGACGGACCGACGCCCGACGGCTTCTGAGTGGGAAGACTTAAAGCTCGCTTGGCGCGTCGTTAAACACGTGAAATCAAACGCGATCGTCGTCGCCAAAGACGAGACGACAATCGGGATTGGTGCTGGACAGATGAACCGGGTCGGGGCGGCGAAAATCGCCTTCGAACAAGCCGGTGAACGAGCCATCGGTGCGGCACTCGGTAGCGATGCGTTCTTCCCGATGGGCGACACGGTCGAAGCAGCGGCAGCGGCCGGCATTACGGCCATCATCCAGCCAGGCGGTTCGATTCGAGATGAAGAGTCGATCGAGGCGGCGAACCGTCATGGCATCACGATGGTGTTCACATCAGTCCGACACTTCAAACACTGAGAGGAGCGATATGATGAACGTACTCGTCATTGGACGCGGCGGGCGGGAACACGCCCTCGCCTGGAAATTGAAGCAGGACGGGCATGACGTCTTCGTCGCCCCGGGCAATCTCAACATGGGCGGCATGACGTGCGTGCCAATCGAAGAGACGGACGTCACGGCGCTCGTCTCGTTCGCCAAGGCAGAACAAATCGGTTGGACGATTGTCGGGCCGGAGTCGGCGCTCATGGCAGGCGTCGTCGACGTGTTCCAAAAAGAGGGCTTGCCGATTTTTGGCCCGACGAAAGCCGCTGCCCTGCTTGAAGGGAGCAAGGCGTTCGCGAAGGAAGTGATGCGCCAGGCGGACATTCCGACAGCGGCCTACGAGACGTTCACGGACGCAGCCTCGGCTCTCCGTTACATCGAGACGATGGGCGCCCCGCTTGTCGTCAAGGCGGACGGGCTCGCCGCCGGGAAAGGCGTGACGGTCGCCTTCTCGCTTGAAGAAGCAAGAGAAGCCATTACGGACATCTTCACGACCGACAAGTTCGGTGCACAGTCGCGTGTCGTCATCGAAGAGTTTTTGGAAGGTGAAGAGTTCTCGCTCATGGCGTTCGTCTCTGGTGACCACGTCATCCCGATGATCACGTCGCAAGACCATAAACGTGCCTATGACAACGATGAAGGACCGAACACGGGCGGGATGGGTGCGTATAGCCCGATGCCTCACCTTGCCGGAAGCGTTTATGATGAGGCGGTCGAACGTGTACTCCATCCGCTCGCGAAGACGATGGTTGAACGCGGGACGCCGTTCGAAGGCTTCCTGTACGCTGGGCTCATCTTGACGGCTGACGGGCCGAAAGTGATTGAGTTCAACGCGCGTTTCGGGGACCCGGAAACCGAAGTCATCATCCCGAACCTCGTTTCACCGCTCCTAGACGTCATCGAGGCCGTCGTCGCCAAGAAAACGTACGCCATCGAGTGGCTTGATGCTTACACGATTGGTGTCGTCGTGGCGGCGGAAGGCTATCCGTCGACAGCGGTGTCGGGTCAAGTGTTATCCGGGTTTGAGCGGTTATCTGGAGACGTCCTCGTCTTCCATGCCGGTACGACGAAACAAGATGGCGAGATTGTTGGGAATGGCGGGCGGTTGTTCGTCCTCACCTCGACGAAACCGACGTTACAAGAGGCAAGACGAACGGCATATGCCGCGCTTGAGACGCTCGAACTGCCGGAGACGTTTTACCGATCGGACATCGCGCACCGAGCACTTATACAGATTTTTTAAAGGATGGGTCAACCCATCCTTTTTTTCATGCGAAAAGAAGGAAATGCCAACTTCGTGTTCTACAATAATGATGTAGATTGAAGGAAGAAGGTGGTCGGCATGCGCATTCGGACAAAACTGATGATTGCGGTGGCGTTGAATATCCTCATTTTTGTCGGCGTCATCTTCTTTGTCGTCCGGCCTTATTTCATCGAACAGAGCATGGAGCGGGACCGGCTCGCGGTCGACAGTCAGATCGCGAGCGTGACCGAGACACTCGCGAATCGAAAGAGTAGCCTCGAGCGGACGCTCGTCGATTGGGCGGCATGGAACGACGCGTATGCGTTCGTCCAAGGAAAGAACGAGGCGTTCGTCGACAGCAACATCAGCGAGGCGTCGCTCGACAATTTGAACGTCAATGCGATGCTGTTTTTAAATCGGGACGGGGATGTGCATTACGCCACGTTCCAAAAGCAGGGCTTGTCGCTGACTGAGCCGGAGCACCAGGCGTTTTTGACCGATATCGCTTCACGTGTTCGAGCTGACGCCAACACGCGCAGTACGATTTATGAGAGCGAATACGGGCCCGTGTTTTATGCGACCCATCCGATTCTCCAAAGTGACCGTAGCGGTCCGGTCGAAGGGACGCTCGTCATGCTCGAGTTCGTCAGCAGTCATTTCGTCGCCGATTTGAGTGCCCAGACGAAGTTACCGCTCGCCGTAGGTCTGACCGAAGCGACCGATACGATGATCACGTCGCGGGACGGGCTGACACATGTCGTCATCCCGCTCGATACGGTGTATGACAAGACCGACTACGGCATCACGTTCGTCGTCGAACCGACACACTACGCGAACACGGTGTCGATGCTTCGGCTCGGGATGGTCGCGCTCGTCTTCCTCGGAACCGGCCTGTTCTTGTCGTTGTTATGGACGTTCCACCGTGTCGTCATTCGCCGTTTGATGGAAATTGGGGGCGAGTTGAAACAAATCACGGTCGAACGCGACAGTCGCCTGCGTCTCAGTATCGATGCGGGGAGCCGGGACGAGATTGAACAGATGGCCGCGAGTATGAACGAAGTGCTCGCCGCGCTCGAAGATACGCGAGCGGAAGTGCTCGATAAGGCGTATCGCGATGCGCTCACGCAACTGCCGAACCGACTCGCGGTCGAGGATTATTTCGCCGCCGTGCGAAAGACGTACCGTCACATCGGTGTGATTGGGCTCGATCTCGATGATTTTCGACGCATCAATGACCAGTTCGGGCACCGAACCGGGGATGCGGCTTTGATTTATATCGCCTCGCGGTTGAACTTCTATAAAGAAGAAGGGTTCGTTGCCCGAATCGGGGCAGATGAATTCATCTTCCTTCATCCGAACTGGACACTCGAGGAGTTACGTCCGGTCGCGAGACGGCTCATGAAAGATTTGGCGGACTGGGCCGACGTGAACGGGGTGACCGGGCTGACGACGACGATCGGACTCGACGTCTTCGCCTCCCATCATCCGCATCACACGTATGAGATTTTGATGGGACGTCTCGACGTCGTCTTGCACGAGGCGAAGCTGTCCGGGAAAAATCGGGTGCTCTCGTTCCAAGAGATTGAAGACGGTAGCCACTACTTGCAGACGCTCGAGATGGAACGTGATTTGCGCCGTGCGCTCGAAGAAGACGAGTTCGAACTGTATTATCAACCGATCGTCTCGCCTCATCCGTTCGCCGTGCGCGGCGTCGAGGCGCTCATCCGCTGGAATCATCCGGTGAAAGGGCAAGTCTCACCCGGATTGTTCATACCAATCGCCGAACAGCTCGGCCTCATCTCGGATATCGGACGTTGGGTGCTCCGTCAGGCTGTTCGGGAGATGCGTGAGCACGTGACACGTCACGAACTGTTCTTATCGATTAACGTCTCGAAACGTCAAATCGCGGATGGCTCGTTTTTAGGAGAGCTCGAGCGCATTTTACACGATCAAACGTTCAATCCGAGTAATCTGCACGTGGAAATCACGGAAAGTGAGGTCGGCGGCAATCTGTATGAGCTGCAACAGTTTATCAGCTCGTTGAAGGCGATCGGGGTAAAAATTTCCCTCGACGACTTCGGTGTTGGGACGTCCTCGCTCTCGTTTCTACAGTCGCTTCAACTCGACTTGATTAAAATCGATCAAAACTTCGTCAAAGGGATTACGGAAAACACGTTCGACCGGGCGCTGTTAGAAGGGTTGTATCAGACTTTCCATACGCTCGGTCTCGATATCGTCACAGAAGGCGTCGAGCGGCCGGAACAGCTCGCGTTCGTGCTCGAGCATAGCAGTTCGTTGATTCAAGGGTATCATTACAGCAAACCGGTACCGCTCTCGCAATTGGAGAACTATTTGAAGAAAGTGGTCATGCTATAGGCGCCTCCTCGGAGGCGTCTTTATTTGTGTAAACTTTATGTGAATTTCGTTACAATGGTGAACATAACTTGCGACGGATTATGAGAAAAGGTAAACTTGAATCAGGTTAAAGAAAACGCTTACAAAATTATCGTCTGATAATAAAAGCAAGCGATTAAGGGAGGACTGGGTTCGATGCCAACCAAACGATCGGCGCGGGCACCGTGGTCAAAAACGATGATTCGCTCACAGCTCGAAGTCGTGGACCAAGTGCGACCGCCTTCGCTCGTCTTGACGAATGCGACATATTTGAACGTGTATGTGAAACAATGGAAGGAAGCCAACATCTGGATTGAAAACGACCGAATCGTTTATGTCGGGCCGGACTTGCCGAAAGCAGCGGTCGAGACAGTCGATGTTTCCGGGAAGTTTATCGTCCCAGGCTACATGGAGCCACACGCTCACCCATTCCAACTGTATAACCCGGCGACGCTGTCGAAGTATGCAGGCGAGCGGGGGACGACCACGCTCGTGAATGACAACATGCTTCTTTTTTTACAAAATAAGGAGCAAGCGTTTGCACAAATGGATGCGATGCAACAGTTGCCGACGAGCACGTATTGGTGGGCCCGTCTCGACACGCAAACGGAGCTTGACCGGGATAGTGTCCTCGTCGACACGGAACGTATCCATGACTGGTTCAACCATCCGGATGTCATCATGGCCGGCGAGTTGACGGCATGGCCGCGCACACTGAAGGGTGACGACGAGATGTTACAGTGGATGCTTGACGCAGAGTCTTGCGGGCTACCGGTCGAAGGACATTTCCCTGGTGCATCGGCGAAGACGCTCACGAAAATGGCGCTGATGGGTGTCCACAGCGACCATGAGGCGATGACGGCCGAAGAAGCGCTCTGTCGGCTCGAGCACGGTTATACGACGACGTTACGACACTCGTCGATTCGTCCGGACCTCCCGGAGATGATGGACGGTTTACTCAAGGCTGGGTTGACGGCGTTCGACCATTTGATGGTGACGACGGACGGTTCGACACCGGGCTTTTATGAGGCGGGCATGCAGGATCAACTCGTGAAGATCATGATGGAGGCGGGACTCGACCCGATCGAGGCGTATCGCATCGTCTCGTTGAACGTGGCCCGTCACTTCGACCTCGATCACGTCCTCGGATCGATCGCCCCGGGGCGGATTGCCCATTTAAATATTCTCGACGCCGTGGACGAACCGCGTCCGACGAGCGTCATCGCAAAAGGACAATGGATTGTGCGCGACGGCGTCTCCCTGTTCCCGGACGAGCTCGTCGAGGCGGTGCTCGCGCTCATGCCGGCGACAGACGTCGAGATTGAGCTTACCCCGCAAGATTTGTCGTTCAGCATGCCCGTCGGCCTCGATATGGTCAACTCGGTCATCATGAAACTGTTTAAGATCACGCACGATACCGGGCAAGACGAACTGCCGCGCGAAGGGGACGAGTCGTTTCTCATGTTGCTCGACAAAGAAGGCAAGTGGCGGCTCAACACGGTACTGAAAGGATTCGCCAACGATTTCGGCGGTCTCGTCAGCTCGTACTCGATCAGTGGCGATTACTTGATTCTTGGGAAATGCAAACAAGACATGTTGACGGCGTTCGCGCGGATGAAAGAACTCGGCGGCGGCATCGTCCTCGTCGACCGTGGGGAAATCATCGCAGAAATCCCGCTCCCGCTCTGCGGCATGACCTCGACGGAGCCGATTGAGCGGTTGATCGAGCAGGAGAAACAGCTTCGGGAGGAGCTCGTGACACGTGGGTATCATTTCGAAGACCCGATTTACACGCTCTTGTTCCTCGCCTCGACACATTTGCCGTATGTGCGGGCGACGCCGCTCGGAATTTACGAAGTCATGAAAAAACAAATACTATTTCCAGCGATTTTGCGATGAACAGTTGAGTCCGAGGCAGTCGTGCTTTAAAATGATAAAGAAGTACGATGGAGAGAGGATGCTTGCGGATGCAACTCGATAAATTAAGAGGGCGTGAACTTGATCAGCTGTTTGAGGCGATCTTGAAGCTCGACACGCTCGAAGACTGTTATCAATTGTTTGAAGATTTAGCGACCGTCAACGAAGTCCAGGCGCTGGCCCAACGGTTAGAAGTGGCTCGCCAAATTCGTGAAGGTAGCACATATCATAAAATCGAAGAAGCGACAGGTGCTTCGACGGCTACGATTTCTCGTGTCAAGCGTTGCTTGAACTACGGGTCTGGTGGCTATGACCTTGCCCTTGAACGCCTAAACCAATCAGACAAAGGTGACTCGTAAGAGTCATCTTGTTTTTGATGGAGAGGAGGGGCATGATGCAAGACAAATTTATGAAACGTAATTTACAGCTGTTCTTTCGAAAACTGACACCGGTCCAGACGCTCGTCTTGATTTACAGCGCGGCCGCGATTTTGTCGATCATCCTGCTCGCTCTGCCAATCGCGCACAAGCCTGGTGTCACAATCACGTTCACCGACCTCGTCTTTTTCGCGGTCAGTTGTGTCAGTGTCACCGGACTCACGCCGATTGTCGTCGCGGACACGTTCTCGACGTTCGGACTATTCATCATCCTCTTCATCGTTCAAGTGAGCGGGGTCGGGTTGATTAGTCTTCATGTCATCATGTGGATTTTGCTCGGGAAGCGTATCGGTTTCCGTGAGCGCCAACTCATTTTGCGTGACCAAAACCAGACGTCGATGTCTGGTATCATCAAGTACATCACCGAGATCGTCATCACGGTAATCGCGATCGAGGCAATCGGTGCGGTGCTACTCGGTGTTCACTACTTAAACTACTTTGACACGGCCGGCGAGGCATTCCTTCAAGGCTTGTTCGGGGCCGTAAGTGCGACGACGAACGCCGGATTCGATATTACCGGTAGCTCGCTCGCCCCGTTCCGGGAAGACCCGTTCGTCATCTTCACACAAATCGCGCTCATGACCGGCGGTGCCATCGGGTTCCCGGTGCTCGTCGAGATTCGGACGTATTTGACGAGCCGCATCATGCGCAAGCGTGAGAACTTCCCGCGCCGTTTCTCACTGTTCACGAAGTTGACGGTCTCGACGTTCTTCATCTTGATTGCAATCGGGACGGTCGGATTGTTCTTGTTCGAGTACAACAACGCCTTCAAAGAGTTGCCGCTCTGGCTCGCGCTGTCGGACTCGTTATTCCAGTCCGTGACGACGCGAAACGGGGGACTATCGACGGTCGACGTCAACTTGTTCTCGGAAGGCAGTATGTTGCTCTTATCGATTCTCATGTTCATCGGGGCCTCGCCGTCTTCGGTCGGTGGGGGGATTCGGACGACGACGTTCGCCGTCGCCGTGCTCGGGGTCATCGCGTTCATCCGTGGGGACTCGTCGATTAAAATTTTCGGACGCGAAATCGTGCTCGAAGATATTTGGAAAGCGTTCGTCATCATCACCGTCTCGCTCGCCGTCTTGCTGACGGGTGTCATGGTGCTCGCGTTCTTTGAGGACGCCTCGCTCACCCGGATCTTGTTCGAGGCGTGCTCGGCGTTCGGGACGACCGGACTTTCGGTCGGGCTGTCCTCGGAGTTCAGTAACGTCGGGAAATGGGTGCTCACGATTCTCATGTTCATCGGCCGGATTGGGGTCATCGCCTTCATCTTGATTTTGCAACGCCGTCAGCCGAAACGGATGTACAATTATCCGAAAGAATCGATTATCTTAGGTTAAGGAGACAAGGTCATGAAGGCATTTTGGATCAACTTCGGTTACGTGTTCGTCGTCCCGGTCTTGCCGTTTATCGCCATCGTGAACGGGACGGCGCTCTGTTCCCCTGATTCACCTTTGCTCGACATTCCAGTCCTCGGATTCTTTTTAGGGAATCCGCTCTGGTTCGTCCCGGTGTATGGGGTGTTTGCGCTCGTCGTCGCAAGATGGATGACCGCACGCGAACGCCGCACCGCCGAATCACGACACGTCTGAAGACTTGCTGCGGCAAGTCTTTTTTTCGTCAACAGATGCAACCGAGTCTAAAAATCGCTACACTAGAGAAGGTATCGAATGGAGGGAGCCGAATGGAATTTACGAAGTGGCGTCATGTCTTTAAGTTAGACCCGAACAAATCCATCGACGACGCGTCGCTCGAGGCGCTCATCCACTCAGGGACCGATGCCTTCCTCATCGGCGGGACGGACGGGGTGGACGCAGAGAACACGTACCGGCTCTATGAACGGTTAGCCGGGTGTGGCGTCCCGCTCGCGCTCGAAATGAGCCATCCCGACCAGACGGTGCGCGGCTTTCAGCACTACTTCATCCCGACCGTGTTGAACGCCGGGAGTGTCGATTGGGTGATCGGACACCAGGCGCGGGCGTTTGAATCATACGGACATTGGTTCGATGCGACGTGCGTGACCGGTCAAGGGTATATCGTCTTAAACCCCGAGGCGAAAGTCGCCGTCGTGACGGAAGCCAAGACGAGCCTGTCGCTCGAGCAAGTCGTCGCCTACGCCGAGACGGGTCGATACGTGTTCCGACTGCCGTCCCTCTATCTCGAATATAGCGGCACGTTCGGCTCGCCGGACGTCGTCAAAGAAGTTCGTCTCGCTTTGCCGGACACGCACTTGTTTTACGGGGGTGGCATCGACGGGGCCGAGACGGCGCGCTTGATGGCCTCTTACGTAGATACGATTGTCGTCGGTAATGTCATTTATGAGAATCTCGACGGAGCGCTTGCGACCGTAGCAGCACTCCGATAAAATAAGAACAAACGTTTGGAATGAAGAAAGGAAACGATTATGTATAACTTGAGTGAAGAATTGGTCAAAGGCATGAACCCTCCACAAGCAGAGGCAGTCAAATATACGGACGGCCCGCTGCTCATCATGGCCGGGGCGGGGTCTGGGAAAACACGCGTCTTGACGCATCGCGTCGCCTATTTGATGGCGTCGAAACAGATCGCGCCGTGGAACATTCTCGCCATCACGTTTACGAACAAAGCGGCCCGTGAGATGAAAGACCGAATCGCCCGTCTCGTCGGCGGTGTCGCGGACGATATTTGGATTTCGACGTTCCACTCGATGTGCGTCCGAATTTTACGCCGGGACATCGATCGCATCCGTTATGACCGGAACTTCTCGATTCTTGACTCGTCCGATCAATTGACGGCGATCAAGCAAGTGCTCAAAGAGTTGAACCTTGACCCGAAAAAATACGAGCCACGGACGCTCCTCGGTATGATCTCGAACCATAAGAACGAGCTCCGCACGCCACAAGAGGCGGCCGCACTTGTCGGCAACAACCCGTATGAAAAAGTCATCTCGGACGTCTATACGGCCTATGAGAAGAAGTTGAAGCAAAACAACGTGCTCGACTTTGACGACTTGATTATGAAGGCGATCCAGTTGTTCCAAGAAGCGCCGGACGTGCTCGCGTTCTATCAGAAGAAGTTTCGATACATCCATGTCGACGAGTATCAGGATACGAACCGGGCCCAATATACGCTCGTTAAACTGCTCGCCGAGGCGCATGAGAACTTGTGTGTCGTCGGGGACTCGGACCAGTCGATTTATCGCTGGCGCGGCGCCGACATCGCCAACATCTTGACGTTTGAGAAGGACTATCCGAGCGCGCACGTCATCTTGCTCGAACAGAACTATCGCTCGACGAAACGCATTCTAGAGGCGGCGAATGGGGTCATCCAAAACAACTCGAGCCGTAAAGATAAAAAGTTGTGGACGGAAAACGCGGAAGGGGAGAAGCTCCTCCTTCATGTCGCTTCAGACGACCGTGATGAAGCGTTCTTCATCATCAATCAGATGAAAGAGCTCCGCCAAGAAGGAATCGATTACGGCGAGATGGCCGTCCTTTACCGGACGAACGCCCAGTCACGTGGTCTCGAGGAGATGCTTCTCAAGTCGAACATCCCGTACAAGATGGTCGGTGGGACGAAGTTCTATGAACGAAAAGAAATCAAAGACATCTTGGCGTATTTGCGCCTAATCGCCAACCCGGACGAGGACATCTCGTTCGTCCGTGTCGTCAACGAACCGAAGCGGGGCATCGGCGCCGCGACGGTCGACAAGCTCGGCGACTTCGCCGCGATGCAAGGCGTATCCCTCATGGAAGCGATTCGGGACATCGAACTGTCGGGCATCGCCCCGCGCACAGCGACGAAACTCGCCGAATTCCGCAAACTCATGGTCGACCTTCGTCAAATGGCCGACTACTTGTCGATCTCCGAGTTGATTGAAGAAGTGTTGAAGAAGTCAGGCTACGAAGAGATGCTCAAAATCGAGAAGACGCTCGAAGCGGAGAGCCGGCTCGAGAACTTGCAGGAATTTCTCTCCGTCGCCCAAAACTTCGAAAAGGAAAGTGATGAACAGACGCTCGTCGCCTTCCTCACCGATTTGACGCTCGTCTCCGACCTCGATTCACTCGAAGAAGTCGACGAGTTGCATCAAGTCACCCTGATGACGCTCCACTCGGCGAAAGGACTCGAGTTCCCGGTCGTCTTCTTAATCGGAATGGAAGAAGGGTTGTTCCCGCATAGTCGTGCGTTGAACGACCCCGAGGAGATGGAAGAAGAGCGCCGTCTCGCCTACGTCGGCATCACGCGGGCCGAGAAGCGTCTCTATTTGACGCGAGCCCAGTCCCGCATGTTGTACGGCCGCTTTCAAAACAACCCGGAGTCGCGCTTCTTACATGAGTTGCCGGAGACGTTATTAGAACGTTCAGGTAAAGCGAAGAAGCCGATGCCATGGAATCCGGTCGAGTCGCCAGGGAAACTTCCCGTGAACGGCTTCAGCTCAAAACCGAAACCGAAGCTCGCCCAGTCGTCTGGCGCCGAGTCAATCGGTTGGAACGTCGGAGATAAAGCGAATCATAAGAAGTGGGGACAAGGCACGGTCGTTCAGACGCGTGGCGAAGGCGATCAGCTCGAACTCGATATCGCCTTCCCGGCCGTCGGCATCAAACGCCTACTCGCCAAGTTTGCCCCAATCGAAAAAGCGTGAGGTGATCATATGGAGATGGCAGAACGTGTTGAAGCGTTACGACAGAAGTTAAATCAGTACGGCTATGAATATTATGTGCTCGATCGACCGAGTGTCCCGGATGCGGAATACGACCGTCTCATGAACGAGCTCATCGAAATTGAGACGGATTATCCGGAACTCCGGAGTCCCGACTCACCGACGCAACGGGTCGGCGGCGCCCCGCTTGACGCGTTCGTCAAAGTGACGCACGACACACCGATGCTATCGCTCGGGAACGTCTTCTCAAAAGAAGAGCTCGTCGAATGGGTCGGACGCATCGAGAAAGACCTCGGCTACAGTCCGCTGTTCGTCGCCGAGCTCAAGTTTGACGGGCTCGCCGTGTCGCTGAAATACGAGGCCGGCCGGCTCGTCCGTGGCGCGACGCGCGGTGACGGGACGACCGGGGAAGACATCACGCAAAACTTGAAGACGATTCGTGCGATTCCGCTCCGATTGAACGAGGACGTCACGTTTGAGGTGCGCGGTGAGGCGTACATGCCGAAACGGTCGTTCGAACATTTGAACGACGAGCGCGAACGTCTCGGTGAACCGCTGTTCGCCAACCCGCGCAATGCGGCAGCCGGTTCGCTCCGACAGCTCGACTCGAAAATTGCGGCGGCGCGGAACTTGGCGTTCTTCGCCTACGGCCTCGTCTCGACCGATGACCTCGTCGCCTCGCACGACGAATCACTCGCGTATTTAGGCCGTCTCGGCATCGCCGTCAGCCAAGAGTACACGACGTGTCAGACGGCCGATGAGTTGTGGGACTATATCGAGACGTACGTCACGAGACGGTCTGAACTCCCATATGAGATTGACGGCATCGTCATCAAAGTCGCGGCGTATGAAGAACAAGAACAGCTCGGCTTCACGGCGAAGAGCCCTCGCTGGGCGGTTGCCTATAAGTTCCCGGCCGAGGAAGTCGTGACGACGATTGAAGACGTCGACTTCAGCGTCGGCCGGACCGGGAAAGTCACGCCACGGGCGCGGTTCGCACCGGTCTCCGTTGCCGGTTCGACCGTGACGTACGCGACGCTCCACAATGAAGACTTTATCAAAGAGAAGGACCTCCACATCGGCGATCGTGTCGTCATCAAGAAAGCCGGGGACGTCATCCCGGCCGTCGTCTCCGCGCTCGTTAGTGAGCGGACCGGCGAAGAAACGGAAATCGTTTTCCCGACGCATTGCCCGGCGTGTGATTCCGAACTCGTCCGGTTAGACGGCGAGGCAGATCACCGTTGCGTCAATCCGGAATGTCCGGCCCAACTGCTCGAAGGGTTGATTCACTTCGTGTCACGTCCGGCGATGAATATCGATGGACTCGGTGAGAAAGTCATCACCCAGCTGCATGAGGCGGGTCTCGTCCATAACGTCGCCGACTTGTATCGGCTTGACCGGGAGGCGCTCCTTGCGCTCGACCGGATGGGCGAGACGTCGGTGACGAACTTGCTCGCGGCGATCGAGCAATCGAAACAGAACTCGCTCGAACGGGTATTGTTCGCGCTCGGTATCCGTCTCGTCGGCCAAAAGGCGGCGACGCTCATCGCCGAACGATTCGAGACGATGGATCAAATCATGACGGCTTCTGTAGAAGCGTTGACGGCGATTGACGGCATCGGTACGAAGATGGCCGAATCGATCACCCTCTATTTCGAGAAACCGGAAGCCCAAGATCTCGTGCAGGAACTCGCTGAAGCAGGTGTCAATTTGACGTTCAAAGGGACGAAGCGCCCCGTCGACACGGACGCGCCGCTTGCAGGGAAGACGGTCGTCTTGACCGGCAAACTGCATGAGATGACGCGTGGCGAAGCCGGGAAGAAGCTTGAACTGCTCGGCGCGAGCGTCACCGGAAGCGTCAGCAAGAACACGGATTTGCTCGTCGCCGGTGAGAAGGCTGGTTCGAAATTGACGAAAGCGGAGTCACTCGGCATCGAAGTGTGGGACGAAGCGGCGCTCCTTTCGTTCTTATCCGAACAGAATTGAAACGAGTCACCATCTGAACGATTTTCAGATGGTGACTTTTTTTCATTGACCTAACGTTCAAAAAAATCAAGGTTTCGACGGATTTACGAAAACGCCGGAAGGGTAATGAATAGTATCCTTACAATTTGCAAAATCTTCCTGAATTAGAGGACCCTTTGACACCACGACTCGCGCACACACATCCTCTTTTCTCCCTCCGTGCCGAGGCGGTCATCGGACAGACATGTCGACTGGCATTCAGCTTAGAGGAGGGACACATCATGACGCACGCCACCCGTCAATGGACTGCATGGATCGCTTTGATTGCCTTATTGATCAGCTTACTTACACCGAACGTTCTTTACGCCGAGACCGCGAGTACGGTTTATGTACAGGTCGACTTGACGACCGAGGAAGCAGACAGCTTATTCGAATCGAGTCTCGTCTATGAAGACGTGACGTATTACGGGGTTCGGGAAACTATGGACACATGGCGCTTCATGATTGATGCGCCGAGCGTCGACGGGTCCTTGATTGACACGGTCACGCTGTACGATGAAGGTCGCGTGCCGTACTCGTTCACGGCCTTCACGATTACAGAGGGAGCGGCGATTGAACCGGTCGTGGAAGAAGTGTTAACGGAAACGCCACCTGTCGAAGAAACAGAGTCGGCGGAATTGATTGTTGAAGAAGTCGTGGAAGAAGCGCTTCCTGAAGAATCGGTTGTAGAAGCAACCGTCGCAGAGGAATCGAGCGTGGAAGAAGCAGGTGTCGAAGAACCGGTCGTGGACGTCGAGGTGATGACAGAAGAAATAGCGGCGACCTCTGTCACCCCTTCTGTCACGATCGAGAAGCTCGCACTCGGGGCGGACGGCGAAATCACGGAAGTGCTCGCAGGCGACTTGTTGACGTATCGACTCGTCATCAACGTGACAGGGGCACCGATTGAAAACTTCTCGGTGTCGGACACGGTACCGGAAGCGTTGACGGTCGTCACGGATTCGGTTGAAGTGATTGGTCCGGAAGGTGTGGAGACGCCCGTCCCGACCGTCGTCAGCGGCCCGCCCGCCTTCTATTGGACGTTCCCGGTCATACCGGTCGGGACGACGACGATTCAGTTTGACACGTTCGCCCCAGACGTTGAGATGGAGACGGATGTGACGAACACGTTTTGTATCGGTGTCGAAAGCCAAGACATCCCGAACGACTGTGCAGACGTGACGGTGACCGTCGTGCCAAACCAAATGATTGGACTTGAGGTCGGAAAAGAAGCGAATATCGATCAAGCCGTCGTCGGCGGGATGATCCCGTACACGTTCGTCATCGAGAACACTGGGGAAACCTCGCTCACGATCATTTCGATTGAAGATGAATTCTTTGACGGTGGCATCAGCACCGAAGCCGTCCGCGCATTCAATGAGACGTTGCAGACGAGACTCGACGGGTTGATTGGAGAGGACGGGCTCGCTCCGGGCGAACGGGTTGAAACGACAGTCAACCTCGACGTGCCGGACGATTACGACGCGGCGACCTATCCTGAAATCGGGAATATCTTCCGAGTGGCCGCGACTGACGAATACGGTCGCGTGATTGATGCCGAGAGCCAACAAATCGTCTTGTTGAACCGGATCGACTTCACCGTGACAAAAGAGGCGACTCCTAAAACAGTGCACCCGGGTGACACGATCATTTACACGTATACAATCACAAACACGTCGAACGTCACACTCCATTTCGTCGACGCGATGGAAGAATGGACGAGCGGGGCGTTGACCGTTGCAGAACAGCGTGAGACGACCGAGACGTTACGCGACGGCATGCGTGCCCTGGCGGAAGTCGAGAACGGTCTCATACCCGGTGAAGAAATCGTCTTGGAGATGGAGAAAGTCTTATTGCCATCTTATGACGTACGAGCTGGCGAGACGTTGACGAATCGGGTAACCTTCACATTCGAAGTGAGCGGCAATCGCGTCTCCCGCTCGGCCGAGGCGACGGTGCATGTCAAACAAGCCATTCCTGAACGGGAAGATGACAGCGCGTACGTCCCAGCACCGACGACACCGACAACACCGACACAGGGCACGCTTCCGATGACAGGTTCGACGAGTACATGGGTGACGGCGCTCGGTCTCGTG
Source organism: Exiguobacterium alkaliphilum 12/1 (assembly GCF_000714435.1). Classification (GTDB taxonomy): domain Bacteria; phylum Bacillota; class Bacilli; order Exiguobacteriales; family Exiguobacteriaceae; genus Exiguobacterium; species Exiguobacterium alkaliphilum. The sequence continues at coordinate 26,613 of NZ_JJMW01000008.1, forward strand.
TTCCTCATCCTCGGGCTGTTCGTGTTGACACATCGACGGCGCCCGTCGAATAAAGCATAACGCGTCTTCCTCCGGCTCAAACGCCGGAGGATTTTTTGTCTAGTGGACTGATTCCGCTTCGACACTTTTTTCAGCGGTCGATTTTGCTATAATAGAAAAAGTGTATGAGGAATCGACTTGTAAAAGGAGTTAACTATAGATGAAATGGAAACAACTCGTCATTCCCGCAGTGGCCGCCAGTTTGCTACTCAGTGGATGTTCAATGAAGATCCCGATGGGGGAAGAAGAAGCGACGCCGACCGGGAATGAGACGGTGTCAGAAGGGGTCACCCCTGCCATTGAGGCCCGTGATTCATACTATCAGATGGTGATTCCGTTCAAACCGGCCGCCGCCCGTGGACTCGCACAGCGTCAAGTTAGTTCCTCGCTCGAGCTTGAAGAAGTCGAGCTCGGCTTGATGCGTCATTCGACTGGAGCGTTCAATCCGGACCAGTTCGCGTATCAAGAAGGTCAGCTCTTGACGAACACCGACGTGTTACAGCTTCTCGGTCGTAAGAGCAAAGAGCAGGAAGATGGCGCCTTCGTCCCACTCAACCCTGCCTACCAGAACGGGACGGCGGAAGTCTCGGAGGCTGATTTTGTCGACGCGAACAAAGAATCGCCGCTCTATCTCGCTTCGCTCGTCGAACAGAACTATATGCAGCAGTCCGATAACGGCTATGCGCTCGGAGGTGCCTCGTTTGCCCTCATCTTGAACCGGGAGTATGTCTTCCAAGCGCCTAACTTCGGGCCGACGTATACCGAACGGTTGGACGAGAGCAAAGTCATCGCGGAAGGCGAGCGGATGGCGAATGAACTCGTGACGCAACTGCGGGAACGGGAAGATTTCAAAGAACTCGATATTAACGTGGCGTTATATATGAAGGCTTCGCAAGGCTCGCCGACACCCGGAAACTACATCAAGTCGGCTTTCGTCGGCAAGTCGGATCAAATCGCCTCAGGTGATTGGAAAGCAATCGATGAGCGTTATTACTACTTCCCGTCACGTGAGGCGACGAACGAAGTGCGCGACGACTCTCAAAAGTTCACGTTGTTCAGTGACCGAATCGCGGACGTCTTTCCTGACTTTAGCGGCATGATCGGCAAAGGGTTCTATCAGAACGGTGATTTGTCACGCCTTGAGATCGATATCCCGATCCAGTTCTATAGCCGCGCCGAACTGGTTGGCTTCACACAACATATCGTCGGCTTGCTCGAGAACCGTTGGGAATACAACCGCAGTGTCCCGATTCGAATTAACGTGACCTCACTCGGGGGCAACCCGGAAGTGACGATCGTCTTCGAAGAAGGCATGGCCAATCCGAAAGTATACTTCTAATCGAGAATGGGCTTCGTTTTGAAACGAAGTCCTTCTTTTTTTCGTACACATTAGTGAGGGTAATCTTTGACCTTGTTTGACCAATTAGATAGAATAGACTTAACAGAATCGGGAAAGGGATAGGTGAGGTGAAACGAAATGGCAAAAAACTATTATGACGTCCTCGGCGTGTCGAGGCAGGCATCCGAGCAGGACATTAAACGAGCATATCGAAAGTTGGCCAAACAATACCATCCGGACGTGAATCAAGACCCGGGCGCGCAAGATCAGTTTAAGGCGATTCAAGAAGCGTTCGACGTATTGAGCGACCCGGAGAAGAAAGCGAACTATGACCGCTACGGAAGCGCGGAAGGACCGACGTTTGGTGGCGGGACATATAGCGGAGATGGGTACGGAGAAGGTTCGGCCCAGTTTGAGGACTTGTTCCGACAATTCGGGGGCGGCTCACGGACGACGTCCCGGACGTTCGGGTTCGAGGACATGTTCGGCAGCTTCTTCAATCAAGCCGTCGAAGAAGACTTAGACGAGACGGTGCGCGTCAACATCCCGCTCAGTCAATTGACGAAAGATGCGAAAGTGAGTTTGCGTCTCCAGTCGGGGACAGTGAACGTGAAGCTCCCCCAAGGGGCCTATGAGGGACAAAAGCTACGCCTAAAAGGGAAGAGCAGCAAAGTCGGGCAGTCCGGCGACCGCGGCGACGTCTACGTCGAGCTCCATTTCACGGACGACGAGGCGTATCATCGGGAAGGTGCGAACGTCATCACCGTCAAACGGTTGCGTCCGCTCGCATTTCTTGACGGGACGGAAGTCGTTATCGCGACGCTCGACGGGGGACGGGTGAAACTGAAGGTCAAACCGGGCTCACGTCCGGGCCAACGGATGCGGATTCCAGGTCGTGGTTTCATGACGGCATCGAAAGTCCGGTCCGACCTGTTCGTCCAGCTCGAGGTCGACTTACCGCTCGACGCCGCCCACCGATCTGTTTATGAACAACTTGAACGCTGAACATAAGGAGGAAATGGGATGGATTTCAATCGATTTACCGATAAAGCACATGAAAGCATCGTCAGTTCACAAGCGCTCGCGAAACAGTATCACCATAGTGAGATGAACGAATGGCACGTCTTGGCATCGATGATCTCGCAAACGGACGGCATCATCCCACTTTTGTTGCAGAAGATGGAGTTAAACGTCGCAGAGATTGAAGCCGAAGTGGCGATGGCACTTAAAAATGCGCCGAAGTTGCAAAATCCGACGACGCCGATGATTTCGGCCTCGCTGTTGAACGTTTTGACGACGGCCGAACGTGAGGCGACCGGGATGAGTGACGAATACGTCTCTGTCGAACATGTGTTGCTCGGCATCCTGTTGAATAAAAGCCAAGCGCAAAGCATGCTCGAACGAAAAGGGGTAACCGAGGACAAGTTACGCGAGGCGCTCACCGCCGTCCGCGGCAATCGCCGCATCACCTCGAAATCTCCGGAAGCGACGTATGACGTGTTGACAAAATACGGACGTGACTTGATTCAAGAAGTGAAGACCGGAAAAATCGACCCTGTCATCGGGCGTGATAGCGAGATTCGCCGCGTCATCCGCATCTTGAGCCGGAAGACGAAGAATAACCCCGTCTTGATCGGGGAACCGGGTGTCGGGAAGACGGCCATCGTCGAAGGGCTCGCCCAGCGGATCGTCCGCGGGGACGTCCCGGAAAGTTTGAAAGACAAGACGATCTTTAGCCTCGACATGAGCTCGCTCGTCGCCGGTGCCAAATATCGCGGGGAGTTCGAAGAGCGTTTGCAAGCCGTCTTGAACGAAGTGAAAGAGGCGGAAGGGAAAATCATCCTCTTCATCGATGAATTGCATACAATCGTCGGGGCCGGTAAGTCCGAAGGGGCGATGGACGCCGGGAACATGCTCAAGCCGATGCTCGCCCGTGGTGAGCTCCATTGTATCGGGGCGACGACGCTCGATGAGTATCGTCAATATATCGAGAAAGATCCAGCACTCGAGCGACGCTTCCAACAAGTGCTCGTCGACGAACCGGATGTCGAAGACACGGTCTCGATCTTACGCGGTTTGAAAGAACGGTTCGAGATTCACCATGGTGTCCGCATTCATGACAACGCGCTCGTCGCGGCGGCCGTCTTGTCGAATCGCTACATTACCGACCGTTTCATGCCAGACAAAGCGATTGACCTCGTCGATGAGTCGTGCGCGATGATTCGGACCGAGATGGAATCGATGCCGGCCGAACTCGATGAACTCGTCCGTCGCGTCATGCAGCTCGAGATTGAAGAGGCGGCGCTCAAAAAAGAAAGCGACGACGCGTCGAAGAAACGGCTCGAGGCGCTTCAACAAGAACTCGCCTCGTCACGCGAACAAGCGGACGCGCTTCGTCTACGTTGGGAAAACGAGAAAGAATCGACCCACCGCGTCCAACACATCCGTGGCGACCTCGAGAAAGTGAAGCTCGAACTGCAAGAGGCAGAGAGCCGCTACGACTTGAACCGGGCGTCGGAACTCAAATACGGACGTATCCCGGAACTCGAGCGTGAACTTGAAGAAGCCGAACGTCTCGCGGGATCGGTGACGCGTGAACTCGTCCGGGAGGAAGTGACGGAAGAAGAGATTGCCGAGGTCGTCTCGAAATGGACGGGCATCCCGGTGACGAAGCTGACCGAAGGGGAACGGGACAAGTTGCTCAACCTCGAGACGGTGCTCCATCAACGCGTCTTCGGCCAAGACGATGCGATTCGCCTCGTCAGCGACGCCGTCATCCGAGCACGGGCCGGCATTAAAGATCCGAACCGCCCGATCGGGTCGTTCCTCTTCCTTGGGCCGACCGGGGTCGGGAAGACGGAACTCGGGAAAGCGCTCGCCGAGGCGATGTTCGATTCGGAAGACCATATCGTTCGTCTCGACATGAGCGAGTATATGGAGAAACATGCCGTGTCGCGTCTCGTCGGTGCGCCTCCGGGCTATATCGGCTACGAGGAAGGCGGTCAATTGACGGAAGCGGTCCGTCGCAATCCGTACTCGGTGTTACTACTCGATGAAGTCGAGAAAGCGCACGCCGACGTGTTCAACATCTTGCTCCAGTTGCTCGATGACGGTCGCTTGACCGACTCGCACGGACGAGTCGTCGATTTCAAGAACACGATTGTCATCATGACGTCGAATATTGGGGCCGACATCTTGCTCGAGGCGGCGAAAGACGGCGTCATCGATGAGGCGGAGGAACGTCAAGTCATCGAGCGACTCCGTCGTCACTTCCGACCGGAGTTCTTGAACCGTGTCGATGAGACGATTCTGTTCCATCCGCTCACACGCGACCAAATCGGCCAAATCGTCGAGAAGGCGGTCGCCCGGATGGGAAGCCGTTTGACGGCCCGCTCGATTCACATCGAAATCACCGACGCGGCGAAAGCGTTCATCGCGGATGAGGCGTATGAACCGCAGTTCGGGGCCCGTCCAATTAACCGCTATGTGCAGCGGACGATTGAGACAAAGCTTGCCCGTAGCATCCTCGCCGGTGACGTCGAGGATGGCCAGACCGTGATGATTGATGTCGAGAACGGAGAGTTGACACTCCGTCCGACAACCGTGACCTATTAAGGAAAGGAGCGCCAGCAGATGCCGGCGCTCCTTTTTTAGTGATTGACTCGTGTGCGTCGATGGACGGCGCGTAGGACGAAATAGCTGAGTGCGAGAAACGTTACATACAACAGGACGGCGAACGCAAAATTGAAGACGACCGGGATTGTCCCCATATCACGCTGTCGCGCGGCCTCGTCAAACCAAATCACAAGCCAAAAGAACAAACCGAGACTGACCGCGACGAGCGAGTAAAATCCGCCGTTCACGGTCTTTCCAAATCGCATGATCAAATGGCCGACCGGATAGCTAATCAAGGCGATGAGTGCGAGGCCGATGTAAAACAAGCCGTCAATCGGGACATACACGAACATGTGATCTCCACCTTTATCGAGGTAAATGCAAATTCAATATATTTACATTTATCATACGATAAACCGAAAAAATGTAAAATGATTCTTTTTACGTAGACGGTTGATAGACGCAGTACGGTTCTTCGGCTTTATAGTCGCCCGTCACGGCGAACGCACGGGCCCGCGAACCGCCGCAGATGTAACGATATTCGCAATACCCGCACTTGCCTCCGTGCGTATCGGGGTCCCGGAGTGAGGTGAATACCGGATGATGTCGATAAAGGTCGGCGAGCGATGACTGTTTGACGTTGCCGCATTTGATCGGGAGAAAACCGGACGGCTGGACGTCACCGGTATGTGAGATGAAGACGAACCCGTTCCCATCGTTCGTCCCACGTGGCGCTTTTGCCAAATCATCGTGCGGATGACCGATGGGTGGAAGCCCGAGTTGTTTCCGGCGCGCGTTCTCTTGTCTAGCGACGCGGCGATAAAACTGGGCCTCGGTCGTCGAGACGATGAACGGGACTTCGGCTTGGAGAGCGAAAGCCCAACGTAGCACTTCTTCATGCCGCTCTGGTGTGATCGGTTGTAAGAGCGAACCGCGTCCGGTCGGAACGAGGAAAAAGAGGGTCCAGACGGAGACGCCGAGCGCACCGACGAGTTCGGCAATCGCGGGAAGTTGGTCCACGTTGTATTCCGTGACGGTCGTATTGATTTGAAATGACATGTCTTCCTGTTGAAAGTACGAGATGCCGCGCAATGTCCGATCGAAACTGCCGCGTGTGCCTCGGAAGTAGTCGTGCGACTTGGCGTCCGGTCCATCGATTGAGAACGCCCAGCGTGAAAGTCCGGCCGCCTTAGCTCGCTTGACCGCATCGCGGGTCACGCGTGGGGTAGCCGAAGGCGTCATCGAGACGCGCATGCCGAGCGAGGCTGCGTACCAGGTCAGTTCGAATAAGTCGTCACGCATGAGCGGGTCGCCGCCGGTGAAGACGAGGATTGGGTTATCCATGGCGTGAATGTCCCGGATGAGCGTTTTCGCCTGATCTGTATCGAGTTCATCGGGATAGCGATGATATTGGGCCTCGGCCCGACAATGGACGCACGACAACGCACAGGCGCGCGTCACTTCCCAAATGACGATGAACGGATTGACGTTGTAATCGATTCCGCTCATACGAGCACCTCTGGCGTTACGTTCAGACGTTCGACGGCCTGTTTGGCCGAATCGACACAGTCCGGCAATCCGACCCCGTCAAGAATCGCGCCGCACGCCTCGACCCCGTCCAGTGCGGCGAGGGCACGATTGAAGGAACGGACGTACGCTTTATGGCCGACTTCATATTGGGGCATCGTATCGAGGTGCCGTTCGACTTTCGTGAAGAGCGGCTTCCCGACGTGTTGAATCGTTCGTAGCTCGTCTAAGGCAAACGCGGCAATCGTCTCGTCGTCTTCCTTCAACAGGGGAGGCACGTGCTCGGATCCGATATAGACGCGTAGGAGCGCCATACCCGCAGGTGCCATGTGCGGCCACTTCTTATGCATCCAGCTGCATGCGGTCAGTGCGTTGCCTTCCCGTTTGGCGATGACATACCCGGTCCCGTCGAGCGCTGCGACATCGGTCTCTTTGAAGGCGGCGAGCACGGTCAAGGAAGACGTTCGTTTCAAGTCGGATAACTGTGCTGCTTCAGCCAATCCGAGCATCGGGCCGAGCGCCTCTGGAGAAGTCGCGAGAATGATACCGTCAAACGTCTCGACCGTCCCGTCCGAGAGCTCGACTTCATGCGGGCGAATCGCGGCGACGCGTGTGTTCAAATAAAGCTGATCGATGGCCGGTCGGAGCGCTTCAGTCAATGTGCCGAGCCCGTTACGGAGCGACAAGAACTTCCCTGCCTCACGAGGTGTGGCCCCGGCTTGAACGGGCGGTGTCAATGCTTTCATGCCGAGGATCAGGCTGCGTTTTTTCCGTTCAATCGTGATAAACTGAGGAAAAGTAGACTCGATGCTCATGTCTTGGAGCGTCCCGTTATAAATGCCCGACAAGAGCGGCTCGATCATCGACTCGACGACTTCAGGACCGAGCCGGGTACGGAAGAACGTGTCGAGCGAGATGTCTGTGCCGTGATAGACGCGCGGAAGCACGAGGTCGAGCCCGGCCCGGAACTTGCCGCGCCACGTGAATAAGTCGGTCTTGACCATCGGCCAAAACTTTGTCGGGATGCCCATGACGGAACCGTCCGGCATTTGACGCAGTTTTTGACGGACATAGATGTACGACGTCCCAGTCTTCGAACGAACGAGCTGCCCGTCTAAGCCGAGCTCTTGAATCAAGTCGGTCAGCGTCGGTTTCCGGGCCATATAGCCGTCGGGTCCGCACTCGAGGACGAATCCGTCCCGATGAATCGTTTTGATTTTCCCTCCAAGTCGATCGTTCGCCTCATAGAGTGTGACGTGCGCCCCGGCTTGTTTGGCGTAATAGGCGGCGGCAAGCCCGGTGATTCCGCCGCCGATGATTGCAATCTGTTTCAATTCATTCACCCATTTCCGTATAGTCTCACGCTTAACGGTACCGAGAATCGGCAACGAGACATAGGATAAGTATCACGCCGTTGTTAGACAAAACTGTCACGATTGAAAAGGAGGAACTGCCATGCTCTCATTCTGGCTGATGGCGTCCGTCGTCATCGTAGGCGTCATCACGTTCATCCTCGTGATGAATCGGCACGGCGACAAGCTCGAGGGCGACGAAGAGAGCCCGCCGATCCTATGGGCCGATGACAAGTGGTATAAAGATGACGGGCCGCCGGATGGATAACCGCGAGAAGATGTGGTAAGATGACCCGGTTGTAAACTATCGGATATGAGGTGATGATGATGAACGTATTAGAACAGCAGTTGGCGCATTTGGTCGACGAGTGTCGTCCGTATACGGCTCAAGGGAAAGTGGCCGATTATATTCCAGAGCTGGCTCATGTGAAAGACGATTTACTCGGCGTGGCGATTTGTCTGCCTGACGGTTCTTACATCCATGCGGGTGACGTCCATCATAAATTCACGATTCAAAGCGTCTCGAAGGCGCTCACGCTCTGTTATGTCTTGATGGAGTTTGGCGAAGACTACGTGTTCTCGAAAGTGGGGATGGAGCCGACCGGGGATGCGTTCAACTCGATTGCAAAACTTGAAGAGACGGTGCCGTCAAAACCACTCAACCCGATGATCAACGCCGGGGCGCTCGCCGTCACGAGTATGATTTTAGGCGACACGGCCGAGCTGAAGATTTATCAGTTTCGTCAATTTTTGGCGACGTTATTAAACGTGCCTGTCGAAGAGGTGCGCTACAACGAAAAAGTCGCCCGCTCGGAATACGAGACGACCGACTTGAACCGGGCCTTGCTTTATTTCATGCGTCATCACGGCATCGTCGAAGGAGACGTCGATGAGATTATCGATGTATACACGAAGCAATGTGCCATCGAAATCGATTGTTTTGACTTGGCTCGCATCGGCCGGATTCTATCCGGTAACGGCGAGGACCCGGTGACAGGCGAAGAGTTGATTCCGCGCCGTGTCGTCCGAATCGTCAAAGCGATCATGACGACGTGCGGCATGTACGATGCTTCGGGCGAGTTCGCCGTCCGCGTCGGACTTCCTGGTAAGAGTGGCGTGTCGGGTGCGATTCTCGCGACCGGCAAGCATGAGCTCGGGCTGAGCGATGTCGGATTCGGAATTTTCGGTCCCGCCCTCGACTCAAAAGGGAACTCGATTGCCGGGATGAAGTTGCTTGAACTGCTCGTCGAACGCTATACGTCACGTTAAAGCTTGACAGCGTTGACCGATTCGTCGAGTTCTGCCTCGAGTTGGCGCAGTTTCGATTCATATGCGGCACTCAGCTCTTCGGGCGGGGTGAACGCGGACCAGCGCAACAATAACTGATGGTGGTCGTTCATGTTCCCGAGCTCGGTCTGGAGCCGTTTTAATTTATGGACTTGGTCTTTCGACGCCTCGTCCTCATAGTTCAACAAATATTCATGCAAATAGCGCTCGCGTTTCACGGCGAGCCGGACTTTATGAAGCGTCTCGAGCCGGTCGGCCATCTGTGACGCTTCTTTATGGGTGGCGATGCGACGTTTTCGTTCATCTTTCGCTTTCTCGAGGAAAGACGCCGCGTCTTGTTTTTTGAAGGCGCGGAACAGCTGGCCACCGAGGAAACGACGCACTTGTTGGTCGAGTGACGGCGTCATCTTCTCGCTCACGCGGGTGGCGAGTACGGTTCGATTGACGGCACGCTGTCGCTCCATCTCGTTGAGAAAAGCGATATCGAGTTCCGAATCGGTCTCGAGCGCCTCGACGAGTACGTCGCCGTCCCGAACCGTTCCGAGTGCCTCCATGAGTTGTTTCAGCTGACGATACGTGGACGGTTTCGTCTCGTACAGTTGCATGAACGTTAACAGCTTCCGGAGGTGAACGCGCGCCTGATGGATGTCTTCACTGTTTTGAAACGTGAGCGCTTCGGTCATATAATGGTTGAACGTATTCCACGTCTCGAGCAACTCATATTTTAGTTTTTCCGCATTCCGTTGATTCATTCTACTGTTTCCTTTCTGAAATGAGATGAGGGTTGTCCATGTACCAAACACATACGCTTCAAGAAAAAATCAAACTGTTCTTCACCATCTTCTATCCGATTTTGGTGACACAAGTCTCTTTTTACTTAATCAGCTTTTTTGACACGGTCATGTCCGGCCGGGCCGGAGCGGTCGACTTGGCCGGTGTCGGCGTCGGGTCGAGTCTATGGATGCCGGTCTATACGGGACTGAGCGGGATTTTGCTCGCTGTCGCGCCGATTGTCGCGCAAGCGCTCGGGGCGAGAAATATCCAGCAGATTCAACGGACGTTGTTCCAAGGCGTCTACTTAGCGGTCGGCCTGAGCATCGCGACGCTCATCCTCGGATTCATCCTCGTGCCGACTGCCGTCGACGGGATGGGTCTGAGTGAAGAAGGGAAGCGCATCGCCAAAGGGTATTTGCTCGCCCTCGGGTTCGGGGTGTTGCCGATGTTCTTGTTCAACGTGTTACGCACGCTTATGGATTCACTCGGCAAAACGCGCGTCTCGATGCTGCTTATACTATTAGGGTTACCCATTAACGTCGGTTTAAACTACATCTTCATCTTTGGAAAACTCGGCGTCCCGGCTTACGGTGGCATCGGGGCAGGCATCGCCTCGGCGATCACGTATTGGCTTCTATTTTTCATGGCGCTCGCTTTCGTCCGAAGCGGCAAACCGTTCCTCGAGTATCGTTTCTTGCGCTCGTTTGAACGACTGCTTTGGCCACGCCAAAAAGAACTGTTGCAACTCGGGACGCCAATCGGGCTCGCCATCTTTGCCGAGGTGAGCATCTTCGCGGCGGTCACGCTTCTGTTGAGTTCGTACGGCGACAATATCGTCGCCGCGCACCAGGCGGCGATCAACTTCGCATCGTTCGTCTACATGTTGCCGCTCTCCGCATCGAGTGCACTCACAATCGTCGTCGGCTATGAGCTCGGGGCCCGCCGCTTAAAAGATGCGGTCCGATACGCTAAGATCGGCCTTTCGCTCTGTTTGGCCGTGTCGATTTTCTCGGGGGCGTTCTTGTTCTGGCAAAACGAACGGGTCGCCGCGATTTATACGAACGACGCGGCTGTCGTCGAACTCGCCGCCCACTTCATGATCTTCGCGGTGTTCTTCCAACTGTCGGACGCGGTCGCCGCGCCGATTCAAGGGATTTTGCGTGGTTTCAAAGACGTGAACGTGACGCTCGTCTTGTCACTCATCGCCTACTGGGTGATCGGGCTGCCGCTCGGGTATACGCTCGCCGAACCGCTCGGTGTCGGTCCGGACGGGTATTGGATTGGGCTCATCGCCGGACTTGCCGCTGGGGCCGTGCTCTTATTTGTTCGTCTCGTGTATATCGTCCGGCGTTATAAACCGGAACCGGTTGAAATCAAATCGTAAGTATATGGGAGACCCAGTCGACTGACTGGGTCTCGGTTTGTTGACTAACAGAATGATTTCACTCATCCTCTTGGCGCCTTCGCTTTCCTAGGGGCGAGCAGGGAGCCGCATCGCGTAACGCTGCTGCGCTCGCTATCCCCTTAGGAGTCTCCGGCGCCGCCGGATGAGCGCCGCGAGAGGCCGAACTTGTGAGGTCTCTCGTCTTTACATTTCTTCAATTTTATGTCGGGCAGTGCGCCACGGGACCATTGAATCCAAAAGAAGATGAACCAAATCACATGTCATGATTTGGTTCGTCAACAGATTGGGTCTTCTTTCGTGAAAAGAAATTCAATGTGGTTAAATTGGTATATACAACTATACTAGTTATTTGTTATGATAATGGGGAAGAACAGTGGTAGAAAGGTGGAGATTGATGATGGTGATTATCAATGCACACATCGTCTCGGGCGACGAGACGTTTGAACGAGGGTTTATTCGAATCAACGGGGCGACGATCGAACAAGTCGGCTCGATGTCAGACTATGTCGAACAAGAGGAAACGGTACACGATGTCTCCGGTGCGCTCGTCACCCCTGGGATGATTGATGTGCACGTCCACGGCGGGTATGACGTCGACACGATGGACGCTGACGAGACGACGTTGCGCCAATGGGCCGAATCGATGTTTGCTGAAGGCGTGACATCATTTTTTGCGACGACGATCACCCAGTCACCGTCGAACATCTCGCGTGCGCTCGAGGCGACGCGCCGTGTCATCGAGACGAATGATACGTCGCTCATCGGGATCCATTTAGAAGGGCCGTTCGTGAACGTCGAGAACGCGGGGGCGCAACCGGCCGAATACATTGTCGACCCGGATGCGGAGTTGTTCCGTTCATGGCAACAGGAGGCAGCCGGACATATCCGGCTCGTGACGTACGCACCGGAGCGACCGGGCGCACGGGAACTCGAGGGAGTGATGCGTGAGACGGGGGCCATCGGGTCGGCTGGTCACACGAACGCGACATACGTCGAGAATAAGCGAGCGGGCGTCAAACACGGGACGCATCTATACAATCAGATGCGCGGACTGCATCACCGGGAGCCCGGAACGGTCGGCTATTGCCTGCTCGAACTGGACGTGATGGCAGAGATCATTCCGGACGGGATTCACAGCCGCCCGGAAATGGTCGACTTCGCCTATCGGATGAAAGGGGCAGACGGGCTCGTCGTCATCACGGATGCGATGCGGGCCAAAGGATTGCCCGATGGACGGTATGAGCTCGGCGGACAGCCTGTCATCGTGGAGGCGGGTGCTGCCCGTCTAGAAGCGGGCAACTTGGCGGGAAGCGTGTTGACGATGGACGCGGCATTTCGGAACATCCTCGCGTTCACCGGCTGTACGACCGAAGAAGCCGTGAAGATGACTTCGCTCAACCAAGCGCGCGAGTTCGGGTTGACACATAAAGGGAACATCGCCAGCGGCTTTGACGCCGACCTCGTCATCTGGGACGAGACGTTATCAGTCAAACAGACGATTCACCGTGGGCGAATCGTCTTTCAGAAGGAGGAGCACGCATGAACATCTTAGTCGCCAATACACCACAAGACGCCGAACAGATTGCATACACGCTCATTAAAGAACGCCTGGCCGGGAAACGTGAATTCGTCCTCGGGCTTGCGACCGGGAGTACGCCGGTCGGCATGTATAAAATGTTCAAACAAGACCGATTGGATTGCAGCCATGTGACGAGCGTCAATTTGGATGAATATATCGGGCTCGCGCCGGACCACCCTCAAAGCTATCATCACTTCATGGAAGAGAAGCTGTTCGATGACGTGCCGTTCAAGGAGAGCCATGTGCCACGCGGGGACGCGCCCGACCCGGAACAAGAGACGGCACGTTACGAGGCGCTCGTCCGTTCGATCGGTGTCGACCTGCAGTTGCTCGGAATCGGCGAGAACGGACATATCGCCTTTAATGAGCCGGGGACTGCGCTCGACGCGAAGACGCACGTGACAGAATTGACAGAGTCGACACGCGAGGCGAACCGACGTTTCTTCGACTCGATTGACGAAGTGCCGACCCAAGCCATTACGATGGGCCTCGACACGATCATGAACGCACGTGAGATCGTCCTCGTCGCGACCGGGACACGAAAAGCGGAAGCGGTCCATCACATGATTGAGAGCGTCCCGACGATCGAGTGGCCGGCGACGATTCTACAGGCCCACCCGAGCGTCACGGTCGTCCTCGACAAGGAAGCGGCGTCGCGATGCGCGGAGGCGCTCCAAGCCCGAGGCAATGAGGCCGCGGCCCGTTTCTTCTCTATCCGAGCTTGACTCCTGCGGACATCAGTCCGCAGGTTTTTCATTTGTGGGAAATTGTATGGAAATGAATTTGTCATCAAAACGTTTTCGACAAACGGTATCGTTTCCTCTATAATAAGTGAAGCTCGTATCATTCGACCGTGAAGGAGAAACATATGAATTCTAGAACCCAGGCTCGTAGACGTCGCACAGGACCGTCTGCGTTTTATAAACTGTTCAGTGCAGTATTACTCATCGTCATCATCGCCGGCTCGAGCATGTATGGGACAGCCTTTTATAAAGCACACAACATGTTGTCGGGGACACAAGTGACACTTGACGACGACCCGATGGTAGAACCGACCCGGTTTGATAAAGAAGATACTGAAAGCTTCCTCGTGCTCGGGACGGATTTATCGCCCCAGAAGAAAGCACGTGGTGAATACGGACGTTCTGACGTCATGATCGTCGTCATCTTGAACAAGAAAGAAAAACAGACGACGATGCTTAGCATCCCGCGTGACTCATACGTCAACATCGACTATACCGGCTACAACATTCCGTACGGGAAGACAGGTCTTGACCAAGACAAAATCACGCACGCCTATTACTTCGGTTCGATGGACGAGTCGAACCCGAACAACGGTATGCGGATGTCAACGAAGACGGTCGAAAACCTCGTCGGGATTGAGATTGACCACGTCGTCTCACTCAACTTCCAAGGGTTCGTCGACTTTATCGATGCCGTCGGCGGTGTCGAGATTGACGTCCCGTTCTCGTCGAAACAAAACAGCTACGACGCTTCGCGTGAGGTCGTCGAAGTCGAGGCCGGCCTCCAGCAATTGACCGGTGAAGAAGCGCTCGCTTACGTCCGCAACCGCTATGACGACCCACGCGGTGACATCGGCCGCGGTCAACGTCAGATGGAAGTCATCAACGCCGTGCTCGAACAGTCGCTCGGGACGTCGCTCCTCAACAACTACGATAAAGTGTTGAAGGCCGTCGGTGACAATATGCAGACGACGCTCGGACCGAACGACTACATGCGCTTGATTGAAGACGTCGGTGCGCTCAACAACACGGTGCAATACCAGTTGACGGGTGAAGGTGCCCGCGCCAGTGACGGACATTTCTACTACTTCTTGAACGAGCCATTGCTCGATGAGGTCCGTTACCGTGTCCAACAAGCGGATGCCGGAAACGAAGTACAGGCGATGACCGACTCAGAGCTCGAGTCGTATATGTACGACCCATCTGGAATCACATATGAAGCACAATAAAACGATTTGCCACCTCGCAATCGTTTTTATTATGACCGCTCCATCGCGACCGTGAACGAGTAGGCGTCGCCACGGAACAACGAGCGGCTATATTCGAACATGTCTCCGCTATCGAGGTACGTCCGTTGATCGATTAAGAGCACCGGTGCCCCCGGCTCAATCGTCAAGAGTTCGGCTTCTTCCTCACCGGCACTTCGGGCTTCAAGCGTCTGCGTCGCATTTTTCAAATGGAGCCCAGCTTGCTCGGCATATTCATAGATTGACCCGGTGGCGTCCTCTTTCGTCAACTCGGGTAATAAGGAGACAGGGATGTAGGCCGTCTCGAGGGCGAGCACTTGCTCGTCGGCCAAGCGAAGGCGTTTCATCTCGTACACCGGGGTGTCGAGCGCGACGCTCAAGCGACGTGATACTTTATACGGGGCCGGAATCGTTTGGAACGAGAGCAGGCGTGAATACGGCCGCATGCCGCGGTGTTTGATTTCTTCGGTGAAACTCGTCAAACCGGAGAGTGTCATCGAGATTTTGTTCGTCGCGACGAACGTGCCGCGCCCTTTTTGGCGATCGAGATAGCCGTCATTGACCAAGTTTTTGATCGCTTGGCGGACGGTCATCCGGCTGACATCGTACGTCTCGGAAAACTCGCGTTCGGACGGGATGAGATCACCGGGTTGCAGAAACCCGTCATCTATTTGTTGCTTTAAATAAGATTCGATTTGATAATAAATAGGAAGCGGGGATTTTTTATCAATCTGTAACATCTCAATCGCTCCTGACTCATAAGGATTATGACTTATTATAGACCAAATCAAACTAGTTGTCTGAACACATTATAGAGAAACGAGGTTCTACTTATGACCGGATGGGAATTTAAAACGATGGTAACGGCACAACGACAAGATGAGCGCGGGCACTGGATCGCGCTTCAAGAGACGCACTTTTATGCGGAAGGCGGCGGACAACCGGCTGATGCCGGAACGATCGCGGACGAAGCGGTACACGATGTTCAACAAGTTGACGGCGTCGTCTGGCACTTGCTTGAGCGTCCGCTTGAAGTCGGTACAGCAGTGACTGCACAAGTCGACGTCGCGACACGTCGCGACCATTCCATCCAACATACGGCGCAACACGTGTTGACGGCCATCCTTGAAGACCGATACGGCATCGAGACGCTCAGTTTCGGTATCGGAACCGATGACGCCTCGATTGAGATTGGGACGCATGCGTTCGATTGGGCGCAAATCGAGCAACTCGAGCAAGACGTGGCGACGGTCATTTACGAAAACCGTCCGATTCACATCCGTCAGCTTGATGTAAGTGAAGTGGATCAGACGAAGTTGCGAAAGCCGACTGACCGTACCGGGGTGATTCGCATCGTTGAAGTCGAGGGTCTCGACTATAACGCATGCGGCGGGACTCATGTCGCATCGACCGGACAACTCGGTTTCGTACACGTGACGGCTTTGAAAAAAGTCCGAGGGAACGTCCGTTTGACATACGTTGCCGGTCGGCGGGCAATCCGGGAAACTCAATCGGCACGCACAGCACTTCGGACGGTCCATCAGACGTTGTCGACGACGAACGAGACCGTCGCGGCCCGCGTCCTTGAAGAACGGAACGCTCGGATTGAGCGTGAGAAAGAAGTGAAGGCGCTTGAGGCCCGGGTCGCCAAGGCGAAAGTGGCCGCCTTCTTACAAGAAGACAATTACGTGATCACACATATCGGCAAGACCGAAGGCGAGACGCTCACAACGATGATTATCGAACGGATTGCCGCGACCGGACGGATTGCCGTCGGGGCCAATCATACGGCCCAAAAGTTGATTCTCATGCATGACGGGACGCACGACATCGCCATCGGAAAGTTTTTGAAACGGACGCTCGACGACCTCGGGATTGGCCGAGGCGGTGGCAGCCATAAACAAGCGCAGGCACGATTCGAGTCGGTGCTCGACTTAGAGAAGGCGACGGCAGAAGTCGTCAAACGTTTACAGGAAGGGGTCGTCTCATGTTAATAGTGAAGCACGGTCAGACAGACACGTTGATTGAACAAGCGCGACACGTCCGAGAAGTCGTCTTCATCGAAGAGCAAGGCATCGACCCGGCGCTCGAATATGATGACCTCGACCCGGTCTGTGTCCACGTCGTCGGAACGGTCGAAGACGTTCCGGTGACGACGGCCCGGCTGCGGCCGGTTGAAGACGGCGTCGGGAAAGTCGAACGCGTCGCGACATTGAAGACGGCGCGCGGGAACGGGTATGCCCAGGAAGTCATGTTCGAGATTGAGCGCGTCGCGAACAGCCAAGGCATGCATACGTTGAAGCTCGGGGCCCAACTGACGGCGCTCCCGTTCTACGAGCGACTCGGGTATGAGGCGTATGGCGACGAGTTTTTAGACGCCGACATCCCGCACCGGATGATGAAAAAGACGTGGTAATGCTTTTTAGAAATTTTCCTTTTTTCTAAAAAAAGGTTGGCAAGTCGTTTTTCATTTGTTATAACTAAAACTAACAACTGACAGATAGAGGTTGCGAATGACATGAGTAAGCTTGATCGAGACGGACGCATTCCGGATCGGGCCGAAAGGGGAATTTCGCCGAAGTCGACGTTCGCATGCGTACGAACGAAGGCTGGGGTAGTCGTGAATAACGCCTACACTGCCATGGATGAAATGCCATGGAGCGCTATCTACGGAACGATTCTTTAATCGTTTTTCAACTGCGCGTACAAGCGGCAGGCCGTAGGGAGAGTGCTTCCTACCGGTCTGCCGCTTTTTCTGTTGGTGGACATCATGAAAGTGGGGAACTTGATGACAACCGTATTAAAATTTGGAGGCAGCTCCGTTGCCACAATCGAACAGATTCAGGCAATTTCTGAATACTTGCAAACCCGAGCCGAGGCCGGTGAGAAGCTCGTCGTCGTCGTATCGGCGATGGGCAAGACGACGGATTCGCTCTTGTCACTCGCGAAGCAAATCACGGAACGGCCGACGATTCGAGAACTCGATCGCTTGCTCGCCGTCGGAGAAGAGCAGACGATCAGCCTGCTGAGCATCGCGTTGAACTCGCGAGGCGTCGCGGCCATCTCACTCACCGGACAGCAGGCCGGAATCGATACGATGGGTATCCATACAAAAAGTAAGATTAAGGCAATTCGAAAAGAAGTGCTCGAAGAGAAGCTCCGGACGTACGACGTCGTCATCGTCGCCGGTTTCCAAGGTGTCAACGAATTCGGTGACGTCACGACGCTTGGTCGTGGCGGCTCGGACACGACGGCCGTCGCTTTAGCGGCCGTCCTCAGTAAACGCTGTGAGATTTACACAGACGTCGCCGGCGTCTACACGGCCGACCCGCGCATCCATAAAGAAGCGCGCCGGTTGGATACCGTCTCATACGACGAGATGATGGAGATGAGCGCGCTCGGCTCGAAAGTGATGGAAATGCGCAGCGTCGAGCTCGCGAAAAAATACGATGTGAACATTTTTGTAGGAAAGACGCTTGCGAGCGAAGGAGGAACGTGGATTATGGATATGACCCAAGCAATGGAACAAAAAGCGGTGACGAGCGTGAGCGTCGTGAAAAACGTGCTCAGCGTCTCGATTAAACACATCCCGCATTCGGTGGCAGGGGTTGCCGATATTTTCGAGAAATTGTCACAGCGCCATGTCAATATCGATATGATCAGTCAGACGGCGTTCGACGGGGAAGTATTCCTCTCGTTCACGTGCCCGCTCGATGAAGAGGCGTTCCTTGAAGAAGCGCTCGCCGAGTTGACGGAATCGTTCCCGCAAATCAAGATTGACCGCCATACCGAGCATGCGAAAATCTCGGTCGTCGGGATCGGGATGCGCGACGCGACGGGTGTCGCCTCTGAATTGTTCGCGACGTTCCGTGAGAGCGGCATCCCGTTCTACCAGGTCACGACTTCCGAGATCAGCATCTCATACACGATTAACGAACAAGACGTCGAAGCAGCCGTCGCGGCCATCGCGACACGCTTCAAATTATAAGGAGGACGCGACATGTATAACGTAGCCGTCGTCGGCGCGACCGGTGCCGTCGGCCAAAAGATGATTGACGTATTGACAGAATATGAATTCCCGATTAGCGAGCTGTTGCTTTACGCATCGGCCCGCTCGGCTGGAAAAACAGTGACCGTGAACGGCAAGGACGTCGTCATCCGGGAGCTCTCGGACGCGATTTACGCAGACCCGATCGACATCGCGCTCTTCTCGGCCGGAGGCAGCTTGAGTGAACAGTATGCGCCTCGGCTTAGCGAACAAGGCGTCATCGTCATCGACAACTCGAGCGCCTTCCGGATGCAGGCGGACATCCCGCTCATCGTCCCGGAAGTGAACCGAATCGAGTTGAGCCCGGACAAGACACTGATTGCCAATCCGAACTGCTCGACGATTCAATCGGTCGTCGCGCTCGCGCCGCTCGCTGAAGTGTACGGCTTGACGCGTGTCGCCTATACGTCGTATCAAGCCGTCTCGGGCTCGGGCCAAAAAGGGATTGAAGATTTAGAGCGCGGAGCACGCGGGGAGGAACCGCAAAACTATCCGTATCCGATTTACGACAACGTGTTGCCGCACATCGATGTGTTCCTCGAGAACGGCTATACGAAAGAAGAACAGAAGATGATCGACGAGACGCGCAAAATTTTGAACGCGCCGAACCTCGGTGTCACGGCGACGTGTGTCCGTGTCCCGGTCCGCAATAGCCACGCCGTCTCCATCACGGTGACGCTCGACCGCGAGGCGACACTCGCTGAAGTGAAAGCCGTCCTCAGTGACGCAGCAGGCGTCGTCCTCATGGACAACCCGAATGAACTCGTCTATCCGACGCCGCTCGATGCGAACGGGACGGACGACGTGTACGTCGGACGCGTCCGTGTCGACGAGTCGCAACCGAACACGTTCCATCTTTGGTGCGTCGCCGACAACGTTCGAAAAGGCGCGGCCGCGAACGCCGTCCAAATCGCCCAGTGCATGATTGGCCAGACCGCCACAAAATAAGGAGGAGATCATATGTTCACAGGAGTCGCAACCGCACTCGCTACACCGTTTCAACAGGATGGATCGCTAAACCTTAACGCATGGGAAGCGTTGATTGAAGATCAAATCAAGGAAGGGGTGAGCGGGCTCGTCATCGGAGGCACGACAGGTGAAGGAATGACGATCACGGACGATGAGTTCGAGACGCTCCTCACGAAAGCGATCGCTATCGCAGCCGGACGCGCCGTCATCATCGCCGGCACCGGGTCGAACAACACGGCGCTCAGTATCGAGAAGACGAAGCGTGCCGCAGAGCTCGGTGCCGAGATGGCGATGGTCGTCACACCGTACTACAACAAGTCGACACAAGCCGGGCTCATCGCCCACTTCACGGCGATCGCCGACGCTTCACCGATTCCGCTCATGCTTTACAACGTGCCGTCACGCACTGGCGTCGCCCTCGAACCGGCTACGGTCGGTGAACTCGCTGACCACCCGCGTATCGCTGCGCTCAAAGAAGCGAGCGGCGACATCTCGGTCATGGCTCAGATGATGGCCCATTTACCGGAAGGCTTCCCGGTCTATTGTGGCAATGACGACCAGATCTTGCCGTACATGGCATGGGGCGCGCAAGGCGTCGTCTCGGTCCTCTCGAACGTCTATCCGGGTGCGACCGTCGCACTCGCCGAGGCGCTCCTTGCCGGGGACTTGGAGACGGCTCGCAAATGGCAAATCCGATTGCTTCCAGTCATCGATGAACTGTTCGCGGAAGTAAACCCGATTCCGGTCAAGGCGGCATTGAACGCACGCGGCTTCGAGTTTGGGGCACCGCGTCTCCCGCTCGTCCCGATGAGCGCGACGGCCGAGGCGAGACTTTTGTCGGCAATGGAGCAGTTCAACGAGGTGAGACAGTGAACCTACTCATTCATGGATACGGGGCGATGGGACAGATCGTCGAAGAAGTCGCCCATACCCAAAACTTGAACGTCGCAGCCATCGTTTCACCGGCGGGCGGCGAACATCCGACGTCACTGCGAGACGTCGAGGCGGACATCGACGTCGTCATCGACTTCTCGAACCCGGCACTGTTAGATGACGTGCTCGCCTACGGAAAAGCGAATAAAGTCCCGCTCGTCATCGCGACGACCGGGTTCTCGGAAGCCGAGCTCGCGAAAATCGAGGAAGCGTCAAACGAGATTCCGATCTTCCAATCGTATAACACGTCTTATGGGATCGCGCTACTAAAACAGCTATTGGACCAGCTCGTCCCGCTCACGCTCGGATACGACATCGAAGTGATTGAGGCGCACCACCGGAAGAAAGTCGATGCGCCAAGCGGGACGGCGGAGCTGCTCGCCCGTGCCATCGAAGCGAAACGTGACGTCACACCGGTATATGACCGGACGCCACGACGTGAGGCGCGGGAAGCAAACGAGCTCGGCATGCACTCGGTGCGTGGCGGCACGATTTTCGGTGAACACACCGTCCTCTTTGTCGGAGACGATGAAATGCTCGAATTGAAACACACGGCCCTGTCGAAACGCGTCTTCGCGAACGGGGCACTCGCCGCGGCGGCGACGATTCTCGACCGCCCGGCCGGACTTTACAATTTAACGAACCTATACGAGGAGGCTACTCATGTTACTCACAAACGCTTATGAAATCGCGCAATACATTAAAGATGCCAAGAAAGAAACGCCAGTCAAACTATACGTCAACGGTCAATTGGCCGGTCTCACGATCGAGGACGCGAAAGCGTTCGGATCGGATGAGTCGAAGCTGTTCTTGACGACAGCAGAACGTGCGGCGGCATTCCTTGAAACGAACGCCGCGGTCATCACGGACTCGCACCTCGAGTTTGACCGCCGCAACAGTGCCGTCCCAATGCTCGATACGACTCAACTCAATGCGCGCATCGAGCCAGGTTCGTTCATCCGTGACCACGTTCAAATCGGAAACAATGCCGTCGTCATGATGGGCGCGGTCGTCAACATCGGAGCCGTCATCGGTGACGGTTCGATGGTCGACATGAACGCCGTCATCGGCGCCCGCGGCACACTCGGGAAAAACGTCCACCTTGGAGCCGGCGCAGTTGTCGCAGGTGTCCTTGAGCCACCTTCAAAAGATCCGGTCATCATCGAAGACGGTGTCATGATTGGTGCGAACGCGGTCATCTTGGAGGGCGTCCGTGTCGGAGAGAACGCGGTCGTCGCAGCCGGTAGTGTCGTCACACAAGACGTACCGCCAGGCGTCGTCGTCGCCGGTACGCCTGCCCGCATCATTAAGCAAAAAGATGAAAAAACAGCAGAAAAAACACAACTTGTTGATGACTTACGCTCCCTGTAACGTATAATAGACAGAAAATATCAAAAATGAATGGGAGAGTTGAACGATGGAACAGTATGGACAATGGATGTGGCAAGACGGAGCTTGGATCGAGCCGACGGATGCGAACACGAGCATCATGACGCACGCGATTCACTATGGCAGCGGCTTTTTTGAAGGGATTCGGGCGTATCACACAGAGGAAGGCCCGGCCATCTTCCGACTCCGCGAACATTTAGAGCGACTCGTGCGTTCATGTGCGTACTATCATGTCGACTTACCTTATACGGTCGATGAGCTCGAGCAAGCGACAATCGAATTGATTGAGCGCAATGGATTCGAAGCCTGTTACATCCGCCCATTCGTTTTCCTCGGCACACCTTGGCAGGCACTCATGCCGACACAGGAAACGAAAGTACATGTCGCGATCTCGTGCTGGCCGCTCGGCGAGTATTTCAGCAAGACGGTCGGCATCCGGGCGAAAGTCGCTTCGTATCGTCGCGTATCTTCGACGATGATGCCGATGCAGGCAAAAGCGGCGGCCAACTATATGAACTCGCAACTCCTTAAAGGGGAGGCGGTACGAGACGGTTACGATGAAGCGATCGCTCTCGACATGAACGGGAACGTCAGCGAGGCGAGCGTCGCCAACATCTTCCTCGTCAAAGGGAAAAAGATTTTCACACCGTCACTCGACTGTTCAGTGCTTGACGGCATCACGCGTCAAACGGTGATCGACCTTGCCCGTGAAGAAGGGTTCGAAGTCATCGAACGTCATATCGGACGGGACGAGCTCTATGTCGCGGATGAGATTTTCTTGACAGGTACAGCGGCTGAAGTGACGAGTGTCATCGAAGTCGACAACATTTCAATCGGAGGCGGCGTGCAGACGGTCGCAACGAACATGCTCACCCGTTATCGTGAAGCGGTGACGGGGCAAATCGAGCACCGTCGCGACTGGGTCACGTTCGTCAAAGCAGCAGTGAAAGAGTAAAGGAGTTTTTGTATGGGAGTCACAATTGACTTGAATGCGATTCGCGAAAACAAACGTCGGATTGAGGCGCTCGGCCGACCGGTGTTCGCCGTCGTGAAAAACAACGCCTATAATTTAGGGATGAAGCCAGTTGTGACGACGCTGTACGAAGAAGGGGTACGTCACTTTATGGTGACGACGCTCGATGAGGCGACGGAAGTCCGGTCAAGCGCACCGGATGCCCGCGTGCTCGTCATGAATCCTGTGTATGAATGGACGAGTGTGCACGAGCAACAGCTTGACGTCGCCATCGGTTCCTACGACTGGCTCGTCGCACAGCGCAGTCAATTGGACGGCGTTCGTCTTCATTTGAAGCTAGACGTCGGCATGAACCGTTTCGGTGCGAAGACGTATGACGAAGCGCTCGCCATTCTCGCGTATTGCCAAGACGAGGGACTTGACCTCGTCGGATTATGCACACACTTTCCGCTCGCCGATGCGGACAATGCAGAAATTGAGCATAGCGTCCACGTGGAACGGTTCGCCGACTGGTCGACGCGACTGATGGAACGGCAAACGTTTGAAGTGGTGCACGCGGCCAATAGCGCGGCCACGCTCCAAGCCGACCCGCGCCTCGGTCACTGCACACACGTCCGCGTCGGCATCTTCTTGTATGGCTACTCTTCCGTGGAACCGGTCGATTGGCTCATCCCGGCATTTCGTTGGGAGACGGAAGTCATCGCCATCCATGACATCGAAGCGGGGGCGCACGTCGGATACGGGACGGGCTATACGGCCGAAACGAGAGAACGCATCGCCGTGCTTCCGGTCGGTTATGGGGACGGGCTCATGCGGGCCCGGCGCCATTTACCGGTCCACATTCAGGAGAAGGCGTTCCCGTTCGTGAGCAACATCTTTATGAGTCACAGCTTTTTACGCGTTGATGCGTCGGTTCAAATCGGGGACCGTGTCGAATTGTACGGGAACACGACGAAAATCGACGACATCACGCGGACGGGTTATGCGAATAACTCGGAACAATTATGCGCACGCTCATGGCGTGTCCCGCATCGCTATGAAGGAGGAAATGTATGTACACCACCAACCAATCAGTTTGTATGATCGAGGGCGTGTCCGTTCGTGAACTTCAAGCGACATATGGGACGCCGCTCTATATCATGAGCGAACCGGAACTCGAGAGCCGCCTCGGCCTCGTCCGGAGCGCATTTTTAGACAAATATCCGAACACGTATGCGCTCTATGCGTCAAAAGCGATGTCAATCGCGGCCGTGTACGAGAAAGTGATGGCGGCTGGTCTAAGCATCGACGTCGTCTCGCGCGGCGAGATGTTCGTCGCCCTTCATGCGGGTGTCCCGGCCGACCGGATTCACGTCCACGGGTCGAACAAGACGGTACAGGATATCACGTTCGCGCTTGAGCACGGCATCACCCATTTCACAATCGATAACATGCGGGAAATCGGGTTGCTCTCGGGCCTTGCCGCGCAGCATGACGTCGACGTCGATGTCTTGCTCCGCATCGTCCCACAAGTCGTCGGAGGCGCCCACGAGGCGATTCAGACGGGTGGGGTCGATACGAAATTCGGCTTCCCGACACATGACGACACGTACTTAGAAGCCGTCCGAGCGACACTTGAAGCGGATCGCCTTCGTTTACAAGGCATCCATTGCCACGTCGGGTCACAGATTCAAGAGCCGACGCTGTTCATCAACACGGTGAAGACGATGGTCAACTTCATCGAGACGATTCGTCAACAGACGGGCTTCACAGCCGACGTGTTGAATATCGGGGGCGGCTTTGGTGTCGCTTATCTCGAGTCGGACGATCCGCTCGACTTTGCCGACACGATG
Organism: Exiguobacterium alkaliphilum 12/1; assembly: GCF_000714435.1. GTDB lineage: Bacteria > Bacillota > Bacilli > Exiguobacteriales > Exiguobacteriaceae > Exiguobacterium > Exiguobacterium alkaliphilum. The sequence goes on from NZ_JJMW01000008.1 coordinate 51,664, forward strand.
ACGCAAGTGATGGATACGCTCATCGCGGAAGTGAACCGCTTCGGATTGCCGCTCCCGAAAATCGGGATCGAGCCGGGCCGCTGGCTCGTCGCCAACGCCGGGGCGACGCTGTATGAAGTCGGGACGGTGAAAGAAGTGAGCGGTGTCCGCACGTACGTCTCGGTCGATGGCGGGATGACGGACAACATCCGTCCTGCCCTCTATGACGCCGAGTACGACGTCATCGCAGCGACACGAATGAATGAAGAAAAGACGCTCGAAGCGAAGATCGTCGGCGCATGTTGCGAGTCGGGAGACATCATCTCGAACCGTTCACTCATCCCGCCGGTCGAGGCAGGGGATTTGCTCCTCGTCAAAGCGACGGGCGCCTATAACTTCTCGATGGCGAGCAACTATAACCAAATGCTTCGCCCGGCCGTCGTCTTCGTGAAAAATGGGACACATCGTCTCGTCGTCCGCAGACAGACGCTCGAAGATCTGGTCGTGTGTGAAGTCGTCGGACAATCATCGTAAGGGTAAGCACAAAAGGGATTCAGTCATGCGACTGAATCCCTTTTTCGTGTCAACAACCATCTGTCAGGTCAATCGAGTCGTGCGTTCACTTCCGCTTCATATCGTTCCACAAGTTTGTTGTTGTCCGTCGTACCGTATTTCTTTTCTAAGACCGGGATTAGACGTAACCAAATCGTATTCTTTTCATAAAGGTCTCTGTCAAACTGATGATTCAACTCTTGAAGCGATAAACCGAGAGCGCTCGCGTAGGCGAGGTGATTTGGTAAATCACTCTGGTCCGGACCTTGTTGAATGAATCGGTCAATCTCGTCTTCGGTTACGTGAATGTTGTACGTTTCTCTTGCGACCGTCTTCCATGAGACATCTTGTTCCATCGCTTCAGTCGAGAGTGCGATGACTTGCGCGTCTGTTAAGTCGGTTTCATAGTACAGCTTCTCTTCTGCCAACGTCCGAATGACCCACTTCCGTAACGGCTCCTCGACGTCGAACTGGTTTGCTTCGACGAGCACGTCATCAAACAGTTTCTTATAGTCGTCGAACGTGAAATTGTCTACGATTTGGCGCTGTTCTTCTTCACTTTTCATTTCAATCGTTTCAGGCTGAGAGGCCGCGGACTGACATGCTGCTGTGAAGATGGCGAGTGAGAGCGTACATAATAGCAATGATTTGAACCGTGCGGTCATGACGATCCTCTCCTTATCTGTTTGTTCGTTCATGGCGGTTGTTTCGACGAATGGAGCATGAGAGCGATTCACTACTATATACTCGCTAAATAGCCATCAGGTTCCCTTTATCTTCGGTCAAATCGCTACACATGAGAACGATTTTCAATTATGATGAAACAGATAGTAGAGGGGGGATTGACATGATTGAAAAGACAGCGGGACAACAGTTGATTGAATCGCGGCGGACGATTCGGATGTTTACGGAAGGTGAACTCGACACGGCCGAGTTGTATGAACTTTTGACATCGGCCCATCAAGCGCCGTTTCATAATAAAGTCGAACCGTGGAACGTCTATTTGTTCAACGGAGACGGGAAAGACGTGTTACTGTCCGCGCTCGAGCCAGCGTTTCAAGACGGACCGGAGTCGAAGCGGGAAAAGATTGCCGGGCGGATTCGGAATGCCGCTGCCTGCATCTACGTGACGACGAAGCCGTTCGAGACGGAGAAAGACAAGAAGGATGCGTTGCTCGCGACGGCGACGTTTATCCAGAACTTCCATCTGCTCTGTAGCGAGCGAGACATCGGCCTCGTCTGGCGGACGGGCGGTATCTTTGAGGATGCGCGCCTGCAAGACATGATCGGGGCGGAAGGAGAGACGTTCGTCGGGTTGCTCCAACTCGGGCGATTCGAGGACGTCCCACCAAAGAAACGTCGTCAGTCGGTTGACAGTTGCCTCACGATTTTTGAATAAAGAAAAGCTCGAGCGGAGACCAGTGTCTACGCTCGAGCTTTTCGTCTATGCAAGTTATTTTTTTAATTTATTTGCGAGCCAGTCTTGAATGACGTTTGCTGGAATCATTATGATCACGTTCCCCCGGTTTTGATTTCTTCCTCTATACTATTATCCGATTGGATCCGTTCCCAAACCTCTCGATGTGTGCCTTGCAACGTATCATCGAACGAATCCTCGACATGAAGGCAATAGCTTGGGTTAATGGACGAAGCGTACAAGTCTAACATGAGTTGAGCGTGGTTGAGATGCATACAATTGGCTCCTTTCGACACGTCGGCTTGACTACATCCTCAGTATACAAAGGAATCATGAAGAAAATTCAGGGGAATCGTTAACAATTTATGAATCTTGTAAACGCTTTCACAAACTTTCTTTACGTTCGATCGGTTCGCACGTCGTCAAATACTGCTCTGCTCGTTTGGCGTACTTGTTGACCGTCCGCTCCATGATAAAGCGATCTTCATCGTTCAGCGGTCGGACGACTTTTGCAGGTACCCCCATGACCATGACCCCTTCTGGGATTTGCATGTTCGGCGTGACGAGCGCACCGGCTGCGACGAATGAACCTTTCCCGACCTTGGCCCCATCGAGGACGGTCGCGTGCATCCCGATGAGACAACCTTCTTCAATCTCACAACCGTGAATCATCGCCATGTGTCCGATGGAGACACGGTCGTGAATGATTGTCGGTGAGCCTTCGTATTGATGGACCATCGAACCGTCCTGGATGTTGACGTACGAACCGATTTGAATCGGACCTTCGTCCCCGCGGATGACCGTATTGAACCAAACCCCAGAATGGGCCCCGATCGTGACGTCGCCGATGACATGGGCACCGGGAGCGACGAAGACCGTCGCGTCGACGTTTGGAAGTAAATCACCTAATTTGTACTGCATATGTGTAACCCCTTTCAAACAGATATGCTCTTATTGTCGCACAACTTGAAAAAGAAATTGCGCCGAAAAGATTTTTCTTGTTAAGATAGATAAAATACGTTGAAAAAAGGAGACACACAGATGGAAAAACAACATTTGATTGACATCGCCGCGAAGAAAAAGAAAGCAGCGGTCGTCTTTAAAGATGTGGCGGTCATCGACGTGTATAGCCGTGAGACGATTCGCACCGATGTCGCAATCGACGCGGGATACATCGTGGCCATCGGGGAAGGCTACGAAGGAGAGACGGAATACCATGACCCGTCATGGACGCTCGCACCGACGTTTATCGATTCACACGTCCACATCGAGTCATCGATGGTGCCGCCACACGAGTTCGCGAAAGCCGTCCTGCCGCTCGGCGTCGCAACGGTCATCGCGGACCCACATGAGATTGCGAACGTGAACGGGGCGCTCGGGATTGAATATATGTTGGCTGACGCGAAAGGACTCCCACTCGACGTCCGGATGATGCTCCCGAGCTGTGTGCCGGCGACGCCGTTCGAACATGCGGGCGCAAAACTTTATGCGGAGGACTTGGCCCCGTTTTTAGGCGATCCGGGCGTGCACGGCCTCGGTGAAGTGATGGATTATCCATCGGTCGAGGCCGGGAGCGTAGACATGCTCCAAAAAATCGCGCAGACGGAGGCGGTCGGGAAAGTCGTCGACGGTCACGCATCCGGTCTCGGTCCTGACCAACTGAACGTCTACCGGACGGCCGGGATTATGACGGACCACGAGTGTACGACGGCCGAAGAGGCGCTCGAGCGGGTTCGCCGCGGATTTTACGTTCAAATCCGGGAAGGTTCGGTCGCCCGGAACGTCGAGAAGGTGAGCCGGGCCATCACGGAAAGTAACGCCCATCGTTTCTTGTTCTGTACCGACGACAAGCATTTGGACGACCTCGTCGCCGAAGGTGGGATCGACTATAACATTCGCATGGCGATCAAACAAGGCGTCAAACCGGAAACGGCGTATGCCGTTGCGAGTCTCCATGCGGCCGAGGCTTACGGGTTGAACGACATCGGGGCCATCGCGCCTGGGAAGAAGGCGAACTTTGTCATCTTGTCAGACGTCCAATCGGTAAAAATCGAAACCGTCTATGTGAACGGCGAAGTCGTTGCCCGTGAAGGCCAAGCGACGTTCGAAGCGAACGGGATTGAAGTGCCGAAACCGATGAAAGGGGAGTTGAGACTTCCGGCGTTGACGAGTGAATCGTTCCGGTTACCTGTCAAAGAAGAGGCGGTCGACGTGATTCAAGTGTTGCCGAACAGTCTGTTGACGAAACGGGAGCGCCTCGTCTTCAGTCCAGACGAATCCGGGGCAGACCTCGACCAAGACATCGCCACGCTCGCCGTCATCGAGCGACATCACGGCACGGGGCATATGGCACTCGCGCCGGTCACAGGCTTCGGCTTGAAGCGAGGCGCGCTCGCCGCGACGGTGGCCCACGATAGCCACAACCTCGTCATCGCCGGCGTCAGTCCGAACGACATGTTGCTCGCGGCCGAGACGCTCGAGAAAGTCGGTGGTGGCGTCGTCGCAGTATCAGAAGGAGAAGTGCTTGCGGTCTTGCCACTCGAGATCGGTGGACTCATGACGAAGCGTCCTTACGCTGAAGTGGCGGACGTGCTCGAACAGTTGAACGACGCGCTCGACGTCGTCGGGGCGCATCGTCATTTCAATCCGTATTTGACGATGTCGTTCCTCGCGCTTCCGGTCATCCCAGACTTGAAATTGACGGACATGGGACTATTCGATGTGACGACGTTCTCATTCATCGAGTCATGAGTCGGTCTAACGTATGATTTTTGTTAAGAACGGCTCGGAACGATTGAACGGTTTCCGGTAAGTTGGTATAGTTACAACAAGTTTCATCGGTTCAAATTGAAAGGGGGGATATCACAGATGGAACAAGTTGCTTATAACCGGTCGTATGATGAACATGAGGATTTGATCAATTCTGTATATCGTGCCTTCAAAGACCGATATGAAGAATTGCCGGACGAGACGCGGACGAAACGTCGGTTACGCCGCCTCATCCTCTTGACGATTAAAGAGCAAACGTCGTCACATGCCGAGCGGTTCGTGTTGTATCATTTCTTTAGCGATTTCTTTAAAGCGGTCGAGGCAAATGACCAAGAAGCACTCGCTGTATTGAAACAAATCATCCGTGACGAAAAATAAGTGTTGAAATGTGTCATGGACCTATGATAATTTAGACGTAACTTTTAAATGAATATTCGTGCTATCGATGAGGTAGAGGTGCGATGCTGATGAGTATGTAGTCGGAGGATGACAACGATGAAGGCTACAAAAAGGCAGAATCGCCGAAGTGCAACACCCATGGTCTATGGGGTTGTGCTGGGCTGACGGGGAATACGCGTCAGACTGCCATACATATTTACGTATGGAGCGCTCCAAGTCGGCTAAGAAAGACGGAACATCCAGCGAGGGTGTCGGCTTTGTTGCCGATGCCCTCGCTTTGCGTTTTTTTAAGCATAGGGGGGCCTCATCTCAAACAAAAGAGGAGGAAATCAGCATGGTAGATTATTCAACTTCGGTACTATCACTCGTACCGGCATTACTGGCCATTATTATGGCCATCACAACGCGGAAAGTCATTCCGTCGCTTGGCGTCGGGATTATCGCAGGGGTGTTGCTCTTGCATAACTTCAATCCGCTCGACTCGATCTCATACTTATGGTCAAACGTTCTCGCCTTGTTCTGGTCGGACGGCGAGTTGAATGAGTGGAACGTGCTCTTGATCGCGTTCTTGCTCTTACTCGGTATTTTGTCGTCAATCATTCAAACGTCAGGCGGAGCCCGGGCGTTCGGTGAGTGGGCGGCTGCAAACGTCAAGACGGCACGCGGCGCACGCCTCGTCTCGTTCGGACTCGGGATTTTGATTTTCATTGATGATTACTTTAACAGTTTGGCTGTCGGTAACATCAGTCGTCCGCTAACGGACCGGAAAAAAGTCTCACGTGCGAAACTCGCGTATACGATCGACTCGACGGCCGCACCGGTCTGTGTCATCAGCCCGCTCTCAAGTTGGGGGGCATACATCATCGCACTCATCGCCGGTATCTTGGCGAAATACTCGATTGACAGCTATTCGTCGCTCTCGGCATTCATTCAAATGATTCCGATGAACTTCTATGCCATCTTCGCATTGCTCTTGACAGGCTATGTCGCCTTCACAGGTCTCGCGATCGGGCCGATGCGTACGCATGAGCTCCGCGCGCTTCAAGGCGAGCTATATGACGTATCAAAAGGTGCTCCGATGGGCATGAGTGAAGACATTAAAGAACACGACAACGGGAAAGTTCGTGACTTGATCGTACCGATCCTCGTGTTGATCGTCGCGACCGTGTCGGCCATGCTCTATACGGGCGGTCAGGCGCTCGCGGCAGACGGTCAAGCGTTCTCGCTCCTCGGTGCGTTCGAGTCGACTGACGTCACGCGTTCACTCGTGGCCGGAGCCGTCATCAGTTTGATTGTCACGTTCTTGCTTTTAATCGGCCGTAAGATTCCGGCTGGTGACTATGGACGCGCGACATGGGCCGGAATTCGGGCGATGTGGCCGGCAGTCCTCATCCTCTTATTCGCTTGGACAATCATCGCGGTCATCGGTGACATGAGAACAGGGGACTACTTGGCGAGCTTCGTCACGGATCGCATCGCAGCCTCGTACTTGCCGCTCATCTTGTTCGCGATCGCCGGACTCATGGCGTTCTCGACCGGGACGAGCTGGGGGACGTTCGGTCTCATGCTCCCGATCGGGGCGGACTTGATCATGGCGGTCGAACCGGAGCTCTTGCTCCCGACGCTCGCAGCCGTCTTAGCAGGTGCCGTGTTCGGTGACCACTGTTCACCGATCTCGGACACAACGATTCTCAGTTCGACGGGTGCCGGTTCGCACCATATCGATCACGTGTTGACGCAGCTCCCGTACGCATCGATTGCGGCTGGTGTCTCTGCGATCGGGTACTTGGTACTCGGGATCACGACATCGATGTGGATCGGTTTCTTCGTAGCATTCGCGGCGTTCGTCGTCATGCTCGTCGTCGCTCAAATCATCTCGAAACGCGGACGTGTCCCGGCAGAAATCCGGGCCGAGCGCGAAGCGTAATCGTCAAAGCAGGCATGTCCCATTTCGGGGCATGCCTGCTTTTTTCTCTCCGCATTCAAAAAACCCTTTCCGCGTGCGCGGAAAGGGTTGTCGATTAGTTGACGTCCAACCATTTGAAGCTAGCGTCAGCTCCGAACGGGTGACGGTACATGTTCTCGATGTTCGTACGCTCGAGGTACGCCTCACCTTTTTGGTAAATCGGTGCGATGGCGAAGTCTTCTTCAAGCAAGACGCGTTCCGCTTCTTGCATCGTCTCCCAACGCTTCATCTCATCGGCTTCTTTCTTCGCTTCTTGAACGAGCTTGTCGTACTCTTCGTTCGAGTAGGCCATCCGGTTGAACGGACCGTCGGTGACCCACATGTCGAGATACGTCATCGGATCTTGATAGTCAGGGCCCCAGCCGGCAGCAGAAACGTCATAGTCGCCCGCGCCTTCAAGTTCGAGGAAGTTTTTGAACGGTTGTTGCTTAATGTTGAGTGTAAGTCCTGGCAAGTTCTTCTCGAGCTCACCTTTGATGAACTCGTTCACTTTCTTGAACGCTTCTTCGTCACGTGAGAGAAACTCAAGTTCGATTGTCTCGACACCGAGTTCAGCCAAGCCTTTCTCCCATGCTGCTTTCGCCTCGTCGACGTTGTAGCTGAGGAGGTCCGGATACTTCTCGCGGAAGTCGGCACCGTCAGACGTGTACGTGAAGTCTTTCGCGACGATGAAGTTCGCTGGCTGTGAACCGTCCGTCAAGATGACGTCGGTGACGCCTTGTTTGTCGAACCCTTTTGCGAGCGCCTCGCGGATGTTGACGTTTTGGAGCGCCTCGTTCTTTTGGTTGAAGCGCAAGAAGTTGATGCGTGCGTCAGCACGCGTCTTGAACTCGTCGCTGTCTTGGAATTGCGGTACGAATTCAGATGAGAGGAGCGTATAGTCCGCCTCCTCTGATTCGAACAAGTTGACGCCTGTCGAGACATCTTTCACGACTTTGACGTTGATCGTCTCCATCTTCACGTTGTCTGCATCCCAATAGTCCGGGTTTTTCTTATATACCCAGCCCGTATTGTCTTGCCAGCTCTCGAGCACGTAAGGACCGTTATAGAGTGTCTTGTCGACAGAAGTCGCGAACGCTTCGCCTTGTTCTTCGACGAATTCTTGTTTTTGTGGCATATACGTCGGGAAGCCAGTCAACCCGAGGAAGTATGGAGCCGGTGCTTCGAGTGTGACTTCGAGCGTCTTCTCGTCGAGTGCTTTGACACCGAGGTCGTCGACGTCGGCTTCTCCTGCGAGGATGCTGTTGGCGTTTTTCAAGTCTTGCAAGATGTAGGCGTACTCGGCACCCGTCTCAGGGTTCAAGGCGCGTTTCCATGAGTAAACGAAATCGTCGGCCGTAATTGGTGAGCCGTCAGACCAGTTGGCGTCACGTAATTTGAATGTGTATGTAAGGCCGTCCTCTGACACGTCGACATCTTCTGCGATCCCTGGTGTCGGTTGGTTGTTCTCATCGAGTCGATACAGTCCCTCGAAGACGTTGTTCGTTACGATGATTGACGTTGAATCCGTCGTCAGCGTCGGATCAAGCTGTGGCAAGTCCGTCGCCGAAACGAGTGTGATTTCTTTTTTCGCGTCGCCTGATGAAGAACCTTCAGAAGAGCTTGATGATTCTTCGCCGCCTCCGCAAGCTGCTGTGGCGAGTAATGCGACTCCCGATAAAGCTAACCATTTCTTGTTGCGCATTGTGATTCCTCCCGAAAATTCTGATTGTTTCGAATATAGTGTTTATTAAACTACAATTATTATGAATACGCAATTTATTTTTCTTAATTATTCGAAAATATAAACATTAGTGAAATACCTATCAAACGACCCTTTTATTCAGTAGAATGGAAAAATCGTCGGATGATTATACGTTATGCATGTATAGTTATTCGTCAGACGTCAAAGCAAGTGGAGGTCGTTTTGAATGAAGGCACAGACAGCCGGAATCGGCTTTTTCGGTCTCGCAGCAATGGTCGTTGGTACGATGATTGGCGGCGGGGCGTTTAATTTACCAGGTGCGATGGCGCAAGGGGCAGGGGTCGGATCCGTTTTGATTGGGTGGTCGATTACCGGGCTCGGCATGATCATGCTGGCGTTCGTCTTTCAATTTTTAGCGAATATGCGTCCGGAACTCGACGGTGGGATTTATGCGTATGCGAAGGAGGGATTCGGTCGCTTCATCGGATTCAACAGCGGTTGGGGCTACTGGATGTCCGCCTGGATCGGCACGGTCGCGAACATCACCCTCATCTTCAGCACGCTCAGCTACTTCTTCCCCATCTTTTCGGCTGAGCATCGAACGTTTCGGTTGCTGATGAGCGCACTCCTCATCTGGGGATTGTTTTGGTTGATTCGGAGGGGGATGCGCGAGGCCGCGCTCCTGAATATCGTCACGACGATCGCCAAGCTCGTGCCGCTCTTCCTCTTCATCATCTTGATTTTGTTCGCGTTTCGAATTGAGACGTTCCAAATCGATTTTTGGGGAAGCGATGGCTTCAGCTGGTCGCACGTGTTTCCTCAAGTCAAATCAACGATGCTCGTCACACTTTGGGCGTTCGTCGGGATTGAAGGGGCGGTCGTCCTCTCGTCTCGTGCGCGCCATAAGCGCGATGTCGGACGGGCGACGGTCATCGGACTCGTCGGGACGCTTCTCATCTATATGATGATTTCGATTTTCTCATTCGGGGTGATGACGCAAGAACAGCTAGCGGCGCTCCCGGAACCGTCGATGGCGTACGTGCTCGAGGCGGTCGTCGGTCCGATTGGCGCGACGTTCATCAACATCGGCCTACTCGTTTCACTTGGGGGTGCCCTACTCGGTTGGACGATTTTAGCGACCGAAATCTCTTATGTGGCGAGCCGGGACGGGGTGTTCCCGCGCGTGTTCAATCGATTGAATCGAAATGAGACGCCTGTGAACGCGCTGTTCATCACGCAACTGTTCACTCAAATCGTGACGGTCATCGCGCTTTTCTCCGAACAGACGTATTTGGTACTGTCGAGCATCGCCGGAATCGCGGCGCTCGTCCCTTACTTGTTCTCGGCGCTATTTGGATGGAAAGAAGCACGGCGCATGCACGCGCGCCGCATGCTCGTCGTGTCGGGCATCGCCTCGCTGTACGCCGCTTGGTTGCTCTATGCGTCTGGCATCGAGTACGTCCTCATCGCGATGATTTTATACGCACCAGGGATCTTCGTGTTCATGGTGGCGGAACGGGAGCAGGGACGTCCGTTTCTCAGCCGGATGCAATATGCGATTGCCGTCCTGATTCTCCTCGCCGCCACGTATGGCGTGTATGGGCTGGTGACGGCGACGATTGCGCTATAACTAAAAATCACTGACCGCGTTGGTCAGTGATTTTTTTCGTTCTTCTGGTGCGTCAACAGTTCGATGACGCGTTCAGGCGGCATCGGTTTGGCGTATAAGAACCCCTGGAACGAGTCGCAGTCGGTCGTTCGCAAATGGTCGAGCATCTCTTCATCCTCGACGCCTTCTGCAACGACGTGAAGGTTCAAGCTCTTACCGAGGTGGACGATGACATCAAGCAGATGTGATTTTGAAGCGAGCCAATCGTCTAAAAAAACTTTATCGATCTTCAGTTCGTCGACTGGGAACGATTTCAAGTATTGGAGCGAGGAGAAGCCTGTACCGAAGTCATCAATCGACAGGCGGTAGTCGAGACGTTTAATTTGATTCATCCGAGCGATAATCTCCTCGGTCTGCTGCATGACGAGACTTTCTGTGATTTCGAGAATCATGTCCGTCGGATTCAAATGCAGCTGTTGTTTAATGTTTCGAAGCGTATTGATGAAGCTCTCGCTTCGGAATTGGTTCGGCGAGATGTTGACGGCCATCGACAACGAATGGTCGACGAGCGGTTGCCACACCTTCAACTGTTTCGCCGCTTCTAAGATGACCCAGTTGTTGATCGGAACGATGAGCGCCATCTCTTCGGCGAGCGGGATGAACTCGGACGGCGGGATTTGGCCGAGCTCGTCGTGATGCCAGCGCAGCAATGCCTCGAATCCGATGAGTCGATCCGTCTTCAACTCATACTTCGGTTGATACTCTAGATAGAAATGTTTTTCTTCAAGCGCTTGATAGAGTGCTTTTTCAATATGGATTTGACGTGAGAACGCGTCGTCCATGTCTTTCGTGACGAATTGGATCGTCCCGACCCCGATTCGCTTGCCTTTGAACAAGGCGCTTTCCGCCCGAGCGTACAGTTCTTCGAGCGAATTTGTCGCTGACGGATAGAAGACACAACCGATGGAAATCGACAACATAATAGAATGATGATAGATGCGAAACGGTCGTTGCAACTCATATTGCAGTTGGCGCAACAATCGGAACACATCTTCTTTCGATTCCTCTAAGAACAACACGCCGAACAAACCGCCAGATGGATGGAACATGACGCTCGTGTCTGGGAGATGGCGGCACGCGCGCTCTTTGATTTGAAGCAACAACTCGTTTCCGACACGAGAGCCGAACGATTCATTGATGATTTTAAAGCGATCAATATCGAACAGGGCGATATGGACGATTCCTTCGGATTGATCAGCGAGCTGAAGAATGTCGCGATATTCGCGCAACCAGCCTTTCTTGTTCAGTAGGCCGGTCAAGTCGTTATGATACGCTAAATACTCGACTTCACGTTCAAGCCGTTTCTTGTCGGAGACGTCGAAGCCGAACGCCGTATATTGGAGCACCTCGCCCTGTTCACTTAAAATCGGGACGACGGTCAAATTGAGCCAGCAGACGTTCGTCGTATGCCGTTTCGATTGAATCGGCATCTCGCCGTTCCAAATTCGATCAGACAGAAGGGCCGATCGAACCGTTTCGGCGATAGGTTGTTTCGCATGCATCGGGTGGACGAGGTCGAACCAGTCCCGACCGATTAAGTGGTGCTCCGATTCACCGATCAATTCACAGAGCATCGGATTGACGGCCGTGATTCTCCCGTCGGCATCGGCGGATAAGTAATACGTCGTCTGTTCAATCATCGCCTGGAAGTGATGCAACAAGTTGAACTGTTCGGTACTGATGAGCGGGCCGAACCCTTTCGGTAAAAAGGCAAGGAAGTAGCCGGTATAGCCGGCGATGGCGAATGATTGCAAATAAGCGGTCGCATAGACGAGCGACCCGTCTTTATGTTGGAACGGCGTCATCGCCGTCGTCGAGAACGGATATTGGAGGAGCAGGGGTGCCCACGTTTCGAGCGCACTGTCTAACTGTTCGACGACAGGCAACGCTTGGTGGAGCACCTCGTCCCGTTCCCATCCGAACAGCGCTGTCGCATGTTCGTTCCAAAGTAGGACGTCGCCGCCGAGATCGATATAACAGCACGGGATTGACAGCGCATCGATGAACGCATCAATCGGCAAGTCACGTAAAGAAGCCACACGAATTCCTCCCATCCTCATCAAATGAATCATAGTCTACGTTCAGTGTACCTTATTTTCCCAACCCGAGGAATGGGCAAGTTCGCCGTTGTCAAAAGAAAGACGGTCATCATATACTGAAAGAGTAAGAACGACTTTTTAGAACAAGGGGGAAATCAAATGTCAAAGACACAAGATGTGATTGAATTGACAGAGAAGTTCGGGGCGCACAACTATCATCCGCTCCCAATCGTCATCTCGGAGGCGAAAGGGATTTGGGTGACGGATCCAGAGGGGAACCGTTACATGGATATGTTGAGCGCTTATTCGGCTGTCAACCAGGGGCATTGTCATCCGAAAATCATTCAAGCACTTAAAGATCAAGCAGACAAAATCACGTTGACGTCACGGGCGTTTTACAATGACCAACTCGGCCGTTTTTATGAAAAAGTGGTAACGCTTACAAATAAACAGATGGTGTTACCGATGAACACGGGCGCTGAGGCGGTCGAGACAGCCGTCAAAGCGGCGCGGCGCTGGGCGTATGAAGTGAAACAGATTCCAGGGCAGGCAGAGATTATCGTCTGCTCCGGAAACTTCCACGGACGGACGATGGCGGCTGTATCGATGTCGACAGAGGCCGAATATCAGCGTGGGTTCGGCCCGCTCTTGCCAGGATTCAAAGTCGTCCCATACGGTGACATCGAAGCGTTTGAAGCGGCGTTGACGGAAAACACAGCGGCGTTCATCGTCGAACCGATTCAAGGAGAAGCCGGTATCATCATCCCGCCGGAAGGCTATTTGAAGCGTGCGAGCGAGCTGTGCCGTGAGCAGAACGTCTTGTTCGTCGCCGATGAGATTCAATCTGGCCTCGGTCGTTCTGGAAAATGGTTCGCCATCGAGTGGGAAGGTGTCGAGCCAGATATGTTCATCCTTGGAAAAGCGTTAGGAGGCGGCGTATTCCCGGTTTCGTGTGTCGCGGCCAATGAAGACGTGCTCAGCGTGTTCAGCCCAGGGTCACACGGTTCGACGTTCGGTGGAAACCCACTCGCAGCGGCCGTCTCGATTGCATCGCTTGAAGTGCTCGAAGAAGAGAAACTTCCAGAGCGTTCGCTCGAACTCGGCACGTACTTCATGGACCGCTTGAAGTCAATCGACAACCCGTTGATTAAAGAAGTGCGCGGACGCGGACTGTTTATCGGGATCGAATTGACCGAGGCGGCCCGTCCGTACTGTGAGGCACTGAAAGAGCGTGGGCTGTTATGTAAAGAGACACACGAGACGGTCATTCGCCTCGCGCCTCCGCTCGTGATCACGAAGGAAGAGCTCGACGAAGCGTTCGAGGCCATTTCGGCCGTATTCGCTCCAGCGGCTATTTCATAAGCAGGCCCATTTTGTTATAATTTAAGAAGCAATCAGACACCTGCCGCAAATAACGGCAGGTGTTTTCATTAGGGAGGAACAGCGATGCTGTATGTATACGTTGGACTGGCCGGTGCGCTCGGGGCGTTGCTTCGCTATGAGATTGGCGTTGGCGTGCATAACGTTTATGGCGGGTCGTTTCCGTTTGAGACGCTCGCGGTCAATTTGATTGGAAGTTTTGTGCTCGGTTGGCTCACGCACTTTTTATTTCGGACAGGACGTCTCTCACCGATGGTCGTGACGGCGCTCGGGACGGGATTCATCGGGTCGTTTACAACGTTTTCGACGTTCAGTGTCGAGACGATCGTCATGATTGAGGCGAGAAACCTCGTCGGTGCGATGGTTTACGTCACGCTCAGTGTCGTCCTCGGCTTGTTGAGCTCATGGTTAGGCTATAGGTTGGGCAACCGACGTTTTCGTCGGTTTGAACATCGTAAGGGGGGAGCGTCATGACGATTTTGGCTGTCATGGTCGGTGCGTTCTTTGGGGCGATGGCCCGGTTTGGCATCGGTCAACTTGTGAAGCGATGGACGGCCTCGGTTTTCCCTTGGGCGACGCTGTTCGTGAACGTGACGGGTTCGTTCTTTCTTGGCTATCTGTTCAACGCGTCGATGAACGAGACGGTGCTGCTTGGAGTCGGGGTCGGCTTTCTCGGTTCGTTCACGACGTTCTCGACGTTCAAGCTCGAAGTGATGCGCTTCGTGACGAAAGACTGGGTTCAGTTCGGCCTGTATTTATTCGCCACATACATCCTCGGGATTCTTGCCGCTTACGCCGGCTATCATCTCGGGTAACGCACAAGAGGCTGGGACATAACCTCAGTAGATTTATAACAAAGAGGCCACCTGGAGCGACTTGTTCGCTCCAGGTGGCCTCTTGTCATTTTTATGGGTTCGTGCACGCATTTCGGACTAAACAGATAGGGGCGACCTCTGATAAAGTTAAAGTGACCAAACCATAACTTTGGAGGTGCCCCCATGTACAAAGAGTATACCATGAACCAATTGGTTTTGCCCCTAGATTTAGAAGTCCGTCTCCAGGAAAACGATATCGCCTTCGCTGTCCACGACCTTGTCGAACAGATCCCCGACGAGGCCTTCGAGCCGTTCTGGCGAACGACGGGCTGCCCGGCCTATCATCCGCGCATGATGATGAAGATCGTCCTCTGCGCCTACACGCAGTCCGCATTCTCGGGCCGAAAGATCGAAGGCCTACTCAAGGACAGTCTTCGGATGATGTGGCTCGCCCAGGGCCACGAGCCGAGTTATCGGACGATCAACCGCTTCCGTGTTCACCCGGCTGTCGCCCCGATCCTGAAGGCCGCGTTCGTCGCCTTCAGATGCCATCTCGTCGAGACCGGCGAGATCGACGAGGAGGCGATCTTCATCGACGGCACGAAGATCGAGGCGAACGCCAACCGTTATACGTTCGTCTGGCGGAGGGCGGTCGAGCGATACAGCGCCGCGCTCGTCGAGAAGTCGAACCAACTGTACGACGAACTGATGGCCGACCAGGTCATCCCCGAGATCGAACGGGAGAGCCCGGACGCGCTCTCGGTCCAAGAACTCGAACAGGTCGCCGCGCGACTTGAAGAAAAGATCGAGGCCATCGACGAGGAGATCGCCTCGACCACCGACGTCGCCGAACGGAAACGATTGCGTGCGGAACGGAAGGTGCCCCGTCGTCTCCACAAACAGGCCGCCGACTTCGCCGCCCGGAAACGCCGATACGAGGGGCACATGGCCACCTTCGGTACACGGAACAGTTACTCGAAGACCGACAGGGACGCGACGTTCATGCGGATGAAAGAGGATTACATGAAGAACGGCCAACTCAAGCCGGGCTACAACGTCCAGATCGCAACCGAAGGTCAGTACACGCTCGCCTATGACGTCTATCCGAACCCGACCGACATGAAGACGTTGATCCCGTTCCTCGATGAAATCGAAACGTTCTTCGACCTGCCCGCCCACATCGTCGCCGACGCGGGATACGGGAGCCAGCAGAACTACACGGACATACTCGAGCGCCGGGGGCGCCTCCCCTTGATCCCGCATACGATGTACCGGAAGGAACGGAAGAAGAAATGGCGCGAGGACCCGTTCAACATCGCGAACTGGGCGTACGATGACGAGACCGACACGTTCACATGCCCGGACGGGAGACGTCTCCCGTTCAGCCATGAGTCCCACAGGACCGACCGGAACGGCTTCACCCGCGACTTCCGTGTGTACGAGTGCGAGAGCTGCGACGGCTGCCCGTTCCGGGAGCTGTGCACGAAGGCCGAACCGGGGAGACACCGCCAGGTCAGCGTGAACGGGGCCTGGGAAGAACAAAAGCATATGACGAGAACGCTGCTTTCGGATGAGAAAACCGGTGCCCTCTACGCCCGCCGCAAGACGGACGTGGAACCAGTTTTTGGATATCTGAAGGCCAATTTGGGTTTCACCCGCTTCTCCGTTAGAGGAAAACAGCGCGTGAAACGCGAGCTCGGCTTCGCCCTCATGGCGGTGAACCTACGGAAGTTCATCGCCAATGGCATCGGGGGAAGTGCAAAGAAGGGGTCCGGCCACCGAAAATCGGTGACCGGACCCCTCTTTTTATTGAAAAGCTCTAAAACCGGCTAGTTATGTCCCAGCCTCTTGTTTATTCTGCGAGTTGAAGCTTTTCAGCACATGAGGAGCATGTGCTCTCATAAGACTCACACTGTTCGTCCATATGTTGCCCACACTCTTGACATGTCTTGTCCGGTAACTTCCGATAAAATTCAACCGATGATTCGAGACGGCTTGCCCATTCGTTCATGATGAAATGCCTCCT
Source organism: Exiguobacterium alkaliphilum 12/1 (assembly GCF_000714435.1). GTDB lineage: Bacteria > Bacillota > Bacilli > Exiguobacteriales > Exiguobacteriaceae > Exiguobacterium > Exiguobacterium alkaliphilum. The sequence continues at coordinate 68,359 of NZ_JJMW01000008.1, forward strand.
TCAAGGTCGTGGATTCGTATTTGGTTGTTTTGATTGTATTATAACAGAGGGTATTAAGTCAATAATAATATATAACAGATTTTGTGAACTCGATTTGCTAAACTATAGGTAACGAGAAACGAGGTGACATCGATGAAGGCACCCCAATGCGAGACGATTGCGATTCAACAGGAACAAGTAGCCGAACTGCAAACGCGACTTGACCAATTTGATGCGACGCGCGTGAGTCGATTATTTAAGGCGTTTGCCGATTCGACACGAATGAAGGTGTTGTATGTGTTGACGCTCGAACAGGAGTTATGCGTGTGTGACGTGGCGGCCGTGATCGGGCATTCGAACGCGACGGCGTCCCATCACTTGCGGACGCTCCTCGACCAAGGGCTCGTCAAGTATCGGAAAGACGGAAAAGTCGTCTATTATTCGCTCGATGACGACCATGTCCGCTCACTTGTCGAGATTGCGATGGCGCACAGCGCTGAACGGCATCCGACTGAACCTTAACGAACTTCCGCTTCATTGCGGAAGTTTCAGGCTGTAGACAAAACATTGTCTGCAGTTTTTTTATTTGTCCGACCGGGCACAGCTCACTTTTCTGGGGGCAAGCAAGGAGCCGCATCGCTTAACGCTGCTGGGTCTCCCTTTGCTTGCTATTCCCCTAGAAGTCTCGCCGTGCCCTTGGTCGGTCCACGCATCCATCCCTCATTTCGTACCCTCGCCCCTTTTTTATAATGAGAGGTGGAGAACCCGTCATGGAGGCGATGCTACCCTTTGCCGCTCTCAATCTCAAGAAGATGGCAGGCTTGGCATGGAAGAAAGCCTAGCTCGCCTGAACAGGGTCTCGGGCAGAACGCCTCAAGGCCCGAAAACGAAAAAGTCACGTTTCAATTCGCCTGAAACGTGACTTTTTCTACAATCTGGAACTTCCGCTCCATGGCGGAAGTTTTTTTTGGTTGCAGGCGTCGAGTAACGGCGTTATACTATATTCAAATGAATGTTTGAATGTAACAGGAGGAATGCGAGATGGCGAATCGAGATATCTTGCCGATTGAAGGTGTAACGTGTACAAACTGCGCGGCTAAAATCGAACGACGTGTCGAAGGCCGATCGAGTGTGGCATCGTGTCAAATCGATTTTGCGGCGAGTCGCATGATGATCGAATGGAATGAACCGAATGACCATGACGCGGAACTGCAATCGATTGAACAAGAGATGGCACAGATTGAACCAGGGGCCCACTTTGCTCGAAAGGAAGCAACGGGCGATCACGTCAATCATCTTTTGTGGCGCTTTGGGACGGCGCTCGCCTTGTTTGGTGTCGGGATCTGGTCTGACTCACTCTTCTTTTATGCCATAGCGTATGTGATCGTCGGATATGACGTTGTGTACGCTGCGATTCGAAACACCTGGCATCGAGAGTGGTTCGACGAGAAGTTTTTAATGACGATTGCGACGTTCGGCGCCTTTGCGATCAACGAGTATCCGGAGGCGGTAGCCGTCATGCTGTTCTATCAGCTCGGAGAATACGTTCAAGGTCGGGCCGTCCGAGCTTCCCGTCGTTCCATCCAGTCGTTGTTGACGATGAAACCGACGATGGCGCGGGTGCTTGAAGCCGATCAAGAAGCTATACGCCGGCCAGAAGAAGTGGCGATTGGATCGAGGCTCGTCGTCTTACCGGGCGAGCTCGTCCCGATGGACGGGCGCGTCGCCACGGGCGCAAGTTCGCTCAACACGGCCTCTCTCACCGGTGAGTCGCTTCCGAAATCGGTGGAGGCGGGTGAGCCCGTTCTCGCCGGCATGTTGAATTTGGATGGACGGTTGGAAGTCATCGTCGAACGTCGGTCGACGGAATCGACCCTTCAAAAGATGATCGCTCTCGTCGAAGAGGCGAGCGCGAAGAAGGCGAAGACCGAACAAATGATCACCCGTCTCGCAAAAATCTATACACCCGTCGTCGTCGGTCTGGCCGCCATCGTCGCGTTCGTCCCGCCGCTCTTTGGCGGAACATTAGAGGAATGGGTATATCGCGCGTTGATTTTCCTTGTCATCAGTTGCCCGTGTGCGCTCGTCATCTCGATTCCGCTCGGATATTTCGGCGGCATCGGGGCTGGGTCGAGACGAGGCATCTTGGTAAAAGGGGGCCAGTACTTAGACGCGCTCGCTGAAGTGGATACGATTGTATTCGATAAGACGGGAACGCTCACGACGGGGCAGTTTAACGTCACGTCCATCGAGACGAACGGACAGCTGTCGACGGACGAACTCGTTCAGATTGCCGCGCGTGTCGAGCGTGCTTCGACACACCCGCTCGCGACGGCCATCGTCGAACTTGCTGGGGAAGGGACTTCTTTTGCCGATGTCCATGAAGAGCCGGGTTATGGCCTGATGGCGGTGGACGGGGAAGACCGCATCTACGTCGGCAGTGCCCGCTACATGGAGAAGTTAGGCCATCGTGTCCAGGGGGCTCGGGTCGGAACGCACGTGCACATCGTCAAAAATGACGAATGGTTAGGACGGATTGAACTGATGGATGCACTCAAACGAGATGCACGCGAGACGATTCTTGCCTTGAAACGCGGCGGATACCGGACGGTCATGTTGACCGGTGACCGGGCCGTCGTCGCCGAGGCGGTCGGTGCGGAACTTGGCCTCGATGAAGTGACGAGCGAGCTCTTGCCCCATGAAAAAGTTGAAGCGGTCGAACGACTCGTAAAAGACGGGAAGGTTGCGTTTGTCGGGGACGGCATGAACGATGCCGCGGCACTGGCTCGAGCGGACGTCGGTCTCGTCATGGGAGGAATTGGGAGCGACGCAGCGGTCGGGGCTGCCGACGTCGTGTTGATGAATGACGAACCGCACGACCTCCTCACGGCAATCGAGCTAGGGAGACGTACGAAACAAATCGTTTGGCAAAATATCGTCTTCGCTTTCTTCATGAAAGCACTCTTTCTTATCCTAGGCGTTTGGGGAATCGCCTCCATGTGGGAAGCGGTCTTCGCGGACGTAGGAGTCGCTTTGATTGCGATTGCGAATGCGACACGTTTGATTCGAAGTACAAAAAAAGACCCCAACCGAGGTTGAGGCGAGCGGACCGATCAGTCTCGATCGATCCGCTTTTTCGTCTTGGCCATCAAAAAGATGAGAATGACGAGGATGGCGATGAGCAGGATGGCAACCGAGATGAGTGCTTGAGTCGCGATGTCGATTTCACGCTGAGTCGCTGTCAACTGCTTACGAATGTCGTTATACTGCATCTTCTTCAACGAACGCAAGTCCTCTAAAATCGTCTGGCGTTGATCGGTCATCGTCTCGGCGACGGCGGTCGCTTCCGCAAGGTCGCCGGTCTCATAGATGACGAGCACACGGTCCGCCTCTTGTTCCCAAATGCCGTCCCGATACAATAAATCGAGAAGGGAACTCGGTGTTTCTGGGTCGCCTGCGATGGAGGCCTTCAACTCTTTCGCGCGTTGGGACATGCTGTAGTACGCTTCGAGGAAGCGTCGGTCGTCATAGGCGAGAAGCCCACGAATCGCGTTGGCCCGTTCGATGTTGTAATACATGATTTCTTCGATGGCTTGATAGGAATCGAGTCGAGGCCCGTGGATGGCCTCGATTCGCTCGTTCGTATTGCGCAACTGGACGATGAAGCTGGCGATGACGAGGACGAGCAAGATTGCCAATGCACCGAATAACGCCAACCATTTCCGCTGAGACATGGTGCTTCCCTCCCTTCTGATGACAATCGTACAACAATTTCAAGCGTTCGGCATAAATTATTTTTTTGGAAAAGGAAAAAACGGGTAAACGTTTAAATACATAGGATGGTGTACCTTGTTATCGTTTACAATTGGGATGAGGTACGATTTCAATCATAAGGAGAATAACTATGCCAGAGAACTCGTCGTTAAAAAAGTTACACCAAGTGTTAAAAGACAAACGGACCGATTTACACTATGAAATCCCGTCTTTGTGGAATCGAATGCGCTTTTTGTCGGAGCCGGTCCGTGATGGTGTCGAACGGGTCAACCCATACGATTTCTTAATCGAGACGATCGAGAAAGGCATTCTTCCGCATGCAGTCGACGGCCGTGACTATACCGAATCTGTCGCCAAGGCGGACGCTTATCTAGAGACAGGCGGCGACTGGATCAAGCGGGCTTCGGTCTACTCGATGCAAGTGCGGACGTCGACGTCTTGGGACCATGACGGGTCGGGCTATGTCGAGATGAACAATTCACAAGGAATGAAGGATACGGGGACGTTCGTGAAGACGCTCGCCTTGTTGCCGCATCTCCTCTATATGGGCATTGACACGTTGTTCTTGTTGCCAATCTCGCAACACAGCCACAAGAATAAAAAGGGCGAGTTCGGTTCACCGTACGCCGTCCAAGACTTTTTTGCGATTGACGAGGAATTGAAAGAGACGCTCACCGGGGACGGCTTGACCGTCGAAGAAGAGTTTGCGGCGTTCGTCGAAGCGTGTCACATGGTCGGCATCCGTGTCGTCATCGATGTCATTCCCCGCACGTGCGCGCGCGATAACCGATTGATTCTAAAGAACCCGGAATGGTTCTATTGGATTCCGGTCGCCGAGCTCGACCATTATCATCCGCCGCACGTACCGGGAATCGGTGAGAACGTGAAGCCGGAATACGCGTTCTTGCCGATGATTTACGGCTCGCAAGATGTATGGCAACATTTGCGTCGCTTCTCGATGGCGCCAAACTTGGTCGATGCGGCGAAGTGGGAGCAGGTGAAACGCTATTTACTCGATCATCCGGAAGAGAACTTGCTCGCCGTCATCGAACGGGAATTCGGATTGACGACCGCCCCGGCGTTCTCGGACTGCATCAACGACCCGCAGCCGCCATGGTCTGACGTCACGTACTTCCGCTTGTTCCTCGACCATCCGACGGCTGCCGGTCCGTACGTGAACGACGCGAACTTGGCGCCGTACATCTTGTTCGATTCGATCAAGTCGAACCAGTTCCGGGGCGAGCAAATCAATGAGCCACTTTGGGCGATGCTGACGGATATCATCCCGCATTATCAGCGGGAGTATGGAATCGACGGTGCGCGCATCGACATGGGGCACGCGTTACCGGTCGATTTGGCGCAACGAATCTTGACAGAACCACGTGCGCTCGATTCGAACTTCAGCTTCATCGCCGAAGAGTTGATTGAAGTGGGGGCTTGGGCGGCGCGTGACGCCGGTTATAACATGATTATCGGATACGGGTTCTATAAAGAGCCGCGCTTTGATACGCACGACACGCACCAATTCTTTTATGACTCGCGTTTCTTGCCGCTCCCGGTGTTCGCCGCCGGTGAGACCGCGGACACACGCCGCATCGCGACCCGTGACGGCGGCCGTCAAGCGAGCCGATTGCTCACCGTGTTGAACGGGTTCATGCCGAACGGGGTACCGATGACGAACTCGGGGCTCGAACTGTATGAGACGCAACCGATGAACACCGGCCTCGACTGTCGACCGGAAGAAGCGTATCAACTCTTCCCGACCGACCCGTACTTCGGGAAGCTCGCCTTTTTTGACGCCTATCAGTTCCATTGGGATCATCCGGAACGGGACGAGATGATTGAACTGATGCATCAAGTGGCTGGCATCCGTCGGCGTTGGCTCGATGTCCTCGTCAACCCGAGCCACTTTGAGCCGCTGACGATGGGGCAGATGGATGCGCCGTTTATCGGTCTGGCTTGGTTGCGTCCAGACACGAACGAGACGCTCCTCGTCGTCGCCAATACAAGTATGCATCAACCGTTACAGGGCAAGGTCGCCCTTGACGGTGTGCGTCGCCGGAACTGGAACGCGAGCCGCTTCGCTGAGATGGTATATTCGCCGAACTCATGGCCGTATGCCGAGCACAGTTTCGATGACAACTGGGACCTGTGGGTCGATTTGAAACCGGGTGAAGTGAAAGTGTATGAGATGAAGTAACGTAAAACGCCTCGGACCGAGAACAGGTCCGAGGCGTTTGTTATTGTCGTTGTTTCATGTAAAAGATGACGAACTCGTCAAGTGGCATCGGTTTCGCGTAGCGGTAACCTTGCATCGAGTCGCAGCCGATGCGACGCAAAAACGTCTCTTGATATTCGGTTTCGACCCCTTCGGCGACGAGAGCCATCCCGAGTTGTCTCGCCATCGCGACGATCGTCGCGGTGACGGTCTGATACTCTCGATTCTCTTCGAGTTGCATCGTGAACTCACGTGGAATCTTGAGTTCGTCAATCGGATAGCGGACGAGGTAGGCGAGTGAGCTATACCCGGTCCCGAAATCGTCGATGGACAGTTTGATCCCGAGCGCCTTCAATTCGAGGATACGATTCAAGACGCGTTCTGAGTGATGCGCCGCGACTGTCTCCGTCAATTCGAAGTTTAAGCGGCCCGGCTCAATCGGGAAACGGTTGAAGAGCGTCGTCAAATAGTCAATCAAATGCTCATCGAATAGTTGGCGCACGGACAAGTTGACCGAGAGCTTCGGCAAATCGATGTCGCCTTGTTCGAACGCGTACATGAGTTGGAACGTCTCGTGAATCATCCATCGACCGAGGTCTTGGATGTGTCCCGTCTCTTCCGCGATCGGGATGAACTCGCTCGGCGGGATGAAGACGCCGTCACGTTGCCAGCGCATGAGCGCCTCGGCACCGATGATTCGCTTCGATGCCGCATCGACCTGTGGCTGAAGATAAAGCGAGATTTCGCCTTTTTCGAGCGCAGTGTCGAGCCCTTCCATCAACAGCTTGCGTTCTTCTTTGTCTTCGCGTAGCTCTGGCGCAAACAAGACGGTCTCATCCCGTCCCTTCTCTTTTGCTTTGTACATCGCCAAATCGGCATTCGACAGCAAGTGTTTCAGCGTCGCCCCGTGTTCAGGGTAACGGACGATCCCGATGGAGGCGTGAATCTCGACGAGCGTCCCGCCCAAATAGTAAGGGGGGCTGTAGACGAGCCGACGAAGCCGTTCGATCAACATCTCATTATCATCGTGTTCGGCAACGACGATGAATTCATCTCCACCGAGACGGCCGGCATATTCGTTCGGCAACAAGGCGAGACGGAGCCGTTTGCCGATATGTTGTAACAACTGGTCGCCCATGTGATGTCCGAATTGGTCGTTGATTTCTTTAAAACCGTCCAAGTCAGAGAACATCAATGTGAACGGTCGCCCATCCTCGATGAGCTGTTCAATCTGCTCTTGGAGGGCGTAGCGGTTGTGCAATCCGGTCAAGCTGTCGTGGTTCGCTTGATATAAAATTTGTTCCTGCTGGACGATCATTTGTGTGATGTCTTTGACGATGGCATAGATTCCTTCGACGTCACCGTTGATAATCATCGGGATGTTCATCAGTTGCCAGACCCGCTTCGTGCCATCATCGGTCACGATGTTGACCTCAAGCGTCTCCGGACGCCCGGACGTCAAGTCGTGAAGGGCGGTCGCGTAAGCGCCACGGTCCTTCGGCTCAATCACGTCGAGAATATTCGTCCCGATTAGCGTTTCGGCAGTGTGACCGAGAACGGAACTACCGGCTTCGTTGACCGACAGCACCTCGCCGTCTAAGTCGAATAAGAAAATCGGTTCGGCGTGATAGGCGAACAGCGAGCGATACTGTTGTTCGCGGATTTCGAGTTCGTGCGCTTTCGTCGTCACGGCGGTCTCGAGGTCGGTGTTGACGGTATGTAGGCGATGGCTAATCAACGCGTTTTGTTTCGCGACGACGAACTGCCGGATGAGAAGCAGCAACACGGCGTTCGCAATCATCGAATCGAGGACGGACGTGCCGAGCAGACGATCGGATGCGAGCATGAACAACATCACGACCGTGCTGTAGATGATGTAATCGAACACCGAGTCATGGATGAGGACATCCTCGTCTGTCTCATCAAACAAAAAGCTGAGCGAGATGAGGAAGATGCTGCTCACTTGCAGGACATGGACGAGGTCATGTCCAATCCCACCAAAGGCGACGACTTGATTGACGATCGAGGCGACCGTGAAGCCGAGGATTCCGATGAGAAGCAGGATTCGAAACGATTGGCCCGATGTGACGATGCGATTCAAATACAGGAAGGCGAGCACCATATAAAGGCTGACGAGCACCATCTGTTCTTCAAATCCGTTCAAATAGTCGCGATACACGTCTCCCTGTGAAACATAAAAGTAGAGATGGAGTGCGCCGACGAACAGAAAACTGAATAAGGCGAATACATCGAACGTGCGGAGTTTCAACGTACGAATCTCAATCGACTGCGTGATGACGATGAGTGCCATAATCAAATAAAAAAAGTTTTGGCTAAACAACATCAAGTCGCTCGAAACAGGTACCTCATAACGCAAGGCGGTCACGTACGTGATGAAGCAGACGTTTCCGGCCGTAATCAAGGTGTGGATATAACGTCGCATGCCACGATGGGTCACGGCAGCGTAACCGCTAAACAAAGTCGCGATACACGTGACGACGATCAAGTACACGAACAGGCTCGTCTCGCGCAGCGCGTAAGGACTGAAAACAATCAATAACAGTCCAAGAAAAAACGTCCCGACGAGCAGGGCGGGAACTGATTGGCGCAAGGAGTGGCTAGACAACTCATGCACCTCCTTCTATATTCTATTAGGCTCACTCGTATTATCGGACCGAATCAACGTTTGTTACACTAAAAAATCGACAACGAAGCGTTGTCGATTAAAGGGTATAGGAATGTTCTTTGAAGTTACCGACGACCGAATCGATTTCTGACACCGTGATAAACGCTTCCGAGTCGATATCCGACACGATTTGGCGCAATTTTGGAATCTCGTTGTTCTGGACGACGACGTAAAGCATCTTCTTCGAGTCGTTCGAATATCCACCGATCGCATCCATAATCGTGACACCGCGCTTCAAGTTCTGCTTGATCACCAAGTTGATTTCATCAGACTTCTTACAGATGATAAAGCACTGTTTTTGGGCCGAGAAGAAACGGTGAATCGTCAATAGCGTCCGCGACCGTACGAAACTGAGCACGAGCGCATACATGACGGCCTTGATGTCGAACGTAATGAAGACGAGCACGTACACGATGATGTCTTGCGTCAAAAAGATTTTAGGGAGCGAGAGATTCCGATTCGTCGTATAGATGACTTTTCCGAGAATGTCGAGTCCACCTGTCGAGGCGCCTGCGAATAAGAGTAGCGCCAACCCAAGGCCAGAAACGATACCACTAAAGACGGAAGCGACGAGTGGGTCATCGAGCGGGGTCGGTGGAATGAGCACCGGCAGCGCATCAATTAAAATCGAGGACAACACGACGACGATTCCCGTCATGAAAATAAATCGCTTTCCTAGAAACTTGATTCCGACGATGAAGAGCGGGATATTCAACAACAGTTGAGTTAGCCCGATCGGCGTGCCGAATAGTTCGTTGACAATGAGTGTGATTCCGACGATTCCCCCCGAGCCGATTTCGTTTGGCTTCAGGAGCAAACCGACGAAGATGGATTGTAGAATCGTCCCGGCGATAATGAACAGGACCGTTTCGACGGCGATTCGTTTTCTTGATTTTGCATACATAGAAGTTGGCTAGGCGCCATACGCCCCCTTTGATAAAGTTCTCAAGCAAGCGTACTTCGACCGACGCTGAATTTCAAGAGTCTGATTTACATCTCGTGATGAAAGCGGTCGATATCGCTAGCGAGTTGTTCATGGACGAAGTCAATCACTTGGGCATCGTCGAACAAACCGAGCGGTGCGTCGTCCGGGATGGCGTCGAACGGCGAGACGAAATAGAGAACGGCCGCGACGAGTGCGTCTTCTTTTTCTGGTTGCATATCGAACTGATCGTTATAGATTGCCCGCAATATATTGAGCAACTGTTTCATTTGGAAATATAGCGTCAGTTCTTCTTCACGCTCGATGTTCGTGATGTCATTGGATGCGACATCGACGGTCACTTTGGCGAGGGCGAGTTCACCTTGGACGAGCAAATCTCCGCGCTGTTCGTTGGCTGTGTACGCCGTCTTCGCTGTGTCTAGAAAGTGTGCATACGTTGTTTTCCAATCTGGCATATGAATTCCTCCTTCTTTCTACATCTACTAATATGCCCGTTTTTGCGATTTGGTTGCAACTTTTCCGAAAATTTAAGAAAATAAGAGAGAACGAACAAAGGAGGAACTGTACATATGTCTACTTATACAATCCCGACCGAGGCCGAGTTCGCCCGCTATGCGGAACTTGCCGTCAAAAAAGGCGTCAACATCCAACCGGGCCAACAACTTGAGGTCCGCGCCGATATCAGCCAAGCGCCGCTCGTCCGTCAAGTCGTCAAAGCTGCGTACGCGGCTGGAGCCAAGCAAGTATCCGTCAACTGGAGCGATGAGGAGTCGACAAAGATTCGTTACTTCAACGCGCCACAAGACTCGTTTAAAGAGTTTCCAGAATGGATGAAAGCCCGTTTTGAACAGCTTGCAGAAGAGAAGACGGCATTCTTGTCAATCGTCAGCGATGACCCGGATGCATTGAACGGCGTCGACTCGTCTCGAATCGCGGATTCGAACCGTGCCGCCGGCGTCGCACTCGCGAAGTGGCGGAAGTACGTCATGAGCGATAACGTCAGCTGGTCGATTATTGCCGGCGCTTCTGACGCGTGGGCGAAAAAAGTGTTCCCAGACCGTGAGGATGCGGTCGCAGCACTTTGGCGTGCCATCTTCGCGGCGACACGCATGGACGAAACAGACGTCGTCGCTGCGTGGGACGAACACGATCAAGCGCTTCGGACACGTGCGAAGCTATTGACGGAAAAGAAATACGCGAAACTGCATTATAAGGCGCCGGGTACGGAATTGACGATCGGCCTTCCGAAGAAGCACGTCTTCCTTGGCGGCGGCGGACCGAATACGGACGGCGTCGACTTCATCGCCAACATGCCGACCGAAGAAGTGTTCACGCTTGCCGATAAAGACGCGGTCGAAGGGCACGTGTCGAGCACGAAACCGCTCAGCTACAGCGGAAACTTGATTGACGAGTTCACGCTTTGGTTCGAAGGTGGGAAAGTCGTGAGAGCGGAAGCGAAACAGGGACAGGCTGCACTCGATGAGTTGCTCAACCTCGACGAAGGGGCGCGCCGAATCGGTGAAGTCGCGCTCGTTCCAGACGATTCGCCAATCTCGAACTCAGGCCTCCTCTTCTACAACACGTTGTTCGATGAGAACGCCTCATGCCACTTGGCGCTCGGACGTGCCTACTCGACGTGCCTTGAAGGCGGACCGTCGATGTCAGCGGAAGAACTCGCCGAGAACGGGGCGAACGATTCGATGACACACGTCGACTTCATGATCGGGTCGGCCGAGATGGATATCGACGGGGAGCGCGAAGACGGCTCACGTGAAGCCATCATGCGTGCCGGCAACTGGGTCATCTAAGAAAGGGAGAGACGAATCCGATGCGGGTTCGTCTCTTTTGGTGTGAAGGGAAAAGGCATAGGGGGCTCGAATGATTCAGGAACGAATGTGTAAAGGGGAAATGAGCGTGAAAAAAGGATTGCTCTCGATCGGCGTGACTTGTCTCGTCTTGCTTGCATTGCACGCGACGCCGCAAGCGGCCCTCCGGACGTATGTCTGTCTGATGGGTCATCCCATTGCGGCACTCACGTCGCCGATTACAGAGGATGATGCCCGTAACGAACTAGAGCAAAAAGATTTCGAAGAGCGGAACGGGAAAATTTATACACTGATTAATCCGCCAGTCGAGCGCGCGACACAAGGTCGGCTCGAGAGCTATTTCGTCCGGAAAGTCGGGCCGTTTTATTTGGCTGAACATCACGGGGGTGGATAAAAGGGAGACAGCAGAAGCTGCCTCCCTTTTTAGTCATGGTCGTACAAATAGGCGAGCGCGTTCGGTAAGCGCCGGCGCCACGCCGACTCGTGATGGATGCCCTCTGGTTCGACTTCATAACGGAACATGATCCCGGTTCTCGCGATCGTTTCGACCAATTTAGCGTTCGTATACAAATAGTCTTCGGGCGTGAACGGGCCGCTCGTCTCGTCCGTCCCGAGATCCATGTAAAGCCGTGCCGACAGATTCGCTTGTTTCAGTTCACGGATGAGCGGGTCCAGGTTCGACCAGGCCGCCGTCGATAACGAACCGACACGGCGAATCGAAGGATACGTCGCCATCATATAGAGTGAAATGACGCCGCCCATCGAGCTGCCCATCACGCCGACATCGTCCACGTCTGTCGCATAGCGCGCATCAATCCATGGTTTCAACTCGTTCATGAGCCAGTCGGTATAGCGTCGCCCCTTTCCGCCGAGCGTCGGCCTCGTCTTCGCGAGCTCCGGTCCGATGCGCCGAACCAGCATCTCGTCTTCAAAAAAAGAGTAGTCGTCATAACGGTCGAGCCAATCCGGCGGGCTGGCGATGGCGACGACCATGAGCGGCAATCGGGACGTCTCGATGAATCGATCGATGCCCCAGCTCGCTCTCGTATCATGGTGGAAGACGTTTTGTCCGTCATGCATATAGAGGACGGGCAACAGGACGTCGTTCGACACGAAATCAGGACGAAAGACGGATACAAGTCGTTTTTGACCGGTTCGGTCGCTCGGCAAGTTAAAGCTGAACTGTTCAATCATATACACGCTTCCTTTCCACTTATCTAAATTGATTGTGACGTTGTTTAGACGGAAGTTCAATCCTCGCACTTGACTACCTACCGTTCGTTAGGTAGAGTGGAGGGAGCAGTTAGGAGGCCGAATAGACATGAATACGAAACAACGAATTGAGCAAGCGGCGACGCGCCGTTTTGCGTTAGAGGGATACGAGGGGCTCTCGCTCGCCGCACTCGCCGAGGACGTGGGAATTAAAAAAGCGTCACTCTATGCCCATATTGACGGAAAAGAGCAATTGTTCAAGCAAGTCGTCGAAGCGATGGCAGCACGGTACGATGACGTTTGGAAAGTAGCACGGGACGAATCTTACGACGCCCCGCCGCTCGAACGGATCGAGACGATTGTGCAAGCGCTGATCCGTTTCTTTGGGGAAGAAGAGACATGGATGTTGACGAAGCGGATGCTACTCGTCCCGCCACCGGAGCTGAGACCGTTTATCGAGTCAACGCTCGGAGACGTGGAGACTGAACTGCAGGCGTTTGAGAAAGAACAGTTCCGCCTGGCGATGGAGCAGGGTGCGTTGCCCGAGCAGTCGCTTGACGATGTGTATGACGCTTATTATTGCTTTTTGGATGGCGCGCTCATCTCGCTCTTTACGTTCGAGACGAACCGTTCCGAGCGTCAACGCGCTGCCTTCAAAATCTTTAAGAAAGGAATTGGATGGACATGAAACGTGATCAACTTGCATGGATGTGGCTCGTCCTCGCCGGTCTGCTCGAGATCGTGTGGGCGACGACGATGAAACTATCGAACGGGTTCACTGTGCTCGGCCCGACCTTGGTTACAATCGTCTTGTTAATCGTCAGCTTCGGTTTATTGGCGTTGTCGTTCCGCGTCTTGCCGGCCGGGACGGGCTATGCCGTCTTTACCGGGATCGGCGCTGTCGGGACGGTCATCGTCGGGAATATTTTGTTTGACGAGGTGCTCACCGGCATGAAGCTCGTCTTTATCGGCACACTGTTAATCGGTGTGATCGGGTTGAAACAAGTGACAGGAGGAGAGACAGCATGAGTTGGGCATTTTTAATTGGGGCGGGACTGGCCGAGATGATTGCCGTCTTTTTCATGGGGAAGTCAAAAGGCTATCAAATTTTGAAATGGTCAATCTTGTCGATCGTGACGTTCGCGCTCAGTTTTTATTTGTTATCCCGCTCGCTCGAGACGTTGCCGCTTGGACTTGCCTACTCGATTTGGGTCGGGATTGGGGCGGCCGGAGGCGTCATTCTCGGCATGCTTTACTTGAATGAATCGACCGACCGCTGGCGTATCTTCTTTTTGACGCTCATCATCGGGAGTGTCGTCGGATTGAAAGTCATCGCTTAACTAGGATTCAACCTGCCTCATAACGGGAATTAATGAGTAAAGACTGTGAATGAAAGGGGCGGGAACGATGAAGCATGTCGAGTTACACTCTGAGCGCTTACGGCTTGAACCATATACGATTGCCGATTTTTATTTCGTCAAATCGCTGCTACAAGACCCGCGGGTGATGCGGTTCATCAGCCCGGATGGAAAACCGTTCACGGATGAGCAGACGATTGAATGGTTCGAGCGACAGCTTTCGCGCTATAAGACAGGACGACAGACCGGGTTACTCAAATTGATGACGTTCGAGAGCGACGAACCGATTGGCCATGCCGGGACGTTGTTACACGAGCTTGACGGCAAAATCGAACTTGAGGTCGGCTATTGGCTCGCACCGAAGCATTGGCATATGGGTTACGGTCGCGAGGCGGCGGCTCGGCTCATGCAATATGCGTTCGAGGAAGGGGAGAAAGACATTATCTCGCTCATCCATCCGGACAATGTGCCATCACAACGTGTAGCGAAAGCGAACGGACTTCATTGGGATCGAGATACGGAATACGAGGGAATGCTCGTATCGGTATATGCTGGTGATTTAGAACGACTTTGCCGTCACATTCAACGTCAGGAAATGTCGCGTTAAAAAAATTAAAAAAAACTTTTAAAAAACGGTTGCCAAGGCATTAGTTTCTTGATATATTAATAGTGTCCTTAAGAGAGGACACGACCTGATTCTGTAGCTCAGCTGGGAGAGCGCTACCTTGACAGGGTAGAGGTCGCTGGTTCGAGCCCAGTCAGAATCACTTGGGTGCCAAACCCGATGCGAAACCCACCGGAACATGGGTTTCCGCGAAGCCACTTCTTGCGAGAAGTGGCTCTTTTTTTGTTCTTTTTTCAATTGACATCCAATGGAACGGATTGGTATATTGCTTTCAATACATATAGAAACGGGGGATACGAGATGGTGTTGTTAGGGACCATCGTCAACGCGGCGCTCATCGTCGTCGGGACGTTGCTCGGCCTTTTGTTCCATCGAATCCCCGAGCGGATGAAAGAGACGGTCACGGCGGCGATCGGGCTTGCGGTCGTCGTGCTCGGTGTGCAGATGGGTCTAAAAAGCGAGAATTTCTTGATTGTGATCGGTAGTCTTGTCGCCGGGGCGGCGCTAGGGGAATGGTGGAAACTCGACGAGAAATTGAATGAGGTCGGCTACCAATTGGAACGGCGCATCGGTGGAAAGAGTAAGTCGAGCATTGCCGAAGGTTTCATTACAGCGACGCTCATTTTTGTCATTGGGGCGATGGCTGTCATCGGGGCGCTCGACAGCGGCTTACGTGGCGACCACGACGTGTTGTATACGAAAGGGTTGATTGACGGGTTTACCGCGCTCGTCCTCGCTTCCTCGCTCGGGATCGGGGTCATGTTTTCGGCCGTCCCGGTCTTGCTGTATCAAGGTGCGATCGCCTTGTTGGCGATTCAAATTATGAAAGTTGTGCCCGAATCGCTCATGGATAGCTTTATTCTTGAGATGACGGCCACTGGAGGGGTCATGATTGTGGCCATCGGCTTGAACTTGGCGGGTATCACGCGCATCCGGGTCGCCAACCTCCTACCGGGTATATTGGTCGTGGCACTCATCGTTTCCATCTTACATATGCTCTCATAAGAAAAGGTCCGAAACGGTGATACAACCGTTTCGGACCTTTTGTCATGATTGGTGTTGTTCGACGTCTTCTTTCGCGCTTTCGCGGAGCGCAGCGGACATGACGTCGGATAAGTCACGATCGCGCAAGACGCCGACACCGCGGTCGGTCGGGCCTCCTGGCGCGGCCACGTCCGAGATTAAGGCGTCAGTCGGACGCGTCTCGTGCAACAGGAGTTCGGCCGATCCTTTCATCGCTTGGGCGACGATTTGTCGGGCTGTCGCCTCGTCAAATCCGGCATCGGTCAAGACCGGTGTCATCGATCCGACGATTTCATAGAAGAACGCTGGGCTGCAGCCGGCGGCAGCCATGAAGGCGGACATCGTTTTCGCGTCCGTCACGGCGGTTCGGCCGACGCGTTCAAATAGTGCGGTCGCTGTCGCGCGAACAGACTCGTCTGTCTCTGGTCCGAACCAAAGGCCCGTCATCCCGTCACGGAAGGCGACTGGGGTGTTCGGCATCGCACAGACAGCTGGAAGTCCTGAAGCGGCCTCGAGTTCTGCCGGCTCGATATGAGCCGCGACAGAGATGAGGAGCGGCTTCGTCCACGTCTTCGAACGTACATATGGGAGCACGCCATCTGGTTGCATCGCGAGTACGACGATATCGTATGCGTTCACGTCTTCTTCGTCCACGATTCGGACGCCGAGTTCGTTGTGCAGTTGGTCCAATCGATCCCGGTCACTTCGATTCGTCATCGTGATTGTCTCCGGCGAAAGACCGGCGTCAATCCAACCGCGGACGAGCGCCTCGCTCATCGAACCGGCTCCTACCATTAATAATTTCATATTTCGTCACCTCTTCTGTTAGATTCGGTCTTGTACATGGTGCTTATCATAACAAATGTTCAGCCGAATATCCCCTTCTATGCTCGAATTGTAAAAGAAAGGAAATAATGTAACCGCTTCTTCACGTCCAACATCGGACAGTGAAAGTGACAGAATTCATTCGACGAGCTATGATGGCATTAATCTATTCGAGCGAGGCGATTTTTATGAAACGAATTCTTGTGCGTGGCATAAAAGGGTATCAGCGTGTCATCTCTCCATTGAAACCACCGACGTGCCGATTTTATCCGACATGCTCTCATTATGGGATTGAAGCGATTGAAAAGCACGGGGCGGTCAAGGGCGGCTATTTGACCGCGCGACGTTTGTTACGTTGCCAACCGTTCCATTCAGGCGGACTCGACTATGTGCCGGACGAGTTTGACTGGAGCGCGCCATTACAACGAGAGAAGCCACCTTCACAGCGAGATGTCTAATCGACGTCTCGCTGTTTTAGGTACAGATTCACGAACGGACTTTTGTTTTAGTACAATACTTTTGACAATGTTCCAAGTATTCTGAAAAAATAGAGAAGTACAATTACATAAGGGGAAAGGGGATTTCAGCATGAGTCAATCGTTCAGTGAACTGATCGGTACGATTTCAGACTTTGTGTGGGGACCACCGCTGTTGATTTTGCTTGTGGGGACAGGCGTTTATTTGACAGTACGGTTAGGTGGCCTTCAAATCACAAAACTGCCTTACGCATTAAAGCTCGCCTTCTCGAAAAACCAAGACAAGACGTCACGAGGGGACATTAGTCACTTCCAAGCACTCATGACTGCCCTCGCGGCGACCGTCGGTACGGGGAATATCGTCGGTGTCGCCACGGCTGTCGTGCTCGGGGGACCGGGCGCAATTGTCTGGATGTGGCTGTCCGGGTTCTTTGGGATGGCAACAAAGTATGCCGAAGCCGTACTCGCCGTCAAATATCGAGTGACGGATGAGCGGGGACAGATGGCTGGTGGGCCGATGTATTATTTGGAGCGCGGTTTAAAGCAGCGCTGGCTCGCCGTGTTGTTCGCGGCGTTCGCCTCGCTTGCCGCGTTTGGGATTGGGAACGGGGTCCAGACGAACTCGGTTGCGCTCGCGCTCAAGTCGACGTTTGACGTTCCGCTCTATGTATCCGGTATTTTGGTGATGGTGTTCACGGGTGCCGTCATCCTTGGCGGCGTCAAATCGATTGGACGCGTCGTCAGTTATTTCGTTCCGATCATGATCATCTTCTATCTCGGTAGTGGGCTCATCATCATGGTCATGAACTACACGCTCATCCCGGATGCGATTGCGCTCATCTTCAGCAGCACGTTCAGCGCCGAAGCGATCGGTGGTGGGGCCATCGGTGCGGCGATCCGTTACGGTGTCGCCCGCGGCGTGTTCTCGAACGAAGCCGGTCTCGGTTCGGCTCCGATCGCGGCAGCCGCTGCGAAAACAGATATGCCGGGTAGACAAGCGCTCGTCTCGATGACGCAAGTCTTCCTCGACACGCTCATCGTCTGTTCAATCACGGGGATCACCCTCGTCATGGGCGGACAGATCGGTTCAGGGCTTGAAGGCGTCGATTTGACGGCGGCCACGTTTGAACAGTTCCTCGGGCCGTTCGGCCGTTACGTCGTCACGATTGGGCTCGTTATGTTTGCGTATTCGACCGTACTCGGGTGGTCGTATTATGGGGAACGCTCGATTCACTACTTGTTTGGACAAAAGTCGATTATTCCGTATCGCATCGCCTTCGTCCTCGTCGCAGGACTTGGCGCGATGACGACGAACTTGAACTTGGTATGGGCGCTCTCGGACGTGTTCAACGGCTTGATGGCCATTCCGAACTTGATTGGCCTCTTGTTCTTGTCAGGGGTCGTCATCGCTGAGACGAAGCGTTTCAACCAGCAACTCGCGCTCGAGAACCGTAATCGAAAGGCGTCATGACGCCAAAACGCCACCTCGCTTATTCCGGAGGTGGCGTTCTTTTCTTTTTCACTTCTTCGAGTCGGGCTTGTTGTAAATGGTTGAACACTTGGGTGACGAACCCGACCATGATGCCGGTACCCGTAATGAC
This sequence comes from Exiguobacterium alkaliphilum 12/1, assembly GCF_000714435.1. Taxonomy (GTDB): domain Bacteria; phylum Bacillota; class Bacilli; order Exiguobacteriales; family Exiguobacteriaceae; genus Exiguobacterium; species Exiguobacterium alkaliphilum. The sequence goes on from NZ_JJMW01000008.1 coordinate 86,905, forward strand.
GTAACCAATCGTGAACGCTTTCCCGAGGTCTGTCGACGGGACGAAATCACCATAGCCAATCGTCGTCAGCGTGATGACGCTGAAGTAGAGCGAATCAAGCCATCGTAACTCTTCGTAGCGGGCGTAAAATAACGTGCCGGACAAAATGGTGAGGAAGGCGAGACTGAACAACACCTGGAATTCAGGCTCTTTCAGCCCGCGCCAAATTCCTCGGAACATGCGGCGAAACGTCAAGAAGAACGAAAGCATATCCCCACTCCTTTCTGTGTTAGGTTTGTTCGTGACAGAGGAGGGAACATCCTCTATAGTCTAGCGAAGAAAGGATGAAGGAGATGACGAAACCGATACCGAAAGAACAAGGTCTCGATCACAGCCTCGATTTTTTAAGGGAGGGATATCAGTTTGTCCCGAATCGACGGACGAGCTTTCAATCGAATATCTTTGAGACGCGGCTGTTAGGGGAACGTGCGATTTGTCTCGGCGGAGAGGAAGGAGCGGCTCTATTTTACGATGCCGACCGCTTCGTCCGGCAAGATGCGGCCCCGAAACGGCTCTTGAAGACGCTGTTCGGTGAGACCGGCGTACAGACGTTAGACGGTCCTGCCCATACGCATCGGAAACGGATGTTCATGTCGCTCATGTTTCCAGAAAATGTTGATCGCCTGACGCGACTCGTCGGGCGTGAATGGGAAAAGGAACTCGATCAAGCCGATGGGGAGACCGTCCTTTATGAGACGGCACAACGCGTGCTCATGCGCGCCGTCTGCGAATGGGCCGGTGTACCATTCGCTGAGTCAGAGGTTGACAAGCGTACCGACGAGATGCGTCTCTTGTTCGAATCGGGCACAGCACTCGGACCGAAGCACATCCTTGGCCGTAAAGCACGAGCTTCGGCTGAGGCATGGATCAGCTCGATGGTCGAGGAGGTACGGACGAAGCGCTTGTTGCCGAACGAGAAGACAGCTTTGTATGAGTTCGCTTGGCATCGTGACGAATCCGGTGAACTGTTACCGGCAGACGTCGTGGCTGTCGAAGTGATCAATATTTTGCGACCGACCGTCGCAGTGTCGATCTATGTCCTCTTCACGGTGCTCGCCTTGCATCAATTTGATGAAGCGCGAACGAAACTGGCAAACGGGACAGTCGACGCGACGGCGTTCGTTCAGGAAGTTCGCCGCTTTTATCCGTTCTTCCCGGTGACGGCAGCCCGGGTCAAGCACGATTTCGAGTGGGAAGGGTACAGATTCGAAGCAGGGACGCTCGTCTTACTCGACTTGTACGGGACGAATCACGATCCAGCGCATTGGGACGAACCGGGCCAATTCAATCCAGAACGGTTCGTCGATTGGACAGAGAGTCCGTTCACGTTCATCCCACAAGGTGGGAGAGACGTCGATTTCGGACATCGCTGTGCCGGAGAGCACGTCACCATCGCCATTATGAAAGAGACGGTTGACGTATTCTTGAACCGCTATCGCTATGACGTCCCGCCGCAAGACTTCAGTTACAGCCTTGTCGACTTGCCGAGCCTTCCGAAGAGCAGGCTCGTCTTGACCGACATCGAACGACGCGCATGAAAATGAACCACCCGGGATGGGTGGTTCATTTTGTGTGAAGCGCCAAGCGATTTGTAATTGGTGCGATGCGGCAATTGGTGTCGACCATGCGATTATCACGCTTCGGTTCATCCGCGCGTTCGATGCGCCATGGCCTGTCATGTCGTTCAGCGAGAGCGGAGGCGATATCATAGAGCGAGTGGCTCGTGTTCCCGTTCAATTGATACATGCCGGGACCTCGTTTCGTCAGGATGTCGAACAGCGCGTCGGCCGTATCTTGTAAAAACGAGCAAGACGGATACCAGTGCGTACTGGCGACGATGACGCCTTTTTGTTCCATTTCCTTCTCGAAAAAATCCATCATGTTGTTCGAGCCGGGGCGGTCCCCGATTTGCCATCCGAGCCGAACGATTTGAGCACCAGGGTTGGCTCGGGCGATCGCTTGCTCGCACGCCCGTTTATACGATCCGTATTCATCTTCGGCGTCGGGCCGGGTGTCAGGTGTGATGGGTCCTGTCACGTTGTCCGAGAAGACGGAGACGGTGCTCGTGAACAAAAATGGGATATCGTATTCCCCGCACAGTCGGGCGAGATTCGCCGCTGATTCGACGGGTCCCATCCCGATGTGAAGAAAATAGTCAGGCTGGACCGATTCGATAAAGGCGCGCATATCTGATTCTTTTTCGATGGAGACTTTTGAACGGTCCCACGCAATCGGTTCAATCCCGTGTCGTTCGAGTGTCGTGGCGACGACAGGTGCGACCGTCCCGTTCATTCCTGTGATGATTGCTTTCATAGATCTTCCTCCCTTCTGTTTGTATCATCCCACAGTTCGCTCGTTGACAAACCCACTCTTTTTCACTGTATGATAAAGTGGTATGTGGAGGAGATAATATGAACATTCGACAAGCTAAACCGGCAGATGCGACGAACGTGGCCCCGCTCGTCTATGCGGCCATCCATGACATCGCCTATTCGTTGACCGGAACGAAGCAGAAAGAACAAGTACTCGAGCGGCTCGCGATGTGGATTGGCCGACCCGCGAACCGTCTGAGCTATGAAAATATTTGGGTCGCGGAGAGTGAAGGGACCATCGCGGGCATTATCATCGCGTATGCAGGAATGGATGCACGGAAATTAGACGAACCGATTCGACAGTGGCTGATGGAAGCTGGCGAAACAGGGGAACTCGACGTCGAGACAGAAGGCGACGTGTTTTACATCGACTCGGTCGCGGTCGATTCACAGTTCGGGGGACGTGGAATCGGGACAAAGCTGATCAACTCCGTCACTCAGCACGCCCGTTCAAAACACATCCCGGTCGTCACGTTGAACGTCGACCAGACCAATCCTGCGGCAGCGCGCCTTTATGAACGACTCGGTTTTTATAAACAAAAAGAGATTGAGATTTCAGGCGGACGGTTCGATTATATGGTGCTCGATTTATGAAGACGGACGAAAGTCCGTTTTTTCAGTCTTGAAACCGATGCATTTGTCGACGCCGTCCGCTATACTAAATGCTTGAAACGAACTTGCGGATAAAGGAGCCTATACTTTATGGAATGGAGAAATATATTACGTGGCATGGCGATGGGGACGAGTGATTTGATTCCTGGCGTCAGCGGCGGGACGATTGCGGTCATTTTAGGAATTTACGACCGGTTGATTGAGGCGATTAGCGGGGTGTTTAGCCGGCACTGGAAAAAACATATCGGTTTCTTAATTCCGCTCGCCATTGGGATGGGTGGCGCGATTTTAGGGTTGAGCCGCGTCATCGAGTTTTTATTGTTGAACTATCATGCCCCGACCCAGTTCTTCTTCATCGGGTTGATTTTAGGGATTATCCCGCTCTTGTTGTTTGAATTCAAGTCACGGGCGAAGATGCGACCGGTGCATATCGTCGCGATGATTGTCGGAACGATTCTCGTCGCGAGTATGGCTGTCATCAAACCGGCGGATACGGCGGTCATCACTGACGTAACGATGGGGACGGCGCTGCTCCTCTTCTTCTCGGGCTGGCTTGGCAGTATGGCGATGCTCTTGCCTGGTATTAGTGGTTCGTTCGTCTTGTTGTTGATTGGGGTCTATCCGACGGTCATCAGCGCCTTGTCGAACTTGAACGTGATCGTCATCGGAATTGTCGGGCTCGGTGTCGCCGTCGGCTTCATCGTCAGCAGTAAAGTCATCCGTCATCTGCTCGCGAACTACCCGGGTATGACGTTCTCCGTTATTCTCGGGCTCGTCATCGGATCGCTCGCCGTCGTCTTCCCAGGTCTTCCGGAGACGACTGTTATGTGGGGATTAAGCATCGTCTCGTTTTTGGCCGGTTTCATGGTTGTCCGATTGCTCGGGAAATTTTCAGTATGAACAGAAGACGCGGCTCTCGCTATGGCGAGGCCGCGTCTTTTTAATAGATGAACGGAAGCAGACGTTTCCGGGACTTCGACCATACGGCGTAAGCATCGCCGAAATGTGCGGTCAACATCTTCTCTTCGATATGAATGCGCCATAATAGCGCTGCTCCCATCGCAATCGTTCCGAGTACTGCGAACCAGACGAAACTGAAGGTAAGCGCGAACCCGAACGTGATGAACAATAGTCCTGTATAGAGCGGATGCCGCAAAAACCGGTACGGGCCTGTGCTGACAATCTCATCCGTGGGCCGGACGACGACATGGCGCGTGAACTGATGTCGTAAATGGGTGATCCCCCAATACCGGAGGCCGACACCAGCTATGTAACATGCAAGTCCGATCAAGCGCAAAGGGACGATTTGACGGGCATCCGTCAAGATCGAGTAACCGAGCGAACTTGCGAACACGATCACCATGACGGCCGAGACGACGTAAAAACTCATATGTTCGCTCCGTCCATCCTTCGTGTCGTCACGATTGCGGTAACGCCATAGCTCATAAAGCCAGGCTATCGAGGTGACGACGAATATTCCGTCGAGCCAATCCATAGCAACTCCTCCTTCACTCTCTTCTCACTCATACCCGTGGCTGTTTGTCCAAAAACCGTAAGGGCGGGTTGGATATGCTCTCTTCGACTTGTTCGCTACCCGATCAAAAAGACCCTGCCTGAGGACAGGCAGGGAATCAAGCGTGAAGCAAGTCGGGACGTGGTGCCGCAGTCTCGACAGGAGCTTCTTCTTTGATTAAATGGTACGTCAGGCACATCGGCTTCTCCGTACGTGGGTCGCGACCGATGATGGCATCGATGTGGAACACTTGGCGTAAGACGAGCGGACAGATGACTTCCTCGGCAGAACCCGTCGCGAGCACTTCGCCATCTTTCATCGCCACGATATGGTCAGCGAACCGAGCGGCTTGATTCAAATCGTGGAGGACCATGACAATCGTACGGCCTTGCTCGCGGTTCAACGTCTCGAGCAGTTCGAGCACTTCAAGTTGATGGGCCAAGTCGAGATACGTCGTCGGTTCGTCCAAGAAAATCAAATCCGTCTCCTGCGCGAGCGCCATCGCAATCCATACCCGCTGGCGTTGGCCGCCAGATAAGGCGTCGACGCTCCGGTCTTTATAGTCGAGCGTACCGGTGACGTCGAGCGCCCAATCGATGACTTCGTGGTCGCGTTTCGTCAATCGGCCGAATCCGGACTGGTACGGGAAGCGGCCATACGCGACGAGTTCACCGACCGTCAACCCGCTTGCACCTTCGGGGGTCTGCGGCAAGATTGCCATCTTTTTGGCGATCTCTTTCGTCTTGCACTTGGCGATATCGGCGCCGTCTAAATGGACCGACCCGTTCGAAGGAGAGAGGATTCGCGTCATCGCCTTCAACAACGTCGACTTACCGCAACCGTTCGGTCCGATAATCGTCGTGATTTGACGGTCTGGAATCGTTAAACTGAGCTGTTTGACGATTGTCTTGTCGCCGTAACCGACCTCGATGTCTGTTGTATGTATGCGTGACATGCAAATTCTCCTCTCGGGGGCGTCAAATGTGATAATGATTCTCAATGTCGTACTCACTATAGCAAGCGCTTCAGTTTATGTCAATCTTCATTTAGAGAGAAAACGGATTGTGCTTCCGTACGATACGCGGTATAGTGAATGAGAATGATAATCAATGACAGCGTGGACAGGTGGAAGGATGGTTGAGTGGGATGAAGGGACAAGACGTATTCGATGTGACGATTATCGGTGGTGGGCCAGCGGGACTATACGCCGCGTTTTACAGTGGCCTTCGTGGGATGAAGACGAAACTGATTGAATTTCAACCACACCTCGGGGGCAAGATTCATGTCTATCCGGAAAAGATGATTTGGGATGTCGGGGGTGTGACACCGACGACTGGGGCGAAGTTGATTGACCAGCTCGTCGAGCAAGGGCTCACGTTCGATCCGACCGTCGTCTTAGGAGAAAAAGTAGAGGCGATGACGAAAGACCATGACGGTCACTTCATTCTAGACGGCACGCATGGCCGTCACGTCTCGAAGACGGTCATCGTCGCAACCGGAAGCGGGATTCTCCAGCCACAAAAGATTGAAATCAGTGGGGCAGAGCGCTTCGAAGTGTCAAACCTTCATTACACAGTGAAATCGCTCATGCGTTTCAAAGGAAAGACCGTTCTCATCTCTGGGGGTGGGAACAGCGCCATCGATTGGGCGAATGAGCTGGAGCCGATCGCTGAACGCGTCATTTTGACTTATCGGAAAGAGGCGTTGAAAGGACATGAGTCGCAAGTGGAGAAGTTGCGCTGCGGGCGCGTCGACTGTCGTCTGTCGACTCGCATCAACGACTTGATCTCACGGGACGGGCAGATGATTCATGCGGTGGAGCTCCTGAACTGCGTCACTGGGGATAAAGAACACGTGGAAGTGGACGAAGTCGTGATCAACCACGGCTATGAACAGGATGCGACGTTGTTAGGGGACAGCGAGCTTCATGTCGACATGAAGGATGGCTTCTACGTGTCAGGCAACGCGCGGAGCGAATCGTCTGTACCAGGGCTGTATGCGGCAGGAGATATTTTGACGCATGACGGAAAGGTTCATTTGATCGCCGGAGCATTCCAAGACGCGGCGAACGCCGTGAACAGCGCGAAGACGTTCATTGATCCCGAAGCGACGAAAGCGGCGATGGTGTCTTCCCATAACGAGCGTTTAAAGGCGAAGAATCAGGCCATCATAGAACAAACAATCATCAAGCAGTGAGGGAATCCCTCACTGCTTGATTTTTGGATAGTCGCATAGTTCGACGATGATACCGCCTGAATGGCGCGGGTCCATATAAATGAGGCGCCGACCTTTTGCTGTCGTCCGTAACGTGTCCTCTAGAAACGTGATGCCGTCTCGTTTGAGCGCGTCGATCGATTGCTCCAAGTCGTCGACTCGATAAGCGATATGGTGAACGCCTTTCCCCCGTGCCTTCATAAAGCGGGCAATCGGACTCGTCGGACTCGTTGGCAACAATAACTCGATCACATCTTCTCCGACGTGAATCACGGCAATCTCCGTCTCGACGCCGACGGCCGTATTCGTATAGCGGTCAACGAGCTCGCCTTGGAGGACGGTCGTGTAAAACGTGATCGCCTCGTCTAAATCACGGACGGCAATCCCGGTGTGGTCAATTTGCATAGTTATTCCTCCTTCTCCGTCTAGTGTGCCGAAAGTTGAACAAATTGTCACTTCACAACGTTTTCGGATAATCCGATATACTAAAAGAGGGAGGGACGGCGAAATGAACGGGAAAATCACCCTTGGCTTGATTAGTGCATTCGCGCTAGTATCATTTATGTTTGGACTCTCACTTGCAACATTCGTCGATTACCGCATTAATGAAGAACAGGTCGTGCTCGAACGACTGACGACTCATAAAAAGATTGGTCCGGCTGAAATTCTTTCGACGGAAGTGGATTTTCATTTGAACGGATCGAACTACGCCCTCCGTTTCACGGATGAGCCGCACATCACGTATTGGTTCAGTGTCGCCGAGCGGGAGATTCAATTCGACCGCATCGAGGCGCTCGACCCTCGTGACGTCGGCCAGAGGACCGCTTTGTTTGAAGAGATGCCGCCGTTGGCCATGGAATCGACGACTGCCGCGGAATGAAAAATGCCCGTCAACCGTTTCTTTTCGATTGAAAAGAACGGAGGCCGGCATTTTTTTATTTTATCGAGTCGCACGCGCAGGGAGGATGTTCGTCATCGTATAAAAGGCCGACTGCCTGGACGCCATCTCCTGTTTGAGGATGGCATAGTGTAACTCGGGTTGAAGCGATGTGACGGTCAAACGGAGACGCATCGAAGGTTTTAACTGGTGACAAAATACCCGTTGCAGGAACGGAATGGCATCTTGTGCGACCTCGTCCGACCCAAAGAGATGAATCTCATGAATCTTGACATAGTCTTGGTTGTAATGGGCTCGGAAGATTCCGACGGCTTTGCCCGCTCGATGTAGCGTGTAGCAATAGTGGTTTCGTGCGAGAAAACGTCGCAACCGCTCTTCTGTCAACGGAAAGACATCTGACAGGACGAGCGCGTGCTCGTTTCGATGACGTAACCACGTCGCATAGTTACTCGGGTCAACGACTGACAATTTCCAATCGCTGAACGAGGCTTTTTCATATGGGATGAGCGGGAGAACGTAGTTAAATGATGTATGATAAGCCTCGAATCCATGTGAAGTGAACAAGTTTAGCTTATCTTGATCTTCGTCTTGGACGACTTGCAATAAGACCATCGTCTCGTGCGTGGTTTCTTTACTCAGTTGATTAAGGAGGCGACTCAACAACCCTTGAAAGACGTACCGATTTCGATACGCTTCGTGGCGGATGCGGATCACACGGTCTGTGCCGTCATCGAGGCGCTCGGTCGCTAGTGCCGCAATCGGCGTATTCCCGTCTAACGCGACGTAGACGTGATGCTGGGGTGGGGTGCTGAAAAAGTCGGGACCGTGACCGGGAGCGTACATCGCCTTGACGCTAAACCGAGTCCTTGCCGATAAGTTAGGCCACTCACAATACATGATTTCCGAATTCAAGTGCTCTCCTACTTTCTTGTTCGATGTATAGTACACTTAAATTGTAAGCGCTACCATCTAAAAGTAATAATGTAAAAATAATGAATAATTGAACGTAGGAAGACACGTAGGTGAGTCATTTTCACTACATCGATATGAGTCAAAAGGACCGAATGGGGGATGAATTGACTTTTTGTTTCAAGCGTCACGATTGTAAAATGATGGGTAACATAAGAAACTGTGAGATTTGTCTTTAGAACCATCTACATCGTTCTCGCTATGAGGCGTGCTATACTATGGATATGAATCCGTGAAGAGGTGTGCAATGAGATATGTATTTGCTTGTTTCGTCATAGTTAGCTTGGTGTTCGCGCCACTCGCGTCATCTGCGGAAACAGAACCGGTCGTCGTTCATGAGAACGTCATTATCGAGAACGACGTCGAACTATACGAGGGGTTTCGCTCGCCGAATGAGATGGTGTTTATCTTCATCTTGATCGTCTTACTGTCCGTCATCGGGCTCGGGATCATCAACGCGATCGAATAACGTGAAAACGTTCACAAAAATGCAATATGTGGAGCGTAAGCGTTTCCATTTTTCTTTTATACTAAAGACGTAGGAAAGAGGTTCTGCACCAACTTCGTTCCTCCTTTTCAGATGAACACCCCTCGTTCATATCATGTTATTCGGGTCCGTCGATTCACGTCGACGGACCCCTTTTTTGTTGCATGAAAAAAGAACCCCTAAAACGGGATTCGTTTCTCTTTGGCGAGTCGCCGCAATCGCTTCGTCTCATCGAGATGACCGCGACTTTCAAGCAAGTCGATATACACTTTGAACGGTTCGGAACGATGTGAAAAGAAGGGGATATATTCGGCGAATAGTTTTTGCTCTGCTTCCGACAAGTGACCGCGCTCGACGAGCAGCTCGAGCTCGAGCATTTTCAGGGCTTGATAGTCTTCAAGTGCGTGTTCGTCGTCAGCCGCTTTCGCCAACATACGGTCGCAAAGGGTGACGACGCGGTGGTGAAACGTCGACCACTCTGTAGAGGTGAACGGATGGGCGAGTAACGTCGACAGCAAATCGACGCGGGACGAATCGACGTCTTTCGCAACGTGGAGTGCGGTGTAAAGCGATCGATCAATCCACACTTCGGCATTCGGTGCATCGAGGCGGTAGTAGTAAATGAGTTGGGTCAACATGTCGGTTTGGGAGAGTTTCAGGAGACGGAACGGGTCGCTCGTCGTGAACAGTGGCTCTTCACCCGCGGAAGACGAGAGGAGGAAGAACATTTCTTCGTACATCGTCCGGGCATCGGCGTCTTCTTCGGCATAGTATGTCAAATCCCGAATGATTTTCTTCGCGTGAATGTACCAGTTCTTTTGATCACGCTCGGTCATGACTTGATTCGGCAGCACATATAAATGATCGTAAGCGAGCTCGACAAAACGGTCGGCGAGAATAATGGTTTGTGAGAGCGAATGACGCTCATCAGATGACTTTTGCTCTTTATAGCGTGTGAATTGACTGAGCATGAAGTCAACATCTTTCTCTTCAATCACGTGCTTTGGGGTATGGCGATACATCTCAACGATGATGTCTCGCAACGTGGCCTCACCGTACTGCTCTAACAACATTCGAAGCTTCCCGATGCGCATTTGCTCTCCCTCCTTTCAAGAGGACGTCGAACCGTCTGCCTGAAATGGGCAGACACCAATTAATATTCCTTTCCCGGTTTTCATTTGAAACAATCCTCCGGCCTCATGCTTAAGACGGATTTTTCCGACACCCGTTGTCAGAAGCGGATTTGTCCGCAATAATAGAAGAAAATCTAAAGGTAGAGGTATCCACTATGAATGAAGAGCAACGTTTGTCTCGCGTCGAACGACGGAAGCGAGAGCTTGAGCTTGAACAGGCTGAAGCTGAGCGACAACATAAAGATAATGACAGTCATGACCAAGGCGAAGATTCGCCCGTAGAGTCGGAAAACCGAACCGAGGAGTCAGAGCATCCGTTCTTGACCCAAGACGAACGACACTCGCCGAATCAGAGCCAGCAAGGCAAAAATCAACAAGGGCGTGATCGAAAGAAGACGGTGCGGACGCCGAAACCGAAATGGCGGTTGCCGCTCGGGAAAGGCTCGAAACGCAAACGGGAAGCGCGGGACCAAAAAGCGCACTCGGCTGAAGCGAAACGCCGTGAACCGAGACGGGACACACCGCCGCCGCGTGAACAGCCGCCGAAAGAAAAGCGGAAGCGCCGCGGTTGGAAAGGGAAGGCGGCTCTTCTCTTATTGCTCGTTACGGTAATTGTCGGCTATATGGCGACGAATCCGTTCACGTTCCTCGTCATGGGCAGCGACGCCCGGGTCGGTGAATCGCTCTCGGGTTCTCGGACGGATTCGCTTCAACTGATTGAATTCGTCCCCCGTTCGCGGACGGTGCAAAACGTCTCGATTCCACGCGATACGTATACGGCAATCCCGTGTGAACCGGACCGTGAAGGGGATAAGATTACCCATGCCTTCGCCTATGGTGGCGCGACGTGTACGGTCGGAGCGGTCGAAGGGTTGACCGAGGCGTCCGTCGACGGGCAAATCGTCATCACGTTCGAGACGTTCATGGAGTTGATTGACACGGTCGGTGGCGTCAATGTGACGGCGACCCATTCGTTCAGCGAGAAAGGATTTAACCAAACGTATGAGTACACGGAAGGCGTCTCCTACTCGATGGATGGCGACATGGCTCTCGCCTATGCACGCCACCGGAAATCCGATACGGACGGGGCGAGGTCGAGTCGCCAAACGGAAGTGATGACGGCCGTGGCCGACAAGCTGGCGAGTCCATCGGGATGGACGAAGATTCCTGCGACGTACCGCTTTATGAAAGACGAGATGGGACTCGAGATGAACCCGCTCCAGATGGCATCCGTCGGCTTGACGATGCTCCTCCGACCGGACGTCAACAAGATGCAAGTCGAAGGGCAGGACGCCTATATCAATAACGTCTACTACTATCAGCCGAACGAGGAGAGTGTACAAGCGATTCGGGACGCGCTCGACTTAACGTTATGGGGAACTGTCAGATAATTTTGCGAAACGGGTTTGATTCCATGGCGAAAGAGGAATTTTAATCAAATGAACTACTCTTTTGAGGAGGGAAATTTGAATGAAAGTCTTAGTCATTGGAGCAACCGGCAAGATCGGAAGACGCGTCTTGAAAAGTTTGGCGAAAACTCACCAAGTGACCGCTTTAATTCGTTATCCTGAACTGCAAGCAGAGTACGAGAAGATGGGTGCGCGCGTGCTGACTGTCGATGTCGAGAAAGAACTCGACAAGAAGATTCACGAAGCGACGTCCGGACAAGACGCGGTCATCATCGCCGCGACGGCTGGTGCCGACGGGTCGAGTAAGGAAATCGAACTGCTCGATCGAAATGTCGCCATGAAAGCGATCGACGCAGCGAAGAAAGAGCGTGTCCGTCACGTCGTCTTGCTCAGCGCATACGGTGCCGATCAACCGGACGCCGCCCCGAAAGAACTGTTTAACTTTTTGTCAGCCAACAACGCAGCCGATGAGTATATCGAACATAGCGGTTTAAACTATACGATCATTTGCCCAGTGACCATTGTCGATGGAGCCGGTAAAGGCTCGATTGAAGCGTCTGAAGACTTGAACGACCCGAACGGTGCGACGATTTCTGAGACGGATGTCGCCACGGTGATTGCTGCCTCGCTCGACAATCGCGGTTTGTATGGCCGCCGAATTGAAATCATGTCCGGCAGTACCCCAATCAATGAGGCGCTTGACTTTGATAGTCGCGGCGAGGCTGCGACGGCAGGACGGACGACGCTTCGTCGGCCACAACGATAAAGGGAGGAATGTGATTTGATGGAACGTAAACTATATAAAGACCCGTCTGATCAAATGATTGCCGGGGTCTGTTCCGGCTTAGGGAAATATCTCGGTGTCGATGTGACACTCATGCGTATCATCTTCGTTGCGCTGGCGCTGTTCGGCGGACCGGGGATCCTCATCTATATCGTCTTGGCTATCGTCATGAAAAAACCGCCTTCAGAGTATGAGGCGGAGCAAGAGAGCCGTTATTAACTAACAGGCTGACCCGTCGCGGTCAGCCTGTTTTCATGTCTCGAGATAGAGCGTGTAAGTGCCCACGAACGTCTCACGTGGAGGCAAGAGCTGCATGTCCTCTTTCTGACGGATGTCTTTCCGGTGACCGGTATAGTCAGCGTGCCCGAACCAAGGCTCAAGGCAGACGAATGGCGCATCTGACTTCGGTGGCGACCAAATGCCGAAATGGGTGAACGCCGGGCATTCCATGACGATGGCGCTGCCTGAAGGCTCGTGACGTAGTGCCGCATAATCGACATTCTCGAAAATCAAGGCGTCCTGGTCGAACAATTGGTGGGTGAGGGGAATGTAGCGCCGATCCCCGAGCGGTTGATATGCCCCGGTCAAATACGGCCCTTCGAGCAGGAGACGGTCGAGCGTCCGCGACGTCCCGAAATCGATCGTATAATCTTCGAACGTTCCACCCGCGAACGGGGTGTTGAACGCGGGATGACCGCCGATGCTAAACGGGAGAATGACGTCGCCGGGGTTATGAACGCGATAGGTGATGGAGAGCTCTTGACCAATCAAACGGTATGCGATTTGAAGCGTGAAGGTGAACGGATAATGGTTCCGCGTCTCGGCAGAGTCTCGTAGTTCAAAGAGGGCGTGCGTATCAGATGAATCAATCAAATCGAAGTGTGCATCGCGCGCGAACCCGTGTTGACTCATCGTGTAAGTCGATCCGTCGTAGCGGTAGCAGTCGTCAAGCAAGCGGCCGACGAACGGGAAGAGGATTGGGGCTTGGCGTCCCCAGTAGGTCGGGTCGCCTTGCCAGAGAAGTTCGGTCCCGTCTACTTGCCAGCTCGTCATCTCGGCGCCGTGTGCTTTCAGCGTGACGCGTACGTTTTTATTTTGGAGAGATATCATGTGGTGTGCTCCTTTTGTATGGATATGATAAGTTAAGTGTAGAGAATGCATCGCAAAGACGACAAGGGGTAAATGATGAGAATTCATAAACTATTCATAGGACTGATTATGCTGGCGCTAATAGGCGGCCTGGCGTATAAAGGGTATGGCGAATATCAGGCGAGTCAACAGCCCGAACCGATGAGCATCAACGGTGACACGTCTGTTCTAGGGGGGCTCGAGATTGGCCAACGCGCGCCTGACTTTACGCTCGGCACGGTCGACGGGGCAACCGTCTCGCTCTCTGACTATGTCGGCGAGCAGGTCGTCTTAAACTTTTGGGCGACGTGGTGCCCGCCGTGTCGTGAGGAACTGCCGGAACTCATTACGTTCGGTGAAGAGACCGGGATCCCGGTCCTCGGAATCAACGTCACAAAAAACGAACGACGCGGCCAAGCCGACGTTGAAGCGTTTCTAAAAGAAGTGCCCGTCAGTTTCCCGGTCCTGTTGGATGAAGCGGGTACTGTCGAGAAGACGTATCGCGTCGTCGCGCTCCCGACGACGTATGTGATTGGCCCGGACGGTGTCGTGACGGCGAAACAAGTCGGTCCCGTCGACTTCGATTGGTTGCACGACCAGACGAACTGAACAGACAAAAGCAGACTGGGACGGGCCGGTCTGCTTTTGTTACTTTTTATAATGTTGTTTAATCAATGCGTCAAAATTCGGTGTCATGTCTTCTTCGAGATAATAGTGGTGATTGTCTCGGATGATGGTATCGCCAACTCGTGCTTCTGATGGCAAGAATCGTCTAGGGATAAAGCTCGAGCCGTTATTCCAACGTAACACGGCATATTTCCCTTCGACTCGCACCAACGTGCCATACTTGATCATGCCTCTTCCTCCTCAACGAACAGCTTTCTGTCTCTTTTATTCTTATAGAGTGTATTCCCACATTCCACAAAACCTACACATATTTGCATCGGTCTGCACAAAAGCGTAGAATGGACGAATTCAGAGAAAATGTGAAGAAAGTTTGAAGAAAACGCTTTCTTTTTAGAAAAGTTTCTTCTATAATAAAACCACGGGGTGATTATGACGAATTTGTGAACAATGGGGGTATGGTCAATGTTTTCAACAGCCATGATAGGGATGCTTGCACTCGCAGGCGCGACGGTTTTTGGGATTGACCGTATGTTCACGGTCCGTTCAGAACGCGTCACAAAGAAATAGTTCTACATAGGGGGGATCGCAACGTCTTGGGGAGACGTTGCGATTTTTTTGTTAATAATCTTGTCGGCGGGCTTCGCGTTCTTGCATCTTTTGTTCGACATGTTTACGGTTCCGTTCGTGGACACGATCGAAGAAGGCGTGTCTTGGCCAAAGTGGGGACCATACGCGCTCTTCGGGCAACGCTAAAATATATTCCTCGGCAGCGCTCAGTCGTTCAATCATCTTGCTTCGGTCGTCGCAGACGTCGCCATGGCCCGGGACGAGCCAGCGGATTTCATGCTCGTACACGGCGGTCTGTAACGTCTGCAACGAATTGACGTACGCTTCGGCGTCGTGTTCGATAAACGGCGGCTCGATATTCGATCCGTAGTCTCCACAGATGAGAAGTTTCAGCGGTTCGACGACGAGCGACAGATGCGTCGAGTCGTGACCTGGCGTCAAATAGAACGTGATTGGCGTCGCACCGAGCTCGAGCGTACCGTCTTCGGCGATGATGAGGTCGACGTTTGGCTTTTGAATCGGTCGGTCGATATAGTTTTGTTCATAAAACGATTGGATTTCTTGAAGCTGTTCGTCCGAGTTCGTCTCGACGAACGCCCGTGAGGCGATGACGGTTGCATCCGGAAATGCATAGGCACCAATCAAATGGTCGTAATGATGGTGCGTATAGATGACGTATAGCTTTTTCCCGTCGCGAGTCAGCTCGATGTCTCGGCGAATCATGGCGACTTCTTCCGGCAGCCAGTTCGGGTCAACTAAAATGAGGCTTTCCTCCGTATGAATCAATGTCGATGTCGTACGCATGAGCGCACTTTCATATACGGTGAACGATTGTAAGCGAACTTGAATCACGGCGCATCCCTCCTCTTGAATCTATCTACCTTTTCCCGAATTCAAGCGACGTATGCGTTATCGTGGTAAACAAAAAGCAGGAAGTCCGAAGACTTCCTGCTCGTTGCATGATGTGCACCATGCGGGTTATGTGTGCGAGTCGATTCTCGCGTATATGTCGATAGTTGGAGCGGGTGAAGAGAATCGAACTCTCGTCATCAGCTTGGAAGGCTGAGGTTTTACCATTAAACTACACCCGC
>NZ_JJMW01000009.1 GCF_000714435.1 Exiguobacterium alkaliphilum 12/1
GTTTCGTTCATTCGCTATATTTTTGATCCCAGTCCTTCAGCCATTGCCAATAATCGTCCGGATGGAGGTCTTCCGACGTCTTGCCGTCTAGCGAGTACGAACTGCCTGTGAGCGGCTAACAAGACGACCGCCAATAACATTCCGATTCGTTTCAACATCGTCTATCCCCTCATCATTTAGCATTTTTTCACATATTCGGCGGATGGATTAACATGTCCTTCAAAACGGAAAGATGAGTAGAATCGTGAAAATCGCGATGATCGCTGTCACGACTTGCAACGGCAAGCCGACTTTGACGAAGTCAAAGAAGCGATAGCCCCCGATGCCGAACACCATCGCATTCGTCGGCGAACCGAACGGCGTCATGAATGCGAGCGAGGCCGCGATCGCGACCGCGACGACGAGCGGAACCGGACTGACGTCAAGCGCCGACGCGAGCGACAAAGCGAGCGGTGCGAACAGGACGGCCGTCGCGGTGTTCGAGATGATTTGACTGAGCATCATCGTCGCCACAAAGATGGCGATGAGCACCCAGGCGGGACCCGCACGGCCGAACGACTCGCTCATCCACGTGACGAGCCACGCCATCACGCCGGCGTTCTCGAGCGCCTGACCGACCGGAATCATCGCCGCGATGAGTAAGAGTGACGACCATTGAATCGATTGATAGGCAACATCCATATGCCGGACCGCCCCCGTGAGCACCATCGCCAAGGCGGCCAACCAGACGGCGACGGTCGGGTCGACCCATTCGAAGACGAGCAACGCGACCATTGCGGCCATGATGATGCCGGCGGCGAGCTGATGCCGCTCCGATACGGCCCGGTTCGCCACGTCGGTCACCCGCTCATTCGCGAGCAGCAAGTGCGTCTCATCCCCGACTTTCTCCAAGTCACCCCATTCTCCTTGGGCGACGAGCATATCTCCCTGCTCGAGGCGAACGTCTTTCAGCTTCGTCATCGCTATCTCCTCGTTCGGACGAATCACGCGCAAGACGTTCAAGCCGTATCGATTGCGGAGACGGCTCTCTTTCAAACAGCGCCCGATGAGCGGGCTGTCGGCCGGTATCGTGAAGACGACGACCCCCGCCTCTTTCCCGTAGACGTCTCTCGGTGAGACGTGCTCATAACGCAACCCTTCTTGACGCGCGATGCGATGGACGTCTTCTTCTGCCCCACTGACGAGGAGACGTCCCTCATGGAGCACCGTGTCCGCTCTCGCGGCGTGAAGGCGATGGGCCAACCCTTTTCTCCGTTCCCCGAGCACTGTCAACCCGTGGCGGGACCATAACGTCTCGCGTAGCTCACGACCGATGAGCGGATGCCCTTTTTGGACATGGAACGCATATACGCTCAGCGGCGGCATCATCGGATGCGACGCGACCGATTCCGGTACGTCACCAACATCCAACAATCGATTTCCAATCACGTAAAAGTAAAGCAAGCCGACCGCGGCCGCGACGAGACCGACCGGCAAGAGTGAGAAGAAGCCGATTGTCTGTCCCCCGGCGCTTCGCAACACTTCGGCGGCGACAAGGTTCGGTGGCGTCCCGATGATCGTCATCGTGCCGCCGATGCTTGAGAAGAAGGCGAGCGGCATGAGCAGTTTCGCCGGACTCGTCCCTAACTGACGGGACATGGCGAGGACGACTGGAATCAAAAGCGCCACCGTCCCCGTGTTCGACATGAGGCTCGAGAGAAACGTCACCGTCACCATGAGAACGAAGAACAGGCGAACCTCGCTCCCTTTCGCGTAAGGAATCATTCCGGCCCCAACCCGTTCGGCGAGACCTGTATGGAATAGACCTGCCCCGACGATGAAGAGCCCGGCAATCATTAAGACGACCGGATTCGAAAAGCCGGCCATCGCCTCGACCGGGGTCAATTGGTTCGTCAATACGAGCGCGAGCAGACCGAGCAGTGCCACGAGGTCTGCCCTGAGCCACCCCCCGATGAAATATACAATCATGATGGCCAAAATGATTAAGGTAATCACGGCGTCCACCCTCCATGTGAAAGTTTCTACAAGGATAGTATACCACCAGTGATGGAAGCGTTATCATATCGGATTTGACAAGTTGTTCAACAAAAAAACGGATGGCATGAGCCATCCGCCATCCATCCTTATTGGACTTCGTTTTCGTTCACCATCGGAGCGTAAAGCTCTTCGAGTGGCTTCATGATGATTTTCGTCACTTCTGTGACGAGCTGGTGCATGCGCTGCTCTTCTTGCATGAGCTCCATGATCAACTCGTTCTGTTGAACGTTCATCATTTTCGTTTGGGCGTCCATCATCTCTTGTTCTGAGATCTCTTCCCCTTGCATCTGCTTCTGTTGAAGCGTCATTTGGATTTCACGGAAGTCAGCGAACAACTGGTTCGCTTCTGCATCCGCATTGACACGGTCGTATAGTGAAGAGAGGTTTGTGAACTCTTCAGAATCGCGAAGTGCTTTCTCCAATTGGTAAGCATGATCGTACAAGTTTGTTTGTGACATGTGACGTCCTCCTAAAAGCTATTAGGGCGTGCCAATCAAATGATGGCAATCAACCCTTGAATCAACCCAATCATACCACCTAATAGCGCCCCAAGCCATGTTATTGCCCGGAACTCCCGTTTTGAAATCGACAAGACGATCTCCTCTAAATACGAGGTGTCGAGCGAGCGGACCTGCTCTTGAACGATTTGGTCAATCTTCAAGCGGTCCATAATCTTCTCCATCTGATCGGTGAAGCGCATGATGACGAGCGTCACCCCTTTCGGCACGAGCTCTTCGACGACGCGCGCCTCGACGTCACGTGTATACGAATAGACGGTCCGGTCGAGTAGACTTCCGACCGGCAGGCGTGTGACGACTTCGGTGACGACACCATCGATGAGGCGCTTCTCAAGCGGCTCATCGATGAACGTCGCGACCGGACGCTCGCTGAACCGTTCGAACTCGCGCGTGATCATCGTCGCCATCCCGGCCCGCGTCGAGCTGCCCCGTAAGATATTGATAATTTCCGGACGAATCATCTCGACGAAGTTCACGTTTTGGATAAAGCCAGCGATAAAGCCGAGGCGGCGTTGGACGAATGAGTCGACCATATGGCGCAGCTGGGCCTCCCCTTCCACTGAATAAAAATACTCTTCCGACTTGATGAGCATCGTGTCGACGATCTCAGGGATGATAGCGCGGACGCGGTCCATCCCTTCCTCGCCGAGAAGCTCATACAGTTTCCGGGTTTTGACGTCTTGGAGCACATGCGTCAATTCGTCCCGGAGTCTCGCGTCCGCCGCAGTCAAAATCCGTTCCTCTGCATCCGGATAGAGCGGTTCGATGAGGGAGCGGACCGTCTTCTCCGACCGCAACATCTTCTCGACCTCGGTTTGGACGAAATGGGTAATGTGACTGCTGATTTGTTCGTCGAGAAGACGCTTGCGCATCCCTTCCGGCGTCAGCAGGTGCTTGACGACGGTCTTCCCGAGGCTTGACGCCAGTTCGTCGCGTCGCTTTGGAATGAGTCCTGGCGTGAACGGGACGCGCATCTTGCCGATATACTTCGGCTCGTGCGGACGAAACAACATTTTGACGGCGAAGAAGTTCGTCACTCCCCCGATGGTCGCCCCGATGGCGATCATGATGATTATTTTCAGTAGACTATCCAAACTGTCTGCCTCCGATCTGAAATATGATACATTGTTGAAGAGGTGATTGTGTTGACTACGTTTGAACGTATTAAATCGATTTTCCCGTCCGTTGTCCATCGGTCGGAGGACGCATCCGGTGACTATGTCTGGTACAAAGCCCATGATGGGACGGTGTTCGGTCTTCCGAAAACGGAACTGACCGAACGCGAGCGACGGCTCGTCTCGCTTTGGGCGACTCCGTTCGTCACGACGCTCGATTCGGTCCAAGCGTTGTGGCATGGCCGACTGTTCGACGACGCGTTCCGCATCGAGCGGCCGTTCCGGCTCTCGTCGCTTGCCCTGCATTACCAGGAGCCGGAAGCGCTCGAGACGTTCGTCGACGTGCTCCGTGACTTCATGCCTTCTGCCGTCATCATCGTCATGACCGCGCGACACATCGAAGTGCTCGAGACGGAAACGCTCGTCGACATGGCCGAGTTCGAAGACGTCTTGCGCGCCGTCGCCGGTGACTTTTATGTCGAAGCGAGCGTCGTTTATAGCGAGCGCCCGCTCGGTGCGCTCGCCCCGCTTTATGCGGAACATCAAGTGTTGCTCCCGCTCGCGAAACGCTCTATTAAAGCTTACCCTGCTAGTCAATTATTATACCATTATTTGTTACAAGACCATGAGTCTTTTGCCGCTCGTCTCCGCCTAACCGAGACAACGCATCAAGCCCTCGATGCGACGGCACGGGAGCTGCTCGAGGCGCTGTTCGCCCATACGCTGAACGTCTCCCATACCGCCAAGGCGCTCTTCATGCATCGGAACACGCTCAACTATCGGCTCGACCGGCTCTATGAAGCGACCGGTTATGACGCGCGCCAGTTCCACGATGCGAGTCTGCTCCAACTGATTGTCACGTTGCACAAATCTGAGTAAATGTTTTTGTGCAACGTGTCCATATTCAATGCAAGCGGTTTCATCGTATAATCGTTCTTGTAAGCGCTATTATACTAGAGCACATTCTCAGGAGGCTAACGACATGGCAGAAATTCAATTGAATCACATTGATAAAATATACGACGGTGGGGACTCGAAGGCAGTCAGCGATTTTAACTTGCACATTAAAGACCGCGAGTTCATCGTCTTCGTCGGACCGTCTGGTTGCGGGAAATCGACGACACTCCGTATGATCGCAGGACTCGAAGAAATCTCGAGCGGCGACTTCATCATCGACGGCAAGCGCATGAACGACGTCGCACCGAAAGACCGCGACATCGCCATGGTCTTCCAAAACTATGCCCTTTACCCGCACATGAGCGTCTATGACAACATGGCGTTCGGTTTGAAGCTTCGCAAGTTCCCGAAAGATGAAATCGATCGCCGCGTCCAAGACGCTGCCCGCATCCTCGGACTTGAAGAGTACCTCGAGCGTAAACCGAAAGCACTCTCAGGTGGTCAGCGCCAACGTGTCGCCATCGGTCGTGCCATCGTCCGTGACGCCAAAGTGTTCTTGATGGATGAGCCGCTCTCAAACTTAGATGCCAAGCTTCGCGTACAGATGCGTAAAGAGATCATCCAGCTCCACAACCGTCTCGACACGACGACGATTTACGTTACCCATGACCAAACGGAAGCGATGACACTCGCGACGCGTATCGTCATCATGAAAGACGGGATCATCCAACAAGTCGGTTCGCCGAAAGAAGTGTACGACAACCCGGACAACATCTTCGTGGCCGGCTTTATCGGATCACCTTCGATGAACTTCTTCCGCGGCACACTCGCAGACGGCAAGTTCGTCGTGAGCGGCGAAGAAATCAACGTGCCTGAAGGGAAGATGAAAGGTCTTCGCGACCGTGGGTACATCGGGAAAGAACTCATCCTCGGAATTCGTCCAGAATCGATCCATGATGAGCCGATCTACATCGATTCGCCGACGACACACACGTTCCAAACACACATCGATGTCGCTGAGCTCATGGGCGCCGAGTCGTACTTGTACGCCGAACTCGGTGGCCACCAGTTCACGGCTCGCATCGACGGACGTTCGAACATCCATATGGGCGATGACGTCACACTCGCGCTCGATATGACAAAAGCGCACTTCTTCGATTCTGAAACAGAGCAAGTCATCCGTTAAAACTAATCTAAAAAAGAAGTGAACCGCTAATTAAACTGTACCCTGAGTAGTAGACACTAAAAAAGTCTACTACTCAGGGTTTTTGTGTACACTGGACTAAAT
>NZ_JJMW01000010.1 GCF_000714435.1 Exiguobacterium alkaliphilum 12/1
TATTAATGTCCTTTACATGGGGTACAGATTACACTCGTCTGGGCGCTTTTTCTCTAGGAGGGATGATGTGATTGCAATCGGTCCATTGAATATCCGGCTCGACCTGCTCGTCTTCATGGTCAGCCTGCTCTTGTTATACATCGGCTTTAGAAAAATCGGGTTGACGGAAAAAGAACGGGACGCCGTCCTCGGCACATGGTTCGCCGGCTTTCTCGCTTGGAAAGGCAGCGCCGTCTTGATCGGCCTCGTCTCGACCGGCAGCCTGTCACTCGCCTTATACGCCACTGGCGGGAATTGGTCGATCGCCATCGCCGCATTCGTCATCGGACTGTTCGTCTTTCGGCTCGACAAGCAGCTTTACGGCTATTGGGCGTTGTCCGGTCTCGTCTTATGGCTCGGGATGACGCTCGCCGTCCCGCGTTACGCCGCGTTCCCCCTTTTTGCTTCACTCCAACCGCTCCACCTATACACGGCCGGGCTCATTGTCGTGTTGATGCTGTTGACGTGGCGTTGGATGCGGACGCCGTCGCACGGTTCGCTCGTCTGGACGATCACCGGCGCGATGTTCATCTGGGTGTTACGTGAGGGCGCGACCGGGACGTGGCACATGTGGGCGCTCGGATTGTTTATCGGTCTAGTCGTGCTTGCGACGACCCTCGCCCGCCCCACGCGAAAAGCCGTTCAACTCACACTCGGCATCGTCGTCGCGCTCGCCATCATCAATGCGAGTCTGCCCGACCAGACACCGACGCTCGAGGCGACCGCAACGTCCGGATTGAACATCGGTCAAGTGCCCCCGGACTTCGAGTTGAAGCGAACAGACGGCAGTACGTTCCGATTGGAAGACTTGCGCGGACAACGCGTCGTCATCAACTTCTGGGCGTCGTGGTGCCCCCCATGTCGCGCCGAGATGCCCGATATGGCCGCGTTCGCCCGCTCGACCGATGAGGTGACGATCGTCGCTGTGAATACGACGACGAGTGAACGGGATGTTGAAGACGCCACATCGTTCGTGGCCCCGTATGAAGATGCGTTCGAAGTCGTCTATGATCGAGACGGGGCCGTTGCGAACGGATACCGCATCCAAGCGATGCCGACGACGTACGTGCTCGATGAGTCTGGCGTCATCACCGCGAAACAGTTCGGTGCCATCGACAGAGCGTGGCTCGATGCCCGGACAAGATAAAAACCGTCGAAGTTTCGGCGGTTCAGACTGTAGACAAAACATTGTCTGCA
>NZ_JJMW01000011.1 GCF_000714435.1 Exiguobacterium alkaliphilum 12/1
TCTACTGAGTTATGTCCCAGCCTCTTTTCATAATCTTCCATATTTTATGCGGGGCGCCCGGTCCCCAGTAATGATCGAGTGACATCACCGGCGGTCCGATCCGTTTTTCCCAATAGTCTTGTGAGGACGGGAAACCAGCGTCTAAGTAAAACGTCGCATCCTCCCCAAGCGTTGCCATCACTTCTGAAAGTAAGAACGAACCGACACCTTGCCGTTGCTGATCCGGGGCGACATAAACGCAGCCGATTTCGACCGCTCCTGGCTCCACGTCCAGATGGGCCGTGATAATCTCGTTTGGAGGCAATACCGCCGCCGTCCCGACGATTTTCCCTTCTCGTTCGACCACGAACACGTCGACGGCGTCATCATCGAAACTATCTTGAATCGTCGTATTCAGACGGGCGACTTCTTCCTCTAACAAGTCAGCGTCCTCGAACTGTTCGCGACGAATCAAGTCGCTCAAACTTTCCATGAACAGTCGCTGGAGCGGTTTCACATCGTTCGGTGTAATCGGGCGAAAGTCCACGGCCACCCCTTCTTTCCATTTCGCATTTTTTAGTCTTTACCCGCCGTTTCGTAGCAGGTAACGCGCGACCGATCAAATCTAGACAACGCAAAAACGTTCAGCCTTGAAAATAGTTCTCTAAATTGAAGCATAATGATAGGTAGACTCCTATTTCCCGAGTATAATAAATTATCAAATACAATTATATCCTAGCGAGGTACTTATGGATCCAGTCGTCGAACACTCAATGAGTCACAATCTGTTTCTTGTTGTTTTATCTTATATGATTGCCGCCGTCTCTGCCTACGCCGCCATCGAATTGGCACGTCGAGTCAACTCGACGAACCGCACCGCACAAAACATGTGGATTTTAGCGGGTGGGGCAACGCTTGGACTAGGCATATGGGCGATGCATTTCATCGCCATGTTGGCGCACGAAGGCTTGCGCCCTGTCACGTATTCGATGCCGCTCGTGTTTCTGTCGGTCGTCATCGCTATGGCCGGCTGTATCCTTGGCTTCCTGATTGTCTCGCGCCATACAACTCGTCCCACCCTTATCGGTGCAGGACTGTTGATGGGGATCAGTATCGCGAGCATGCATTACGTCGGGATGGCCGCCATTCAAGGTGTGACGATTGCGTATCACACCGGGCTCGCTTTGTTGTCGCTTGCCATCGCAATCACAGCCTCACTTGGCGCCCTGTGGATCGGCTTCTTCTCAAAATATGCGAAGGAGAAGATTCACATGGAGCTAAAAATATTCTTCTCCCTATTGATGGGCGTCGCCATCTTCGGGATGCATTACGTCGGGATGCTGTCAGCCTCGTTCACGTTCTTGACGGACACCCCAGCTGCAATCGGCATCGAACCGTCGCTGTTGGCATGGCTCGTCACCGGCATTACGACCTTACTGTTCGCCATCTTCTTCTTGTCGCTCACACTCGACCGGCATTTACGAAGACGTGAATTGATTCAAGCGACGATTCTCGATTCGACGACGGACGCGGTCGTGACGACGACGAAAGATGGCGTGATTCAATATGCGAACACCGCGTTCTATCGGTTGTTCGACCGGACCGAGGATCAGTTTTTCCAAGACTATCACGCGGCGCTGTCGATTCAACAACCGTTCTACGAAGCACGTCGGCTTGAAATGGGCGAGTCGACGATTGAAGTGACGGCCTATCCGCTCCAAGGTGAGCGGATGGATCAAATCCTTTGGTTCTTGCGTGACGTCTCGGAGACGATTGCCTCACAGCGGCTCGTCGAACACATGGCGTATCACGACGCGTTGACTGATTTGCCGAACCGCCACAAGCTTGAACGGATTCTCGCCGAACATATCCGGATTGAAGACCCCGTCGCCTGTCTATACATCGACATCGACCGGTGGCGTTTCATGAGCGATATGCTCGGGCATCACGGTTCAGATCAGTTGGCGCTCCAAATCGCGGACCGGCTGCAACATACGATCCACCCGGACGACATTTTGACGCGTGTCGGCTCATCCGAGTTCATCATCCTACTGTTTGACAAGCGGAGCACGCTCGCGAAACAGAAGGCGGAGAAGTGCATCAAAGCTATCTCTCAGCCGTTTGATATCGACGGGACGACCGTCGAGCTGACGATGAGCGCCGGGATTAGCCACTTTCCGAAAGACACGACCTCAGCGGATGAGCTCGTGCAATACGCCCGTCTCGCCGTCCATGAATCGAAACGGACCGGCAAGAACCAAATCAAGGAGTTCGAAGAAGAGTCGAGACAACAGATTTTACGCACCGTCGAGATTGAAAAGGCGCTGGCTCAAGCGCTCGACCGCTCTGAGTTCTCGCTCGTCTATCAACCAAAAGTTTCACTCACCCAAAACCGGCTTGAAGGGGTCGAGGCGCTCTTGCGGTGGCATCACCCTGTCCTCGGCCACGTCGGACCGGATGAGTTCATCCCGATCGCGGAAAATACCGGCTTGATTCACCAAATCGGCACGTGGGTGTTGCGCGAATCATGTCTCGCCTGGGTCCGGTGGCAAAAGACCGGGGTGAAACCGTTCACGCTATCTGTTAACGTCTCCCCGCTCCAGTTCGCCCGGGAAGACTTCGTCGACACGCTCCAAGCCACACTCGACGCGACAGGGATGGACCCGATGTTCCTCGAGCTCGAAGTGACCGAATCATCGATGCTGTCGTATGAACAATCGACGCGCGAGAAACTTGCCCAGTTGCATCAGTTCGGCATCATGATCTCACTCGACGATTTTGGGACCGGATATTCGTCGTTCCGTCAGCTCCGTGAGTTGCCGGTCCAAGTGCTCAAGATTGACCGCTCGTTCATCGTCAATCTGTTCACCGACCGTAACCAAGAAGCGATCGTCCGCTCGATGATTCAACTCGGCCACAACCTCGGCATGAAAGTACTCATGGAAGGCGTCGAGACGTCGGACCAGCTCGAATGGTTATTGAACGAGCAGTGCGACTACGTCCAAGGCTATTACTTCAGCCGCCCGCTCCGGGAAAAAGAGGTCGTCAAGCACGTCAAATCTGTCACGACGTACATCGAGTTCGGCAAGACCCGCGCTTAACCACATAAAAAGGTGACTCGTCCGAATTGGATTAGAGTCATCTTTTTTGTTAACGTGAACCGTTCGTATGATTAAATCCATCCTCAAACGATAGGTTAATCGGCGCATCCTGAAGAATTGTTGCCCTCTGAAGATTTGTGACAGGCAACCGCTCATCTACCGCCATAAAGCTTAACTGATCAATCCATACCTGTCCTTCTCCCGATAACAAGACGCCAAACGAAATGACCTCACTGCCTTCAGGTACATCTAGAACAATTGAATAACGATTCCAATCGGTCGTTCCTTGAATCAGTCGGTTGCTCATGTTGTCAAATTGAAGCACATCCCCATTCTTATGATCGACCCGCATCCAAAACCCGGCACCTCCCCTAACTTGTTCGGTTTTTAAAAACCCTGACAACCGAATTCGTTGCGTCACGTAGTGATCAGCCTTGAACTGTTGCATCATCGTGCCAAAGCTATCCTTTTTCATCAATGAAGTCGATTTCAAATAGCCCGACGCTTTCCCGCCATGAACAACCTGTTGGTCAATTCCTATCTCGTAATGCTGTAAGTCTCCACCACTTAAAAACCATCCGTTTATCGATTCCATTGTTTCCTCTTCTCCTTTTTCTCGTAACGTTCTCATACTGGTACGATAACGACCTGGAGGCAGTCCATACCTTTTTTTGAATGACCGGGTGAACGATTCTTGCGATTCAAAATGATGTTGCAACGCAATGTCTAAAATCCGTTCTTTCGTATAGATAAGCAAGCTGGCCGCACTTGCGAGACGGCGCATTTTGATATACTCGGTAATTGTCATATCAACGTCCGCCAAAAAAATACGATGGAAATGAAATTTTGAAAATCCACTCTGTAGTAACAGTTCTTCTTCTGTAATCGTGTCGTACAAATGGTCTTCAATATAGGCGATCGTACGTCGAATGGGTTCATCATACACAGGTTTCTCCTCCTCTTATGGCAATCTTATCAAACCGTCTTTTGATTGGTTTGATCTTTTTTGCCATGAAAAAAACCTCTCCTTCTAACGAGGAGAGGCGTCACATTACGACACGCGCGCTTTTTCTTGCTCGCGAATCAAGTGATATTGTTCGAGGATAAGCTTCGTCAGCGTGTCCGTTTCACTCAACCCGAGGTACTTCTCAATCGTCGACAAGATGCCTGACTCTTCAATCGACAAGTAAAGTTCAGAAGATTCTGAATCCTCAGGGTTGTAATAGTTCAAGGCTGCGGCGATCCCGTAGGCGAGTTCATTCGGTTCGATCCCGTTGTCGACGAGCTCTCGTGCCGGTTTGACGAGCCGGTCACTCGGTCCGAGCTTACGAATCGGAGAACGGGCGACGCGTGAAATTTCATCTTTTAATTTCGGATTTTCGAAACGTTTGATGATTTTCTGAATGTACCGGCTATGTTCTTTCGCTTCGAAGCCGTACTTTTCAAGTAATAGCCAACCTGTCTCATACAACGCACCTTGAACGACTTGGCGGACGCGACGATCCTTGAGCGCTTCGTCAATCGTTCCTTTTTCAAACAATGAGCCGATATATGACGCGATCGCATGTCCTGTGTTGACCGTGAACAACTTCCGCTCGATATATGGACCAATCTCGTCGACCCACGTCACACCGTGAAGCGGGGGCCGCGCGTCCAATCCTTGCGTCTCGATCACCCATTCATAGAACGTCTCAACTTCGACGAAGAGCGGGTCCTCGTGTTGTTGCAATGGGACGATGCGATCGACAGCCGCGTTCGGGAACGACGCGCGGGCCGTCCCGATTCCACCCGACGCCTCGATTGCTTGTTTGAGAGAGGCGCTGCCGCCAATCATATTCTCACAGGCGATGACGTATACAGGCGCCTCCGTCTCGCGGTCACGGAGTCCTTCACTGATGAGCGGTGCGACTTTTGGAAGCAACGTCGGTCCGACCGCTGTCGTGACAAGATCGGCCTCGGCGATGAGCGCGATGACACGCTCCGGGTCTTTCAAACTGTTGACGCCGCGCACCCGGTCGACGACGACGTTGTCGACGCCTTCTTCAGCGAACCCGACCTCGTAATAGCGTTTTGCCTCGAGCGCTTCAATCACCGTATCGTTAATGTCGACGAACGTGACCTCGTAGCCACTCTGATTCAAGAGCAAGCCGATAAACCCGCGTCCGATGTTCCCTGCCCCGAAATGTACAGCCTTCATTACGCCACCTCTTCCATGAATAGCGACAAAATCTCTTCTTTCGTCTCGGCACGGACTAACCGCTCGACGTTATCCTCGTCCGAACAGATGACAGCGATTTGCGATAGGAGATCGAGATGCTCATCGTTCACCCCAGCGATCCCGATGACGAGCTTCGCCGTCTGTCCTCCAAAATCGACGCCGTCCGGTACTTGGATAATTGAGATGCCCGTCTTTTGAACGGCCGACTTCGCTTCTTCCGTCCCGTGCGGAATCGCGACATGGTTCCCGATATAAACGTTCGAGAGCGCTTGACGCTCATGCATCGCCTCGATATAGGCCGGCGATACGCAACCGGCGGCGTGTAACACCGCTCCGGCTGCATCAATCGCTTCGGCACTCGTGCTGAACGTTTGGTTGAGTCGAATCATCTCTGTCTGAATGAATGGCATTTTAGTTCCTCCTATATCTAAACCTTGTCTCTGTCTGCTTCGTTATGAAATTTTACTGCGCTCTGCTTGAATCTCTTCAATCAACTGGTCATAGTAGTCCGCGTTCAAGAAGTTCGTTACCGAGCGGTGAATCGCGTTCGGTGCCTGTTCTTCGGCACGGTCCGTCAAATCTTGATGGGTGATGACGAATTGGGCGTCTTTCGGCAATTGACTGATGGACGTGTTCGTCACTTTGATTGGCAAGTTCGCCTTATTCACTTTATTGCGCAGGACCGAGGCCCCCATCGCGCTTGAACCCATACCGGCATCACAAGCGAAGATGATGTGGTCGACTTTGTCGAGGCGATCTTGAACGAGCGCCGACGCATACGACTGTTTGCCTTTCATCGCGCTGACGTTTTGTGTCGCTTCTTCGAGTGACACTTCTTCGGCTGCACTTGATTTCAAGATGACACTCGCCACGGCGAACGTGACAGCTGCCGACAAGAGAATACCTGCAACGAGACCGAGGTGTGAACCGCGTGACGCCATCGCAAGAATCGCGAAGATACTACCTGGCGAAGCTGGTGCGACGAGGCCGACGTCGAAGAGTACGAATGTGAAGATCCCTGTGGCACCCCCTGCGATCATCGCAAGGATTAAGATCGGCTTCATCAACACGTATGGGAAGTAAATCTCGTGAATCCCACCGAGGAAGTGAATGATTGCCGCACCAGGTGCTGTCCGTTTTGCTGCGCCTTTTGCGAAGAACATATAAGCGAGAAGTAAACCAAGACCTGGTCCTGGGTTTGCTTCAAGTAAGAAGAGAACCGATTTCCCAGCGTCTGCGACTTGATCGACACCGAGTGGGCTCAAAATCCCGTGGTTGATGGCGTTGTTCAAGAAGAGGACTTTCGCCGGTTCAATGAACAAACTTGCGATTGGAAGCAACTTCGCCCCGACGATCCAGTCGACGCCTGCTGCCATGACTTTGTCGAGCCCGCTCATGATCGGTCCGAAGATCTCGAAGCCCCCGAGCATGAGGAGACCACCGACGATCCCGACCGAGAAGTTGTTGACGAGCATCTCGAAACCAGCTTTTACTTTTCCTTCAAGGGCACGGTCGACTTGACGGATGATGTAACCACCGAGTGGACCCATAATCATCGCCCCGAGGAACATCGGGATGTCCGTCCCGACGATGACACCCATCGTGGCGAGCGCCCCGACGACACCGCCTCGAACGTCGTGAAGTAATTTACCACCTGTGAACCCGATCAAGAGTGGTAGTAGATAAGTGATCGTTGGACCGACGAGCTCGGCCAAGTTTTCGTTCGGCCACCAGCCTGTCGGGATGAAGAGTGCTGTGATGATCCCCCAGGCGATGAAGGCGCCGATGTTCGGCATGACCATCCCGCTCAGGAAACTCCCGAACCGTTGTACTTTGACTCGAACCCCGCCCGAGCCAGCTTGCGTATTCGCCATGTATAAAACCTCCAGTCTTTAGTTGTGAAAGGTTATCGTGTAGTGTAGCTAACCGGTTTGTGCTCTACACCTGTATTGTAGACCCAGAGTAAGCGCTTACTCAATTCAATCCAGTTCACACTTTGGCAACATTCCGTGCCAAATAAAAAAATGACCACGGCGGGTCATTTCTCATGCAACGCATCTTGCATCATATGTTTCATGCAGTCATGAAGCAACAGGCGCAGTTCTTTTTTTGAACCCGTGCTGTATAACGTCATCTGTTCTTCACTCTCGATGAGCGAGCCGCTGACCGCACTCAAAAACTGGAGCTCGACATCGCGCGCCTCTTCCGGTGCGAGTAAGACGAGCAGACGGGAAACGGGTTCCGTCGATTGATCCATCATGAGGAGCGGGATGGACGTCGTCAAATCGAACGCGAACACGCTCGCCCGTTCAATCGACGCGTGACGTCCATGGAACAAGGCGAGTTTTGTGCCCGGGATGCCGAGTCCAGCCACTTCGTGGCGCCGGAGCAGTTGTGCCGATAATTGAATCCCGCTTTCGACGAGTCCCCGTTCTTCTAACTGCGTGCCGATATCGAACAAGATGTCCTCGAGCCGATCACTGTTGTCGAGTGTGACGAGGTCGAACTGACGGTCCATCCGCTCAAACGTGTCCACGAGTTCCGCGAGCTCTTGGAAGTCGAGCATCGTCGAATGCGGTTTGACGTCTTTCGTTTGGAACGATTGCGGCAAGGACAACAGGAGGTGGCGGACCCGTTGCACTTCCTCGGTCGTCAGCAACGGATTGACCATGAGCGTCGGCACCGACAACGGAGGGAGCGGGACGGTCGACAAGATGACGTCATAGTCATCGAGCCGATGCTGTTCGAGACCGAACAATGAGGAGTTGACGACGTTTTGCATCTCCGGGAACTCTTGTTTCACGCGATTGACGAGCATCTTCGACGAGCCGAGGCCCGCCGAGCAGACGACGAGCGCCCGATATTCACGACGGCGGACCGGTTTGACGAGCGCGGCCGCGAAGTGCATCGCCCAGAACACCGTCTCTTCCTCTGTGAACGTGTTCGTCCCGAAGACGATATCCGCCGCTTGCTGAATGGCGGCCCGCAAGTTCGGATAGTCCCGGTCGATGTGCGGACGGACCGTATCCGTATCCGGAAGCGCCTGCGTGTTCAGACTCGATAAGATATGGGCGAGCAACCCTTTCTCGAGCGCCGCGTCATCTGTGAAGGCGAAGCCGTGGATGAGTGAGACGTGATGAATCAGTTTATGGACACGGATTTGCATGACCCAGCGTTCTTCCTCATCTTCTTGCATCTGTTCTTTCAAGGAACGGAGCCGGTTCGCCTCTTCCGCGAGCCAAACCCGTTCGGCCATCGAGAACGTCGTACCGAGTGCCACTTCCATGTCCCGAGCGACTTTCAAATAGTCGTCCGAACGTCCTTTCGTGTACATCTCCAAAAAGAAACCGGCGTCGAGTCGCGCTTGTTGCACGCCATAGGCGAACGTGACACGCATAATCGTTCGGTCATCCATCCGCTCGAACGCATGACTCTTTAAATAGTCGTATCCGTCCCGGAGCGCCTCAAGCATGGCGTCACATGAGACCGTCTTCAAAAAGGCGGGAATGTACTCATCTTCGCCGCGGACGAAGCGATAAAACGCGAGCGTGTCCCAATGCGCCATGAGCGCATTAATCATGAGCTTGCGTTTTTCCGCTTCCAAGCCAAGTACTTGCGCACCGACCCCTTTCTTCCGCTCGACTTCAAGGTGATATTCGTCGAACCAGCGGTCAAGTTTCTCCAGGTCCTGTGTCAGTGTGCTTGGCGAGACGTGCATCTGCTTGGCGACAGCCTGCAGCTTCAACATGTCTTTCTCGAACAAGAGCCGCCAAGCCAGTTCAAAGATGCGATCCTCGGCTGTCGGGATGGCCTCGGCCGACAAAATCAAATCCTCACGGAGCTGTTGTTTCGCAGCCGTCGCTCCGACGAGGCTGAGTCCGCGCCCGCGCTGCCAAGACAGCTCTAGTTCGAACTCTCTCAAAATCCCTTCGAGCAGTTGACGTTCCCGTTGAATCGTCCGCTCAGACAAATTGACCGCCTGCGCGATCTCCGCGAGCGGTGTCGATGTCTCCGTGCCTAATAAGTGTAGTAAAATCGAGCGCTCCCGCGCACTCCATTCATGCTTCATATCGCTTCACCCATTCCTCGACGATTTGTCGATATTCCTCGAGCGACAAGATTTGTCTGACCGAGCGGACGTGCGCGGTCGGATGGTCAATCGCCGCTGTCCCGATTTGATAGACGATCAAGTCGACGTCTTTCGGGATATCACGATTAGTGCCGTGGTGAATCACACACGACAATTTCCCCGAACACGCTTCAGCAAACAGCTTCGCTGCCATGGCGCTCGTGACGAACCCGCATGGACAGACAATGTATACGTTCATGTCAGACCTTCTTTCATCGCTTATCTTTATATAACCATACGATGGAACCGCTTACTTATCCTACTATTTTGCCTGTTGGCAAAGATATCGGCAAGCAGTAAAAAGCACCTCTCTGTTTCGAGAAGTGCTTAGGTGTGTATAGTGTTATTCCACCGTCACCGATTTCGCCAAGTTGCGCGGCTTGTCGACGTCGCAACCCCGGCCAAGTGCGGCGTAATACGCCATGAGTTGAACCGGTAATACCGTAACGAGCGGTGCAAGGAGTGGTTCGACGTGCGGCAAGATGAACTCATCGTCCTCGTGTTCGACGCCTTGCATCGAGATGATGCAGGCGTTCGCGCCACGGGCGACGACTTCCTTGACGTTGCTGCGGATGTTCAAGTTCGTCTTCGGTTGCGAGATGAGCGCGATGACCGGCGTCCCGTCCTCGATCAAGGCGATCGATCCGTGCTTGAGCTCACCACCTGGGTAACCTTCCGCTTGGATATATGAGATCTCCTTCACTTTGAGCGCGCCTTCGAGACAGACCGACGCGTCAAGGCCGCGTCCGATGAAGAACGTGTTCGGTGTCGTCTTCAAGTAACGTTCTGCCAACTCTTCAAACAGCTCTTTTTGTGACATGATTGAGTCCATGATCGTCGCGACACGCGCGAGTTCTGGCATCAATTCGAACGGTAGCTCTTTTCCGTTCGCACGAGCGATGTCGTAGGCGAGGATGGCGAGGACGGCGATTTGGGCCGTGTACGCCTTCGTCGACGCGACCGCGATCTCCGGGCCGG
>NZ_JJMW01000012.1 GCF_000714435.1 Exiguobacterium alkaliphilum 12/1
GAAGTTGTGCATACTTGATATATGAACTGTCGTCCTCTAAATGAATCGCCACTTCGATTGTATCGCCAATTGTGTACTCTTGGTTCGTCAATGAGTAACTGATCAGTTTCGGTGCCTCCGTATCCTCCATCGCACTTCCTGTCAGCTGAAACGAACTCATCACAAACATCACAATAATAAGTTGAGCCATCCACTTCTTCATCAATTTTCCTCTTTCCCATCTATATATGTAGACTTTTGAATGTTAATCCTATAAATCCCAACTAAGAATATAGCACGTTTCTCAAAAACAGGATGACCTATTTTTAAAAACGAGTGTATGATTGCACCAAAAAAGAGTGAAGCCACATCGCTTCACCCCTGCCTCACTCATAGTTCGCCATCGCCGTCACTGGATACTTCCCTTCCTCCCACGAATGGTCCGCTCGCAATGTCGCATCGGACACTAAGAAGTAGTCGTACCGGACTTTCCCCGGCTGGTTCGGCACCGGATCGTTCCACGTCGTGTCCAAGTGATACCATTCCCCGTCAAGCTTGACGAGGTTCCACGCGTGAAGACCGGTCTCGACTTCTCCTGAGATATATCGCGTCTCGACACCGGCCGCTTCTAATAGAAGCAACGTCGTCAGCGCATACCCCTCACAGACGCCTTCCCCATTGAACAATATCGAGTACGGCGTGTACGGGCTCGCCGCGCTCTCCAAGTTATACGCCGTGTTCAACACGACGAAATCGTTCACGTATTTCACTTTCTCAAAGTCGTTCAGCCCGATCGGCATCTCTTGCACGATGCGCTCGACGCGGGCCGCGATCTGATGGGCCTCATCTGTCGTCATGTCGTACGCCAACTTCATGTCGAGGTCGACATAGCCCCCGTGATCCCGATATTGACTCTCCCCGCCCCGAGACAAACGGAAGACGTAGATGTGATTCGCCTCGAGCCAGTCCCACGCGGCTTCCATCGTCTCCTCAAAGTCTCTCGTTTTCCCGATGTAACGGATGCTGAACGCCTCATCGAATCGGCTCATGTGATAGGCGAGTGCCATCCCGAGTTCCTCAGGTGAAGCGATTTGGCTCGGCAATTCGAACGTTTCATCAAGTATCGTGGCCGACGAACTTACCACATGTCGCGAACCCGGCCACTCGATGATCTTTGCCTCTTGGTACGTCGCATATCCGCCGACCGCACTCACACCCAACATGATCAACGCCAACACGTTGCGTCCTGTCATCGCAATCGAAGACCAGACCGCCGAGCGTCGACTTTTGATTAACCGATTCAACTCATCGCTCACAAGTTGCTCCAATTCGGCTCGTTTCATCTTCACGTTCGAGTGGACTTGGAACACGACTTTTCGATAGATTGGATCGAGCAAGTCAAACTGTCGGGCCGGGTTATGTTCCGCCCGTTTCAATTCGTCGTCGATCGTTCGCAGTTCTCGTCGCAACGCCTGCTGAACGAGTCTTGTCGCACGCCCAGTTCGGAACAATAGTACACCCACTCCTCCGCTCAATCCCATAATCAACATATACATAATGATTTCCACGATAGCCGCTCCTCGCATTCTTCTTTACCAGTTAGAATATTTTCCCTACCCAGCACCCTCTATAAGTATATAATAACTTTATAAACAATATATGGAAGGTGTTGCATGATGAACATTAATACATATTTGAAAGAATACGCCCACACACTACTCGGCGACGGCACACATATCGCCCCGAACGTTCCCGACAAAAAATTGAACGGAGCCATTAAGAATTATGCGGAGGACGCGCTTCCTGAACACGTTGTCGTCTTATACGATTCAACGCTCTTTAAGAGCGGTAAAGAAGGCATGCTGTTTTTAGGTGACCGCTTCTATTTCAAACCGTTGCTCGAGAAGCCGATTTGCGTCTACTACAAGGATTTGCAACGCGTCGATTTGGACCGTGAAGTCACATACAAGAACGATAAGCGAAAAGAAAAACTTCATATCGTCATGCACACAGAGAAATACGATTACAGTCTGTCTGACAAGCTTGCGACGTATAACGTCGAAGGCGTCGTCGAGCTATTGAACGGGATTTCCGCTTTGAAAGACAAGGAAGACGAGCTCATCAACGTCTCACAGGTCACCCCGCTCGCCGACTTGCCCGAGGCGTATAAGCTCACCTACTTAAAAGTCTTGGCAAACTTCACGTTCTTCGATGATCAACAGATTGATGCCGAAGAGTATAGCGAACTGATGTCGCTCGTTACCCGTATCCATCTCAGTTCGGACTATCGCTTGCAACTTCGGGGCTATTTGAGCAATCCGAATGAACATGCACCGACGATCGCGTTGATTGATGAATTACGCGACTTGTCGACGACCATCGACTTCTCGATCGTCGAGAAATCGTTGTTCAAAGACTTACTCTATCTGTTCAAACTGAAGCGCCCGCTCTCGGCTTGGTTCGAGAACAAGTTTCTTGAAGAGTTGAAAGAAGTTCTGTCGATTTCGCGAGAAGAAATCGAACTGATCTCAAGCGCCATCCAAAGCGACGAAGATATTTTGACGTTTCGGAAAAACGACTCGGAAATCGCCAAGTCGATGAAAGACTTGGCGGCGAAAGCAGCCGCGGTCGGTGTCCCGCTCACCGCTATCTACTTGTCCGGTTCGGTCGTCGGATTGAGTGCGGCCGGGTTGACGTCTGGTCTCGCCTCTCTCGGCATGGGTGGTCTGCTCGGCTTCTCGAGCATGTTCACGGGTATCGGGGTGCTCGTCGTCATCGGGGTCGGGACGTATCAAGGATTGAAGAAAATCACGGGCATGAAAGACGTCGAGAATAACAAGCAACGTGAATACATGCTCCAGGCCATCATCCGAAACACACAACAAACCCTCAACTACCTGCTCGAAGACATCAATGAAATCTCGAATCGACTCGTCGCTGCCGTGCAGCATGGTAACGCCAACTCGGAGAAAATCAACCAGTTATCGAACATGCTACAAATGCTCAATGCGAGTGCCCAGTTCAGTGCCGGCAAACAAGTCCATTCTCAAAAAGAACAGGTCATCACGCAACTCCCTTCGAAACTGAGTACGATTCGGTTAGACGAGTTGACGTCAAAACCGACACATCAAAAACTTCGTGATTACGTGTACACGTGTTACGCCCCGAAACTTGTCCAACTCGATGATGTGACGTTCGATTCCGAGGAAGCGCTCGTCTTGAAGGATACGCTCACGCTCGAAGAATTGGAGCAGTTGAACGAATCACTCCAAGCAATCGGCTACTTCGACGTATCGGGAGGCGGGCTCGCCGAAGTCACGGGTGGGGCGAAGCGCCTCGTCAAGAACGTATTCGGTGACAAATGAAACGGACCGAACAACAGCTGACCGACAAGGCGAAGGCGTTGCTCACCCAACAACACCAAGCCACGAAAGCCGAACAACGTCTAGGTGATGTCCAGACGCATTTGAGCCAACTTGAAGAAGCGCAAGACGCGCAATCGGAAGTGCTCGACCAGTTGTTCGAAGACATGATGCGGCTCATGGACGGACAGGCGACGCAAACGGTGGTCACCCCGCTCGCGCCACTCGCCGTCCCAACGTTTGAGGAAATCCAGCCGATTCAAGTCGCGGACGTCTCGTGGGAAAGCTATTTGGACAACCTCGACACGTATGCGGCACGCCATGACGTGACCGGACGAGACGACCCGTTCGCCCACTTGTTGACGGCACGACAACGGCACGACTTGGCGACCGCGTTCAAAGCGGACTTCTTGCTGAAGGAGGCGGAATGTGACTGCTACGATTACATGATTGCGTCCTTCAGCGGCCTTGTCGCTGGTCTCATCGACAGTTTCTTTGTCGGTTCACCGAAGGACAGCAAACTCCGGCGTTGGTCAGATGAGAAAGTCGACAACGTCGTCATCCAGTTCGCGAACCTCGTCTGGAAACAAGACAAACAGAACGGTGGCCGCCTCCGCAAACAACCGGATTCGATTGCGAGTGCCATCGGTTATTTAGAGCGTCGCTTTAAAGTGAACTATGACGCGCGGTATGCGAAAGATTTGAACATGGGGGACGCGACACTCAACATGCGTCCGGCGGACCACCATTTGAAATCGCTCGCCCACGCACCGGACATCGTCGGTCTGTTCTTTTCCATCTTGGATCAGTTCACGGGCAAGGCAAGCTTCGTCTCGGACGGTCGGCTGCTTCGTCTCGAACCGAAACAGGACGGTACGCCACGGCTCCAAGGTGAGAATCTACTGGCCAAACTATTCGCCGGTTTCGCGAACTGGCTCGGGCATCTCTTGTCCGACGTATCGGGGTCGAGCGGTGTGCGCGGGCACGACGACGGGCGGCGCGGCGCCGGTATCCCGCTCCCGTTCTTTGAGTTGTTTCAATTCGCTGACTTCGGGCACATCTCCCACGACGGGGGGACGCTCTCGTTCGCCGACTTCTCGACGAAAGTGTTCGAGAGCAGCTATGATGCGCGTCACGGTGTGGCGATGGCGGTGCCGGTCGTCTTCAACGAACTCGTCATCCGTCTGCTCTGGGGATTGAAGAGCCTGCTTTATCATAAGAACGGCTGGCTTCACTCGATACCGGTCGGCAACAAGCCGACACTCCGGAAGATGTTACTCGTCGGCCACGGTGCCCTCTGTCTGACCGACGGGATCGATGCCTACATCCGGAGCGGAAACGTCCCGATTTTGTTTGCGACGCGCGTGAACTACGTCGCCTGGAGTCGCTTCGCATACGCCGCGACGCAAGAGCTGAAGCATGTGCTCGGGAAAGACGTGTACGATTGGGGAGCGGTCGACGCCCATCTCGAGCAAGAATGGAAGAAACTTAGCCGTACAGATTAATGAAGGAGTCCGCCATGACCTACTCACTAGAGAACATCTTACAACTTGAAAACACACCTGAATTCAATAAACTCGACCAACAGTTCAATGCGTTCAACCCGTTCAAAGTGCTTCGCGTCGCCAATTATGAGATTCGTCATTCGAACGTGCTCGCCTGGTTGTTCGACCCGAACGAGAACCATCGCCTCAATAGCGTGTTTCTACGGAAGGTGCTCATGCATCTCATCATGAAAGCAGACAATGAAAACAAAATCGATGCGTTCGATTATTTAGCGTTCGCCCATACCCCTTTGTCTGACGTTGTCGTCCATCGAGAGTGGTCGAAGCGAGGCGTAGGTGCAATCGATTTGCTCATCGAGATCCCGACGTTGAACGTAATCGTATTCATCGAAAACAAGGTGCACGCCATTGAGTCGTCAGGCCAACTCGATCGGTATGTAACAAGCGTGACCGAACACTATCCGCATCGAGACATTCTTCCCGTCTTTTTGACTTTATCCGGGGACGCACCTTCCCATGACGCGTATTGGATGTTGACGTATGACGAAATCTTACGCATCATCAAGCACGAGCTTGAACTGAACCATACAACGATGGCCGACACGATTCACGACTTCCTGTCCTACTATGTCGCGCTCCTCGAAGAACGACTCGTCGATGACGAAGCGACGACGGAGACGGCGTTGCAACTTTATCAAGACTATACGTTGGCCATCCATCTTTTGTACGCGAACGCCAACCCGGCGAAACAAAAGCAAGTGGAATTGCGTCAAGCGGTCAAGCTACTCGCCACGTTCGACGAAACGACGAAACAGCATCTAAGGCTCATCTACCATCGGAAGCGCCAAACGATTGACTATCTCTTCAAGATTGGGTGCAACATCCTCCGTCAAGCGTTTCGCGAGTTCGTGAGCGAACAGAACATCACGACCTATTCCGCCCATACACGCGTCCCGCACTTCGTGATGGATGACTGGTTGCCGTCGTTACAGAAGATGCATCGTTTGAAACGCTACTGGCTCAACTACGGCCTCATCGTCTGGTTCGAGCGCAAAGGCAGTAAACGACTCAAGCTTTACGTCGAGGTCGGGCCAATCAATTATAAGGAGCGACTCGAACTTTTGGAGGCACTCGAAGTAAAAGGCATCTCGTTCTTAAAATCAGGGAAACAAGAAGAGAAAAAGTTTACCCGCATCTACACCGAGACAATCGACGTGTCAGATTGGACGAACGCCACCGTCGTCAAAGACGCGATGATGACACTCATCGAAGACCCTACTTTCCGCTCGTTCAGCGCAACCGTGACCGACATGTTGGATGAACTGTATGCTATCAACGCCTAAAAAAGACCATCGCACTTGTCTCAGACAAGTGCGATGGTTTTCTGTTTATTCTGCACGAAACGTATAAACCGTCCTCGAGTGATACAACTCTCCCGGGTTCAGTTCAATCGATGTCGTCACGTCAAGATGGTCCCGTGCCTGCTCTTCGAGGACGATGGCGTTATGCTTTTGCCAGCTGCTCTAATCATTCGACAAAAAAAGCCAGCTTTCCCTTAAGTGGAAAGCTGGCTTCCTCAGACAATTCAGCTTAAGAGTTTCTCCGCAGCATGACGCAACGGGTTCGTATCACTCAGCCGTTGAAGACGGGTTGGCGCACCACCGCTGGTGACAAATAGACTTGGTGACGCAATGGTCCAATTTACCCGTCGGCAGTGTTGAATATCCCAGCTATGAGTAGTAACTTGACTAAAAATAGCTTCATAGCGATATGGTCCCGTGACCTCCCCCCACCGCTTTGATCTCCCATTGTTGTGTATGTAGATTAACAAGGCGTTTCAAAACAAGAACATCACCTATTTGAACTTCAGATGCAAACTTTTTAATGAGGTGTCCGTCAAGCAACTGGTCGTATTCTCAAAATATTCACCCAAACGGGCAGGACCAATCAGCGCAACATTTAACTTTAAAAATAACTCTTCTAAATTGACCTCTCCATTCCCTGCTGCGATTTGCCAATATGTTTTCATCGGGTCCTCCTTAGTTGTTTTTACTCCAGTCAAGCTTTCCGATTTTGCTGTAAGGATTGCCACGATTTATCAAATTCATATAGCTCTTCCGTCTTAAATTCTTTTCGCAGTTGGCGAATCCGATGTCTCTCTGCGTGAACTTGGCTAACCTCTACTCCTTTCTTCGCTCCTTCGATAAGAGCCACGAGCACAAATAGTGGCACTAGCACATACAAGGCCTTGAAATAAAAATATCCTACGATTCCAAGGATGATTGCGGATCCAAATGCCATTTTAAAAAATTCTAAGAAGAACCCAATGAAAAATCCAAACATTCTACTCAATTGTTCAACCTCCTAACGCTACATATAAATCATTTTCTTCAATTGCAATCATTCGTTTTATTTCATATGGATACTTTTCTTGGATATAGACCTTTACCAGACCCTTTTCTTCGAGACTAACATCTTTGCCATGAAACAAT
The DNA here is from genome assembly GCF_000714435.1 of Exiguobacterium alkaliphilum 12/1. Taxonomy (GTDB): domain Bacteria; phylum Bacillota; class Bacilli; order Exiguobacteriales; family Exiguobacteriaceae; genus Exiguobacterium; species Exiguobacterium alkaliphilum. The sequence goes on from NZ_JJMW01000012.1 coordinate 7,339, forward strand.
CGGTTCAAAATATTGTACATTAGCTCTTGTGGTGAATTTGTTTTAATCATTCCGTCAACGTGTAATCGGACGAGTTGTAAATACTCCTTCAAAGCGTACTGAAAAATAATAATACCTCGCGTTCGTTTCGATAACGCGGCACGTTTCATAAAAAAGATTGCATTTAAACTTTGATTTTCAACTTTTAATTCTTTGATGACGTTGTTCTGACGAGCAATCATTTCTTGATGTATCTTAAGTTCCTTCTCCAATTTCATGATTATTTGCTTTAATTCATCAACTTCCCCTTGTCTAGAAAATCGTCCTATTCCAAAAGACGCACCAGCCAACAATGCTCCAGCACCTAATAAGAAAAATGGCATTTCGACTCACTCCTCAAAAAAATCTATTGTACTTTCAATTGCTAGATTCGTCCGAGTCATTCTACTTAAAATATCATCTGTTTGACTTACTGATAAATCCATTGCGATCGAATCGAATTCAGTCTGAAGCCGCATCCGATTATGAATTAATTCAGCAGAATTGGCCATCAATTCCGAAGTAGAAGGGAGCATAGACCATACCTGATCAATCATATACATAATGGTGGCTAATGCAATCCCTGTCAAAACTCCTACCATTGTGGACGAAATTAATGGTAGAAATGGTAGAGCAAGTCCCCTCAACATATTTTCAAAAACTTCTTCAAACGCTATTCCACCTGCTACAACAAGCCCCGTAATCAATAATTTTGTCACTTCACGATAAAGCATCGATTGGGATAAGTTCTGTGGATTCGTGAATAGTACTCGAAACGCCCGGACGATTGACAAGAATCCTTCACGAATGATGCGTACAACTCGTTTTTTCGTTGTAATAAATGTATTGATGACTGTTGTCAATATGGAACTCATGAAGCCACTCAAGATACCTTCCCCAAAAATCTTTGTAGCCGCTCTTAATAGACCACTTAGTTGTTTTTGTGTATTCTTAATCACACGTTCAGCCATTTTGTTCAGTTCAGTCAGCATTATTCCATCAGAACGATACGTTTTCAACTGTTTAGCATACTGCTTCATCTCTTTAAACAGTTCACTTATGAGCGTGTGGAGAACCATACCAATCGCTTCTCGAGCTCCGAGCCGGAGTCCGTCTTCAACGCCCGCTTGCAAACTTCGAGAGGTATATCCTTTCATCGTTTCAATTCTAGAGATTTGATGATCGTCGTAAGCTACGTTTGCTTGGTCAGCGATTTGTCGCGCTCGTTTCTCATCAATGGCGAACCGGACATCGTTTGTATCTTCTTGTCCACCGACTCGATGATTTCTGAAATCATCGAGTCGCAAATCTCCTTTCGACTTATTTAATGTTTCATCTGTTACCACTAAATTTCTAGTATCACTTGAAAAAGCTTTTTTACGATTGTCATCCAATAGAAATCCACCATTTTTATGGAACGAATTTAATGGAACAACATGATCCACGTTGGCGCGGTCTATTGATTTACCCGTGTACGAATCGACTTGCTTTCCTTTTCTTTTTTCATTTTGGTGAAGGACAATTTTTTTTGAGGAATCGTAACCATATTTTGATCTTTCAAATTTATCTTCCTCTCGCGCGTAAATACCTTGTCTTGCGTTATGTTTTGTTGTCACATCACCACCATCTTGGTTTTGATGAAAGAACGGAGCCAAGCCAAATGTTTGAATAATGGTACGTGAGACAACTTGTCCATACTCTCCAATTAAATCGTCAAACATACTATTCTTTTCTTGCTCTGATTTTGCATGCAAATCGAAAATCGTCTTTTCGTATTCTTTGATATCTAATTCATGCTGTTCATAGCAAATGTCAAATCGCTCTCTAAAGTATTGGAATAGCATTTCTTCATCTGTGCGGAACGAGTGACTCAAGATGACCCCTCCTTAAAAACTTACGGAACTGTGCCCGATTTATTGATTAAATCTATGATTTTAGTGTATCAATCCCATTTCAAATAGCGGATGATTCTTTCGTAATGAAGGGAATACATTTTTTAGAATCACCGATTACCGTTCGACAATATATGACATGTTATTGAATTTTATGAACATTTTCTACGCCCTCCAACCTCCGCTTCTATCGATTATGTCCTTCTATACCTTCTCAATACACGTAGCATCTGAAACCACAATATTCAATGGGCTAACGCTTATAAGAGAATAAATCGCCAGCCCCATTCATAATGAATCCGTCCTAGCAAGAGCAACTTTCTTCTCACCCACTTTCCATGGTCACGTTGTCGTTTCTCAAAAGTTTCACGACTAAGTGCATAGGAAAAAGACCATCGAACTTGTCCATGACAAGTCCGATGGTCTTTTGTTTCATTCCACCCCAAACCGATAAACCGTCCTCGAGTAATACAACTCCCCCGGATTCAGCTCAATCGACGTCGCCACATCCGGATGGTTCGGCGCGTCCGGGAACGCTTGGGCCTCCAGGCAAATCGCGCTATGCTTTTGCCGTCCTTCGAGCGTCACCGGCGTCTCTTCACTTAAGAAGTTCGCCGTATAGACGACCATGACCGGCTGGTTCGTCTCGACGTCCATGATGCGTCCACTCACCGGGTCGTGCAAACGGGTCGTCCCTTCCTTCAAGAGAAACGGATGATCCAGTCCACCCGCCTTCACGATCGCCTCGTCCTCGGACGTAATCGCCGCACCGACCGGTCTCCCGTCACGGAAGTCGAACGGCGTATCCGACACGTCAAGCAACTCCCCCGTCGGTAGCGACTCGTCATCGAGCCGTGCCACGTGATCGGACGGCAGCGTCAGCACGTGGTCGTGCACCGTCGGCCGTCCGCCGAGGTTGAAATAGTTGTGGTGGTTCAAGTTGACCCACGTCCGTTCGTCCGTGTCGGCCGTCATCGTGACGACGAGCGCATCGTCGTCCGTCAGTTCATACATGACTTTGAAGCGAACATTTCCAGGGTACCCTTCCTCCCCGTCCGGACTGAGGTACGTGAAGACGATCGCTTGTCCGTCGACGTCCATGTCCCAGTGCCGGGCCGTGATGCCTTCCTCGCCGCCGTGGATGTGGTGCGGGGCCTCGCTCGGGGTCAAGGCCACCCCATCGATCTCGGCGTTGCGGATCCGGCCGGCGATGCGCCCGACGACCGCCCCGACGTAAATCGGGTTCTCTAAGTATTGTTCCGGGTCACCGTACTTCAAGATGACGGACTCATAGTTCCCGTCCCGGTCCGGCGCCGTCAACTCGGTCATGGCGCAGCCATAATCGATGGCCGACAGGCGCATGCCGTTTGCGTTTTCAATCGTTGCTTGTTTCACTCGCTCACCTACTTCGACTAGTTTATCTGTTCATTCCCGTTGAAGTAGTGTCTTACTCTTATTCTTGTCGTTCCGTCGCAACGACACTATCAAAAAAGTCCCTCACATGATAATCATGCGGATACATCGACAACTCCTTCGCATAAGCGAAGTCGCCGAACAGCTTGTTCATCGTCACGTTCTTGTCAACGAGCGTGCCGATGACCCCGTTGAAGAGCCCCGTCGTCCGGACGTGGTTGCCGTGGACCGCGCCGATCGTCTTGACGAGCTCGGACGTACAGACGTAGTCGGCGTTTTGCGGATGGAACGTGCCGTGGTCTTCATGGAGGATGAGGAGCGCCAAGAACTCCGACAGGTTGTCGACGTGGATCATGCTGCGGCGGTTCGGATAGTCCGGGAAGATTGGCACCTTTCGCGCGAGCCCGGCGAGTTTGATGTAGTTCCCTTTCGAGCCGTTCCCGTAAATCATCGGCGGACGGACGTTCGCGACGCGGAACGATTCGTCCGCGAGCGCCTCGAGCTTCTTCTCGGCCTGGAGCTTACTGTTGCCGTAGAAGTTCGTCGGCTTCGGTTCCGTGTCTGTCGTGATCATCTGCGCGTTCGAGGCGTCCCCGTAGACGATCATGCTGCTGAGGAATAGAAATTGGCTTACCCCGTCCTGCTTCGCCTTCACCGCAACCTCGGCCGTCAAATCGGTGTTCACTTCGTAATACAGGTCCTCCATACTCTTGTCTGTCGAGACGTGGGCAATCCCGGCCGCATGGAGGATCGCGTCATACCCCTCGAACGACTTCTCTTTCCATTCCCCTTTCTTCATCCCGACCGTATTGACTTGAATGTCGTCCGCATATTTTGCCTCAATCCACTGTTTGAACGCATTGCCGACGTAACTGCTCGCGCCGGTGATCAACACTCGTTTCATCTGTCGCCCTCCTCATAAAAAAGAACAACCGTCCCAGCCGAAGCGTGAAGCAGTTGTCTCTCGATGTGTTTATTTTACCATATGCCGACATTCGATATCATACCGATCGCAAGTAGAGCCACATCTCGCCACTCCCCCATGGTCACATCCCCTTGCCTCTTCGAATATTCATCGATATCCGAGATGGGACAGCGCCCTTATCGCACATAAGCCCGGGGCTTGTTTGAGATATCGGCTTACAATTGATAGATGGAGCCGAGAGGCGTACGTACAGCAACACCCAATCCACGAATATCGATGACTATACTCGAATTAACCTAGGAAAATCAACAGAGCGCTCGGAAAAGAATCCATCCATGAACCAGCTTGATGACCAAATCGTAGAATGGGAGCCGATGATCCATTACGTCATCCGGCATCTCCACATCCATCCGAACGAACAAGAGGACTGCGCCCAAATCGCGCGCATCGCGCTATGGGAGGCATTGAACCGGGGCTGTACGTTATCGAAGACGTATTGCTTCCAACGGATACGGGGCGCCATCCTCAACCACCAACAGAAGAACGCCCGACACTTGAAGCACGAAGTCGCGGCCGAGCGTATCCCGGAACAGTGCATGACGTCCGAGCGCCATCTGTTCGACTGGCTCGACGAACAACGGGTGTTGCTGTCACCACGCCATTTCGAGCTCCTCTGCCACTTGATTGACGGGACCGAACAGACGCTGCCATATTCCGCGAGCCGGTTGCGGGCATATAAGGCCGACGTCCAACGGGAACTGCGAGCGGCAATAACCTTGAAGGAGTGATTGTGATGAAACGTGTGTTACTGAACGATGCGATCGACCTGTACTTAGAAGACTTGAAAGAACGGAAGGAGTCCCCGGAGACGACGCTGAAAAGCAAACGCAACACGCTACGGAGCTTCGCCGAGTATGCGACCGAACGGGGCGCCGTCTACATCCAGGACATCACCGAGATGGGCTACGCGGTCCCGTACAAGAAGCACTTGAGCGGGAAAGCCGACAACACAGTCCGGTCGTATATCATGCGTGTCCGTGGGCTGTTCACGTTCGCCGTCGAGCAGCGCTGGATGGAGCAGAACCCGTTCAGCCGAATCATCACGCGGGAAGGCGTCACCGAACCGCCGACGATCATCAGCCGCGACCAATTGGATGTCGTATTGTATCACGCCAAAAACTATACGCTCTATACGATCTACCTCGTCGGGGGCGATGCCGGGCTACGCATCAGCGAGATCTTGGACTTGGAGCTCAATCACATCAACTTCGAAGAGCGCTTACTCAGCGTCATAAAAGGCAAAGGCGGCAAGACGCGCGTCGTGCCGATGACGCAGCGGCTCACGAAAGAGTTGAAGCGCTACATCGACGTCCGGCGTCCGAAGGCCGGGAACTCGAACAAAATCTTCTTGATGCCGACAGGACGCGTCGTCCAGCCGGGCTTCGTGAACAAAGACCTGAAAGAAATCGCAGCCGAACAGTTCGGCCTGCATCTGACGAGCCACATGTTGCGTCATAGCTTCGCGACGACGTTGTACGAACAGAAAAAAGACATCGTCGGCGTCGCCGAGCTCCTCGGACACAAGTCGATTAGCACGACCGAGCGGTATCTTCATGTGTCACGTGAGCGGACACGGCAGCTGATTGAAGGGCTGAATAAGAAATAGAAGCTTATTAGACATGTATACTCACTTCTTCATAACTGTTTTTTAATCTATTATCAAAAAGTTAAAAATGCAAAAGGTAGTTAGTCATAATTTCAAAAGGCATCCCAGGGGATAATTAATTATTCCCTGGGATGCCTTTTATCTTGCTGAAATCAATCCAGAGCACATTGAATATAGATTACCAAAATTCACAACCGCAAGGTCGCTGTCATCGGCCTTCACGATGTTACGTGTGTCAAAGATCATCGGACGGTTCATCGCCGCGTTCAACTCGCTGAAGTCGAGCGCTTTGAACTCGTTGTGGTCAACGAGGACGAGGACGAGGTCCGCATCTTTGATCGCTTCTTCTTTCGACACGAGGTCGAAGTGTTTCGATGACGAGACTTCGACGTGTGGGTCGTGGACGGCCACGTTCATGCCTTGCTCGAGCATCAATTCGATGATCTCGACAGCCGGGCTTTCACGCATGTCGTCGACGTTCCCTTTGTACGTCACGCCGAATGCGGCGATTTTTGCCTCGGGCTGGTCTGAAACGAGCTTCTGCACGTTCTCGACGACATAAGCCGGCATCGAGACGTTCGTGTCGCGTGAGAGCTTGATGATTTTCGCAAGCTCAGGCTGTTTCGCCACGATGAAGTACGGGTCGACCGCCAAGCAATGTCCACCGACACCAGGGCCTGGGCTGTGAAGGTTGACGCGCGGGTGCTTGTTCGCCATCTCGATGACGTCAAGGACGTTGATGTCGAGAGCGTTACACACTTTTGCGAGTTCGTTCGCGAGGGCGATGTTCACATCGCGGAACGTGTTCTCCATGAGTTTCGACATTTCAGCCGTCTTCGCGTCCGTCTTGATGATTTCCCCTTTTACGAACGTGCCGTATACGTTTGCACCGGCGTCTGCACAAGCGGGCGTGATGCCACCGACGATGCGGTTGTTGTGCACGAGCTCATGAAGGATTTGTCCTGGGAGGACACGCTCTGGGCAGTGGACGAGGAAGATGTCCTCACCGACGACGAAGCCTGCTGCTTCCACGAGCGGCTTGACATGGTCGTCCATCGTACGTGGCTCGATTGTCGACTCGACGATGATGACGTTGCCCTTCTCGACGTATGGAAGGACGCGTTTCGTCGCTTCGAGTACGTATGTGAGGTCGCATGACTTATGCTCGTCATCGTTGTTCGGTGTCGGGACGGCGATGATGAACGCGTCCGCTTTCTCCGGCTCGAGCGAGGCGTGGAACTTGCCTTTCGCGACGACGTCTTTGACGACGTCTCCGAGGCCTGGCTCTTCGATGTGGATTTCGCCACGGTTCAATTTATCGACAACTGACTGATGAATGTCCACACCGACGACGTCGACGCCGTATTGGGCGAAGACCGCAGACGTTGGGAGTCCAATATATCCTAATCCGATCGTACATACTTTAATTAGAATCTCCACCTAACTTATTATATTTTTTATTCACTTAATTGAATATTGGTCAGAGAAATAGTTACGGTATTCTCCATTTAAAATTTGTTCCCACCACTCTTTATTATCAAGATACCACTGAATCGTTTGGGCAATTCCAGTATCAAAGTTGTAAGTAGGCTTCCATCCTAATGCTTGGAGCTTAGTTGGGTCAATCGCATATCGTTTGTCATGACCTAAGCGATCTGTAACAAACTCAATGAGTTCTTCTGATTTACCTAACTCTTTAATGATAGTTTGAACAACTTCCAAGTTTGTCTTCTCGTTATGGCCACCAACATTGTATACCTCTCCGTTGATTCCCTCATGCATAACTAAATCAATGGCTAAACAATGATCTTTGACATGTAACCAGTCCCGAATGTTTTTGCCATCACCATAAACAGGCACTTTTTGTTCATTTAGTACCCGGGAAATAGTCAAAGGGATTAATTTCTCGGGAAAATGATAAGGTCCGTAGTTATTTGAACAACGTGTGATATTGACCGGAAGTCCAAACGTTTCATGATACGCTCGAACCAGAAAGTCACTTGACGCCTTACTCGCACTGTAAGGACTGTTCGGTTGAAGAGGCGTCTCTTCAGTAAAGAATGTAGTCGGATCAAAATCAAGTTCCCCGTACACTTCATCAGTCGAAACATGAACAAACTTCTTAATGCCATTGGCCTTGGCTGCATCAAGCAATACTTGCGTACCCATGACATTCGTTTTCACAAAAATCTCAGGATGTGTAATCGAACGATCCACATGACTCTCAGCAGCAAAATGCACTACATAATCAAATTTTTCAGCTTTGAACAAACTCATAACAGCCTCTCGATCAGCGATATCAATCTTCACGAACGTGTAGTTATCTGCGTTCTCGATTTCTTTATGCTTAACCAAGTCGCCAGCATAAGTAAGCAAATCCAGATTAAAAATTTGATATTCAGGATATTTGGAAACCATGTGTTGTACAAAATTACCGCCAATAAACCCTGCTCCACCTGTTACAAGTACTTTTTCTTTATTCATTTAAATGTTCACCTCTTGATCCAATTCTTTTAAATAGTGTGATAACGCTTCTTTCCAATGTGGGAGGGGTTCAAATCCCATTTCAATCAACTTCTGTTTAGACATACGCGAATTTTTAGGTCTCGCAGCAGGAGTTGGATATTCTTCAGATGTAATTTTATTTACTTTAACATCTCGATTAGCTTGTGCAAAAATCTCTAAAGCGAACTCTGCCCAACTGCAATATCCTTCATTTGTTGCTTGATAGACTCCATATTTATCAGTAATTATCATGTCGACTAATAATCTTGCCAAGTCATACGTATAAGTAGGAGATCCAATTTGATCGTCTACCACACTTAATTCATCTCTAGATTCGCTTAGACGTAACATCGTATTAATGAAGTTATGTCCATTCGTTCCAAATACCCAAGAGATACGCACAATGAACAACTCATTTAGAAGTTGTTGGCAGACTTTCTCCCCTTCAAATTTTGTCAAACCATAATAACTCTGCGGTTCAACGGGAGACGTTTCTTTGAAGGGTGTGTCACCTTCCCCGTTATATACGTAATCCGTACTGATATACATAAACTTAGAACCGATTTCAGCAGCCAATTCAGCTAAATAACGCGTCCCGTTAACGTTGACATCCCAAGCCAATTCCTTTTGTTCTTCCGCTTTATCAACTGCAGTGTATGCAGCACAATGAATAATAGCGTCTGGTTTTACATTTTTGACGAAGGCGATGACATCATCTTTTTTAGTAATATCTAAATCCTCAAACCCAATACCAATCATGTCTAAGTTTCGCTTTTGTCCTTCTTTAACAACATCGAATCCTAATTGTCCATTGTAGCCTGTGACTAAAACTTTCATATAGTACGCACCAATACAAAATTGTTTTCAGCATCCACAAACGAAGGCGCATTTTGATCTTTGTCTGACAAAATCGGATTAGAGTTGATTGGCCAATCAATGTCAAGAGTTGAATCATTCCATTGTATGCTTCGATCATGTTCAGGTGAATAGAGTTCATCTACTTTGTATTGGACTTCAACACCTGGAGTGAGCGTTAAGAATCCATGCGCAAACCCTTTGGGGACAAGGAGTTGCTTTTTATTTTCAGCTGATAACTCTACACCAAACCATTGTCCTTGTGTAGGACTACCTTGACGAATATCCACAGCAACATCAAAGATCGCCCCTTGTGTGCAACGTACTAATTTTGTCTGCGCTTTTGGGCTGAGTTGATAGTGTAGACCACGAAGAGTACCTTGTTCTGCAGAATAAGAATGGTTGTCTTGAATAAATTCGATATCAATTCCATTTTCTATTAGAACAGACTGATTGAAAGTTTCGGTAAACCAGCCCCGATGATCTCCAAATACTCGAGGTTCAATAACTTTGACGCCATCTAGTAATGTATCTGTGATTTTCATTTATACTCCTCTTTTAGTAACGAATTTTTCCAGCTGCAACTTTAAGTAAATACTGTCCGTATCCTGTTTTTTGAAGTGCTTCTCCTGAAGACCTTAAAGCCTCTTTATCAATCCAACCATTGAGATAAGCAATTTCCTCAAGCGCTGCGATTTTTACTCCTTGATGATCTTCAACAGTTTTTACAAAGTTAGTCGCCTCTACTAAGCTTTGATGAGTTCCCGTATCTAGCCATGTGAATCCACGCCCTAACAATTCGACACTTAATTCACCATTTTTCAAGTACGCTTCGTTGATAGATGTAATCTCCAGTTCACCTCTAGCAGAGGGCTTTATACTTTTCGCAATTTCTACAACGCGATTATCGTAAAAATAAAGTCCAGTGATTGCGTAATTTGATTTAGGTTTTTCTGGTTTTTCTTCGACACTAACTACAGTTCCATTACTGTCAAATTCAACAACACCAAAACGCTCTGGATCAGTAACGTGATAACCAAAGACAGTTGCACCTTCTTCTTTTTGTGCTGCCTTCTGGAGAATAGTACGCATTCCGCTCCCATAATAGATATTATCACCGAGCACCATCGCAACCGATTCACTTCCAATAAATTCTTCACCTAGAATAAACGCTTGTGCTAATCCGTCAGGAGACGGTTGTACTATATAAGTTAAGCTAATACCGAATTGTTTTCCATTTCCCAAAAGACTTTTAAAACGAGAGAGATCATCAGGAGTTGAAATGATTAAAATATCTTTAATACCTGCTAACATTAATGTAGACAAGGGGTAATAAATCATTGGTTTATCATAAATGGGGAGCAATTGCTTACTAGTTACCATGGTTAAGGGATACAATCGCGTCCCACTACCACCAGCTAAAATAATCCCTTTCATAAATTAAGTAACCCTCCTATTAAAATCAATTGCCCTAACTTAATTAGGACTTTTATAATTCATTAGAAAAACGTAACTCATAGTCTTTAACAATTTTATTCCAGGAATAGTTACTAGTTATAATGTTAGAGGACTTTTTATCAAATTCATTAATCATATGGTCGGAATAATTCTCTATTTTTCCAATTGTTTTACTTAAAGATGGATTAAAATCTGAAAAATATAGAGCACTATCTTCAGCAACTTCTCTATTAAAAGACACATCATACAATAAACTTAATTTTGAGCTGGCAAGAGCTTCTAATAAAGATGGGTTAGTACCTCCAACTGAATGCCCATGTATATAGGCAAATGCATGTTCTCTTATTAATTTCAAAAGTTCAGAATCATAAACCGTACCTACAAACTTAATTCTGGGATCTATTTCATAACGAGTTTTTTTCAATAAATGATTCTTAAAGTTATTTTCTTCAATATTAGTTACAATAATTAAATCTTTTTTTGTGTTTGATTTCATAAATTCATTAATAATAAGTTCGTAATTATTTTCAGGTACAAATCTACCAACAATTAAGTAATATTCATTTGGTGTAATATTGTATTTTTTAAACCATTTTGCTGGCTTAGGATCGCTCATTCTTAAATTGGAAGGAATTGATTCTGCTCCATAAGAAATATATTCAGTTTTTGGTTTATAACGAGAATATTCAGTCTCTATATATTTTTGAATGGCCTTAGAATCACAAATAACACCATCCGCATGTTTAACCATAAATCTTTCTGATAATTTCCAATAAACCCTAACGGGCAAGCTCCACTTACTCCTTTTCCATTCATTACCGTCTGGATTAATTAAAAGTTCTATTCTATTTCTTTCGATTTCTTTTTTGAAGTAATGTAAAAATGGACCGATTCTGCATGCTAAGATATAAATTTTTGCATTTTTTACTTTATTTTTTTTAATATATTTAAGAACATAATTTAAGCTTAATAAGTCATATAAGACTGCAGTAGCACCCCCACATTTTGGAATTTTAAGATGGAAGCAAGTAATATCATTTATTTTTTTTATTTCATTAGTGTTAGATAAACAGGTTACAAAGTAGTTTATTTTTTTTTCTTTTTTTCTCATTACTAATTCTTGTACAAAAGTTTCAAAACCACCATATTTTGCTGGAATTCCTTTAGATCCTAAAATAAAAATATTATTGTAATTGTCCACTCTTCAACCCACGCTTTCTAATTGCTTGATTATAAACTTTTAATATCGAAAAGTAATAATCATCTATACAATAATTCTTACTATTTTCTATACATTTATTCTGCATAATAATATATTCTTCATCGTTCAAGCTTAAAGCAAAATTTAATTGAGTTACTAAGTCATTAAGGTTTCCAGGTTCAAATAAAAAGCCAACTTCTTTTGTTATAAGTTCACTGATTCCACCGATGTTACTACCTATAATTGGCGTCCCTAAAGCTAATGACTCTATATTTGTTAATCCAAAAACCTCAGGCCAAGTTGAAGGTAGTACTACAAACATACTTTCAGATATAATTTCTTTCAAATCATCGCCAGATTTAAACCCACAAAATTCAACATTTTCTATTTTTTTATTTACCACATATTCTTTTAGCATTCTCTCTTCAGGTCCTAATCCGACAATTTTTAAGGTCACCTTACTCTCGAGGCGCTCCACTGCCTCAATTAGTAAGTCCACTCCTTTTTCCTTTGAAAGTCTACCATAGTAAAGAATTTGTCTTTTCTTTTTAATATCTTGGTTTTTAAATTTAAAATCATAGTAGTCTGACGACACGAAATTTGGAATGTGCGTGAATTTTTCTTTATTCCTTTTTGAAAAATATGATTTTAAAAACTGTTCTTTAATATAGTTGCTAGGGAATATAAATTCATCTACAGCATTATAGCTCTTAAGAGTTTTGTGAGTATATGCCTCAATGGTGAGTAAAGCACTATCGATATAAGAATCTTTATGGCATTTGTTTGTAGTACAGGATATAAAATTACCCCCTATACATTTGTTACAGATTTTATCATCGTTATACATTTTATAATTAGGACAGATGATTTTGTAATCATGTACAACTAACACTATAGGGATGTTTAATTTATTAATTTTATTAATTATCGAAGGTGTTATTTGATGATAAATTAAATTTAAATGTACAACATCTGGATTGAAATCTTTAATTACATCTTCGATTTTATTTATCGCCTCAAATGAGTAAATTAAATTCATTCCATTTTTAATCTTAATTAGCATATTAGAATTTTCATAGTCTATAGCGTTAACAAAATCATCTGAATACTTACTTGAGAAATTTTTATCGTCTTTCATACTGAAAACGGCAGTCTCATGACCCTCCTTTTCAAGCCTATCTTTCAACCCAAATAAATATGTTTCACTTCCGCCTTTAATATAATTATACTTATTTACAAATAGTATCCTCATGGTTACAGCCCTTCTATTATTTCATTTACAACTCGAAATCTTTTCTCCCATGTGTTTTGTAATGAATAATCAATCAATTCTTGTTTATTCACTTTTGAATGCATTATGTTATTTAATATATTTATAAAATCTGCCTCATTATTATAAAGATAGATTGGTGCATTCATCTCTCTAACCTCAACTAAATTTCTAGAAATTACAGGAATACCCGCAGCTAAGTATTCATATATTTTTAAGGGATGAATGTAATCTGTTAACTCATTTTTTTTAAAGGGCATAATTCCTACATCAGCAAACTTTAAGAAACTTGGAATTTTATCATGATCTACAAGCCCCAGAAATATAATATTCTTCACTCCTTCTTTTAGAACTTCATTTTCGAACTTATAATTATGGTTTCCAATAAAAATAAAATTCACATTTTTCATTTTTTTGGCGACACTAATTATCAAATTCATATCAATCCAGTTTTCAATGGCTCCGACGTATACCACTTTAAACCCATTTATTCTTTTGTATAACTCGGGAATACTCGAATTATTGTCTAAAAATCTTTCAACGTTCACTCCATTAGGTAAATAAATCATTTTATTGTTATTTTTTTTAAAATCATCTAGCATTTTCCTAGCAGTTACTATTGTTAAATCTGATTTATCAATTAGTTCATTCTGTAGATTGATTAGAGATTGATAACTACCTGAAAAACCTTTAAAATTGTCAGCCACTCTGTGCACCAGCTTATGATATTTTATTATTTCAGTAGATTTAGCCATCTTAACATTTGTCATCCAGAGAACATCATATTGCTCATTTAGCAATTTAGGAGTATTTGAGAGGAATGTTAGATGTTTTTTAGCCCAAAAGTCAGAATTTAATATAGGAAGTTTACAAAAAGGTGCAAATACTCTTGGAGTTAGTTCAATGAAATTCTCTTTACTAGTTTCGTTTTTAGGTAAGATGGAAGGCTTATTACACCAAGTCACATGGTATTTTTCCTTTAAAAACCCTTCTGCAAAATAATGACTCCCAACTTGAAACTTTGTATCCGGATCCATATATTCGCACATTAGCACTTTTCTCATAAATGTTTCTCCTTCTTATTAATAAAGTGATATATGTTTTCAATTTCTTTGGTGCTAACTATGATGTAAATGCCCACTCCTAAAAAGGCTAGAACAAGGACATTTATATCTAGTAATAAATCTAAAAATAAGTACATATATATAAAGAGGATTTTCACAATAAATCTTTGGTTTATAAAATTTATAGGGATTAGTGAGTAACTAAAATAGCTTCTGAAGAAAAAATAAATTAAATAGACTAAAGATATAGATACAGAAGCACCTATAGACCCAAACTTAGGTATTAAAATTAAATTCAAAAGTATCGAGCTAATCAACGTAATCATATTTACAACCAAGTAAAATCTCGTCCTTTTTTTTAACATAATACCAATTGAAGATATTTCCGTTAAAATATAAAGAACGGGGAAAAGACTCAAAAAAGGCATTAATTTTTTTGCTTCTCTGTACTCAACCCCTAGGATTAGAATCAATTGATCTTTAAATATTACAAACAAAATCGGAATTATAAGTAAGAAAAAACTTAAAAACTCAAACCAGTTTTTATAAAATGTTGTATTGTTATTATCATTATTAAAGTTGTTTAACGCTTTTGGTAACCAATAAGTTGTAAAAACCCCTTGAAAATTTACTAATAAAGAAATTATTTTAAATGCAGCTATATATATGCCTAAGTGATAAGCGGTTGAAAAATAACCCAGGATAAATTTATCTATGTTTTGAAACATCCAAGCAAGTATTAAACTTGCCATAAATGGGATTCCGTAAGTTATCATTTCTTTGAAAGAAAGAGTTGTATTATTAGCTGCTTTTCTTTCATCTTTGACATAACGTTTTATATAAGGAAAATAAATTGTTAGGGTAAGTAATATATTTAAGAATTGAGAAAGTATTAAAGACATCAATATATCATTTGAAATAAAAATAAACAGAAACAACAGTATCAATTCAAAAGATTTAACCGAAATTTGAAATAATGAAAATTTGAAGGCTAATTGTTCCATTCTTAAAATGATTTGGACGTATTTTGCTATAATATTAATTACTAATGAAAAAGCAAATATCACGACCAAGGTTACAGTCTTGATAGCATTTAATTCCAAAAAAAATATAATCTCATTGTAAAATAAGCCCATAACGGCCACCGGAATCAATGAGCCTAAGAGCGAACTAAACAAACAGGTATATAATAAATAGTATTTGTTATTTGTTTCATAATAATATCGGATGTAAGTTTGTTCTAAGCCTAAAGTAGAAACTATTATACTCAGATTAATTACAATTATGAACATCGCACTTGCTCCAAGTATTTCAGGCTCAGCAATTCGAGTGATTAT
>NZ_JJMW01000013.1 GCF_000714435.1 Exiguobacterium alkaliphilum 12/1
TCATCTGTCTACCTATTGGGGAGCATATCATGCTGGAGCGGGTCTTTTTAGTTTCGATGAGGCGAAATATCGGAATAAGAAAGGAGATACATTTAGCAGAGGAAGTGAGCGTATGGTTGAAATGATGACGGACAACGAGATCGCCTTGGCCATCATCCAAGCGTTGAAAGACGGAAGACGCACCGAGTTTCAGGAAATCGTGGACGAGCTCCAGCCGTATGACGTCGCCCAACAGTACAAGCTGTTGCCGGGTAAGCATCAAAATAAGTTCTTGCTTTACTTGACGCTCGAACAGATGACCGACATGATTCAAGAGCTCGACCAGACGACGCGGCTTCAGGTGTTGCACCGGCTCGGGTTCGAGCGGACGTCCGAAGTGCTCGATTTGATGGAGAACGATGAAGTCACGTCGTTCATGTCCGAACTCGACCCGGAACGTGTCGAGGAACTGTTGTCGGAAATGAGACAGGAAGAGTCGAGCGTCGTCCAAAACATGATGACGTACCCGGAAGAGACGGCGGGACGTCTCATGAACAACCGGTTCGTCTGGATTCCGGAGCACTACTCGATTCGGCAAGCCGTCGACAAGTTGAAAGACTTCGCGGCCCTCGCCGAGTATTTGAACTATTTATACGTCGTCGATGCCGATAAACGGCTCGTCGGCGTTATCTCGTACAAGGATTTGATTTTAGCCGACATCGATGACGCCGTCGCCGACGTCATGTACAAACGTGTCGTCAAAGTCGATGTCATGACCGACCAAGAAGAAGTCGCCAAACTGATCAACCGGTACGACTTCATCTCGATTCCAGTCGTCGAGGACGGTGACCGGCTCGTCGGCATCATCACGGTCGATGACGTGCTCGATATCGTCATCCAAGAAGCGAACGAGGACATCGAGAAGCTGTCGGCTTCCGGTAAGGCGATTGACTTCGACACGAAACCGCTCGTCGCTGCCTATCGCCGCTTGCCGTGGCTCATCTTGCTCTTATTCATCGGTTTGATTTCAGGCAGCATCATCGACGGGTTCTCCGGCACGCTCGAACAAGTCGTCGCGCTCGCGTTCTTCATGCCGATGATTGCCGGTATGACGGGGAACACGGGGACGCAATCGCTCGCCGTCGTCGTAAGGGGTCTCGCGACGCGTGATTTGACGTTCCGCCAAGTCGTCGCGCTCATCTTCCGTGAGTTGTGGGTCGGTGTCATCATCGGTGTCACGTGTGCCATTTTAATCGCCGTCATCGCGTTCGTCTGGCAAGGGAGCTGGACGCTCGGTTTCGTCGTCGGCAGCTCGCTCCTCGCGACGCTTATCATCGGGACGCTCGCCGGCACGATCATTCCGCTCATCCTGTACAAGTTGAACGTCGACCCGGCCGTCGCATCCGGTCCACTCATCACGACAATCAATGACATCTTGTCGCTCCTCATCTATTTCGGGGTGGCGACCGCCTTCTTGACGCGACTCATGTGAAAACACCCGGACAATGGGCCGGGTGTTTCGTTTATTGCTCGGCTTTCGTCAAAAGCGATGACGTAAGATGAGACAACCCTTGTGTCGTCTCGTTGATGGCTGAAATCGTTTCAACCATTTGACTCAAATCTTCTTTGTTTCGTTCGAACGAGAGGGTGTAGTTGCCCATCTCATCTTTCACCGTCATGAAGCCTTCCTTGACCGCCCCGAGTTGACGCATCGCTTCATCGTTCGTGCGATGCATCTGCCCCATCTGTTCAAGTAGCGCGGCGATGTTCGTCTCGTTCTCATGGATGAGGACGTTAATTTGACTGCTCAGCTGCTTGGCGTTCTCGGCGAGTGTGCGGACCTCGGTCGCGACGACGGCGAAGCCTTTCCCGTGTTCTCCGGCGCGGGCCGCTTCGATGGATGCGTTCAAGGCGAGCAAGTTCGTCTGGTTGGCGATTTGCTCGATGCTTCGAGTCATGTTGACGATTTCCTCGGACCCGTGCTTCAGTGACGTGATGCGTTCGAGCGATGTATCGACGTACGTGGCCGAGCGCGTGAACTCGGATTCCATCTGTTCGATTTGCTGCTCGTTCGTTTCCGTGAGCGTCATCAAGTGTCGGCTCATCTGTTCCGTCTGTTCGGTTTCCCGTAACACTTGATGGGCCCGATCGCTTGTTTCCGCCATGGCGCTCCCGGTCCGTTCCATCGTTGTCGCGACTTCTGAACTGACATGGCCGATGTCGCGCAACAAGGCGTCGCGTGCGTCGCTCGCCGCCTCGATTTCATCAAGCCGCGCGTCGACGTACTGCTCGGTCACGATTTGAGCGTCCAAGTTCATCGCATGGGACAAGGCAAGGAGCGCCTCGGCCATCGTGGCCGGGTCGTGTTGATAATGTTCGACGATTTTTGGGACGAGGAGCGTATTGAATGCGGCATATGTCGCGAGGAACCACGTGACCGGCACCGCATAATGATGATGCGTCTGCCCCATGCGTTTCCGCATGGCGAGGAACTTGTCATCGATTCGTCCGGTCAATAGGCTTCGGAAGTAGTCAGCGAATACGTTTTTCAGTCGCTCCCGTGTTGAAGCGGCGCTAGCGAGCTGGGCCATGTCAGGTTGTTGCATCAAATGGTCGAGCACGCTCTCTAACACATCGTCTAATACAGATTCGACGAGTGGCGCCATCGCTTGTAGCTGTTCGACTTGTCGCGACGTGTAGCCCATGTAGTGAGCCCGGCCGTTAAGGGTCGGATCGCTCGGTTTGGCGATCGTCGTCGCATCGGGAAAACCGATTGAAGCGGTAAACGCAACGGGTGATGATTTACGGAAGAGTGCCATATTGTTTCTCCTTTTTCTCATGAAGCTTAAAGTATGTTCTCTTCTATATCGGCTAAATAGTGAAATAAGTGAGAATTCGATGTGCTAGCGGAAAATCCGGGAATGAATCATGTAGAAGTCGATGCACTGGATAGCGAAGGAGGCCGAGATGTGAAAAATATATTCGTGTTGTTGACAATCGTCAGTGCCCTAAGTAGCCAAATCTTGCCTCAAATTTTATTTCTCGCGGTCATGGCGCAAGGCGAAGGGGCGAGTCGGGTGATTCCGTTCATGATCTTTTACGTCGCCAGCATGTCGGGGCTTCTCGTCTGGATTTATGTTGTTGGTCGAATCGGCTCAAAGCGAACATTTTTGCTGGCCCTCTTCGTCTTGGTCATCGGGCTCGGCTGTTGGTATTTGCCGTTCGCTTGGGGTGTCGAAGTGAGTGCGTTTTTCATCGGTGTCGGATCGATCGGTGTCGGCACGATGATGACGACGATCCTGTCTCAGCTGAAGGAGTTGTCTCCACAGAAGGAAGGGGGGAGTTCGCTTCCACTCGTCATCTTGCTCGTCGCGTGGGTTGTGTTATTCTCGTACGCGCTCACGCGCTCAAATGATCTCGCAGTCTTGTTCTTTATAATCAGCCTGAGTTTGCCGTGGTTGTTCGTTCGAAAGCTCCCACTTACGCGTGAAGCGACATGGACGTTCTCGACGACGCTGTTCCTTCGGGCGTTTCTCGTCGTCACCGTTTTCACACTCCTCAGCCGACTCGTCAGTCTACTAGAAGGGACGCGTGGGTATCTCGAGATTTTCTTCTTGACGCTACTCCTCGTCAGCTATATGGTCTGGCTCCTGCTTCAGCGGAAGACACGGAATTATGTGACGACGAAATCGACGCGCTAAGTCCAGTTCTTGGCGTATGCCGTCGGACTGTTCGGAGGGTGGACGTTGATTGGGGCCGTCTTCACGAGCCTCGCCCTCTATTCCTTCAACGTATTGCTCTTTTATGTCTTTGTTCCGTTTTTATTTGGGGTCATCGGCTGGATTTTATTCGGTCAGGTCGTACCAGGTGTCAAACGTCCGTATTCGTTTCTACTCGTCTCATCGGCCGCGTTCTTCCTCGGCTTTTGGCATCCGATCGCCTTGATCCCGGTCTTGTTCGTGAACGGCTATATTCAGACGATGTATTCGAGCCTCGGACACGTGCACTTGTATACGGCCTACGGAGAGAATAAAGAGTTCGCGGCGCTCGTCATGCAACTGTGGAAGAAGCTTGGGATGGTCGTCGCCCAAGTCTCGCTCATGCTCGGCATCCTCGCATACGGGCTGACAGTCGGCCAAACCGTCAACACCGACCTGTCCTTCGCCATCCCGAAGAGCTGGATGGTCGGCGTGCTCGCCGTGACGTGGGCGGTGAACGTCGCCGTCATCACCGTCTATTGGCGTCAAATCGTCCGGAAGTAAGTCGAAACAATTTTCTCTAGCTTTTTCATATCGCTTTTGTTTATAATGAGGAGTGATGTTTAACAAGTGACGGAAAAGGAGTGTCCTTTAATGAATAAATCGTTGATCGATTTCGTTTACGAGATTCTTCAAGAGACTGGCGAGCAACCAGTATCCTTTGATGAAATCCGTGAGCAGATCAGACAAAACTATACGTTCGCAAGTGAAGAGGAAGAGCTCGAGAAAATCGCGCAACTCTACACGGACATGAACATCGACGGACTATTCGTCAACTTGGGAGCGAACCGTTGGGCGCTTCGTGTTTGGTATCCGTTCGATAAGTCGGACGAGGATCTCGTCATCGAAGCACGTCAACGCGGTGAGCTTGACGAGTTCGAAGAAGATCTCGATGAGACGGACGAAGGCATCGTCGACATCGAAGACGACCTCGACGTCTTTGCAAAAGGTGAAGATTTTGACGCATCTGAGTTTGAGACAGACGATGACGCCGAAAAAGTTCCAGACCTCGATGATTTCGAGGACGAGGACTTGGACGACGACCTCGATGTCGAAAACGAAGATGATTTATAAGAGACCGCAAAAAGCCGGGCATTTGTCCCGGCTAGGCGTGTCTCTTTTTCTTTTTTGCGGCTTTCGAAAAAGAAAAAATAATGACTTGACGACTGCATCGTCTCTGACGTAAATTAGTCATGGGCTCGTTTAGCACATGCCGATGCAGCAAAAGTGTCCTCCATTTCAGTGGGGGCACTTTTGCTTTTTTTGTTTTTTGTTTCCCGTAGTGGGCATTCATGAGAGGAGAAATGATGATGACAAAGTATATTTTCGTAACAGGTGGGGTCGTATCCTCACTCGGTAAAGGAATCACAGCCGCTTCACTCGCACGTCTACTCAAAAACCGAGGATTGAACGTGACGATTCAAAAGTTTGACCCGTACATCAACATCGACCCGGGCACGATGAGCCCGTATCAACACGGGGAAGTGTTCGTCACAGACGACGGCGCCGAGACGGACCTTGACCTCGGCCACTATGAGCGCTTCATCGACATCAACTTGTCGCAAAACGCGAACGTGACGTCGGGCCGCATTTACTCGACGGTCCTCAAAAAAGAGCGCCGTGGGGATTACAACGGTGGAACAGTTCAAGTCATCCCGCACATCACGAACGAGATCAAAGACCGCGTCTTCCGTGCCGGTCGCGAGACGAACGCAGATGTCGTCATCACAGAGATTGGTGGAACAGTCGGGGACATCGAGTCGCTTCCGTTCATTGAGGCCATTCGTCAAGTGAAGAACGACATCGGCAAAGAGAACGTCATGTACGTTCACTGTACGCTCGTCCCTTACCTTCGCGCTGCCGGTGAGATGAAGACGAAGCCGACACAACATAGCGTCAAAGAGCTTCGCAGTTACGGGATTCAACCGGATATCATCGTCCTCCGTACCGAGCACGACATCCCGGAAGATATGCGTGAAAAGATCGCCTTGTTCTGTGACACGCGCAAAGAAGCGGTCATCGAAGCACAAGACGCATCAACCCTTTATGAAGTACCGCTCAACCTTCAAAAACAAGGGATGGACCAACTCGTCAACGACTACTTCGGCTTCAACACGCCAGCTGCGGATATGACGGCTTGGAAAGAGCTTGTCCATACGGTCACGCACCTCGAGAAGAAAGTGAAAATCGCCCTCGTCGGGAAATACGTTGAACTTCGTGACGCGTACATCTCGGTCGCGGAATCGCTCAAACACGCCGGTTACGCCTTCAACGCCGATATCGACATCGACTGGGTCAATGCAGAAGACGTGACATCAGAGAACGTCGCGACGCTTCTCGGCGACGCGGACGGAATCCTCGTCCCAGGCGGGTTCGGGGAACGCGGCATCGAAGGGAAAATCGAAGCGACGCGTTTCGCTCGTGAGAACAACGTGCCGTTCTTCGGGATCTGCCTCGGGATGCAACTCGCGACGGTCGAATTCGCCCGTAACGTCTTAAAACTTGAGGGCGCCCATTCGGCAGAAATCGATCCATCGACGAACTATCCGATTATCGATTTGCTTCCGGAACAAAAAGACATCGAGGATCTCGGCGGTACGCTTCGCCTCGGCCTCTACCCATGTAAACTCGAAAAAGGGACGAAAGCGCACGCCGCTTACAACCAAGAGCTCGTCTACGAGCGCCACCGTCACCGTTACGAGTTCAACAACGAGTACCGTGAAGCGTTCGAGGCGGAAGGGTTCAAGTTCTCAGGAACGAGCCCGGACGGTCGTCTCGTCGAGATTATCGAGATTCCAGAACACAAGTGGTTCGTTGCGTCGCAGTTCCACCCAGAACTCATCTCGCGTCCAGAGCGCCCACAGCGCTTGTTCCACGACTTCATCCAAGCCTCGCTTGGCGAATAATCCACGAGCCGCAGTCGTCGACTGCGGCTTTTTCTATCGGACGAAAGGATGAGGCGTGTGACTGCTTCAGATGGATACATGTTCTCCGAAATCCGGGTAAACTAACAGTAGAACTTGGAGAGGGCGATGCGATATGCGGGAACGGTGGATGATTTATGGAGGGTACGGGGTATCATTGCTTTTGCTCGGCCTATTACCGTTTGTCGTCTTACCGACCCTCTTATTGCCGTATCAGCTCGGCTGGAGCGGGCTCGTCCTACTCACGCTCACGATCGGGCTGTTACGGACGATTCGTGAAGGGTCGAGTACGTACTTGAAGCAGATGTTGAAAGTGACGTTCAGCCTGTTCTTGTTGTTCGTTTTCATCTACTATGTCTCGTTCGGACTCGTCTTGTATGACACGTATGGGCTCGACCGATTGCTCGAACGCTATGACGATCAGGCCGCGCTCGTGTTCGCCGCCTTCAGCTTCTTGCAACCGATCGCCCTTCCGGTCCCGGAGGCGGTCAGTGTGCCGATTGGAAGCGTCGCCCTCGGGCCGCTCCGTGCCGCACTCATCGGAAGCGTCGCGACGACGCTCGGCATCCTCGTCATGTACGGGCTTGCCCGTTTCGGCCGGGAGCGGGTCATGCGACTTTTGGATGCGGATAAGCTGGCGACGTACGACCGGTACGTCGACAAGTATGGGCTTGGGGTCTTGCTCGTCTTGTTCATCATCCCAATCTTGCCGGACGAGGTGATCTGTCTTGCGGCCGGTTTCAGTCGCGTGCCGTTCGGTCGCTTTGTCCTCATCGCGGCATCCGCGAAACTCGTGACGTCGTTCGGCCTTGCCTACTCGGTCACGCTCGGCGAGTTATTCATCACGGGTGCGAGCCCGTTCGCCATCGTCTCGGTCACGGCAAGTCTCACTCTCGTCTTACTCGCTTTCATTTGGCGACGACGGAAAAAAGGAGATTCGAACTGACGTCTTGAAAGAGTGGACAGCACAGATCAAAAGGGAGAGAGCATCGTGAACGACAAGACGTTACAGATTCGGCCGATTGAGGCACGCGACTTAGATCGCATTTGGGAATTGATTTACAAAGATGAGACGCCGGAGTGGAAGCGGTGGGATGCCCCGTATTTTGAACACTGGGCCATTCCGTACGAGACGTACCGCCAAGAAGCGGACGGCCACGTCGGTCGCGAAGACATGTGGGTCATCGAAGCCGAAGGGACGGTGTATGGAACCGTTTCTTCCTATTATGAGGACGCAGGAGAAGAATGGCTCGAAGTCGGAATCATCCTGCATCAAGCCGACCGCTGGAATCATGGTCTCGGCACCCGGGCGCTTACGCTGTGGGTGAATCATTTGTTCACGACCCGTTCGACGGTCCGAGTCGGGTTGACGACATGGTCCGGTAACGAGCGGATGATGCGCGTCGCGGAAAAGGTCGGGATGCAGCTCGAAGGACGGATTCGTCGAGTGCGCGTCGTCGACGGGGTGCGGTATGATTCGATTCGCATGGGCATGCTTCGTGAAGAATGGGAACAACGGCAAAAGCGCAACGTCTCAATTTGAGGCGTTGCGCTTTTTATAGGTGGAACAGTTGGCGATATTGGAGCGGCGTCATCCGCTTATACGATTTGAACGTGTTGATATAGGCGGTGCAGGACGCGAAGCAAAACTTTTCACCTATTGTACAAATCGGTACGTTCGTCCCGAGCAAGTCGGCGATGGATGCGTCGATACGGCGTCGGCGAATCCGTTCCGGTATGCTCTCGCCGACTTCTTGCTTGAAGAGGGCGGACAAATAGTTGTTCGACAGACCGACCTGGTCGGCGATCCAAGGGAGCGACAGCGACGCGTCGCGTAAATGTTCTTCGATCAAGCGCAGTGTCGTCGAGACGTTCGGGTTCGTCGACACGGGTGGGGACAAGAACGCGGTCACTTTTGCTAAATACTCGACGATGACCGGAATGGCGTACAAAAAGTCGAGCGTCGTCTCCAATTCATCGATTAATGTCAGCAAGGCGCTCGTATAAGTGAGCGCGGTCTGCACGTTCGGGTTGTCGATCGGGATGAGACGGATGATGTGGTAGACGAGGCCACGATAATAGAAGCGGACACTCATATACTCATCATCTGACGGCAACGTCAACAAGTCGAGCGTCAACGTCTCGAGCAGTTGTTCGGCCCGAATCGGGTGCGCGTTTCGCAGTGCGCTCACGATTTGTTGGTCGAGCGAGTAAAAATTATCCACATGAGAAAAATCATCGAACAAGTTTTTGTCTCGATGAAGGTGATGTAGAAATTGACGTTTGATTTTATTTTCCAACGGATGATTCACTTCTTTCGTCGTACGATCGGGAACCGTTTTATTTCGTGCGAGGGACGTTCCGTTTCGTTGCTTGTTTCAACTCGGCGATTTCGCGCGCTAAAGCTTCTTCACGGGAACGGGCGGATGATTCGAGGTGGTGTTCAAGTTCTTTGCTCTTTTGTCGATACGTCTCAGCGACTTCTTTCGTGCGCTGTTGGTGCTGATTGAGCTGTTTGTTGTACGCATCGAGATCAATTGGCTTTTTCGTCATACTTATATGCCCCTTTCAAAAGACGGTCAAACAGACAGTTGAGGTGCAAGCGAGGCTTGACCCGAAGTCTCATGGAGGAAAACGACTCCTGTCCTTAGCTTACGAAGGGGAGCATATCTTGGGAAGTTTGGTCGCTACGAAACGAGTGGTGAAAACGAAGAAAAATGTGACGAAATTGTGTCCGGATTCATTTTTTTACACACAGGTTCACGTAAGAAGACGAATCAAAAAATCCGCAGACATGACGTCTGCGGATCAAGGATTACTTGACCGCCTGGTCTTTAATTGGGAACCAGCCGGCACGTGTCGTGATGGCGTTCCAGAGCGGAGCCGGTACGGCGAGTTCGGCTTGCTTGTTCAAGTCGAGTTCGGTCTCGATCTCGTCTTCCCGGTCGTCTTTCACTTTCTCGAGCCAATCCGGGTCGATGATGAGCTCACGGCCGAGCGCGGCGAGGTCGATGACGTCGAGTGCGTCCTCGACTTGACCCGGACGTTGCAACTGTCCGACTCCGATGAGTGGGACGGCACCGTTGATGCGCTTCGCGATACGGTCAATCGCTCGCTCCGTCACGTTCTCGTCGCGCATCGAGGCGGTGTTGAAGTTCCAGAGCGAGGCATGGATGTAATCGAGTCCTTCCTCGAGCAACATGTCAATCAACACGTCCGTATCGTCGAGCGTGATACCTGGCTCTTCGACTTCTTCTGGCGAGAAGCGGTAGCCGACGAGGAAATCGTCCGTCTCTTTCGCTGCGTCTTTGACGGCACGGATGACTTCACGCGGGAACGTGAGCCGGCCCTCGACATCGCCACCGAAGCGGTCGTCGCGTCGGTTCGAATGGGGCGAGAAGAACTGTTGAATCAAATACGTGTTCGCACCGTGAATCTCGACGCCGTCGAATCCGGCCTCGATGGCACGGCGTGTCGCGTCACCGAACGCTTGGATGATTGCTTCGACTTCTTCGGTCTCGAGGGCGCGTGGCGTGACGGCACCTTCGCGCACCGGTGCGACCGCACTCGCGCTCACAGGTTGCTCGTTCGGGACGAGGTTTGGCGGTGACATGCGGCCGGCGTGGAAGATTTGCAGAATCGCTTTGGCGCCTTCCGCCTGCAAGCTCTCAGCGAGTTGACGCAGACCTGGGATGAACTTGTCGTCATTGACGCCGAACGCGTTCGGGAAGCCTTTGCCGTCCTCGGTCACGTAAGCACAGGCCGTGATCGCGAGCCCGACGTTCTTCGCACGTTTCCGGTAATAAGCGAGTTCGTGTTCGGATACTTCTCCGGTCGGTTGTGACGAATAATGGGTCATCGGTGCTAGGACGAGTCGGTTATGGACCTCGACACCGTTTTTAAATTGGAAAGGTTGAATCATGCGTTGCATCTCTTATTTCCTCCTTCGTCGTGATACTTTGAAGTCTAGTTAACTGATTTCAAAATTGCGAGCGAGACGCATCTGGAGTTGCACGTCGCACGTTCCGTGAGCGGTTCGATGGTTCAACGTGTGAGAATAGGGTATAATACAGGAGAAAAGTTGATAACCGGTTGGAGACTACAGAGAGACCACGACATGGGGGGCGAAGCCTTGTTTTGTTGTGGTCTCTTTTTGTATACCTTGAACCGGATTCATTATAGGAGGGAATAAGATGGAAATCAGAAACTTCTCAGCGAAAGAACGCGCGGCACGGTACGAACAATTGACGGGTGAACGGCACGACGTCCTCGTCGTCGGTGGAGGCATCACAGGCGCAGGGATCGCCCTTGACGCCGCTTCACGGGGGATGAAGACGGCCGTCCTCGAGATGCAAGACTTTGCGGCTGGTACGTCGAGCCGCTCGACGAAGCTCGTCCACGGGGGTTTGCGTTATTTGAAACAGTTCGAGGTCGCGCTCGTGGCCGAGGTCGGCAAAGAGCGCGCCATCGTATATGAGAACGGGCCACATGTGACGACGCCGGAACGCATGCTGTTGCCGATGCATAAAGGCGGGACGTTCGGTCCGCTCTCGACCGCGGTCGGTTTGATGGTGTATGACTTGTTAGCGGGTGTCAAGCGTGCCGAGCGCCGTTTGATGCTGAAACCGGACGAAGTCATTCAAAAAGCGCCGCTCGTGAAAAAAGACGGACTTGTCGGCGGTGGCTATTACGTCGAGTATCGGACGGACGACGCGCGCATGACAATCGAAGTCGCGAAAGAAGCGGCGAATCACGGGGCGCTTCTCATGAATTACTCAAAAGTGACGGGTCTCATCTATGAGAACGGCAAAGTCGTCGGCGTGAACGTCGAGGACCAAATCGATGGCAAGACGTATGAAGTGTACGCGAAGAAAGTCATCAACGCGACCGGTCCGTGGGTCGACGTACTTCGTGAACAGGACGGGTCGAACAAAGGCAAGATGCTTCGCCTGACGAAAGGGATTCACCTCGTCATCGACCAATCGAAGTTCCCGCTCAAACAAGCGATTTACTTCGATACGCCGGACGGCCGGATGGTGTTCGCGATTCCGCGTGACGGCAAGGCGTACGTCGGCACGACGGACACGTTCTTCGATAAAGACAAAGCGCACCCGCGCATGACGACCGAAGACCGTGACTATATTTTAGAGGCGATTCACTACATGTTCCCAGAAGTGAACGTGACGGCGGACGACGTCGAATCGAGCTGGGCCGGCATTCGCCCGCTCATCTATGAGGAAGGCAAAGACCCGTCTGAGATTTCGCGGAAAGATGAAGTGTGGCAATCCGAGAGCGGACTCATCACGATTGCCGGCGGGAAGTTGACCGGTTACCGCAAGATGTCGGAGACCGTCGTCGATTTGGTGGCGAAACTGATCAAACAAGAAGAAGGCATCGTCTTCCTCGCCTCGCGCACGAAGCACATGCCGATGTCGGGCGGCCACGTCGGGGGCTCGAAAGGGTTTGAAGACTTCTTGACGAAGAAGAAGGCGGAACTCAAAAATCTCGGTCTCGAAGACGACAAGGCCGAGCAACTCGTCCGGCTCTATGGGTCAAACATTGACCGCGTGACGGAACGGATGGACTCGAACGCGTACAATCTCCCGGAAATCGTTTACGCGCAGCTCCTGTACGGCATCGAAGAAGAGGCTGTCGTTCGGGCAATCGACTTCCTCGTCCGTCGTACAGGTGCGATGTTCTTCGATATCGATTTCGTTCAACAGCATAAAGACGGCGTCTTGCGCGCGATGGCCGACGTCTTTAAATGGTCGGATGCACGTCTCGAGGAAGAACGGGCCGAAGTCGAGAAAGAGATCGAGCTCGCGGTCGTCCCAGTGACCGTCGAATCATAAAAAAACTTCGCCGCAGCGAAGTGAATGAACGGGCGAACCAAATGGCGAACAGCGATTTAGTTCGTCTTTTTATATGCCGAGCTCGTCATAGTACGCCATAATCCGTTCATCGAGCGCGAGGACAACGTCTTCATCCCCTGTGAAGTAAAAGAGCACGTACGTGCCGTCTTCACGATACACCTCGGCCTCGACGTTGATTGTCGTCATCCGTCCTTCGAACGAGACGTCAAGCTCGGCGATTTGATAAACGATGCCTTCATCCAATGACGGGTCGGCTACGCGCGTATGAATCTGTTTCACGCTCTTTCTTGAAATCGGCTCATCGAACACATCCGACAACAGGGCAAACGTCTCAGGGATGTCGCTGAGATCTGCATCGATTGATGTAGCGAGCGGCACGTCCTCGTCTTCTGCATAGGCTTCCTGCTCAAGGGCGATGACGCGTGCCTCATCACCGAAGACGGAGACGATCGCGGCGACCCCACCGGCCATCACGAGTAAAAACAGTAAAAATCCAAGCAAATGTTTCATCCATCGAATCTCCCGTCCTATCAAGTAGCTTCAGTATAGCAAGGCACATCGTGTTTAGGAATGTCGGGATTATGGTATGGAAAGATAATGATTAGAGAAGAGAGGGATGATGATGAAACGGACGCGGTTCTTATTCGTCCTCCTCGCACTTACAGCAATCCTCGGTTGGGTAGTCGTCGATTCGAATCGGTTGTTTGCGGACAAGTATTATGTCCGCGTGCCGAATGCCGACACCGTCACGCGGGAAGGGACGGATTACGTGTATACGGCGATCGGGTACGGGGATGGGAATAAAAAGCGGTCGTTCACGTTCAATTCGGACGAGCGGCTTGCACCAGGTGATGTGCTGAAGCTGTATGTGAAAGACGAGACGGACGTCACAGCGCTCGAACGGATCGAGGAACGAGACGTACCGATCGAGATTGAGTTGGAGCCGGCTGAAGCAGCAGCACCTTAAGCTGTTTCCTTCTTTTGCAAATTGCCGCGTCGCCAAACGAAATCGGATTTGGTATGGTTATGGATGGAGTGTCAATCACACGTAACGGAAAGAAGGGTAACGGATGTCACGCATGTTAATCGCAGACGATCAGGACGGGATTCGCTTGATGCTCGCCCAAGTGTTTCAAAACCTCGGGATTGAGGTCGATACGGCGAACGACGGGCGATCGGCCTGGGAAAAGCTTGAACAGAACGGATATGACTTAGTATTGCTCGATATGAACATGCCGCGTATGTTCGGTCACGAAGTGCTCCGGAACATGCGCGACCAAGACATCGACACACCGGTAATGATCATGACCGCGTTCGGGGAGAAGACGACGCTTGAAGAAGTGCAACGCCTTGGCATCACAGCGCAATTTGAGAAGCCGTTCGACATTTATGGCATGATCGAGAAAGTGAAGGATGTCTTGAAAATCTAACGTTTCGTCACGAAGATGACATATGTAAACGCTTGCGCAGAGCCATTTCTATGCCCGAATAGCATAGGCACACGTTTATCGGTGTGTTATAATGGGAACGAATTGCACGGGGGCATTTTTCCCAAAGTGCACAATAGCGAACAGACAGGAGGATGTCATTATGCCATTAGTATCAATGACAGAAATGCTTAACAAAGCATTCGAAGGCAAGTATGCAGTAGGCCAATTCAACATCAACAACCTCGAGTGGACGCAAGCGATTCTTCGCGCTGCGGAAGACGAGAAATCACCAGTTATCCTCGGTGTATCTGAAGGTGCGGCGAAGTACATGGGTGGCTTCACAACAGTTGTCAAGATGGTTGAAGGTCTCATGCACGACTACAACATCACTGTTCCAGTTGCAATCCACCTCGACCACGGTTCTTCTTTCGATAAGTGTAAAGCAGCGATCGACGCTGGTTTCACATCAGTCATGATCGACGGTTCACACCATCCGATCGAAGAGAACATCGAAATGACGAAACAAGTCGTTGAATATGCACACGCTAAAGGCGCTTCAGTTGAAGCGGAAGTCGGCACAGTCGGCGGCGAAGAAGACGGCGTTGTCGGTGGCGTACAATACGCTGACCTCGACGAGTGTGTTCGTGTCGTAACAGAAGCGAAAGTTGATGCACTTGCAGCAGCACTCGGTTCAGTACACGGCGAATACCAAGGCGAGCCAAAACTCGGCTTCAAAGAGATGGAAGAAATCGCAGAAGCGACGAAAACTCCACTCGTTCTCCACGGCGGATCAGGGATTCCTGAGCACCAAATCAAAAAAGCAATCGAGCTCGGCCACAGCAAAATCAACGTCAACACAGAGTGCCAACAAGAGTGGACTCGTGCGGTACGTGAGAAAGTCGCTGCTGACTCGAAAGTATATGACCCACGTAAAATCATCGGACCTGGTATCGAAGCGATCTACAACGTCGTTACTGGCAAGATGCGTGAGTTCGGTTCAAGCAACCAAGCGTAATCCTGTCTATACAAGTCGACCCTCCTCGGAGGGTCGACTTTTTTGTTGAAACTTCTCTCCTTTTTGTTCGTAAAACAACCAAGGAGGGATTTGATGAAATATACAGAACCGCAGACCGAACTGTTTTGGCGAATCTTTTATGTGTTGGCGGCCTTCATGCTCACCGGCCTCGCCTGCATGATCACGATTGCACCGCTCATCTTTATTTGGTTGAACCCGGCACCCTACATGATTCCGCTCTTGTCCATCGTCGCACTAGGGGGATTCGGAGTATATTGGTTCGTCAATATGTTCCGGCAACTGTTTTGGAAGGAACGACATCGCTCGCGCTATGAAATGACGGCGACCCATTTGAACGGGGTGACGTGGCGCGTCGAGCCAGGGGAGTCAGTCGAACAGTCGGTGCGGCTCGAAGCGATTGAGCAGGTCGTCTTCTTTCCAGCCATCGTCCGAAAGACGCAACCGTCCCCGACCGTACCAATCGGGCGGCCGACGATTGACTTTTGTCCGATGCTCGCCATCATGACGGCGGACGAATCCGTCGAAATCTTGTTCGACCCACGTGACCTCGATCAATTCGAACGATGGATTGCTTATTTCCATGAGCAGGGCACACCGCTCTATTACACGCCGAAGTGGCTTTATTGGATTGGGGCGAACATCGCGACACGAGAAGAGCGTTTTCTGTTGTTTCAACAACCGGATGAATTGATTCCGTTCTTCTACACGGGGGACATTCCGGCGGACGAGTCGACGGCCGCGACGGCTTGGATTGAGGCGTATGGGATAGAACGGCAACGTGAAGGCCCGCACGAGGCGCATTACGTGAAGCAGGCAAAAATTATGAAGTGGACAGCGATTGGGACCGTCCTCGGCATCGTGTTGCTCGCGGCGTCGATGATTGGAATCGCGGCATTCACGTAAATGGTGTGGCAATTCGGAGTCGGTTTCCTCATAATAAGGAGTGTAAGCGATCACATTTCGAGGAGGAATACACATGCAGTTTTTCATTGACACGGCAAATGTGGAAGACATCAAGAAAGCCCATCGGATGGGCGTCATCGGGGGCGTGACGACCAATCCATCGCTCGTCGCGAAAGAAGGCGTCGACTTCCATACACGACTTCGTGAAATTTGTGAGATCGTCGGGGATCTCTCGGTCAGTGCGGAAGTTATTGCACTCGATGCAGCGGGTATGGTGGAAGAAGGAAAGGAACTTGCGGCCATCGCGCCGAATATTACAGTCAAGGTGCCTATGACACCAGACGGGATGGAAGCGGTCCATGAGTTTGCGAAACTGGGTATCAAGACGAACGTGACGCTCATCTTCAACGCCAACCAAGCGCTACTCGCGGCTCGGGCCGGTGCGTCCTACGTATCGCCGTTCATCGGACGCCTTGACGATATCGGACAAGATGGGCTTGACCTCGTCGAGACAATTGCCGACATCTTTGCCATCCATGGCATCGAGACGGAAATCATCGCCGCATCGGTTCGCCATCCAGTCCATGTGACGAAGGCGGCGCTACTCGGTGCCGACATCGCCACCGTACCGTACAAAGTCATCGAACAGATGATGAAACATCCGCTCACTGACAAAGGAATCGAGCAGTTCCTCGCGGATTGGAACAACGCTCAATCCAAATAAGCTCGTCGCAGAAAGGTTTTGATCATCGTGGAAATTCTCCATATCGTTGGACAGCAAAAACTAGAAGGCAGCGTCGACATCAGCGGTGCCAAACAAAGCGCCCTGCCGTGTCTCGTCGCCGCGCTCCTCACGGAGGAGCCGGTCACGATTGAGAACGTGCCGGTCATCGAGGACGTCGAAGTGATGCTGAACTTGTTACAAGAGCTCGGCGTCACCGTCGAGCGGGACGGGGAGCGGATGACGCTCCACGCGAAAGACGCGTTCCCGATGCCGCTCCTCGGCTCCGAAACGCGGAAAGTTCGGGCTGCTGTCTATTTGCTTGGGGTGTTCGCGGCCCGTTTCAAAAAAGGGGCCGTCGGGTTGCCGGGAGGATATGCGATTGGTCCACGACCGATCGATTTACATTTAAAAGCGTTAGAACGGCTTGGCATTCACGTCGAGAACGAGTCTGGTCTCTATCATGTCACAGTCGACAAGTTAGTCGGCGACCGAATTTACCTCGACCTTCGTTCGTTCGGGGCGACGGTGAGTGCGATGCTCGCCGCGGTCCTCGCCGAAGGGACGACGGTCATCGAGAACGCCGCGATCGACCCGGAAGTCGTCGACGTCGCGACGATGCTCACATCAATGGGGGCGCATGTCGTCGGCGCCGGGACGGACGAGATTCGTATCAAAGGGGTCGAGCGCTTGCACGGTTGCACGCATACGCTCATCCCGGACCGTCTTGAAGCCGGGACGTTCATGATTTATGGGGCGGTGTCCGGGGACGTGACCGTACAAAACGTCATCCCGCATCACCTTGAAGGCGTCATCCAGAAGTTGCGTGATTACGGGGCTGAGGTCGAAGTCGGGGAAGAAGCGATCACGGTGCGGGCCAAGGCGTTTCTGCCGACCGACATCCGCGTCTTCCATTACTCGGGTTATCCGACCGACCTCCAACCGGTCATGTCGGCCGCACTCTTGAAAGCGGACGGGACGAGCATCGTCACGGACAAGCTCTATGCCCAACGCTTCCGTCATATCGCGGAAATGCGGCGCATGAACGCCCAAATCACGCTCGAGGACGCCTCTGCCGTCATCCGTGGCGGTAACCCGCTCGCGAACGCCGAGATGGAATGTGCCGACGCACGGAGCGGTGCAGCCCTCGTCTTGTCGGGACTTCAAGCGAGCGGTGAATCGACATTGATTCATGCGGAACGACTGCACGACTCATACGTCGACTTTGTCGGCAAACTAAAACGACTCGGCGCACTCGTCTGGGTAGATGAGGCCGAGTAACAAAGGGGAGAATTCGGGTGGAACGTAGTTTATCAATGGAATTGGTCCGGGTCACGGAAGCGGCAGCGCTCGCTTCGGCCCGTTGGATGGGGAAAGGCTTGAAAGTGGAGGCGGACGACGCCGCGACGACCGCGATGCGTGACGTCTTCGACACGATTCCGATGAAAGGGATTGTCGTCATCGGCGAAGGTGAGATGGACGAGGCACCGATGCTCTACATCGGGGAGAAAGTCGGGAACGGCTATGGCTCTCGCCTCGACGTCGCCGTCGACCCGCTCGAAGGGACGAGCATCGTCGCGACGGGGACATGGGGCGCCCTCGCCGTCCTCGCCGTCGCGGACGCGGGCGATCTGCTCCACGCGCCAGACATGTATATGGACAAGATTGCCGTCGGACCGGAAGCGGCCGGACTCATCAGCCTCGACAACACGATTGAAGAGAATATCGAAATCGTCGCCAAGGCGAAAGGCAAGAACGTCGAGGACGTCGTCGTCACGATTCTACACCGGGAACGTCATGAGGAAATCATTCAACGCGTTCGCGCGACGGGTGCCCGAATCAAGCTCATCCCGGACGGTGACGTCGCGGCGGCCATCAACACGGCGTTTCCGAAAACGGGCGTCGACTTGTTGCTCGGATCTGGCGGGGCACCTGAAGGCGTCATCGCCGCCGTCGCCATGAAGTGTCTCGGGGGGGACTTCCAAGGCCGTCTGCTCCCAGAGGATGAGGCGCAAGAGAAGCGTTGCCAAGACATGGGCATCGCCGACACGGGACGCATCCTGCTCCTCGATGACCTCGTCAAAGGCGAGGATTGCATCTTTGCCGCGACCGGGGTCACGGACGGCGAGTTGCTCCGGGGTGTCCAATTCACGGGACAAGGCGGACAGACGCACTCGGTCGTCATGCGGGCCAAGTCCGGGACGGTCCGTTTTGTCGAAGGCATCCATTCGTTGAAGAAAAAACCGAAGATGGTCATGAAACCTTGATTCTCTCGAGCTGCAGACAATGTCTGCAGCTTTTTTTGATGTGTCGTCACATAGTTAAATATGAAAAGAACGGGAATAAACAAGCAGGAGGTGGAAGGCATGATTGAAGTGGAATCGCTCGTCAAGTCGTACGATGACGTCCCGGCCGTCGACGGCGTCTCGTTCTCGGTGGCGGAAGGGGAAGTGTTCGCCTTTCTCGGTCCGAACGGGGCCGGCAAATCGACGACGGTGCAAATGTTGACGACGCTCGTCCGGCCGACATCGGGTACGGCACGCGTGAACGGCTTTGACGTCGTCAAACATGAGAAGGACGTGCGGCTGTCCATCGGGGTGGCGCTCCAAGAGACGGGCATCGACAAAGACTTGACCGGTCGCGAACTGCTCGTTCTGCAAGGTCGTCTCTTCAAGATGACGAAACAAGAAGCGGAGGCGCGAGCCGAGGAGTTGCTCCGTGTCGTCTCGTTGACGGATGCGGCCGACCGGCGCAGCGGGACGTATTCAGGCGGGATGCGGCGCCGCCTCGATTTGGCGCTCACGCTCGTTCATCGCCCGACAGTCTTATTTTTGGACGAACCGACGACCGGGCTCGACCCGGCGAGCCGAATCGAGATTTGGAACGAGGTGAGACGGTTGAACGAACAGTTCGGGACGACCATCTTTTTGACGACCCAGTACCTAGAAGAGGCCGATGAGCTCGCTGACCGCATCGCCATCATCAACCACGGGAAAATCGTCAGTGCCGGGACGGCGGAAGAGTTGAAACGGCTCGTCGGCGGAGAGACGATCGCGATGACGTTCCATACCGAGCGCGAAGCATCAGAAGCGGCGTCTGCTTTCGAGAAGACGGCGTCTGGTCTACATGTCTCGTTCGAGCTCGAGGCGCTCACGTTGACGGATGTCGTGCGGCGGCTCGATGAACGTATGCTCCAGCCCGAACGGTTGACCGTCAAACAACCGTCGCTCGACGACGTGTTCTTGAAGGTGACAGGGGAATCGTATGAAGGAGGAGTGCCGAATGTGGACTGAGACGTGGTTGTTCACGAAGCGGAGTTTATTGACGACGATTCGCAATCCATTTTCATTTATCCCGAACTTGATTATCTCGGTCTTCTTCCTACTAGTGTATACGAGCGGATTGTCGAGTGTCGCCTCGTTGCCGCAGTTCGAAGGGAGCGCCTATTTGAACTTCATTCTACCTGTCTCCATCGTCTCTGGGGCTGTCGGCGGTGCTGGTGGGACCGGTCAGGCGCTCGTCCGCGATATCGAGAGCGGGTATTTCGCAAGGCTCCTCTTGACGCCGGCGACACGGACGGCCATCGTGCTTGGCCCGATGATCGCCGGAATGTTACAACTGCTCGTTCAGACGCTTCTTATCTTTGCGGTGGCGTTCTTGCTCGGCTTGAACATTCCGGTCGGTCTGCCTGGCTTCTTGTTCACGGTGTTGCTCGCCATCGGGTTCGGTCTCGGGTTCGCCGGCTATTCGGTCGGTGTCGCCTTGAAAACAAGAAATGCGCAAGCCGCGCAGGCGGGGACACTACTCTTTTTCCCGCTCATCTTCTTGTCGACGACGTTTGTACCGAAAGAACTGATTGAAGCGGAGTGGCTCAAAGTGGCCGCGACATTTAATCCGACGACATACATTTTCGAAGGGATGCGCGCCGTCTTGACCCAGCCGACGATTGACTGGGGGGCGCTGTCGGCCGGACTCGCCGTCGCGGGGACGATGAGCGTTATCATGATTGTGTTCGCGGCGACGAACGCGCGGGGCGCACTCAAACAAAAATGACGAGCCGGCTCATGCCGGCTCGTCATCAATCATAAAGGTCACGATTAAAAATAAGATGAAGCTGATGAGCGAGAACGTTCCACCGATGATGAAATAGACCATCGTGAACGTCTCGTTCCACTCGAACGGATTCATCGCGTACAGCCACATCCCGCTCGTCAATCCGATTGAGCCGATGACGGCCGTCCAGCCGTGGATGCTGACGAGCACAGGGCGCTTGACGCGATACAGGCGATAGAACACGCCCCAGGCGAAGACGGATAGCCAACCGGCGAGCAAAATATGGGCATGGATGGGACGGAAGGCGTAACTGCCGGCCCCTGACATGTGCGACCCGATTGCCGTCCCGATAACGCCGAACACAGCGGCGAGGCGGATGAGACGCAGACTCCACGTTCTTTCTAACATATGAATCACTCCTTGTTTCAAGATGTTGTCCAGTATACAACAGAAAGATGAACGGAAAATGAACAGAACGACATGAAAAAACGACTCGGTTCCGATGAACCGAGTCGTTACAGGTTTTAAATTAGAGGTACGATCCTGCACCGACATAACGTGGTGCCCAGTAGCCTGATGTGAAGCTCGCGTATTTAACGCCGCCTGTTTCAGAGTTGATCATTTGTGTTTTGCTGAGTGCCATTCCGACGTGTTGAATCGTGCTTCCGTTGTGTGAGAAGAACACGAGGTCCCCAGCTTGAATCGCTGACTTCGAAACTTTTTTCGAGTTTGCGTATTGTGAGCGTGAGTCACGTGGGATCGTCTTGTTGATTGCTTTCTTGTAGACATGGCCCGTGTAACCTGAGCAGTCAAATCCAGCTGTCGTCGTGCCACCGAAGCGGTACGGTACGCCAAGGTACTTTTTCGATTCAGCAACGAGTTTCGAACGTGCGCTTGAAGCTGTTGACGTTGACGCCGTCGTTACCGTCGAAGCGGTAGCGGCTTGCAAGTACGTGTACGTTGATGAAGCTGAGATGTAACGGTGCGTCCCTTTGTAGTTGATCTTGTAGAAAGAACCGACTTTACCAAGGTATGTATAACGTTGGCCTTTATCCATCTTAGCTACGACTGATGAGTTGAGTGACGCCGATGTACGGATGTTCAAACCGTTCACTTTCGAATAAGCGAATGTTCCAGTGGAAGCTTCAGCTTGTTCGCTCGTTGTGAAGGCGAGACCCGAGAACGCGAGAGTGGCAGCGACGATGATAGATGCGAAACGCTTTAACATAATGTGATTCCCTCCGTTTTCTAAAATAAAACCCTGTGATTGTATATGGTCGATGTGTGATGACGATAGTAGAGCACAAGTTGCGAGTATTACCCGGTTTCCTGTGCAAATAAACTATATCATGCGCAAGACCGATGGCATTTTTCAATCACAAGTCAAAAAACAGTTTTCTTGTAACATATTTGAAACAATATGCGACGATAAAGACTTATTTGTTACATAGAAACAAAAATGTCCGTTTTCTTTTGAACATCAGGGGAATAGACTGTCATAAAGCCGTTTTTAACAAGTGACGTCAATGAAAAATTGTGATTAGATGAATGAGAACTTTACAAATATTTTTCAAATATAGAAATATGAAAGACAGGTGACTTGCATGAGTCAACAGACCGAACCAGCTAAAAATTATACGCTTCGTGAACTTGAGACGAAGACGTTAAAAGAATTATATGAAATCGCGAAAGAAGTGAACGTGCCCCAATATCGCGAGGCACGCAAGCGTGAGCTCATGTTCCGCATCTTGAAGTCGCAGGCCGAATCGAAGGACCTCTACTTCCTCGAAGGCATCCTTGAGATTATCCCGCCGAACCCACAGTCACAAAATGACGGAGGCTTCGGGTTTCTCCGCCCAATCAACTATTCTCAATCTTCTGAAGACATCTACATCGCCGCTTCACAAATCCGTCGCTTCAACCTCCGAAACGGGGACCTCGTCACGGGGAAAGTCCGCAAGCCGAAAGAGAACGAGCGTTTCCAAGGGCTCCTCAGCGTCGAGGCCGTCAACGGGGAGACGACGGAGTCGACACGGAACCGCGACTACTTCCCGGCTCTGACCCCGATTTATCCTGAGAAGCAGATGGTGCTTGAGACGGAGCCGAACCATCTGTCGGTCCGCGTCATGGACATGATCGCACCGGTCGGTTTCGGACAGCGTGGTTTAATCGTCGCCCCGCCAAAAGCCGGGAAGACGTCGCTATTGAAAGAGATTGCCAACTCGATCACGACGAACCATCCGAACGTCGAACTGATTATCCTGTTGATTGACGAGCGGCCGGAAGAAGTGACGGATATCCAACGATCGGTGCCCGGGGCGGACGTCGCTTACTCGACGTTTGACGAGACACCGGAGAACCACGCCCGCATCTCGGAACTCGTTCTCGAACGTGCGATGCGCCTCGTCGAGCACAAGAAAGACGTCGTCATCTTGCTCGACTCGATTACGCGTCTGACGCGGGCGTACAATTTGTCGGTACCGCCGAGCGGTCGCACGCTCTCTGGGGGGATTGACCCGGCGGCGTTCCATAAACCGAAGAAGTTCTTTGGCGCGGCGCGTAACATCGAGGACGGGGGTAGCTTGACGATTCTCGGAACGGCGCTCGTCGATACGGGATCGCGTATGGATGACGTCATCTATGAAGAATTCAAAGGAACCGGCAACATGGAGCTCCACCTCGACCGGAAACTCTCAGAACGCCGCATCTTCCCGGCGATTGATATCCGTCGCTCGGGAACGCGGAAAGAAGAGCTCTTACTCGGCAAGGACGAGCTCGACATGCTCTGGACGATTCGCCGCACGATGAACGAGTCGCCGGACTTCCTCGAACAGTTCTTGCGCCGCGTCCGCGAGACGAAGACGAACGTCGACTTTTTCGCGGCACTCGAGGCCGACAAGAAAAAGAGTCGCCGACCGGTGAAAAAAACAAAAACTGACTTGTAAATCTGTGGACCGGGTGCTATTATATTCTAGTGAACTTTCTCTAGGTTGAAAGAATACTTAGGGCCGAAGGAGTTGAAAAGCAATGAAACAAGGAATCCACCCAGAATACCGTAAAGTCGTATTCATGGACTCGACGACTGAGTTCAAATTCATCTCTGGTTCGACTCGTTACTCTAACGAGACAATCACGATGGAAGATGGTAACGAATACCCACTCATCCGTGTCGATGTATCTTCTGACTCGCACCCGTTCTACACAGGTCGCCAGAAATTCGCATCTGCGGACGGTCGTATCGAGCGCTTCAACAAGAAGTACCAACGTTAATCGTCAACTTGTATGCACACCGCCTAGGGATTGCCCTTGGCGGTTTTTATTTTTTATAGAGAGAAGTCAACCCTTTTTCTTGACGGAAAAGATGGGTATAATCGGGAAGCGATTATCGATGGAGAGGGCGAAGAAAAATGATGCATGTGACGAACCGATACGGTTGGATCGAAGTGATTTGTGGGAGTATGTTTTCTGGGAAATCGGAGGAGTTGATTCGTCGTGTCCGCCGGGCCCATTACGGCAAAATCCCGGTACAAGTGTTCAAACCGGGTATCGACGACCGGTATCATGAAGAGAACGTCGTCTCGCATAGCGGCAACTCGGTCGTGGCCGTCCCGGTCCACTCGAGCCAGGACTTATACGATGCGGTGCGTGAAGAGACGCAAGTCATCGCCATCGATGAGGTCCAGTTCTTTGACGAGGGCATCGTCGACGTGATCGAGCAGTTGGCGTCAGAAGACAAACGTGTCATCTGCGCCGGTCTCGACATGGACTTCCGTGGTGAACCGTTCACGATGATGCCGGAACTGCTCGCGCGTGCCGAGTTCGTGACGAAGCTCCAGGCCATCTGTCTGTCTTGCGGCGCCCCGGCGTCGCGGACGCAACGCTTGATTGACGGAGAACCGGCCCGCTATGAGGACCCGGTCATCTTGGTCGGTGCGGCCGAGTCTTATGAACCCCGGTGTCGTCATTGTCACGACGTCCCGAACAAACCACGCCCGGTCCGCCATACGGTGGCCGATTGATGACCAAAGCGGACCGCCTCGGCGGTTCGTTTTTTGCTATAATGAAGACAGTTCGATTTGACGGAGAAAGGACGGATCATCATGTTTGACCGTTTAAGTGTATTAGAAGAACGCTACATGCAATTGAATGAGATGCTCGCTGACCCAGAAGTGCTCAGCGACTCAAATAAGTTACGCCAATATTCGAAAGAGCAGTCCCAGCTCGAAGAGACGGTGCAGGCGTACCGTCACTATAAAGAGACGAGCGCGGCGTATAAAGAAGCGAAACAGATGCTCGAAGACCGTACGCTCGATAGCGACATGCGCGAGCTCGCGAAAGAAGAGATGTCGCTCCTCGAGCCGGAAGTGAAAGCGCTCGAGGCGAAGCTCCGCGTCTTGCTCCTACCGAAAGACCCGAACGACGACAAGAACGTCATCGTCGAGATTCGCGGGGCTGCCGGAGGGGACGAGGCGGCGCTGTTCGCGGGTGATCTTTATAAGATGTATACGCGTTTCGCCGAACGTCAAAATTGGAAAGTCGAGTTAATCGACGCCAACTATACGGAGCTCGGCGGTTTCAAAGAAGTGACGTTCCTCATCAACGGGAACGGGGCCTACTCGAAGCTGAAATTCGAGAACGGGGCCCATCGTGTCCAGCGTGTGCCGTCGACCGAATCGGGCGGGCGGATTCATACGTCGACGGCGACCGTCGCCGTATTGCCGGAAGCCGAGGACGTCGAAGTCCACATCGACATGAAAGATGTCCGTGTCGACACGTTCACATCATCCGGACCGGGCGGGCAGTCGGTCAACACGACCCAGTCGGCCGTACGCTTGACGCACATCCCGTCGGGGCTCGTCGTCTCGTGCCAAGATGAGAAGTCGCAACATAAAAATAAAGACAAAGCGCTCAAAGTACTCCGGGCCCGCCTCTACGACAAGATGCAGAGTGAACACATGGAAGAGTTGTCGGCCCAGCGGAAGTCGGCCGTCGGGACGGGTGATCGTTCAGAGCGGATTCGGACATACAATTTCCCGCAGAGCCGCGTGACCGACCATCGTATCGGACTCACGCTTCAAAAGCTCGATCGCGTGCTCGCCGGTGAACTCGACGATATCATCGACGCGCTCGTCATGGACGAACAGGCTCGCTTGATGGAGGATGCGGAATGATGCGCATCGCCGCCGCATTGAAAACAGCAGAGCGCACACTGGCTGAAGCCGGCCGCGACGCCTCGATGGCGGAATGGTGGCTGATGCACGTCCTTGACGTCGACCGGACGGGGTTGTTGATTCGGCTGTCGGATGAACTTTCAGCTGTCGAGGCGAAAGCTTTTACGGACGGTATGGCACGCCTTCTCGCCGGTGAACCCGTCCAGCATCTGATTGGGCAGGCACCGTTTTTCGGACGGATGTTTGAAGTGAATCGTGACGTCTTGATTCCGCGCCCAGAGACAGAAGAGCTGATTGAGTGGGTCGTGTCCCATGTCGGCGCCGTCGCAGATGACGAGACGGTCGATGTCGGGACGGGCTCGGGTGCGATTGCCATCACGCTTAGCCTCGAGCTCGGAAAACGCGTCCAAACGGTC
Source organism: Exiguobacterium alkaliphilum 12/1 (assembly GCF_000714435.1). Lineage (GTDB taxonomy): Bacteria > Bacillota > Bacilli > Exiguobacteriales > Exiguobacteriaceae > Exiguobacterium > Exiguobacterium alkaliphilum. The sequence goes on from NZ_JJMW01000013.1 coordinate 26,265, forward strand.
GATATTTCCCGGGAAGCCATCGATGTGGCGAAGCGAAACGCCGAAGCGCTCGGAGCTGACGTCGTCTTCCATGAAGGGGACTGTCTCACTCCGATCGCCGATGCGTCGATTCGGGTGCTCGTCTCGAATCCGCCCTATATCGAGGCGGACGAACTGCTCGACGAGACCGTCGCGGGCTTCGAGCCACACCTCGCTTTGTTCGGCGGGGTGGACGGGCTCGACTTTTATCGAACGATTATCGCGGACTCGAAACGGGTCATGCGTGCCGATTGGCAGTTAATCGCGTTTGAAATCGGGTATAACCAAGGACAAGTTGTGAAAACGTACCTGTCCGAACGTTATCCTGAAGCAGAAACGGGTATTTTAAAAGATATAAACGGTAAAGACCGAATCGTCTACGCCGTGAGGGAAGGGATTGCGCATGGAAACGAAATGGATCAAGCCGACTGAAGTGGAGATTGGGGTAGAGCTCTTGAAGGCGGGTGAGGTGATCGCCATGCCGACGGAGACGGTGTACGGTCTCGCCGGAGATGCGACGAACGATGTCGCGATTCGCAAGATTTTTGAGGCGAAAGGCAGACCGGCAGACAACCCGCTCATCGTTCACGTCGCGTCAGTCGAACAGGCCGGACATTTCGCGCAAACCATCCCGCCGGTCGCGAAGCGCTTGATGGAAGCGTTTTGGCCCGGTGCCTTAACGATTATCTTACCGTCAAACGGTCGGGCGTCTTCGCTCGTGACAGCGGGACTCGATTCAATCGGGCTTCGGATGCCGGACCATGACGCCGCGCTCGATTTGATTCGCTCGTCCGGCCTCGGCTTGGCGGCACCGAGCGCGAACCGGTCTGGCCGGCCGTCCCCGACGTCTGCGAAACACGTGGCCGATGATTTATCCGGTCGTATCGCGGGTATTATGGATGGGGGACCGACAGGCATCGGTGTCGAGTCGACTGTAATCGACTGCACGACAGAACCGGCGACGATTTTACGTCCCGGCGGCGTGACGAAAGAAGCGATTGAGGCCGTAATCGGTCCGGTCAACCTCGATGCCAACTTGAACGACGAGACCGCGGCACCGCGCTCACCGGGGATGAAGTACACCCATTACGCCCCGAGCGCACCACTTTATCTCGTCGACGGGGGACGCGACGACCTCGTCCAAATCGTCACGGCACGTAAGGAAGCCGGCAAACGCGTCGGCGCGCTCGTGTTCGATGAAGAGCCGACCCCAGCCGACGTCACACTCTCGCTTGGTCGTTCGATGGAGACGGCGGCACAACGGCTGTATGAGGCGTTACGAAAATTTGATGAGACCGATGTGGAAGAGATTTACGTGAACCGGATTGAGCCGACGGGAGTCGCGCTTGCCGTCTACAACCGCCTCTATAAAGCGGCGGGCGGGAAAGTCGTTCGGTCACACGAAGAGGCCTAAGGACATAGAGGAGGATCACGCGATGTCGATGAAACGCGTATTATTCATATGTAGCGGAAATACATGCCGCAGCCCGATGGCGATGGCATTGCTTCGCTCGAAAGTGACAGGTGACGAATTTGATATCCGCTCGGCCGGACTTCGGACGATGCAAGGGTTCGATGCCTCGGAGAACGCCCTGCAAGTGTTGCGGGAACGTGGGATTGAACTCGACCATGTGACACAGACGTTTGACGATGTGCTCGGCCGTTGGGCCGATGTCATCTTGACGATGACACGCGCGCACCGTGAACAAATTCGAGACATGCACCCGGAGCTCGCCGACCGCACGTACACGCTCTACGAATTCGTGACCGGACTCGAACGAGACATCAACGACCCATTCGGAGGGTCGATGAACGTCTATCGCCAAGTCCGAAACGAACTCGAACCACTCGTCAATCGACTTGTGCTAAAATTGACGAATGATGGGTCGAAGGTGACGAAACCACCGAGACGCTTACCAAAAAAAACGGGGGAATGAACGAATGAAAATCGCAATCGGCGCCGATCACGGCGGATTCAACTTAAAAAAGGACATCGTCGGATTACTCGAGGAATTGGGACATGAGTATAAAGACTTCGGGACGCACTCGGCCGAGTCGATCGACTATCCAGACGTCGCCATCCCGGTCGCAGAAGCGGTCGCGGCAGGCGAGTTCGACCGTGGGATTTTGATTTGTGGCACAGGGATTGGAATTGGCATTGCGGCCAATAAAGTGAAAGGGATTCGTGCCGCGCTCGTCCATGACTCGTTCAGCGCGAAGGCGACACGTCAACATAACGACTCGAACATCATGACGCTCGGTGAGCGGGTCGTCGGACCAGGCCTTGCTTTGGATTTGGTTGAGACGTGGCTCGACACGAGTTTCGAGGGCGGTCGCCACTCGAACCGTGTCGACAAGATGAGTGCGTACGAATCGAAGTGACGACGATGAAGACGGAGCTTTTGCACTTATTGACGGAGTTGCATGAACGGTTTCCGTTAGATGAGGAAAAGATTCTCGTCATCGGTTGTTCGACGAGTGAAGTGCTCGGTAAGACGATCGGGAAGGCCGGGTCGATGGATGTCGCCTCGGAATTCATCGAGGCGTTCCAAACGTTTCGGGACAAAACCGGCGTCCACCTCGCCTTCCAAGGGTGTGAGCACATTAACCGTGCCCTCACCGTCGAACGTCGGACGTTAAAACAGTTCGGGTTGACGGAAGTGACCGTCGTCCCGATTCGGGCGGCCGGGGGCGCGATGGCCGAGAAGGCGTATGAACGTTTGGACGCGCCGTGCGTCGTCGAAGCGATTCAAGCGGACGCCGGCATCGACATCGGCTCGACGTTGATCGGTATGCATTTGAAGCCGGTCGCGATTCCCGTCCGTTTGTCGGCAAAACAGATCGGTGAGGCGTACGTCACGTTCGCCATCACCCGTCCGAAACTGATTGGTGGCCCGCGGGCGCACTATCCAGCCAAATAAACGAAGCCGGTCCGTCATGGACCGGCTTCGTTTGCGTTATACGTCCTCGCTGAACAAGTACGACACGACCATCGGGAACCGCTCGCGCCAGGCGATTTCGTTGTGCACGCCTTCTTCGATGACCTCGAAGCGGATATGCTCCACCTTATCGCGGAGCAGGGCGTAGACACGCTCGCTCGACTCGAGATACATCTCGTTCGTCGGCCCGTCCGCCGTCGGCTGTTCGACTTCTTTACGGCCGACGTCCATGTAAAGCCGTTCAACGCCTTTCAAATCGCTCGCTTCAATCAACTGCTCGAGTTCCGTCTGATTGAACCAGAACGCCGAGGACAACGAAGCGACACGCTTGAAGACGTCAGGATAGACGCAAGCGGCATAAATCGAGATTAATCCCCCCATCGAGCTGCCCATCATCGCCGTTTCGTCCGGCTTCGTCCGATAGTTCGCATCGATCATCGGCTTCAACTCTTGGGCGATATATTCGATATACGCTGAGCCTTGACCGCCGAGCGTCACGTCTTGACCGAGCAAGCTCTCGCCGATGTACGGGTTCTCCCACGGTCCGTATTCGTCGAGCCGCATCTCGCCAGGGGCAGAGTCGATTCCGACGATAATCAAGTCACGCTTTGAGGCATCTAAGTATGCACCGGCACGCCAGCTCATCTTATAACTCGCATCCTCGTCACTGAACACGTTCTGTCCGTCGTGCATATAAAGCACCGGATACCGCGTGTCTGTCGTCTCGTAGTCGGCCGGCGTGTAAATCCGAACGGTCCGTTCGCGATCGAACGGAGTAATCGTGATTTGTTTTGTCTCAATCATAAATACCCTCCTCTAGTCGTCTTCTCTCATATGATACCCGACTTGCCACTAGATTAGACGATACCCAAAAAAAGAAGCTTATGTTACGATGGGGGTGTTGATTTTTAGACATTTAGAGGGGGTTTCAACATGGTAAACACGACGAAGTTGAAAGTGCAGGATGCGGAATTGTTTGAAGCGATGCAACACGAGCTCGGTCGCCAACGGGAGAACATCGAACTCATTGCCTCGGAGAACTTTGTCTCAGAGGCAGTCATGGAAGCGCAAGGTGGCGTATTGACGAACAAGTACGCGGAAGGATATCCGGGCCGCCGTTACTACGGTGGTTGTGAGTTCGTCGACGTGGCCGAGAACATGGCCCGCGACCGCGCGAAACAGCTGTTCGGTGCCGAACATGCGAACGTCCAGCCGCACTCGGGCGCGCAGGCGAACATGGCCGTCTACTTCACGATCCTTGAAGCAGGCGACACGGTGCTCGGGATGAACTTGTCGCACGGCGGTCATTTGACGCACGGAAGTCCGGTCAACTTCTCAGGCGTTCAATACAACTTCGTCGAGTACGGTGTGGACAAAGAGACAGAACACATCGACTATGACGTCGTCGCAGCCCTCGCGAAAGAACATCAACCGAAACTTATCGTCGCTGGTGCCTCGGCATACCCGCGGACGATTGATTTCGCCAAGTTCCGTGAGATCGCCGACAGCGTCGGTGCGTATCTCATGGTCGACATGGCCCACATCGCTGGACTCGTCGCGGCCGGCCTTCATCCGAACCCGGTCGAGCACGCGCACTTCGTCACGACGACGACGCACAAGACACTCCGTGGTCCGCGCGGGGGGATGATCCTCTGTAAAGAAGAGTTCGCCAAGGCGATCGATAAGTCGATTTTCCCAGGCATTCAAGGCGGTCCGCTCATGCACGTCATCGCAGCGAAAGCGGTAGCGTTCGGTGAAGCGCTCCAACCTGAATTCAAAGACTATCAGACGCAAGTCATTAAAAATGCACAAGCGCTCGCGAAAGGGCTAGAAGAAGAGGGGCTCCGCATCGTATCGGGCGGCACGGACAACCACCTTCTCCTCGTCGACCTCCGCGGCATCGACATCACCGGGAAAGCGGCCGAGCATGCGCTCGACGCGGCCGGCATCACGGTGAACAAAAACACGATCCCATTCGATCCGGCATCACCGTTCGTCACGAGCGGGATTCGTCTCGGCACAGCGGCGATGACGACGCGTGGCTTCAAAGAAGACGATATGCGTGAAGTCGCCCGGTTGATTGGGCAAGTATTGACGAATCATGAAGATGAAGCGGTGCTCGCGACAGCACATGAAGAAGTACGTCGTTTGACGGCGAAGTTCCCGCTCTACCCGGAACGAGGCTGACGCATGGACGCACGGACACTCGCAGACCGAGAACTCGCGACACTGCCGCTCCTCGACATGACGGAATGGCTCGCCAGGAAAGGCGAGCACGACCCGACGTTTCGGCTTGTGGCGAATGAATTCGGTGTCATCACGACGCTGCTCGACCACGGTTATTTCAGTGAGGCGAGCGAACGGATTGTACCGCTTCTCGGGATGAAAGTGCCGGCTGCGTTCCATCGACTCGGACTCGCGCTCGAAGTGAAAGCGAACGGAAAGAAGGCGGCCAAGCGCCGCTTTCGTTCGTTCACGCCGGCCGTCATGAACCATGCTGACTTGTCGGACTGGCGGCATGCCTTTAAATGGGAGAAAAGATGGCTCGGGTTACCGGCTGCGATCGTGCTCGCCCTTGTCGCCTTGGCGCTCTGGCCCGACGAACCGGCACCCGTCCCGACCGTGAACGAGCCGACGGTTGATACGATCACGGAAGACGAAGCGCTCGCGGAGCGGCTCGAAGAACTTGAACAGGAAGTGGCCCGTCTCGAACAAGAGAACGAGGCGCTGCAGGCGGAAGAGGCAACACCGGAACCTGTTACGGAACCACCGGCCGTCATCCCGCTCACAGAGGTCGAGTCGCTCGTCTCGGATAAGCGCTACGAGGAAGCGGACGCGCTGCTCGTCGGGGAGCCGAAAGCCGGACAAGAGCAGGCGGTCGGATTTTATCGCCTACTCGTCGACAATAAGCTGAATCAAGCGGAGATTGCCGACTATGCCGCCTATGTCGAAACGTATCCCGATTCCGGGTACAAGGCGGACGTCTTATGGATGAAAGGGATCGCCGAGCGTAAGGCCGGGGATGCGGCTTACCGGGAGACGCTCGCCGAAGTCGCGGCGATGGAAGGGACGTATTGGGCACCGATCGCCGAGTCGGTCCTTGCCGGAGACTGAGGTTGTAGCTTAGGCTACAGCCTCTTTTCTCATCAAATTCTAATCGGATTCACCAAGCGTTCTCAAGTGACTCTCGTATCATGAAGAAAAAGATGAAGGAGCGATAGGATGAGACGTAGCAGAACAAGTTGGTTTGGCCGGATGGTGCGAGGCGTGGTCGTGAGTGTGTTGGCACTCTCGCTCATAGCGGTTGGTGTATTTGGATTTTTATTTTTTACGGTGACGGGCAACGACTGGCTCGGTCAATGGATGTCTTACGGAAGTGAGCTGTCGCTTCAAGCCGATGGATTCGAGTCTCGTGTGGAACGATGGACCGACTCACTTGAGGCGCGGGTAGGTCAACTGATTCCGGAGACGATCCGGCCGTTTTTCGACTGAACAATCCGGGAACAGAATAACGATGCGTCGGGCGGACTGCTCGGCGTTTTTTGCAGAGAGGATGAAGACGATGGCAACGATTCTTGTCGTCGAAGACGACGTTAAAATTGCACGGCTGTTACAACTCGAACTGATGCACGCAGGGTATGCGGTCGAAGTCGAGCACGATGGACGGACCGGGCTCGAGCGGGCGCTTCAAGGTGGGATTGACTTGATGCTCCTTGACGTCATGTTGCCCCACATGAGTGGCCTCGAAGTCGTGCGTCGCATCAAAGCCGAGCAACCGACGCTACCGGTGCTCATGGTGACGGCGCGAGGCGACCGGTATGACAAGGTGAGCGGGCTCGACCTCGGGGCAGACGACTATATCACGAAGCCGTTCGAGATGGAGGAGTTACTCGCCCGGATTCGTGCCTTCTTACGGATGCGCCAACACATTCAAACCGATACGAGCGAACGAACTTTTTCTTATGAAGGCCTCACCGTCGACGTCAACCGTCATGAAGTGACGTGTAACGGGGCGCATGTGGAATTGACGCGGCGTGAGTTCGACTTGCTCGCCTATTTGATTGAACATCCGGAGCGGGTGTTGACGCGTGACCAATTGCTCGAACACGTCTGGGGTTTCGATTATTACGGGGACACGAACGTCGTTGACGTGTACGTGCGCTATGTCCGGAAGAAGCTCGGGGGCAGTTGGATTCAGACCGTTCGCGGTGTCGGATACATGTTGAAGCGTGGTGAATAAGATGAAGCTGCGCACGAAAATCGCCCTCGCGATGACGGGATTCATGTTATTTCTGCTCATCACGTCGTTCGGGGTCGCGTGGCTCGTCTCCCGTCACCAAATCATCGATTCCCGCTATGACGTGTTGCGACAAGCGCTCAGCCTGTTAGAAGAAGATACGCGCAACCGTGACGCCGTCGTCTCGCTCCATGAAGACAGTGTCGTCCTCGAGCGGCAAGCGAACGGGGAATGGGCCATCGTCGGTGGTTCGACCGCGGACGGGCTGAGCTTCCCGGTCAATTACGGGGAGCCGGCACTGATTGGTGACTGGTTCGTCATCGCGACATCGAACGGGCTCGCTTACGGGTTCGAGGATGCGGCGGTCAGTGAGACGCTTCGCACGCTCGCGACGATTTTTGTCATCATCTTCTTGATCGCCGTCGCTGTGACGTTCATCGGCAGTTTATGGATCGTCCGCCAAGGGCTCGCGCCGCTTCGAAAGCTAGAGGCGACGATGCAACGCATCACCACGTCCGGGACGCTCGAAACGATTGAGGTCGGCTCTGACGAGGACGAAGTGGCGACGCTCGCGGACGGCTTCAATCAGATGATCGGTCGGGTCGAAGGGTCGATGGACCAACAACGACGCTTCGTCGCCGATGTTTCACATGAACTGAAGACGCCGCTCACGGTCATCGAAGGCTATGCCAAACTGCTCCGGCGTTGGGGGCAGAGCGACCCGGCCGTCCGTGACGAGGCGATCGACCATATTTTGACGGAGTCGCGCCAAATGCGTGAAGACTTGATTGAACCGATGCTCGAGTTGAGCCGTTTCCCTACAATCGAAGAAGTCGAGTCCGAGGCGATCGAGTTGACGCAGCTAGCAAGTCAGCTCGAGGAACGGTTCGAACGCTCGCACGGTAAACGGGTGCCAATCGAGGCGACGGGGCAGTGGCAAGGTCATCGCGATTCGCTTCAGCGCTTGCTCGTCATTTTCATCGACAACAGTTTGAAGTATGCCGAGGACACGCGCGTCACGATGACGCCGACACGGATCGAGGTCCGTGACCACGGGCCGACGCTCGATGAAGAGGAACGGGGGCGGCTGTTCGACCGGTTTTATCGGCTCGATGAGGCGCGAGACCGGAGTGGTAGCGGGCTCGGGCTCGCCATCGCGAAAGAGGTGGCGGATTTGAACGGCTGGACCGTCGGGAGTTACGCCAACGCACCGAGCGGGAGCGTCTTTTACGTCACGAAATGAAAGAAGTTTCGCAACTTCTCATCGTTCTCTAATGGAATCCTCGTGGTGCTCTAAGGTCGACCTTCTATGATAAAGGTGTAGATCAGGAACACCACACAAAACGAGGAGGAATTGAACATGAAATTAATTGGATGGATTTTAGGCGTCGGCTTGGCGGTACTCGCCGTTGCCGGGATTGGGTTGTATGTCGCCAACGATAAGACGGACACGGTCATCGTCCCACGGGCGATTGACAGTGCGAGCAGCGGATCGAACGGGTCTGACGATGCAAGAGATGACGCACGAGACGACGGACAAGTCCAGACGAATGATGATGCGGCTGAGCCGGCACAGTCAGGCGATATCCCAATCCGTTCTGTCGATGACGACGATGACTATGAATTGTACGGCACGCTCGTCGCCTTGACGGACCGTGACGTCACAATCAGCTTTAGCGGCAAAGAGTCGACGTATCCGCTCGCGGCCCGTCATGAAATCGATGATGACACACCGAAATCGGGCGATCGCGTCAAACTCGAGTTCAACCGCAACAACGAAGTGAAGGAAGTCGACCGTGAGAACGACGACTTCGACATTTACGGCACGTTCATCAAGATGTCCGACCGTGATGTGACGATTGAACGAGAAGGGCAACAGTTGACGTTCCCATTGGCAGCGCGCTATGAACTCGATGACGGGATGCCGAAAGCCGGCGACCGCGTCAAGCTTGAATTGAATCTGCAAGAGCAAGTGAAAGAGATTGAGCTGGAAGATGACGACGATGACGACGATGATGATCGTGATGATGACGACGATCGTGACGACGACTAATACACGCATATAAGGGAAGGTGCCACGCGCGGTGGCACCTTTTTTCAAATCGTAACACTTCTGAAAACATAATCGAAACAACATATATGATATGATGAATAAGGAATTTTTAGGGGGTCGTATCCTAGGGACGGCCAAATGGGGACGGAGGTGCCAGGTGATGCGGGCGTTTTGGGTCATTCCCCTTCTGTGTGTAATGTTGAGCGGTTGTGGTGCGAACTCGATGAGTGCGATCGAGATGCGTCCGCTCGCCGCGACGGCGCTCAAGCAGACGAGTGGGATGGAATTACCATTGGAAATAAAGAAACATATTCTTACATATTGCGAGAAGCAACCGACGGATATCTTGCCGGCGCAGCGGGCGAAAGTGTCGGAGGCGACCTACGTTCACCCAGTCTATGAAGAGCTAGGGAGCAAGACCGGTCAGCTACTGGGCGAGCGGCGAGACGCGTTACGTCTCGTGTGCAAACAGTTATGAGCAGTTCGAACGGACGTTTGCAGTCGAACCGATCGAGGCGCTCGAACCGCTAGCAGCTGACGTAAAAGAGACAGAAGCCAAGCGGATGATGACGTTTGAGCCGGCGTTTGACACGTCATTCATCAACGAGCGATTTCGTATCGATGCGGAACACGAGCGCGTGCTGGCGGGGTCGATGTTTCGTTATGAAACCCCAGACAGCGGGTCGCTTTACGTCACGTACGACGTGAAACGGAACGGTCGGACGCTCGACCGGACGATCGAGTCGGGGTTGTTCGTCTTTAAAGCCGAGCGGACGAGCGGGTATACGTTCTTGACCCAGCTGACCGACGGGCGCGTCACACTTCAAATCGGGACGGAGGACGCGTTCGAGCGGAAAGTGTTACCGGACATCTTTGTCGGGGAACATGTGTATCTCGATACGACTGAAGCGACGGTCGTGCTCGACGGGTCGCGTCGCCAACTGTTGAAGCGCGTCATCGTCTCGGACGAACCGATCGGCCAAGTCGGGGACGAGTCGTCCCTTACCTTGTCCGAACGTTACGGGACGGTCATCGAGGTGTGGGGCAGCGTCCGATTGCCGCTCACGACGACGTTGATGAGTTTGTCGCCGGCAAGCGAGAAGGTGCGGTTGGCCACGTATGAACAAGACGGGACGATCGTCCATCTCGATGGGCCGAATACCCGTGCGCTATTCGAGTTGCTGACAGAAGTCGTCCCGTCGCGCGTACCGACGACCGCTACTTATCGCGGGACGATTTCGCTTCACGAGCGATTGTCCGAACAAAACCTCGACGTCTATGTCGCCGGCGGGGACGTGTTCGTGGTCGACCTTCATACCGGGGCCGAATACGGTCTAGATGCTGTACAGCTGAAAGAGTTGCTGGCGTCATCGAATCAAACTCAAAAAATAAAAATGTAAGTATACCCGCTTTATGACGAAAGTATGTCAGAAAAGCGGTTTTTTGTTGTCAAATTGATACTATGTTTCGTTGGAAAACTATCCTATAATTTTTTTTGCGAAGGTTTAATAAGTCCTACATATAACCGATATACTCATAAAACACACAGCACTATACCTTTCGTCACTATATGGATAAAGGAGGAGTTAGAGAAACCCTCAATTTACCCCATCGTCCGTCACCACGTTTTGTTCGTCATCAGGAGAGGAATAGGTAGTGAAATTGAAAAAGTTAATGTTGTCTCTAACAGTTGTGTTGTTAATGCTTAGTGTAAACATGTCAAAATCGGGGGCGCAAACGATGAACCCACTCGACGGTGTGAAAAACTATCAAGTGTTTTATGGCCATCCGACAGATGCGATTCTGAAGGATATGCAAAACTACGATCTCGTCATCATCGAGCCTTTGCACTACACGAAAGCGCAAATCGATTTAATTCAATCACGCGGCACGAAAGTGCTCGGATATATTAGTGTCATGGAAGTCGCGACATGGAACACGGGTCTCATGTCGAAGCTCCAAGCAGGGGACTTCTTCACACGTAACGGTCAGCGCGTCCATTATCCGGAATGGGATTCGTATTTGACAAATATCGCTTCGACGCATTTCCAAGGCTTGTTGCTCACGGAAATTCAAAACCAAGTCATCGCCAAAGGAATCGACGGCGTGTTCATGGACACGGTCGGCGATATCGACAATGAGCATTTGAACAATCCGACCGTGCTCAAACAGCAACGTGATGGGCTCGTCAACTTCTTGAAGCAAGCGCGGGCGAAATACGGCGACATCGCCATGGTCCAAAACTGGGGCTTCGACACGCTCGAGACCTCGACGGCACCTTATGTCGATGGCATCATGTGGGAGAGTTTCAACGCCGACACGATTAAGAGCGACGCATGGTCACAAAACATGATTAAGAAATTACAAGCGGTCGATACGAAACACTCGGTGAAGACGCTCACGATTTCGACGCGGCAAAGTGCCGAGAGCCATAAGCTCGCGAAAGACGCAGGGTTCATCCATTTCCATGAGGCGGATGAGTATGTGAACTGGAACGCGGGCCTCGTCACACGCACGGCGACGATTGCTCCGGCGCCGTCGACACCGACGTCGACAGCGACTTCGACTGAATCGACAGTAAAACCAGCCGAGACGGCACCGAAGACCGAGACAACGAAACCGGCTGAAACAGTCGCGAAGACGGAGACAGCGAAACCAGCTGAAACGGTCACGACGACGGAGACAGCAAAACCGGCTGAAACGGTCACGACGACGGAGACGGTGAAACCAGCTGAAACGGTCACGAAGACGGAGACGGTGAAACCGGCTGAAACAGTTACGAAGACCGAGACGGTCGCAAAACCGACGAAGACCCCGGTGAAAGCGACAACTCCGGCCCAGACGACATCTTCATCTGCGCCAAAAGTCGCGGACGAGAAGAAAGTCACATCGAAAAAAGATGAAAAGAAGAAAAAGCACGTCAAGAAAAAAGCTGTGAAAGCGAAAAAACATGCCCACGTTACGAAACAAGATGCCCCGAAAGGCAAGATGTGCGGCAAAGCGAAACAACAGACGGCCGCTTTCTTTAAATTCTTCAAATTGTAAAATAGAGGGAGACCCCGAGGTAGAGATGCTGTCCTCGGGGTTTCGTCTGACCTCTTGGAAAACAGAAGTTGACCCTACCTTTTTGCAGGGGGTTAGGGTACAATGCTCAAGAGAGATTGAGAGAGGAGTGAAGCATGATGGGAAAAGTACACGTTTATGACCACCCATTGATTCAGCACAAGATGACGATTATGCGCAAAGCAGAGACGGGGACGAAGCAGTTCCGCGAGCTCGTCGACGAAGTTTCGTCGCTCATGGCATATGAAATTACACGCGACCTTCCATTGACAGACGTAGAGATTGAGACACCGGTCTCGGTATCGACGCAGAAGATGATTGCCGGCAAGAAATTGGGTATCGTCCCAATTTTACGGGCAGGCCTCGGAATGGTGGATGGCTTCCTCAAAATGATGCCGAACGTCAAAGTCGGTCACATCGGTCTATACCGTGACCCGGAGACGCTCGAGCCACACGAATACTATCTCAAATTGCCGACGGACATCACGGAGCGTGACTTCATCGTCGTCGATCCGATGCTTGCGACAGGCGGCTCGGCTGCTGACGCGATCGCGGCACTTAAAAAGCATGGCGCGAAGTCGATCAAGCTCGCTTGCCTCTGTGCAGCACCAGAAGGCGTCGAGCGTGTTCAAAACGAACACCCGGACGTTGAGATTTATCTCGCTGCCCTCGACGAGAAATTGAACGACCACGGCTACATCGTCCCAGGGATGGGCGATGCGGGTGACCGATTGTTCGGAACGAAGTAATCAAAAAGACGAACCAAATCGTGAAAGCGATTCGGTTCGTCTTTTATTATTCGTTGATGAGTCCTTCACGGACCAAGAAGTCACGGGCGACTTTCTCGGGACGTTGTTTCTCCACGTCCGCAAGGTAGTTCAGCTCTTGCATCACTTCGTCCGTGATTCTGCCGGACAGCAAGTTGAGCACGCCTTCGAGCTCGGGATGCTCGCGCAACGTGTCGCCGTTGATGAGCGGCACGGCGTAATACGGCGGGAAGAACTGTTGGTCGTCCTCGAGGACGACGAGTTCGAACCGTTTCAACAACCCGTCCGTCGAGAAGCCGTCAATCGCTTGGCTCTCACCGTTCATGAGCGCCGTATAGCGCAGGCCGCCATCGACCGGCTTCACATCTTTAAAGCGGAGCGGATATGTCTCTTTCAAGCCGAGATACCCGTCCTCGCGGTTCGAGAACTCGATTGTCGGGCCGAAGACGAGCTCGTCGCTGACGGCGGCGAGGTCCGAGATGCTCTCTAGCGCATAACGGTCCGCGTCTTCTTGTTTGACGGCGATCGCGTATGTGTTGTTGAATCCGATCGGGTCGAGCGTCTGGACGTCGAAACGTTCCTCAATCTGTGGTTTGACGCTCGCGTAGACGGCGTCGGGATCGTTGTCGACCGCTTGGTTCAACACGTCGACCGACAGGGTGCCGGTGTATTCGACGTATGTGTCAATCTCCCCGGTGCGGATGGCGCTGAACGCGACTTGCGTCCCGCCGAGGTTCAGCTGTCGGCGAACGTTCAAGTCGGTCTCTTCTTCAATCAAGTCGGCGACGATATTTCCAAGAATGAGTTGTTCGGTAAAGTTCTTCGAGCCGACGACGATCGTATCGTCTTCACGCGTGAACGCGTAAATCGAACCGCCGAGGAGAAGCGCGAACGCTGTCGCGATGACGAAGGCCGGTTTTACGACTTTCTTCGATCGGCGCGTCTTCTTCTTCATGCGGCCGTCGGCGAGGACGATGCCGTTCGGTGCGACTTTATACTCGATACGGCTGACGACGAAGTCGATCAACAAGGCGAGAAGACCAGCTGGGATGGCCCCGGCGAGAATCTGGTTGTTGTCGACAGTCTGAATCCCGGCGAAGACGAGATAGCCGAGTCCGCCAGCCCCGACGAACGCCGAGATTGTCATCAGTCCGACGGCCGTGACCGCAGAAATGCGAATACCGGCCATGATGATCGGTAAGGCGAGGGGTAACTGAATCTTACTTAAAATCTGGCGATCGGTCAGGCCGATCCCTTTGGCCGATTCGAGCGTGTCACCAGGAATGCTCGACAGTCCCGTATACGTGTTCTTCACGATCGGGAGGAGCGAGTAGAGGACGACCATGATAATCGCCGGCGTCGACCCGATGCCGATGAACGGGATTAGAAAACCGAGGAGTGCGAGACTCGGGACGGCCTGGACGACGCTCGTCAAACCGAGTACGGGCTTCGCGAGCCGCGGCGTCCGTAAAATCAAAATGCCGAGCGGGACACCGAGCAAGACCGCGAGCGAGACCGCAAAGACGGTCAACTGTAAGTGTTCGAGTAAGAGCGTCCCGATTTGGTCGGTGTTGCTCGCAAAGTAATTGAAAAATGATTGAATCGTATTCATTTCGTTTCCTCCTCTTGCATGAACTGCTCACTGAGGACGGAAAGCAAGCTGCTGCGTGTGATGAGTCCGTTTAACATCGGACCGGTGACGACGGGAAGATAGCCTTGGTCGGTCTCGTTCATGACGGCCAAAATGTCGAGGAGCGAGTCCTCGCTTGAGACGTAGGCGTAGTCTTTGTTCATGACTTCCTCGAGCCGCTTCGTCTTGTCTTGGATGCCGTGGACGTCTTTTAGTTTGATGAGCCCTTCAAGTGTCCGGTCACGGTCGGTGATGAGTAGGCTGTCGACCTTGCGCGAGCGCATAATCTCAATCGCTTGGAGCACCGTCCGTTTGCCGCTAATCGACACCGGGTCGGTGATCATGATGTCTTTCGCCTTGATGTATTCCGGGCTGTTCCAAATCCGATTTTTTCCGATGAACGATTCGACGTACGCGTCTTTCGGGTTTCGGAGAATCTGTTCCGGCGTATCGAACTGGACGATTTCTCCGTCGCGCATGATACAAATGCGATCAGCGAGCTTGATCGCCTCATCCATATCATGGGTGACGAAGACGATAGTTTTCTTCACTTCTTCTTGTAGGTTGAACAGTTCTTCTTGCAGGTCGTTTCGTGTGACAGGGTCGAGGGCGCTGAACGGTTCATCCATCAAGATGACCTCGGGGTCGTTCATGAGGGCGCGGGCGAAGCCGATGCGCTGTTGTTGACCACCGCTGAGCTCGCTCGGATAGCGGTCGATGAATTGGTCGGGGGCGAGTCCGACCATACGGAGGAGGTGCTCGGTGCGGGCGTCCATGTCCTGCTCGGCATGGCCTTCGAGACCCGCAATCAATTGGATATTCTCGCGAATCGTCATGTGCGGGAAGAGGCCGGTCTGTTGAATGACGTAGCCCATCTGGCGCCGCAGTTCAATCGGGTCCATCTTGCGGGTGTCTTGACCGTCCACGATGATCGTGCCTTCGGTCGGCTCGATCAACCGGTTGATCATTTTCAGCGAGGTCGTCTTCCCGCAACCGGAAGGTCCGATAAAGACGACGAGCTCACCTTTGTTGATCGTCAGGTTCATCTCTTTCAAAACGGTCGTCGCTTTGAACGTTTTTTTCACGTTTTTAAATTCAATCATCAACTCAACTCTTTCCTAAAATTATTTTCACATAACCTTTATGTTCCCTTGTTATGAAAATGTAAACATCTTTTTCTGAAAATAAGGTTTGAAACGACTGGAAAACGGGATAAGGTAAAGTTGACCTGCACGAAAAAAGGAGCGGCGCCCGTAGACGTCGCTCCTTTTCTCGTTAAGATTACTTCCGTTTCATCACGTTGCGTGAAATCAGTTTCTCGAGTTCGATGATGAAGAACACGGCGATACCGAAGACGAACGGGATGATCCAGTCGCTCGCGGCGATTGGCGTCGTGCCGAACGCGGTGTTCATGAACGGCACGTACGTGATGAACAGCTGGAGCACGATGAGCGCCCCTGACACGTAAAACGCGATCGGGTTCTCGAAGAACGAGCGGTTGAGGGCCGGTTCGGTCTCGACCCGGACGTTGAACAAGTGGAACATCTGAGCGATGACGATCGTGTTCAGCGTCATCGTGTGGATATATTCGACACTATAGTCACCGGCGTTCATATACAGGTTGTAGACGAGCGTCCCGCCACCGATGATGAGGGAGACGAGCAAGATCCGGAAGATATAGTACCGGCTCAGAAGCGGCGTCTTCTTCGGACGCGGCGCCCGTTTCATCGTCGACGGCTCGAGCGGCTCGAACGCGATGGCGAACGAGAGGGTGATGGCGACGACCATGTTCACCCACAAAATTTGTAGCGCCGTGAGCGGGAGCTGTGTGCCAAGGAAGATACTCATGAGGAGCACGAATCCTTGCGCCCCGTTCGTCGGCAAGATGAAGAGAATCGTCTTCTTCAAGTTGTCGTATACACGGCGACCTTCTTTGACGGCTTTGAAGATCGTGTTGAAGTTATCGTCGACAAGCACCATCTCGGCCGCTTCTTTCGATACTTCTGTCCCTTTGATTCCCATGGCAACACCGATGTCGGCGCGGCGGAGGGCAGGGGCGTCGTTGACCCCGTCACCGGTCATGGCGACGATATGGTCTTGCGTCTGGAGCGCCTTGACGAGACGCGTCTTGTTCTCGGGGCTCGTCCGGGCGAAAATGTTGTACTGCCCGACGACGTCCGCGAGTTCCTCGTCCGTCAAATCGTCAATCTCGGTCCCTTGAAGCGCGCCGGCTTCTGTCGAGATGCCGAGCTCGTTTCCGATGGCGATGGCCGTCTCTTTGTGGTCACCGGTAATCATCTTCACTTGGATACCGGCCGATTGACACTCATTGACCGCCTCGATCGCCTCGGGACGCGGTGGGTCCATGATGCCGATGAGCCCGAGGAATTCGATTCCTTCATATAAGTCGTCATGGTCAATCTTCTCTTTTGATGTGTTGAAAGTGCGTTTGGCGACACCGATGACACGTTGCCCTTTTTTAGCGAGGTCGGTCATCTTCTCTTCCCACATCTCTGTCGGGAAGTTCGAGTCACTCGCCTCGGCCATCGAGAACAAGCGGTCCGGTGCACCTTTCAAGTACATGACGTGCGCTTCGTCACGTGGCGAGAGTGTCGCCATATATTTATGCGCCGAGTCGAACGGGATCTTCGAGATGACGCGGAGCGGTCGAATCGACTCTTCTGCTTTCTCTCCGAGCGTGAGCAAACAGCCTTCCGTCGGGTCGCCCGTAATCATCCATTGCTTCGACTCTTCGTCGAAGAACAAGTCTGAATCGTTACACGTCACACCGGCAAGGAGAATCTCATTGAGAATCTCGTCTTGCTTGTTCGAGTAGACGTCGTTTTCAAATTCAATGCGACCTTCCGGCGCGTAACCCGAACCGGTCACACGGAGCGTGCGGTCAGCGAGTTGGATGTTCTGAGCCGTCATCTCGTTTTTCGTCAACGTCCCGGTCTTATCGGAACAGATGACCGATACGGCACCGAGCGTCTCGACGGACGGCAAGTTTTTGACGATCGCCTTATTGTCTGCCATCTGGCGGACGCCGAGGGCGAGAATGATGGAAATGATCGCCGGTAGTCCTTCCGGAATGACGGCGACGGCGAGACCGATGACCGCGAGCAACAGCTCGGCCGTCTCATAGTCACGCAAGAAGTAGCCGAAGATGAAGGCGAACACGGCGACGCCGGCGATGACACTCGCGACGGTCTTCCCGAAGCGTTGCGTCTGCTGGATGAGCGGTGTTTGCACTTTCTCGACTTCGGCGATGGACGCGTTGATTTTACCGAGTTCGGTCTTCGAACCGGTCGCGATGACGATTCCGCTACCTGTACCGGCAGCGACCGACGTCCCGGAGAACGCCAAGTTCGTCCGGTCACCGAGACCGATTTTCTCTTCGAGCGGGTCGAGCGTCTTGTCGACGGTGATCGCTTCACCTGTCAAGGCCGACTCCTCGACTTTCATGTTCTCCGCCGTGATGAGGCGAAGGTCGACCGGGATTTTGTCACCCGGTTTCAAATAAACGATGTCACCTGGGACGAGGTACTCGGCCTCGATTTCCTTGCGCTTGCCGTCACGACGGACAAGGGCGGACGGGGACAACATGTTCTTAATCCCTTCGAGTGCCTGCTCAGCCTTGTTCTCTTGCAGGTAACCGATAATCCCGATGATGAGGACGACGAGCGCGATGACGATCGTGTCGTACCAATAGCCGAGTACGGCCGTAATCACGGCGGCGGCCAACAGGACGTAAATGAGGACGTCATTGAACTGTCGTACGAATTTCAGCCACTTCGGGTCTTTCTTTGGCTCGGGAAGGACGTTCTTCCCGTGTTGTTCGATTCGTTCTTTCGCTGTCTCCTCACGTAACCCTTGATCGATATCGGTATCGAGATGGTCCTCGGTCTCGTGAATCGATAGCGTATGCCACTGCCTCTCTTCCATTTGAAAACCCCTTTCTCTGTTTACACATTTCGACAGACTGGTAGAACCGTCTATATTTAATTCTTACCCCATGTGAAAAAGTGTGTAAACTTTAATTCCATGTGAAATCATCGGAATTGTGAAGTATGTGTGAATCCGAGAAGGGGAATGTATGGGACGACAAAAAAAGAGGAGAGCGTGGGCTCTTCTCCTTTACGTATTCGGTAACGCCTCCGCCAATAAATCGGCTAAATGGACGGCCCGCATCGAGTCGGTCCCGTGTTCTTGGATGCCGAGTTGCATCTGCAGATGACAGCCCGGGTTCGAGGTCACAATCGTCTGGGCGGCCGTGTCCCGGACGTGGCCCATCTTCATCTCGAGGATGTCGTTCGCGATGATAGGTTGGAGTAAGTTGTACACGCCAGCCGAGCCGCAACAGTGATCGGCGTGGCGCTGTTCGACGTACGTCGTCCCTTGAATCGCTTGGAGTAAAAGTCGCGGGGCGAGCGCGCCTTGTTGCACGTTTCGGAGATGGCACGAGTCTTGATACGTGATGACTTGCTTCGGCAACGTGAGTGTGACCCGGTCGAGGAAGCCGACCTCAATCAAAATCGAGGCGAAGTCTTTCACTTTCGCCTTGAAACGCTCGGCGCGCGCGAGCCAGGCGGGATCTTGTTTCAACAGATGGTCGTAACCGAGCAGGAACGCCCCACACCCGCCCGCGTTCGTGATGACGTAATCGACGTCGAGTGCTTCGAACGCCTCGATGTTTTGTTTCGCGAGTCGGACGGCCCCGGCTTGTTCGCCGGCGTGTCCGTGCAGGGCACCGCAACATTGTTGGGTGTCCGGGATGACGATGTCACAGCCCGCTGCCTGGAGCAACTTCATCGTGTTCGCATTCGTCTCGTAGAACATCGTGTCCATCAGACATCCGCTGAAGAAGGCGACCCGGGCCGTCGGTTGACCCGTCGCCTTCAGTCGTTCCGGACGACGACGTCGTTCCGTCTTCGGTGGGACCGGTGGCAAAATCGCCTCCATCTTTTGGAGCTGGTCCGGGAACCAGTCGAGGATGTGCAGTTTCCGCGTGAGCGTCTGCACACCGGACTGTTGATAAAAACGAAGGAAGCCTGTCGCCGTCTCCATGTTCGCCTTGTTCATGAACAAGCCGTCGAACACGACCTTGCGGATGACGCGCTCCCGGATGTCCATTTGGCCCGTCGCCCGTTTGTGCTCGGTGATGGCGGCCCGCGCATCTTCTAACAAGACGCTATAACGGACCCCGGCCGGACAAGCCGGTTCGCAGGCGAGACAGCCGAGACATTCGTTGAGCGTCTTCTCGACGCCAGCGTCGGGTTCGATCAAGCCATCGACGACGCCTTTCATGATGGCGATGCGGCCGCGCGGGGAGGCCGTCTCGTCTTTCGAGCGGATATACGTCGGGCACGTCGGGAGACAGAAGCCGCAGCGCATGCAGCCGAGCAGTTCCTCGTAATCGAGCTTGTCGGTCATGCGCGTCGTGAGTTGTTCAGACTGTCTCATACGCCGCCTCCTTGCACGAGCCGTTTTTTCGCTGCCTTCGCGAACATCTTTTGCGGGTTCATGATGCCGTGCGGGTCAAAGGCGAGCTTTATCCCTTTCATGACACCGATGCCGGCCGCGCCTAGTTTCCATTCGAGATATGGCGCCTTCATCGCCCCGACGCCATGCTCGCCTGTGATTGTCCCGCCGAGGTCGAGCGCGGCAGCGAAGATGTCCGCGAACGCGGCTTCGACACGCTCCATCTCTTCAAGATCCCGGGCGTCGGTCGCGACGGTCGGGTGCAGGTTGCCGTCACCGGCGTGACCAAACGTGGCAATCTCGATTTCATACTTTCGGCCGATCGCTTCGATGCGCCGGACCATCTCCGCGATCTCGCTCCGGGGCACGGTCGCATCCTCTAAAATCGTCGTCGGGCGAAGGCGGGCGAGTGCGGACAACGCCGTCCGTCTCGCATAACGGAGCGTCTCCGCGTGGAGCTCGTCTCGGGCGACTTCGACGAGTGAGGCCCCTTCGGCGAGACAGATGGCGTGCATCGCCTCGATATCGCGGCGCACGATCTCCTTCGGGCCGTCCTGTTCCAATAGAAGCAAGGCACCGACATCGGTCGGTAATCCGATGTTCGCGTACGCCTCGACGACCTCGATCGTCTTCTTGTCCATGAACTCGAGCGTCGCCGGGATGATGCGGCTCTCGATGATGCGGCTCACCGTCCGCGCCGCCCCGTCCAAGTCGCTGAAATGGGCGAGCATCGTCCGCTTCGTCTCAGGGAGCGGGATGAGTTTGAGTGTCGCCTTTGTGATGACGGCGAGCGTCCCTTCAGATCCGACGAGGAGGCGCGTCAAGTCGTAGCCGGCGACGTCTTTCGCGAGTTTCCCACCCGTTTTGAGAAGCTCGCCGTTCGGGAGCACCGCTTCGAGGGCGAGTACGTAGTCGGCGGTCACTCCGTACTTTAGACCGCGCAAGCCCCCGGAGTTCTCGCTAATGTTGCCGCCAATCGTCGAGATCTTCATCGAGCTCGGATCGGGCGGATAGAACAGTCCCCTCGCCTCGACCGCTTCGATGAGATGACCGGTGATACAACCCGGTTCGACCGTGACGGTCAAGTTTTTCTCGTCAATCTCGAGGATTTGGTCCATATGACGGAAATCCATGACGAGTCCGCCGGCGAGCGGTGTCGTCCCGCCGGCCAAGTTCGTCGCCGAACCCCGGGGGATGACCGGGACGCGATGCGTATGGCACAGTCGCAGGACGGTTTGGACGTCTTCCGTCGAACGCGGGGCGACGACGGCGTCGGGCATGGCTTGATAGTTCGGGGTCGCATCGAACGAATAGGCGAGCCGGGTCGTCGCGTCCGTGAAGACAATCTCGTCGCCGAGCTCGGTCTGTAAGTGGTTAATCCATTCCATTATGTATACCTCCTGACATGCCTCTAAGAGCGAGGATGCGGGCGCCGGTTCCGAAAGTCACAAAATCGACACAATTTTAGAGAGCGCTTACACGGTAATCGTAGCGATTTGAATTGGGATTGTCCACCTATTCTACGTTGATGGGAGGGGATTTCCAGCCTTTTTGTCGTCGGAAATTCGACTGTGACATTCCTCACGACAAATTCGGGCGAACCCCTCGACAGCGGAAAAAGGGTATCGGTATACTAAAACAGGACGTTGTAAACGATTTCAAAATCGGGTCAACTTCCGTTTCAAAACCTTTTGTGAACGTGGGTCGTTTGCCGTTGTGTTTTCCAAAACGTGGAGGTATAACTGAACTATTCTTCATCTTGTTCGTTTTGTGAAATGTTATCAATTCAACATTTTTATTTCACCATTTCTTCATACTTTTTTAAAATTTATCGATTTTAATTTAGTTTGTGAAGTGCGTAAAAGCCTTGATACGACTTGATTTAAAGCGCTTTTATAATTGTGAAATTCATTGACTTCTTATGCCATTTCCATTACTCTGAACTTGTGTGACTTTTGATGGTCACGCGAGTGTGAATCGACAAGATGAAGGACGAGCTTCCTAGAGAGAAAGGGGAGAATAGGATGGCGAAAAAAGACAATCGTTACCTATCCTACGCCTCGCTCGCCTCGCAAATCTCGACCGCGCTTGCAGGACCGATCGTCATCGGTTATCTCGTCGGCCAATACGGAGCGAGACGTGAATTCTGGGGTACGTTTGGTTGGAATGTGTCGGTGCTTCTCGGCATGGCGTTCGGGATCACGGCGCTTGTTCTCACCCTTCGAAGTTTATTGACAGGAGAGGACGAATGAATCTACAACAAGTGCAAGCAGACAGAAAAGCACAGAAAGAGCTGATGAAGCGTTACACGAAGTGGTTTATCGGATGGTTCGCCATTCTCCTCCTCGGTGCATTCATCATCCCTGTGTACAAACCGGTCTTTCTCGGGTTGTTTCTAGGCGGGGTCGCCAGTCTCATCATTCTACATATGCAGAATCGAAGCGTCATACGGATGTTTGACGTCATCGAACATGGACGACGCCCGAAATCGCACGGGACTGTTTCAAGAATGGCAGTCGGTGCGTTAGCCGTGATAGTCGGCCTCTTCTACGAGGATCGAGTATCGCTGATTGCGGTGGTAACTGGTCTAATCGCCGGCCACATCATACAATTTGGCGAGTTCACACTTGCCCAGCTCAGCAGGAAAAGAGGTGAATACTAATGGGTCATGAGTTTCCCACCTATTCTCTACAACTTGGAGATTACACGCTTTATGGGAGCTGGACGAACGTCATTACGGTGCTGATCGCTTCACTGCTCGTCTTCACGTTCGCCGTCTGGGGAACACGACGCTTGGCAATGAAGCCGACTGGCAAACAGAACTTCATGGAGTTCTTTGCAGAATTCGTACGCGGGGTCATCTCGAGTGCGATGGACTGGAAGACAGGGGGACGCTTTATCTCGTTCGGGATGACATTGATTTTGTTCATTCTATTCTCAAACTTGATGGGTCTACCGTTTAACGTCATCTCCGGCCACTACTTATGGTTTAACTCGCCGACAGCCGACCCGTATGTCACATTGGCGTTGTCGACACTCGTCGTTGCAATGTCGCACTACTACGGCGTGAAGCTGCACGGGTTGAAGCACTATTCGGCAGAGTTCGTCAAACCGGTCTGGTTCTTATTGCCGATCAAGCTTATCGAGGAGTTCGCGAACACCTTGACGCTCGGTCTGCGTCTTTACGGTAACATCTTTGCCGGTGAAATCATGATTACCATCATCTTGGGACTCGCAATTACGGCGCAAGGGGCACTAAATCCGCTCGGTGCTGTGTTCGCAATCTTCCCAATGATTTTATGGCAAGGTTTCTCAATCTTTATCGGGGTTATCCAATCCTACATTTTCCTGACGCTTGCAATGGTGTACATCGGGCACAAGGCTTCAGCCGAGCATTGATTCGCCTTCGTCAAAGCGTTGAACACAAAAAACTATTTACTTAACTTTTAGGAGGAATATACACAATGGAACAAATGAATCTTCTTGCAACAGCACTCGTTATCGGTCTTGGAGCACTCGCAGCAGGTATCGGTAACGGTCTCATCGTATACGGTACAGTACAAGGACAAGCACGTCAGCCAGAACTCAAAAACGAACTTCGTCAAACAATGTTCATCGGTATCGGTTTGGTTGAGGCCCTCCCGATCATCGGTGTGGCTGTCGGTTTCCTTCTCCTCAACTCTTGATTCCGAGTTAACGAGAAAATTGGAAGAGGGAGCACGTCTCCCTCACTTATTTAGTCAAGAGGAGGGTATGCATGGATACGATGATGATTGCAGCTGGTGCTGGCGGTGAAGGCCTCCGCATCCTGGATATGATCTTTACACTTTTCACATTCCTCGTACTCTTGGCCCTGTTGAAGAAATTTGCTTGGGGACCACTCCTTGGAATGATGAGACAGCGTGAAGAGTATGTAGCGAACGAAATTGAGCTCGCTGAAAAGAGCCGCAAAGATGCGGAAACTTATGTCGTCGAACAACGTGAAGCGCTCAGCGCGGCACGTACGGAATCGAAAGAAATGCTCGATTCAAGTCGTCGTCAGGCTGAAGCAGAACAAGCACGCTTGGTGGAGCAGGCGCGTTTGGAAGCCGAACAAATTAAAGTCGAGGCTGAGAAAGCGATCGAGCGCGAGCGTGAGCTTGCGAAACAATCGCTTCAGACGGAAGTCGTCACACAGGCGCTTTCGGCAGCACGCCACGTCCTTCGTACGGACCTTAAAGGGGACGAAGCGAAACAACGTGCCCTCGTCACAGACTTCCTGTCAAAAGCGAAAGGTGCTAACTAATGAACGCATCTCTAGCAAAACGCTATGCTAAAGCGCTCTTCGACTTAGCGCGGGAACAAGGCACGCTCGACCAAGTCGAAGCGGAAGTGCGTCTGCTCGATGAAGTGCTCCACGCGACACCTGAATTGATGGATCTCTTAACGAATCCGGCAATCAGCGACAGCGAGCTTGCACAGCTTTTGAAAGATAGCTTTGGTGATATGACGACAATCGTCGTGAACACACTTCTCGTCATGGTCGAGAACGACCGTGCGAGCGAAGTTCGCGCGTTGCCGCGTTACGTCCGCGAATATGCGAACGAGTTCCGCGGTATTGCAGAGGGGTTCGTCACGAGCGCCTATCCATTGTCGGCAACGGACTTAAAAGAAGTCGAACTCGTCTTCGGTCAGAAGGTGGGCAAGACGCTTCAATTACAGAATGTCGTCGACGAAGAGGTCATCGGTGGACTCCGCGTCCAAATCGGTTACACGACGTACGATGACACAATCGAAACCAAACTGACACGCCTCGAGCGTGAACTGTTGAATGCGTAAGAAATAGGGGTGAATTCAATGACGATCAAAGCTGAAGAAATTAGCGCCCTGCTAAAAGAGCGAATCGCTTCGTACGGCTCTGAAATCGAAGTCAGTGAGACAGGTACAGTCATTCAAGTAGGTGACGGGATCGCACGTGCACACGGACTCGATAACGTTATGGCCGGGGAACTCGTTGAGTTCTCAAACGGCGTAATGGGCTTGGCGCAAAACTTAGAAGAAGGTAACGTCGGGATTATCATCCTTGGCGACTATAAAGGCATCAAAGAAGGCGACTCGGTTAAACGTACGGGCCGCATCATGGAAGTACCGGTCGGTGAGGCGCTCCTCGGACGCGTCGTCAACCCGCTCGGACAACCGATCGACGGTCTCGGACCGATCGTGACGGACAATTACAACCCGATCGAGCGCAAAGCTTACGGCGTTATGGCCCGTAAGTCGGTTCACGAACCGCTCCAAACTGGGATTAAGGCGATTGACGCCCTCGTACCAATCGGTCGCGGACAGCGTGAGCTCATCATCGGTGACCGTCAGACTGGTAAGACTTCGGTCGCGATCGATGCGATCATCAACCAAAAAGAAGAGAACATGATTTGTATTTACGTCGCGATCGGTCAGAAAGAATCGACTGTCCGTGGCGTAGTTGAGACGCTCCGTCAAAACGGCGCCCTCGATTACACGATCGTCGTTTCGGCATCGGCTTCACAGCCGGCCCCGCTTCTTTACCTCGCGCCGTTTGCTGGGGTATCGATGGGTGAGTACTTCATGGACCGCGGACAACACGTCCTCGTCGTGTATGATGACCTCTCGAAACAAGCGGCAGCTTACCGTGAGCTCTCGCTTCTTCTCCGTCGTCCTCCAGGCCGCGAAGCCTACCCAGGTGACGTCTTCTACCTCCACTCACGCCTTCTTGAGCGTGCGGCGAAGTTGAACGACGAACTCGGTGGCGGTTCGCTTACAGCCCTTCCGTTCATCGAGACGCAAGCGTCGGATATCTCGGCGTACATCCCGACGAACGTTATCTCGATCACAGACGGTCAAATCTTCCTTCAGTCGGACCTCTTCTTCTCTGGGGTACGTCCTGCGATTAACGCCGGTCTCTCGGTATCGCGTGTTGGTGGTTCGGCTCAAGTGAAAGCGATGAAGAAGGTTGCGGGTACGCTCCGTCTTGACCTCGCGTCATACCGTGAGCTCGAGGCGTTCGCCCAGTTCGGTTCTGACCTTGATAAAGCGACACAAGCGAAGCTCAACCGTGGTCAACGTACCGTTGAAGTGTTGAAGCAAGACTTGAACGCACCGCTCTCGGTCGACAAACAAGTCATCATCATCTACGCGCTCACGAAAGGTCATCTCGATGACATCCCAGTCGAAGACATCCGTCGTTTCGAAAAAGAAATGAACGCATGGCTCGACCAAAACCGTGCAGACCTCTGCCGCGAAATCCGTCAAACAGGAAACCTTCCTGCTGACGAGGCGATGGTCGATGCAATTGCGGAATTCAAAAAGACGTTCTCGCCATCGGTTTAATCCGGTGACGAGCGTCTATTAAGGTGGTGAATCGAAATGGCATCATTACGTGAGATCCAGATGCGGATCACCTCGACCCAAAGCACAAAGCAAATCACGAAAGCGATGAACATGGTGTCGGCCTCGAAATTGAACCGTGCTCAAGGGAGCAACGCCAACTTCAAGCCGTACATGACCAAGTTGCAGGAAGTCATCTCGTCGATTGCCGGCGGTACTTCAGGTGCAACACACCCGATGCTTCAAGTCCGTCCCGTCAAACGGACCGGCTATATCGTCATCACGTCTGACCGCGGACTAGCTGGTGGATACAACGCCAGCGTCCTTCGTGACGTGTATCGCGAATTGAAGGCAAAACACGATTCAACGGACGAGTATCGTCTGTATGTGATTGGGAAGGTCGGCGTTCAGTTCTTCAAGGCACGGAACATTCCGGTGTACAGTGCGATGACAGGACTAAACGACCAGCCATCATTCATTGAAGTCGCAGAGATCGTCAAGCAGACGGTCGGCGCGTTCAGTGACGGCGAGATTGATGAATTGAAGCTTTGCTACAACTCATTCATCTCTGTTATCAGCCAAGAAGTGAAAATCGATCGACTGCTCCCGCTTGGGAATATCGAACAGACCGCATCGAATGTGATGTATGAATATGAACCAGAAGAAGAAACGATCTTAGCAGCGCTCCTCCCGCGTTATGCGGAAGGACTCATCTACGGCGCGCTCCTCGATGCGAAAGTATCGGAGCACGCGGCGCGGATGACGGCGATGTCGAACGCGACGGACAACGCGGATGAACTCATCCGTGGACTCAAGCTCAAGTTCAACCGCGCGCGTCAAGCGGCGATCACACAAGAAATCACAGAGATTGTCGGAGGTGCGGCAGCGCTTGAATAAGCGCTCGCCCTCTAGATTGTAGGAGGCTAACACGATGAACGAATACGGCATGAAAGGCCGCGTAGTCGCAGTCATGGGCCCAGTTATCGACGTTAAGTTCGACAACCACTTACCAAACATCTACAACGCCCTTAAAGTCACGCACGTGGCGACATCGGCGGAAGATGTAAGTGTCGACTTGACGCTCGAGGTGGCGATTCACCTCGGTGATGACACGGTCCGTACGATTGCGATGGACTCGACGGACGGCGTTCGCCGCGGCATGGAAGTACTTGACTTAGGTTCACCGATTTCGGTACCGGTAGGGGAAGAGACGCTCGGTCGTGTCTTCAACGTTCTCGGTAACCCGATTGACGATAAAGAAGTATCCCCGACAGTGCGTCGTTCACCGATTCACCGTCAAGCACCGACGTTCGACGAGTTGTCGACGAAGGTTGAAATTCTCGAGACAGGTATCAAAGTCGTCGATTTGCTCGCCCCTTACATCAAAGGTGGTAAGATCGGTCTCTTCGGTGGTGCCGGTGTAGGGAAAACCGTCCTCATCCAGGAACTCATCAACAACATCGCGCAAGAGCACAGCGGGATTTCTGTATTCGCAGGAGTCGGTGAGCGTACGCGTGAAGGAAATGACTTGTTCCACGAGATGACGGACTCAGGCGTTATCAAACAAACAGCGATGGTATTCGGTCAGATGAACGAACCACCTGGCGCACGTCTCCGTGTTGCCTTGACGGGTCTTACGATGGCAGAATACTTCCGTGACGAGCAAGGACAAGACGTTCTTCTCTTCGTCGATAACATCTTCCGCTTCACACAGGCAGGTTCGGAAGTATCGGCCCTTCTCGGCCGGATGCCATCTGCCGTAGGTTACCAGCCGACACTCGCGACGGAAATGGGTATGCTTCAAGAGCGAATCACGTCGACAGCGAAAGGATCGGTCACGTCGATTCAAGCGGTCTACGTACCAGCCGATGACTATACAGACCCGGCTCCAGCGACAACGTTCGCTCACCTTGATGCGACGACAAACCTTGAGCGCCGTCTCTCGGAGATGGGGATTTACCCGGCCGTTGACCCGCTCGCTTCGACTTCACGTGCCCTTTCACCTGACATCGTCGGGCAAGAGCACTACGAAATCGCGCGTGACGTGCAGCAGACGCTCCAACGTTACAAAGAACTCCAAGACATCATCGCCATCCTCGGGATGGACGAGTTGTCAGAAGACGATAAGCTCACGGTTCACCGTGCCCGTCGGATTCAGTTCTTCTTGTCACAAAACTTCCACGTGGCTGAGCAGTTCACAGGCCAAAAAGGTTCGTACGTACCGGTCAAAGAGACTGTGCGCGGCTTCAAAGAGATCCTCGATGGAAAACACGATGATCTCCCGGAAGATGCATTCCGTCTCGTCGGTCCAATCGAAGACGTCATCGAAAAAGCGAAGACGTTGGTCTAAGACCTACGCGGAAGGGGGAAACTAGACGATGAATACTCTTCACGTCAACGTCGTCACCCCGGATGGCGCAGCTTACGAGGGCGAGGCGCGGATGGTGATCGCCAAATCGGTGACCGGTGAAATCGGTATCTTACCGAAACACATCCCGATGGTGACTCCGCTCGACATCTCGATCCTCAAACTGCGCCACGAAGATGGTGGACGCACGCTGATCGCACTCAGCGGCGGTTTCATGGAAGTTCGTCCCGATACGGTGACGATCTTAGCTGAAACAGCCGAAATGGCGGACAAAATCGACTATGACCGTGCTTCTGCGGCAAAAGTTCGGGCCGAGCGTCGTCTTCAAGACACGAAAATCTCGGAAATCGAATTCCGCCGTGCGGAGCTCGCGCTCAAAAAGGCGATCAACCGCTTGAGCATTCGCGATATGAAAGACTGATTGCTTAACCTTCTCACTTCGGTGGGGAGGTTTTTTTGTCGTGTTCCTTCATTATAATAGGTCTAAAGTCTCGACGGGATTTGGGAAAAGCAGTAAACAAGCGGACGGCTCATGCCGATAATAAAGACGGGACTAAACAAAAGGAGAGCAAAGGGATGAAAGTTTACGTTGCGCGACAACCGATCTTTGATCAGAAATTACGCGTCTGCGGTTATGAACTGTTGTACCGCCGCAGCGAGAAGAATATATTCGAACACGTCGACGACGCGTTAGCGACCGCCGACGTGATTCATAACGCCTACCTCGTCTTCAACTTTCGGGAGTTGACCGAGGGGACGCGGGCGTTCATCAACTTCCCGCAAAACTTGATTGAAGGCGAAGTGCCGGCCTTATTGCCGCGCCAGTCGCTCGTCGTCGAAGTGCTCGAACACGTCGAACCGACCGAGAAAGTGCTCGCCGCACTGCGCTCCCTCCGCCGAAAGGGCTACACGATCGCGCTCGACGACTTCGTGTTCGAGGAGAAGTACCGGCCCTTGATCGGTCTCGCTGACATCATCAAAATCGATTATCAGGCGACGCCCGTCGAGCAACAGAAGCGGCTCATCGACGCCCTCGGCCATCGCGTCGAATTTTTAGCCGAGAAAATCGAGACGCCGCTCGAGTACGAGACGGCGAAGCAGCTCGGCTATAAGATGTTTCAAGGCTACTTCTTCAGCAAGCCGACCGTCGTCCATGGCGCCGAGGTGCACCCGCTCCGGCACACGCTCGTCGAAGTGTTGAAGGAACTTGACTGTCCCGAGCCGAATTTCCGTCGGATTGCCGGTTTGATTGAGCGAAGCGTCGATTTGTCATACAAGATGCTGCGTTCGGTCAACACGGTATACCAGAAAGGACGGCACACGATTCAGTCGATTGAACAGGCCGTCGCCCGCATCGGTCTCGATGAGTTGCGGCGCTGGTCGTACTTGATGCTCTTACGGGAGATGCAGACGTCTGAGTCGAAAGAATTGATTAAACAAAGCGTCATCCGCGGGAAGATGATGGAGTTGATCGCGGCCGATTCGACGCCTGAGGTGAAACCGTTCGATGCGTTCATCACGGGCATCTTCTCATCGCTCGACGTCATCTTGGACGAGACGATGACGTCTCTCGTATCGGAACTCCCGGTCGAACCGGTCGTCAAAGAGGCGCTCCTCGGGAAACGGAACGCGCTCCGTGGGTTGCTCGAGGCGGTGACGGCGTATGAACATTTGACGGTGCCGGTCGATGAGTCGGCGCCGGACTGGTCGCCTTACTATATCCAGGCGATTCGCTGGGCCCAAACGTTCGACGAAAAAAGTGAATAATGTTTGAAATATCGAAGGGACGTCAATTACTGTAGTAAGGCTACACGCCGATGACGTCCCTTTTTGTATGCGGTTTAAATGAGAAAGCGAGCTGATTCAATGAAACGAACCGAATCGTCCCGTTGAGGCTAAGTCTTTTTTTCTCTGTCGCGACATGCTATGATTAAAAATGGTACGAATTTTTGAAAAGAGGGGAATCGTCGATGCTAAACACCGTATTATCGCTCGTCATTTATATCGTAGCGATTTACGTCGCGTGGTGGGCACTCATGCCAGTCAAATGGGACAAAGTGCTCAATCAAGTGAGGAGCCCGCAGGCAGCCGTCTTGCGCGTTCTCGTGGCCGTCGTCTTCGGTTCACTCATCGCCCAGTTCTTTTTGGAGTATATCCGATTGGCCCAGGCACTCGCACCATTACAGTGATGTTTAAAACCATTAACAAACTGTAATCCTGCTGTAACGATTCCTATATGTTTATCGTGTAGGATAAACTCGTCTGACATGCCGTTTTTCATCAGATTATTTTATTGCTATTATTCTTGATTCAAACCTGATGAAGGACGTCACGTTTCACAAACCATCATAGCAATCGACATAACCACATCCGGAAGTTGCGGATATCGACGTATAGAACACAAAATTAACGAAGTTGGAGGACAAAGAGAGATATGAAGGATTTGATTGTAGTCCGTGGAGGACGTAAATTGTCAGGTACTGTGCGTGTAGAAGGAGCAAAAAACGCCGTACTCAAAACATTGGTTGCCACTCTATTGGCGAGCGAAGGAAAATCGGTACTTCAAAACGTACCACGTCTCGCCGACGTATACACGATTAACAAAGTACTACGCCACCTCGGTGCAGAGGTCGCATTCGATGAAGCGAACAACGAAGTCACAGTCGACGCCTCGGGCACAATCAAAGACGAGGCACCACTCGAGTACGTTCGCAAGATGCGTGCCTCGATCCTCGTCATGGGTCCTCTTCTCGCTCGTCTCGGTCACGCGCGCGTCGCGATGCCGGGCGGTTGCTCGATCGGGTCACGTCCGATCGACCTCCACTTGAAAGGGTTCGAAGCGATGGGTGCGAAGACGGTCATCGGCAACGGTTTCGTCGAAGCGTCAGTCGACGGTCGCTTGAAAGGCGCGAAGATTTACCTCGACTTCCCATCTGTCGGCGCGACAGAGAACATCATGATGGCGGCGGTCCTCGCTGAAGGCACGACGGTCATCGAGAACGTCGCGAAAGAGCCGGAAATCGTCGACCTCGCGAACTTCTTGAACGGTATGGGCGCACACGTCCGCGGTGCCGGTACAGAGACGATTCGCATCGAAGGCGTGGAGAAGCTCCACGGTGCCGAGCACTCGATCATCCCGGACCGCATCGAAGCGGGCACGTTCCTCGTCGCAGGCGCCATCACAGGCGGCGACATCGAAGTCATCGGGGCAGAGCGTGAGCACCTTCGCCCGCTCATCTCGAAGATGGAAGAGATGGGTGTTCAGTTCGAAGACACAGCGGAAGGCATGCGCGTCATCGCGCCGGACGAGTTGAAGCCGGTCGATGTGAAGACGATGCCACACCCTGGTTTCCCGACTGACATCCAAGCACAAATGATGGCGCTCGTTTTAAAAGCTGGCGGCACATCAGTCATTACGGAAACGGTGTTTGAAAACCGCTTCATGCACGTGGAAGAGTTCCGCCGCATGAACGCAGACATACAAAATCGAAGGACGTTCCGCAATCATCAAAGGTGGCGTTCGCCTCCAAGGTGCCGAAGTCGTCTCAACAGACCTTCGCGCCGGTGCAGCACTCGTGCTTGCAGGCCTCATTGCCGACGAGGAGACTCGTGTCGGCGACTTATATCATATCGACCGTGGCTACGTCGACTTCCACAAGAAACTTCAAGCACTCGGTGCCGACATCGAGCGCATCGAAGGGACAGTCGAAGTCGCTGAAGAAATGGTCAACAACTAATTAATAGACTCATAGGAGCGAGGAGATTCTTCTCGCTCTTTTCAATGAAGTAATGAACGGAGGAACCTATACATCATGTTTTCAAAAGATATCGGGATTGATTTAGGAACAGCAAACGTCGTCATCCACGTCAAAGGCCGCGGCATCGTCCTTGACGAGCCATCAGTCGTCGCCATCAAACGCTCGACGGGGAAAGTTCTCGCCGTCGGCACAGAAGCGTACGAGATGGTCGGTCGTACACCAGGTGACATCGTCGCCATCCGTCCACTCCGTGACGGCGTCATCGCCGATTTCGCGACAACGGAAGAAATGCTCCGTCACTTCGTCGAAAAGATTCAAGTACGCGGTTTCTTCGGTGGGATTCGCATGCTCATCTGTACGCCGGCGAACGTGACGCCGGTCGAAGCGAAAGCGATTCGGGAAGCCGCTGAAAAAGCGGGCGCCAAAGAAGTGTTCCTCGCCGTAGAACCGAAAGCGGCAGCCGTCGGTTCGGGCATGGACATTTGGAAGCCGGTCGGCCACATGATCGTCGACATCGGTGGCGGGACGACGGACGTCGCGATTCTGTCGATGGGTGACATCGTTTGCGGTGAGACAATCAAAATCGCCGGTGATCGTTTTGATACGGATATCCTCCGTGCCATCAAAGACAAGCACAAACTCATCATCGGGGAACGGACGGCCGAGCAGATCAAGAAAGAGATCGCGACCGTCTTCCCAGGTGGACGCAACGAGACGATGGACATCCGTGGACGCGACATGGTACGTGGATTGCCGCGTACGGTGACGATCACGTCAGAAGAACTCCGTGAGGCGATGGCCGAATCGGCAAACGAAATCGTCGAGGCGACGAAGCGCGTCCTCGAACAGACGCCGCCGGAACTCGCGGCCGACATCATCGATCGCGGCATCATCATGACAGGGGGCGGCTCGCTCCTGCACGGCATCGATCAGCTCGTCGCCGAGCGTGTCGGATTGCCGGTCATGATCGCCGAAGAGCCGACGCTCAGCGTCGCACACGGCACGGGCATCATGCTCGAACATTTGGATCGTTTGAAGTAAACCGTAACCTGATTCACGCCTCTGCGCGCGAATCAGGTTTTTCATTTCCTGGGAAAATGTCTGATACACTAGATTTATCAAAAGGAGAGAGGGGAATCGTCATGGCACCGATTTGTGAATGAATGAGGGATCTAAAATCAGAACGAATCGGAGGAACATCATGCGACCACTCACATTAATCACCGGTGTCAGCCGCGACAAAGGCATCGGCGCGGCAATCGCCAGAAAGCTTGCGAAAGAAGGACACGACCTCTATCTCACGCACTGGACCCCGTTTGACGGGACGGACGGGGTCGGGGCAGAGCCAGATTTCATTCATCAGTTTGTCGATGAGTTACAGACCTTAGGCGCACGTGTGGCCCATGAGGCGTACGATTTGGCGTCAGGTGACGCAGAAGGGTTGCTCGACCGGATCGAGGCTACACTCGGTGTGCCGAGTCGTCTCATCAACAATGCGACGTTCGAGCGCCACGTAAACGTCGACTCATTTACGACCGAGACGCTGCGCGCGCACTACCTCGTCAACAATGAGGGGACGCTCGGGCTCACGTTCGCCTTCATCGAGCGATATAAACGAGCCGGGCTAAACGACGGACGAATCTTGTTCATGGTGTCGGGTGGACCGGACGCGAACAATCTCGCCTACATCGCGACGAAAGGGGCGCTCATCGCCATCACACCGGCACTCGCGAACGGGACCGGGCGCTACGGGATCTCGGTGAACGCCCTCGACCCGGGACCGACCGACTCGGGCTGGATTGATGACACGTTACACGATCATCTCGTCCCGTTCTTCCCGCACGGACGCGTCGGTACGCCGGAAGATACGGCCCGCTTCGTCGCGTTCTTGATGGGACCGGACGGGGCGTGGGTCAACGGTCAACATTTGCACGTCGACGGGGGCTTTACCGGACGATGAAAAAGCGCTTCTCCAGATGCATTGGAGAAGCGCCTTTTCAGTGCCACGTATAGTCTTTGTCGACGAAGAGGCGACCGGCCACCTCTTCTTTTGGCATCGGTTTCGGGTCGGCATCGAGCCATGCGTAGTAATCACATGTGCACGCCTCATCGAGACGGAGCGAGTACCCGTTGTTAATCGTTTGGACCGAGATGCTCAAGTTGTAATCGGCGAGCGTCTTCTTCAAGCGATAGACGAGATTGTAGACGTTATGGAGCGCGCGCTGCGGCTCGTCAATCTCTGGGTAGAGTGTCTCAGCGATGAGCCATTTGTTGACGACCTTATCACGATGATAAATCAAGTAAGCGAACAACTCTTCGGTCTTTTGCGTCGGCCACTTGACGAGGTCGCCGTCCTGCGTGTTGACGGAGAAATGGTCGAGGCACTGAATCGTGCACGTCCGGTGCCGCTCTGAATGTAAAATCGACTCATACCGCTTCATGACGCGCGGCATCAACGCATGAATCTGATCTTCCGTGATCGGCTTCAACAAATAATGCGTCGCCTGTAATTCGAACGCCTCGACCGCATACTGGCTATGCGCCGTCGTGAAGACGACTTGTGTCGTCTTCGGCAACTGTTTCGCAAGTTCGACACCAGACATATGCGGCATCTCGATATCGAGAAACACAAGGTCGACGTCTTGGTTGTTTAAAAAAGTGAGGGCTTCTTTCGGGTCGTGGAACGAGCCCATCCATTTCAAGTTCGGCTCCGTTTGGACGATGCGTTCCATCATCCGCAATAAGTGCTGTTCATCTTCAATCAAGATCGTGCGCATTCGGGACGTTCATCCTTTCTCGTTTCGGAAGGCGGATAAGGACGTTCGTGCCGACTCCGACTTCCGATTGTAGTGTGAATGTGGCATTCGGTACATAGGCGATGCGATTGCGGACGTTCGGGATGCCAATCCCGCTCGTCGGCATGGCCGTTCGTTTCGGGTCGAAGCCGACACCGTTGTCGGCGATGCGGACCTCAATCGCCGATCCGAGGTCTTGTACCGCTAACATGAGCCGTTTGTTGCCACCTTTTCTCATCAGACCGTGTCGTAGCGCATTCTCGACGAGCGGCTGGATGAGGAGCGGTGGTACTTCCACGTTGAATAGACTGTCATCGATGTCTTTGATGATGGTGAAGGCATCGTTGAATCGGGTCTGCTCGATGGACAGATACGAGTCGATCATCTCGAGTTCTTGCCCGAGTGTGATGTTCGAATCGGTCCGACCGTTCTCGAAGATGAAGCGGACGTATGTGCTCAAGTGGCTGAGCAGTCGTGCCGCCTCGTTCGGGGCCGTATAACAGAGCGCGATGACGTTCCCGAACGTGTTATAGAGAAAATGCGGTTTGATTTGCGCGTTGAAGAACGAGATTTCGCTCTGAGCGGCGAACGTCTGGACTTCTTGCTTTTGCCGCTTGTCGGTCGACAAGTGTACCGGCAACAACGTGAACATGAGCACGAAATAAATGAGCGATAAGATGCTCGTGTACGTGTCTTGGTTCGGATGTGGGATCAGAATATTGATCGTCTGTCCGATGTACCCGATAATCATCGCCAACGTGAAGATGAGGAACTCGAGCGGGTAGCCCGTCGATTTGCGCTCGAACAGCCAATTGATGTTGAGGCCGGTCCAAAAGAAGGCGATGAACAAGACGTAAATCCAGGCGGCGTAGTCGAACCAGCCATGCACCGCGTATGGGATGATGATGGCGACAGCACTTAAGACGTAGAGCGGGTATGTGGCGAGCCGCAAGAACCGTTCGTACGGGACACGTTCGAGCCGGATGGCGAACTCGATGAGCATACAGACGCTGAGCAAGACGGCGATGAGGCTGACTTTATGGGCGACGACATAAGCCATCACCGGGATGAATTCAAACACGATTTGGTCGCGGGTCAACAGTGACAAAGCGATCAAGAAAAAGAACCCCGCCCCGTATAAATAAATCGATTCTTTCCGGTGGAAGACAGAAACGATGGCGTAAAACAGGAAGATCAAGCAGGCGATCAACACGTTCACGAAGTCGTAGCTGAACAGTTCATTTTGCAGCGTCAGCATGTTGTTGACTGGACCGATTAACAGACTGTCCTCAAGCCCGGTCGGTCGGCCGGTTGATCCGCTTACTTGCATCGTCAGGCGGAAGTCGGATGAATGTGGGTCGAGCAGGACTAAATACGCCTGTCTGTCTCCTTGTTTGACGGAAGAATAGACAGGATCTGCCGGTTCGCCATCGATGAGGATACGGACGTGTGGATGGTTCTGTGGGACACGGAGTGCATATTGTCCGGGAGGTAACGCAACATCGACCTCATACGT
The DNA here is from genome assembly GCF_000714435.1 of Exiguobacterium alkaliphilum 12/1. Lineage (GTDB taxonomy): Bacteria > Bacillota > Bacilli > Exiguobacteriales > Exiguobacteriaceae > Exiguobacterium > Exiguobacterium alkaliphilum. The sequence continues at coordinate 63,232 of NZ_JJMW01000013.1, forward strand.
CGCGGTGGCGTGGGGCGTGACATGGGGGACGTTACGATAAGATTGTCGGTCGACGGCGTCAAGCAGACTCGATTGGAAACGCCACGTTCCGTCGAGCCGGGTGATGTGTTCTGTCACTTGCGATTCGGTCAAATCGGCCGAACCCCGGGTGACGGTGGCCGTGCTGTCAATCGTCTGGCCGCGCGTGAGCACTAATCCGCTCGTGATGGCGACGAGAATGATGACGAGCATCAGCCCAATATGTTTACGGGTCATGGGCACATTCCCTTCAGACTTGTGAGTTTCTTGTGAGAAGACAACGGTATACTTATCACATTCCGTCAAAAGGCCGAGGCCTGTCTTGAACGGATGTGACGAATGTCACCTAATCGTACACGAAAACGTCCCGTTTGAATAGCGGGAGGCTTGAATAGAGGAGCAAACACTTAAAGGGAAGAAGGCGAACCATGAAACGTTGGATTGAAGCAAGAATCAGCCGTCAAGTGCTGACAATCTTTTATGTGCTCGTGGCCTTGATTACGTTCACGTCGCTAGGCACATACTTTTATACACAACAAGCGATTAAAGAGACGACCGTCGAACTCGAGCGCATCAGTGAACAGCGTTCGCGCGCGACGGACTTGTTCGAGACGTGGCAATCGATGCAATACGAGATGCGCGGTCACGTCCTGCTCGGAGAAGACGCACTCTTGAACGAGGTGCGGAGCGCCCAGACGCGAATCGATGAACAGACGACGTGGTTCGAGGAGCGGGCCGTCAATGAAGAAGAGAAGACGTTCGCAAAAGACGCTCGGCTGTTATTCACGATTTATACGACCCGTGTCATGCCAGGGCTGGAACGGTACGTCATCGCCAAAGCGAATGGCGAGATTGATGAACCGTTCCTTCAGATGGCGACCGTCGGCCAACTCATGCCGAAAAATGCGACGTCGAATCAGACACGTTTCAAATTGAACTCGAAGAGTGCGGCCGACATGAGCGCGAGCATCGTCGACATGGAGTCGGTCTTCACCGATTATCGGGCCGACCTCGATTTCCAAGAGACTTCGCTTCGTGAATCGCTGTCCGAACAGCTCGCGCGCGCACAGTGGATGTGGCTCATGGTCTTACTCGGTGCGGTATTCATTCTGTTCGTGAGTTTGCAGCCGTATGTCGTCCGTTTGACGAAACAACTGCAGGCGCTCATCTCGAACAGTGAACGGCTCGCGCTCGACCCGCATGCGGCACTCATTCCAATCGAACCGCTCAAAAACGAAGTCGGTCAGCTGTCGAAGGCGTTCAACGAGATGTCGAGCTCGCTCATCGGGCAACACGATGCGCTTGAACGAGAGCGGGAGAAGACGGCCCGCATCTTACACACGATGCGCGATTCCATCGTGTTTGAAGAGTTAAGCAACGGCAAGATGTACGGTAACCAGGCGCTGTTCGATTTGTATGACCAGCCGGTCCCGTATGAACATCGTCAAAGTCTTTACCCAATCGAGACGTTCTATGAGCCGTTCATGAGCCATATCGACGATCGGGAGGCGTTGCTCCGCTTTACAAATCGAGCTCGACGCGAGGGAATATTCGATGAGACGTTTACGTACTCGATGCAACAGGGTAGACGTATCGTACGGATGTACGCCGAACCGATTGAACTGAAGGACGAACGGTTCGGTTTGATGTTTGTCTCACGTGACGTCACAAAAGAGATTGAAATCGATCGCTTGAAGACGGAGCTTGTCGCCACCGTCTCGCACGAACTACGGACACCGCTCACCTCCATCCTCGGATTCACCGAACTGTTGGCCACGCGCCACGTCGACGAGGAGAAGCGGAAACGCTACTTGAGTATGATCAATAGTGAGACGAAGCGCCTCGAGCGGCTCGTCACGGATTTACTTGACGTGCAGAAGATGGAAGCAGGCGCCGACCAACAAGATTTCAAAATCGAAAGTCTATATGAGATGTTGTCAGATGTGCTCGAGATATATGCCGGCTCGACGGAGCTGCACATGTTCCACTTTGACTGTGACGAGTCGCTTCAAATTTCCGGGAATCCGGCTCGCCTTCGTCAAGTGTTCTCGAATATCCTGAACAATGCGATTAAATATTCACCCGACGGCGGGAATATCACCGTCAACGTTGAATGCGATGACGACGTCATCCGGGTCGCCATCGAAGATGAAGGAATCGGCGTATCAGAAGAGGATGCCAAACGCTTGTTTGAGAAGTTTTACCGCGTACAAAGTGAAGCAAGCCGCAATATTGGAGGCACCGGCCTTGGGCTCGCCATTTGTAAAGAGATCGTCGAATCTCACGGTGGAACGATTTATGCAAAATCTGAATCGGGCAAAGGGACGACGATGGTCGTCGAATTGCCGATCGTCGAATCGTAAAACGAGTTCGTCTCTCAAGCGGAGACGAACTCGTTTTTGTATATCTCAGGCAAACCTAAGTTCGAATGATCGAACATTCACCTAGAATGGCTACGGCTACAATTTCTTGAACTTGTTCTAACGCTTCGACTGGACACGTCGTCGTTCGTTTCCACCGTCGGGCCCTCCAGTCGATTGACTTGGCTTGAATGACGTTAATGTAACCTTCTACTGGTAATCCATCGGGTATACGAACAAACAAAGGTCTTTCAGTATGGGTGATTGGGCAAACGATGCAAAATCCAGTTCGATTGAAATCATTTTGGCTAATCACAATCGCAGGGCGCCGTTTTTGAATTTCAGATCCGGCGCTTGGGTCAAAATCGATATAGCCAATCTCTCCGACGAGGGGTCGCTGTAATTTATTCAATGAAGATGACATATTTTTGGCTTCCTTCCAAAAGAAACGTGATGTGTTTACTCTGCTTCCTTGCCTACTTCTTCAAGGATGACCTCGTATAAATCTGCATACGTCTCTTCATTCACATCAGCAAATACGTTTTTCAGGATTTTTGGTTTTTCTAAAGGCGTAAGGATGATCGTTCCGTCATGATGTTGTTGAATGTAAAACTGATCTCCAATGTCCGCAGAAAGCGCCTTTGGTAACGTTACGCCTTTTGAACCGCCTACTTTTCTCACGACGACTTTAGAGCGGTCATTTGTAACTCGACGAGCCATGGCACGTTCCTCCTTCATGAAATACGATTATAAAATAATTATATCATATTATTTATTATCTACTACCGAACATAAATAAATCATAATTGTTCTTCATCTTTTTTTCAAAAAACGGTGAATGATTCCTTCGTTTGGTACGATAAAGAAAGTAGAACACGTTTGAGGACGAAAGGAAGACGATCATGTTACGCGGACTATATACGGCGGCCGGTGCGATGAACGCGCTGCAACGCCAGCAAGAGATTTTAAGCAACAACCTCGGCAACGTGCGGACGCCTGGATTCAAGGCATCGAACGGGGTCGTTCGGTCATTTCCTGAGATGTTGCTCGCCCAAGTGAGCAACCCCGGCAACGGACGCTCACGGGTACAAGGTCAGGTTGGGACGCTCTCGACCGGTGTTTATCTTCAAGAGACGATGCCGCGTTTCTCAGCCGGTAGCATCTCGGAAACAGGCAGCCCGACGGACGTCTATTTAAAGGCGCCGGCCGGATTCACCGGTGCCCCGATGTTCGCGGTCGAACAAAACGGCGAGACGCTTTACACGACGAACGGCCGTTTCGCAGTCGACGAGGAGCGATTCCTTCGTTCAGCTGACGGTGGATACGTCTTGTCGAACGCCGGCGCGCGAATCCAGCTGCCGTCGAGCGAGTTCACACTGTCTGCGGACGGACAAATCACGTCACTCGGAGAGAACGTGGCGACGCTCGGTGCCTATCAAGTCGATGACTTGGCGACGCTCGAGCAAGTCGGGAACGATTACCGCGTGAACGGGGATGCACCCGCACTCGCGCCGGTCACGTTCCAACAAGGGTTCATCGAGGAGGCGAACGTCAATCTCGACCAGACGATGGCCGACCTCATGATGACGTATCGTCAGTTCGAGGCGAACCAAAAGGTCGTCCAAGCGTATGACAAGAGTGCCGAGCGAGCCATCGAAATCGCTCGGGTTCGATAAGGAGGAAACGTATGCAGTCCATTTATAATTCGGTCAACTCGCTCACGCAGTTGCAACGTCAGCTCGACGTGACCGGCCATAACATCGCAAACGTCGACACGATTGGGTTCAAGCGCCAGCAAGGACACTTCGCGTCGCTCTTGTCACAGGCGTACAACAATCAGCCGCGTCCCGAGTTCGAAGTCGGGCGCGACACGCCGAACGGGATTCGCATTGGGGTCGGGGGGCATGTCGCCGATATCTCGCAACAGTTCAATATCGGACAGATTCGAGCGACCGAGCGCGGGCTCGACGTCTTCTTGAAGGCGAGCCGACAGTTCTTCGTCGTCGAGACGCCGAACGGTCCGGGCGTGACACGGGACGGCAACCTGCAACTGTCGGTCGGTGCCGAGACGACGCTCGTCGATGTGAACGGGAACGCGACGCTCGGTGATGACGGCAACCGCATCACGATGCCGAACGAAGCGACGAACCATCGCGTCCGTCAAGACGGCGTCGTCGTCGCCAGCGTGAACGGGGTCGAACAACAGTTTGGACGTCTCGATATCGTCGAGGTCCGCAACACGTCGGAACTTCGCCCGATGGGGAACAACATCTACTCGGCCGATTTTCAGACCGAAGTCGACCGTCCACTCGGCAACTTGTTGATCGAAGGGACGCTCGAGTCATCGAACGTCGATTTGACGAAAGAGATGACCGATATGACGATCACCCAGCGTGCTTATCAGATGAACTCCCGGGCACTCTCGATGAGCGATCAGATGATGGGACTCGTCACATCACTTCGTCCATAAGTCACGCCGCTTCTCCTCGGAGGAGCGGTTTTTACGTTACACTAAAGGTGAGGAGGGGATGACATGTTGATTGTCGTGGCGATGGACTCGTTCAAAGGGTCGATCTCAAGCGTTGAGGCGAACGCGGCCGTGGCACGCGCACTCGAAGGGCATGACATTGTGACTGTACCCGTGTCAGATGGGGGTGAAGGTTTTCTCGACGCCTGGCTCGCGGCGCATCCGGAAGGCGAAGTCGTCACCGATTCGGTCTCGGGGCTCGACGGCGTGGTGCGTCAGGCACGATTCGGCTGGTCCGAGTCTTCGCGTGAAGCGGTCATCGAACTCGCCGAGGTGTCCGGGCTCATGCTCGTCGAGACGCTCGACCCTTGGCGTTACAGTACGTACGGGACCGGGATGCAGTTGCGGGCGGCACTTCTGCGCGGGGCGAGGCGAATCACAATCGGGCTTGGCGGCAGTGCGACGATCGACGGAGGGAAAGGGCTGCTCGAGGCGCTCGGCGTCCGATTTTATGACAGTCGTGGAAACGAGCTCTGGAGCTCGCCCCACCAGATCGGTCGCGTCGCATCCGTCGATTGGTCGAACCTTATGCCGGAAGCGCGAGAAGTGGAATGGCGTGTCGTCTCGGACGTGACGAACCCGCTGCTCGGTGGGTCGGGGGCGGTGGCCGTGTTCGGTCCGCAAAAAGGGCTGGCCGAAGGCGACATCGACCGCTATGAGGCACAACTCGCACGATACGCCACATGCTTCGCGCGCGACATGACGACTTTACCGGGTGCCGGCGCGGCAGGCGGGGCAGGGTTTGCGCTCTATCAACTCGGGGCGACGTATGTGAGCGGGATTGAAGAAGTCGTGCGTTGGACCGACTTGGAAGAACGACTACGGACGGCCGATTGGCTCATCACGGGGGAAGGCAAGTTCGATCAACAGTCGCTGCACGGGAAAGCCCCATATGGACTCGCGCGGCTCGCCCATGCACACGGCGTACCGACGCTCGTATTCACCGGACAGTCGGACATGGTCGCGTTACCCAATGTCGGCATCGAGGCGGTGTTCTCCATCGTTTCCCGGGTCATGACGCTCGAGGAGGCGATGCGGGACGCGGAATCGCTTCTGACGAACGCCGTCCGTCGAATCGTGCGCTTGCTCGATAAAAAAGCCTGAACCGCGACGGGTTCAGGCTTTTGGTCATGGACGTTCTTTCAACAAGTCACGGATTTCGGCGAGGAGTTGCTCTTCGCGCGACAGTTCCGGTTCCGGCGTCTCTTCGACGGCTTTCTCTCGCTTCAAGCGGTTAATCACTTTCACCATCATGAACAAGGCGAAGGCGATGAGCAGGAACGTGACGATCTCCTGGATGAAGTTCCCGTACGCGACGTCGACGTCGAGCACGCTCACTGATAGGTCCGAGAAGTTGATGCCACCGATCAAGATGCCGAGGAGCGGCATGAAGATGTCGTTGACGAGCGAGTTGACGATGGCCGTGAAGGCGGCTCCGAGAATGAAGGCGACGGCAAGGTCGATGATGTTGCCGCGCATGGCGAACTCTTTAAATTCTTTCCACATAGCATGATGCCTCCTAGATAAATGAATACTCTCACGGTAGCATATCCTTCGTTAAAGCAACATTCTTTTTTTCGGTTCGGTGTCTCTAGGCCCGGGCGCTTGTTCGGCATTTCTAGATACGTTACACTAAAAGAGAACTCATGGAACAGTTTTATTACCTGGTACTAATATGTTATAATCAGATGAGCTGAAAGGATGAATGGACGTGGCGAACGAAGAACAGAAGGGCTCGGAAGAAAAAGAGTCGAAACAGCGGACAGAACGGAAGCGTCTGTCGAACAACCGCCGTTTCCCGATCTTGCTGCGCGTCATCGTTGTCCTCATATTGGCTGTCGCGATGCTCGCGATTGGAGCCATCATCGGGTACAGCGTCATTGGCGGCGGCGAGTGGAGGGACGTGTTCAACATCGACACGTGGCGCCATATCACCGATTTTTGGCTAACCTCATAAGGGTGGTGGAACCATGTACACGATTGAACAGATTAAAGAAGTAATCCCGCATCGGTACCCGTTCTTGCTCATCGACCGCATTCTCGAAGTCGAAGAAGGCAAACGGGCCGTCGGACTAAAAAATGTGACGGCGAATGAAGAGTTCTTCAACGGACACTTTCCGGACTATAACGTCATGCCAGGCGTTTTAATCGTCGAGGCACTCGCACAAGTCGGCGCGTTCGCGATGCTCAAGCAAGAAGCGAACCGGGGCAAGCTCGCGTTCTTCGCAGGGATTGACGGGTGTCGCTTCAAGCGCCAAGTCGTCCCGGGCGATCAATTGCGTCTCGAAGTCGAGATTTTGAAAGTGCGCGGCCCGATTGGAAAAGGCCGGGCCGTGGCGACGGTCGATGGTGAAGTCGCCTGTGTTGCTGAACTGACTTTCGCCCTGCAGTGAGGGGGAGTCAAATGCGTGTGTTGGTCATTGCGCTCGTGCTCGGGTTGATGACGGTCGTCGGCTGTCAACAGATGCAGACCGAGCAAGCGACCGAAGAGAACATCGTCTACGAACAAAACGTCGATGAGTCATTGATCGACAAACGGGCCGGACAGTCCGAGGCACTCGCCGTCTCTCTAGAGCGAGCGAACAGCTCGACGATGTTGTTCACGATTCGCATGCTCGAAGACCGTCGTCTCGAACCGACGACGGTCATCAGCTACGAAGTCGATGGCAATCGTGTCCCGATCCCGTTCGGTGAACTGACGGCCGAGCGTGAAGGGGACGTCCGAACGTACGTGTATCAAGTCGATTTGAACCCGGACTTGTTCGTGCCAGAGACACTCCCGCTCTTCCATATCGCTGAAGAAGGGGAAACGGAAGTGTCGATCCCGCTTGAAGTCGTGAACGCGACAAATGAATGAAGTGAAACGGATGATTTTCGACAAATCATCCGTTTTTGTATACGCCCCCATTGATTTTGCGACTCCGAGCCGACAGCTCAAGTTGTGAACAGGTTCATCTCAGACAGACCTCCCACGCGTCCGCTATAATGGGCGCAAGGGAGGTTTTTGCATGCAACGCGTCTCAAGTGAACTGACACAATTTCGCGGCAGTCATTATGATTTTGGCCGCTTTCAAGGGAACTATATAAAACGAAGCAAACTGCTCGAAAACCGGACCGACCAATGGAAACTCCGGGTCCCACGTTTTGAGATTGACGAGCGCGAGGCAAAAGAGGCGTTCGACCGGTTCGCCCCGAAAATTTGGGAAGAACTGCTCGGGCTCCAAGATGAGCTCGAATTGACTCTCGCCGATACGCTCTTACATTTCGGTCACTTCCGGGTGAACAACCCGGTCAGCGGCTGTTCGATTTTAACGGGCGACAATTTCCTCGTCCGCAATTACGACTATCATCCGATGACGTACGATGGTCGCTACAACGTGTTCCAGCCGGACGATGGTTACGCCGTCATCGGCCCCGTCTCGCGCGTCACCGGACGGATGGATGGCATGAACGAGAAAGGGCTCGCCATGGGTTATAACTTCATCAACCGTCGGCGTCCTGGTGATGGATTCGTCTGTCAGATGATTGGCCGGATGATTCTCGAGACGTGCGCGACGGTCGAGGAGGCGGTCGACTTATTGAAAGAGATTCCGCACCGTGGCTCGTTCACATATGTCGTGCATGACAAGTCATCAAAGACGCGTGTCGTCGAGGCGACACCGCGCGACATCCAAGTCCGCGAGTCGAACATCTGCACGAACCACTTCGAGTTGTTGCAACATGAGAACCGCTACCATCTCGACGATTCGACGCGCCGGATGATGGAAATCAAGATGTATCAACATATCGTCCAAGACGCCGAGAGCGCGTTCCGGCTCATGAACGACTCGGACAAGGGTGTCTTCTCGGAGCTCTACAAGAGTTGGGCCGGCACAATCCATACGGCGGCCTATTTCCCGGAGACGCTCGAGACGTGGTTCGCCCTTGGCGGCGACCGCGACCCGGTCATTTTCGATTTCCAAAAGTGGCTCGACGGCGAGGACTTTGACTTTCACGCTCTCGACGGCGAGATTGCGACCGATATCGAGTTCGCCAACACGGTCCAATTGTGGCGCTGACTTCGGTCAGTGCCTTTTTAGTGAAAACGGGGAATAACGATAATAGGAGGGATTCATATGAAACGAATCGGAGTATTGGCCATCATCTTGAGTATGAGCATCGTGCTAGGTGGATGCGTGCCGGGCGACGGAACGTACACGACCGATCCGGCCGGTTTCTTTTGGGGCATTTGGCACGGCTGGATCGCACCGATTTCCTTGATTCTCGGGCTGTTCAACGACACGTATCGCGTCTATGAAGTGAACAACACGGGCTGGTTTTATGACTTAGGCTTTTATATCGCCATCATCAGTGGGTTTGGCGGAGTGGCGGTGACGCGGAAGAGCCGGGGCTAGACATTCTTGTCTGGCTCTTTTTTTATTGACCTTCTTTTTGAAAGTGGTGACTAGTTTATAGAAAATCGTGCTATATTTTTTATTGTTTAATCAGATATTACCAAAAGGGGATAAGAAAGATGGTTGCACGTATAAAGAAAAGTTTTACAATTTTCATGTTAATGATGCTGGTCGGAACGATGATTCCGCCCCATCAGACGTCAGCAGCGACGTTGATAAAAACCGAGACGAACCCGAACGTCGTGACAGGAACCACGGATCAACCCAATCAGGACGTCACCATCGTAGCGAATGAAAAAATTGTTCGTACGAAGAGTGATGCCTCAAAAAATTATACATATACGTTCGACAAAGCACTGACTGGACAAATCGCAGTGTATCAACGTGATGCATACGGATTTGACCAATTGATTGACGTGACAGAACGGAGTCAACCTGAAGCTCCGGCGACTCCGGTCAAACCACAAGGTGCGACATTCATCGGGATGATCAACAACGAGTTCGTATTCCTTACCCATCCGAACCATACGATTCACGCGACCTACGAGGGAAGAGTGAGAGATGCGATTGGTGAGTTGCGGATCCCGAAAAACAAGGCGGACACGGTGAGTGTGTATGTCAGTAGCCCGGAGAAGGCGTCGACGCCAATCCAAACGTACACGGCGACGGCTGCGACAGCCGATATCATTCAGTTGGATGCACCACCGCACGAGACGTTGCGCGTCTCCGGGAAGACGTTGCCTTACGTCTATGTGAACGTGAAAGTCGGACACGAAGTAAAAACTGGCCAAGCCGATGCGACCGGTCAATTTGATTTCCCGTTCACGGGATGGGAGCCGCGCGCTTATCAGAATCAGACGTACACGGTGCAGGCCGCTCATTTGAATCAGACGACTGAAGGGGTACAGGCGTTCACAATGCCCGCATTCGTAGCGACGATGGAGAAGCCGTTGCTCGTGATCGAGGAGTCGTTCACCCAGTTCCGAGGAGTGACCCTCCCAGATTCGGTGATTTCTCTCGACGGTGAGACGTGTACGGTCAGTGACGAGGTCGGTTATTTCGGCTGTTACTATCCACAGAACGACCAATCGAAGCGCACGTTCACGATTCAACAAGAAAACGCGACGATTTTCACGAAAGAAGTGACCGTGAAACGCGATGTTCGTACGATTAAGTTCGAAACAAAAATGTTCGACCTTGACGACGCGCAATTGATTGGGAAGGCGACCCCGAATCAAACGTTCATCGTAACATATGAGGATCGTCGAGCCGGTTATCGACAAATCCGTTTCCGCGCAAACAGTGACACAAATGGTGACATCGTCTTTCCGTTGCCAAAACTGTATGGTGTGAACTTTACCGTCTCTTACTTAGATGAGTACGACTACCGAAATCCGCTGTGGGCGGTTCGCGCCGAGGACAATCGTCCGGCACCGACACCGATTTTGAAGATGCAGAGTGACCGGGTTGCCATCAGCGTCCCATCGTTTTATTATCCGAACCAATCGCTCACGTTTGAAGCGAAAATCGAGAAAGCGGACGGACGATCGTTATTGGAGAAAGCCGACTTGAACAATCCCTCTATCTTACTGGAAGTAAACGACACGTTCATGATTCGGACCGTCCTTCAAGACGGTCGTGTATCGGAGTGGGTGGAAGGAAAGTTCGACGCGATTCAAAAGCCGCTCATCCCTGACTTAACGAACGATACGACGTTACTCAAAGGGACGACGGAACCAAACGCCTCACTCAAATTCACTAGCGGTGTCGTCAAAGAAGTGAAGGCAGATGCCCAAGGGAAATTTGAGTTTGCCGTCGACCTGAAAAAAGTGAAAACGATTAATGTTCTCGTCAGTGTTTCAGGTAAGGCAGATCAAACGTTCAAATATGAAGTAAAAGATACGGTACGACCGATGTTAGAGATCTATAATATTCTTTCTGAGGACGCAAAAGAGCTCATGTTTGATGCGAATGAGTACGTCGGTAACTTCGAGATTGTCTACTACAAAAATAATACAATCGTCCGAAAAAATAAGGTAAACCCAATTCGACCGTATAAGCCTCTCAGTTCTGGTTTCTCGCTTGGCGGGATGTTGCCTGTTTCTGGGCTGAAGACAGACGGTATCACACACTTGATCATTCATGCGGAAGATTTGGCTGGTAACCCTTCTGGTGGAAATAAAATCATGGTGAAAGATACGACGGCGCCACGCGTCATTCTACAGAAACATGTCCTAGCTGGAGAACATTTGATTTACGGGAAGACCGAACCGGGGTCGACCGTGACGTTCACGTATCGAAGCGACAAAGACAAGCCTGTCGTCGTCTCGAGCACGGGGATGTTCACAATCAAGACGACCGATCCAGTCGTGGCTCAAAAATATGGGCAAGTAAAAATCACGGCGACGGATAAAGCGGGTAACAAAGGATACGGCTATATCTCGCCGAATGGAGAGAAGATTCAAGACATCCGTCTAGATGGCGGTCAAAAGGTTTGGTTCTATATGCAAAATGAGTATATGAACCAAAACCATTACGAATTTACCGTGAACGGCAAGACACAAAAGTATACGCAGTTTGGTTCTGTGATCACGTGGCCAAACGACATCGCCTTACCAGCGACCGTGACCATTAAACTTATCAACCCAGATAAAACGGTTAAGTATGAGATGACAAAAGTAATCACAAAACCATACGTCACAAAAGCGGTCTCGAACGTCAAATTCCAACAAGGTGTCCGTAAAATCACCGGAAACGGCGACCCGTATGCGACGCTCGAAGTGTGGAGCGGGACGACTCGACTCGGTTATACGGGGGTCGACGGCTTAGGGAAATTTGACGTGAACCTCGTCCGTGCGTATAACGAAGGTGAAAAGCTACGCTTCGTCATGATTCCGAAAATCGGGAAGTCGCAGACGACGACGATTAACGCGAAAGACAACACGGCGCCGACTGCTCCATCTGTCAATGAAATCAAGGCTACTTCGACGCACGTGTCGGGTAAGACGGAAAAAGGGGCGACCGTCTTCATCTCGTATAACGGGAAAACGTATACGACGAAGGCGACGAGTACGGGGTCATATGCATTTAAAATCAATAAATGGTTGCCGGGGAAAGTCGTATCAGTTCATGTGAAAGATGCTGCCGGCAACCAGTCGCCGGTGAAAAAAGAGACGATCAAGTATGTCTTCAAACAGTTCAGTGTGAATACGCTTCGCTCTAGTCACATCTATGTAACGGGCAAAGGGCATCCGGGTGCGACCGTACAAGTGTACAACGGTGCATCGAAGGTCGGGAAGGCTGTCAAAGTCGACGCGAAAGGGAACTTCAAAGCGTATGTGAATAAACAACGGCAAGGCAATATGTTGACGGTCGAAATGACGCGTTCAGGTTATGCCACAGAGCGCATCAACACGACGGTACAACGTTAAAAAAGTTTCTCGGGACTATTATGTCCCGGGAAACTTTTTTTATGCTCATCCCTATATGTAACGCATGAATTTTTACCTGGCGGGAACATACTAAACAGCAATGAACTAGTGGACTTATGATTTATTTCCTATGATGGCGACCGTATGATAATCGCGCGAATCGGGCCCACGCGTCTCGACGACGTCAATCAGGCCGAGCGCCGAAGCGGCCGGGATGAACTGTTCTCGAACGATAGACACGATACCGTCCCACGTGATGTCACCTTTCCCGTCACAATACGTGATGACGAACGAGCCGCCTGGTACAAGGACACGCTCGATTTCGGCAAGCACGGCGTTCACGTCTTCCCAAAAGTAGAGCGTGTGGATGCTGAAGACACGGTCGAACTGTGCGTCCGAGAACGGGAGTCTCCTAAAATCGGCTTCGGTGACTTTAGCGCGACCGGCTTTCACCGCTGCCTGATTCCGTTTCAACGCCGAGCGGACGACGGTTTTAGAGCGATCGAGTCCGGTCACATGCACAGAATCAAAACGATGAAGGATTTGCGCTAGCGCATCGCCAGCACCACAACCGAGGTCGAGGACGCGGACATTGGGTTGAATCAAAAGTTGGTCAATCGTCCAATCGACTTCGACTCGGTGTTGGCGGACCATTTTCTCGCCGATATACGTTCCGACGATGCCGCGTGGGTTCTCGTACTGGCTATCAATCCATGTTTGAAGACGCTTGAAGCGCATCGAACCATTCCTTTCCGAATCGAGTAGATGTAGATTGAGTGTAGCATAACCATTTGAATAGGGGAGTTGAATCGATGCGGTCATTTTGGATATTCGGCAACCAGCTATCCCACGAACTCGAGATGCTCGACCATGTGGCTGATGATGATGTCATCGTCATGATCGAGGCGACATCACGGGCGATGTGGCGGACGTACCATAAACAAAAGCTCGTCCTCGTCTTCTCGGCGATGCGTCACTTTGCGGACGAATTGCGCGATAAAGGCTTCACCGTCGACTATCACGAGGCCGACTCGTTCCAAGACGCATGGGACGACCACTTCAAACGATACGACCCGGCAGAGATCCATTACACGGCCGTCACCGACGCCGCGATGGAGAAGAAGTTGAAGCAGTTCGGGAAGAAGCATACGCTCGTCGAACACACAGACGTGCCGCTCTTCTATTTGACGAAGGAAGAGGCCATCGACACGATTGGCAGTGAGCCGTGGCGGATGGACCGCTTTTACCGCCAGATGCGCAAACGCTTTGACGTACTGCTCGAGGATGGGAAACCCCGGGGCGGGAAATGGTCGTTCGATGCGGATAACCGCAAACCCCCGAAAGCCGGGCTGACGTTCCCAGCACCGATTCGTTTCCGCCCGGACGCCGTCACGAAAGACGTGATCAAAAAAGTCGAGCGCGATTTTAAGGACAACCCGGGGGACATCAGGCCGTTTGTCTGGCCGGTGACGCGCAGTGAGGCCCGACGTGCGTTGAAGCGTTTCATCGAGGAGCGTCTCGAGACGTTCGGTCCGTATCAGGACGCGATGCTGGCGGACAATCAAGAGATGTCGCACAGCCTGTTGTCAGCAGCCATCAACATCGGGCTCCTAACACCGCATGAAGTCGTCGAGGCCGCGTGCGCGTCGGACGCGCCGCTCGCCTCAATCGAAGGGTTCGTCCGACAAATCCTCGGCTGGCGGGAGTACATGCGGGCCGTCTATGTGGCGTCGATGCCCGGTTATGAGTCGGTCAACACGTTCAAGCACGAGCGCGACTTGCCCGACTCGTTCTGGGACGCGAAGACAGACATGCACTGTATCCATCGAAGTGTGAAGCCGGTCATCGAGCGGGCGCATAACCACCACATCCAACGGCTCATGGTGCTCGGCAACTTCGCGACGCTGTTCGAGATCTCGCCACAACAGACGAGTGACTGGTTCAATGAGATGTATATCGACGCTTACGACTGGGTCGTCTTGCCGAACGTGCTCGGGATGGCGCTCCACGCGGACGGCGGCAAGCTCGCGACGAAACCGTATATCGCCTCCGGCAAGTATATCGACCGGATGAGCGACTACTGTAAAGGCTGCAAATATAACCCGAAACACACGACCGAGGAAGACGCCTGTCCGTTCAACGCCCTGTATTGGCACTTCATCGACAAACATCAGGATCGCTTCAAGGACAACCAACGGATGAAGATGATGCTCCGGAACTGGCAAGGCCGTGATGACGACGTCAAAGCCGACATTTTGGCGAAGGCGAGACAGACGCTTAAAGATAAAGATTCCTTGTAATTGTGCTGGTGAAGGATTGGCGCTATCGATTGAGATTGATTATGGATGAATCGACTCCTTGTGAGTCGATTTTTTACGTACACTTCACAAACTTTTGCACACGCTTCACAGATGCTTTACATTCGTCCGTTACGATAGGACTTGTGAGACCCCTCATGCCAAGTGAATAGCAATCGGTAGAACATTCGAGAGACCAACAGAAGCCACTACGTCATTGACGTCTAGTTTCTGTTGGTCCTTTTTTCTAGGAAAGGGTGAGTCAAGTGAATGAAACACTTCGCACGATCGGCGAGGAGAAGATGATCGCCTCCATCAAGTCGCCGAAACAATTCGAAAAGTTCCTTCAATCGGACGTCACGACGACGTTCCTCATGATGGGCACACTCAGCACGCTCGACCGCTACGTGTCACATCTGAAACGGGAGAACAAGACCGTCTTCTTGCATGCCGAGCGCATCAATGGCATCAGCCTCGACCGGGATGGCATCGACTATTTGGCGAAACGCGTCGGCGCCGACGGCATCGTCACGACGAAGGCGTCGGTCATCCAGCACGCGAAACGCGCCGGGCTCATGACGGTACAGCGCTTATTTTTAGTCGACTCGGACGCCGTCACGTCGGGCATCAAGATGGCGAACGACCACGAGCCGGACGCGCTCGAACTCATGCCAGGTCTCATCCCGAACGTCATCGAGCACGTCGCCGGGAGCGTGCAGTTCCCAATCGTGACGGGCGGCATGATTCGTAAGCCGATCGAGGTGCATCAAGCGCTATCGCACGGTGCGTTTGCCGTATCGACGGGAGACGAGCGGCTCTGGGCGTCACAAGGAATGAAGGAGGACATCATATGAAGTCGATTCAATTGCAACAAATCAAAAAGTCGTATGGTGACACCGAGGTCATCCGCGGCATCGACGTCACGATCGAGGCGGGCGAGTTCTTCGCGCTCGTCGGACCGTCCGGCTGCGGCAAGAGCACGATGCTCCGGATGATCGCCGGGCTTGAGTCGATCACGGCGGGGACGCTCCGGATTGACGGTGTCGCCGCGAACGAGCTCAAACCGAGCGAGCGCCAACTGTCGATGGTGTTCCAAAACTATGCGCTCTATCCGCATATGACCGTCGAGAAGAACATCACGTTCGGCCTACATACGAAAGGGCTGACGAAACTCGAGCAGCGCGAACGGTGCCATGCGGCCGCCGAGACGCTCGGGTTGACCGACTATTTGAAGCGAAAGCCGCGCGAGCTGTCGGGCGGACAACGGCAACGGGTCGCCCTGGCCCGGGCCATCGTCACCGAGGCGCCGATTTGTCTCATGGACGAGCCGCTCTCGAACCTTGACGCCAAGCTCCGTGCCAAGATGCGCTCGGAGATTCGGCAGCTGCAACGCAAGCTGAACTTGACGATGATTTACGTCACGCACGACCAAGTCGAGGCGATGACGATGGCCGATCGGATGATGCTGTTGAACGAAGGGGAAGTTCAACAAGTCGGGAAGCCGCTCGATTTGTACAACAAGCCGGCGAACACGTTCGTCGCTTCGTTCATCGGCTCGCCGCCGATGAACTTGGTGCCGGTGAAGCGAAGCGACAAAGGCTTCGTCGCCGCGGATGGGCGTCAGTTCCAGCCGAACGTGATGACGACAGAAGAAACGGCGACGCTCGGCGTCCGTCCGGAGCAGATTTTACCGGCCCATGACGAGGTCACGTTCTACGCCGAGTTGAAAAACATCGAGGTGCTCGGCACGGAGACGATTCTCGCCTTTGATGTCGGTGGGACGGAATGGCTCGCCAAATGGTCGGGGCAGTGGCCGCTCTCGATTGGGGAGAAGGTCGCCTGTTACGTCGACCCGAAACAGATGTCGCTCTTTGACGCGAGCGGTGACCGCATCGAACCGCGTCAGCCGAAACTATTCGAGGCGCTGGAGGTGTTCCAATGACGGTCGCATTGCCGAGACAACGCGTCAAGACACGGATTTCGGACGCGGTGAGCGGGCTGTTGTACTTGTCGCCGTCGATTGCGCTGTTCGGGATTTTCCTCGTCTATCCGCTTCTCCGGACGATTTACTTGAGCTTCTTCCGGACGGACACGCAAGGGACGCCGCTCGAATTCGTCGGAATCGGGCACTACGCCCGGCTCTTCACGAGCGCGACGTTTTGGCAGAGCGTCCAGGCGACGGTCGGGTTCGTCGCGTTGACCGTGCCGCTCACGATCCTCATCGCGCTCGGCCTCGCCTTACTTGCCAACGAGAAACTGCGCGGCATCGGGTTCTTTCGGACGGCGTTCTCGGCGACGATGGGGATGAGTGTCGCCGCGTCATCGGTCATCTGGATGTTCATGTATAACCCGTCGATCGGTATCTTCAACCGCTTTTTAGAAGCGGTCGGGGCGAGCGGGGTGCAGTGGCTCCTCGACCCGCAATATGCGCTCCTGTCCGTGTCGCTCGCGACCGTCTGGATGAACGTCGGGTTCACGTTCCTCATTCTCCTCGGCGGCCTGCAAAATATCGACCGGACGCTCTATGAGAGTGCGGACATCGCCGGGACGAACTACTGGACCCAACTTCGGGCCATCACGATCCCGATGCTGTCGCCGACACTCTTCTTCGTCGGCATCATCTCGCTCATCAACGCCTTCCAGACGTTCGGGCAAATCGACTTGCTGACGAAAGGCGGTCCGACGAATTCAACGAACGTCATCGTCTACGCCATCTATAAGGACGCGTTCATCAACTACAACGTCGGCGGGGCGAGTGCGCAGGCTGTGCTCTTATTCGTGACGGTGCTCTTGTTGACGTGGCTCCAGTTCAAGCTCGTCGAAAGGAAGGTGCATTACCAATGACGATGCGAAATGCACTCGTATACACGCTGCTCGTCTTGAGCGCAGCGGTCATGCTGTTCCCGATCGGTTATGCGTTCTCCATCAGCCTCATGGACGGGAGCGAGGTGTTAAAAGGCAACCTCATCCCACAAGAACCGTCGCTCGCAAACTACGTCGCCGCTTTCGACCGGATCCCGCTATTGACGTATCTCGTCAACAGTCTCGTCGTCGCGCTCCTCGTCATGGTCGGGCAAGTCGTCTTGTCGAGCCTCGCCGCGTTCGCGTTCGTCTTCATCGACTTCAAAGGGAAAGCGCTCATCTTCATGCTGTTCCTCGCGACGATGATGGTGCCGTGGGAAGCGACGATGGTACCGAACTTCTTGACCGTGCAGTCGCTCGGCTGGCTCAACTCGGTGTGGGGGTTGTCGGTTCCGTTCTTCGCGCTCGCGTTCGGGACGTTCCTACTTCGACAACAGTTCAAGACGATTCCGTACGAGATGTACGAGGCGTCCCAAATCGCTGGCATCAGCCGCTTCCGTTTCTTTTGGAACGTCGTCTTACCGGTCTCGAAGACACCGCTCGTCACGTTGTCGGTGTATAGCTTCTTGACGACATGGAACATGTACTTATGGCCGCTCCTCGTGACGAACACGGAGCAGGCGCGAACGGTGCAAATCGGGATCAAACAGATGCAGTCGAACGAGATTGCCTCGGACTGGGGCGTCGTCATGGCGGCCGTCGTCATGATCATCATCCCGACACTACTACTTTTATTCGCAGGACAAAAGCAACTGCAAGAAGGTTTGACGCAAGGCGCAATCAAATAAAAGGAGGAAGTTTACATGAAGAAAAAAGCATTATTCGCAGGGTTGGCCAGTTCGGTGTTATTGCTCGGGGCGTGTGGCAGCGAGGAGGCGGCGCCGGAAGCCTCGGCGACCGCAGACGGGAAGACGGAAGTCGTGTTCTGGCATGCGATGAGCGGGGACTTAGAGACCGCGCTCAACAACCAAGTCGACGACTTCAACGCCTCACAAGACGACTATGAAGTGAAACCGATCTTCCAAGGGACGTATGAAGAGGCGCTCACGAAGTTCAACGCCGTCGCCGGTTCAGCGGACGCCCCGGCGATCATGCAGACGTTCGAGGTCGGAACGAAGTATATGATCGACACGAACAAAATCACACCGGTCCAAGAGTTCATCGATAAAGAGAACTTCGACACGAGCGTCTGGGAAGAGAACATCTTGAGCTATTATCAAGTCGACGGCAAGCAGTACTCGATGCCGTTCAACTCGTCGACGCCGGTGCTCATCTACAACAAGGACGCGTTCAAAGAAGCCGGGCTCGACCCAGAGAAAGCGCCGCGCACGTATGACGAATTGAAACAGGCGGCGAAAGCGCTGACGGGTGAAGGCCAGACCGGCTTCACAATCCTCAACTACGGCTGGTTCTTCGAACAGCTCGTCGCCGCACAGGGCGGGCTTTACGTCGACAACGACAACGGTCGCAGCGGTACTCCGACGAAAGCGGTGTTTGACGGGGAAGAGGGACAGAACGCCTTCAACTTGATTAAAGACATGTACGACGAGAAGACGTTCTTGAACGTCGGTCAAAACTGGGACGACATGCGTGCCGCCTTCCAGTCGGGCAACGTGGCCATGTACCTCGACTCGTCGGCCGGTGTAAGGACGGTCGTCGACAACGCACCGTTTGACGTCGGCGTGTCATACTTGCCGGTACCGAACGAGGCGGACCGCGAAGGTGTCGTCATCGGGGGCGCCTCGCTCTGGATGGGTGACGGCATCGCCGACGAGACGAAACAAGGTGCGTGGGAGTTCATGAAATTTGCCGCCTCGAAAGAAGCGCAGGCGAAATGGCACGTCGAGACCGGCTACTTCGCCATCAACCCGGACGCCTACAACGAGCCGATTGTCGAAGACGTGTGGGCCGAGTACCCGCAGCTGAAAGTGACGGTCGATCAATTGAGCGAGACGAAGACGTCGCCGGCGACGCAAGGCGCGCTCATCTCGTCGTTCCCGCAGTCACGTCAAAGCGTCGTCAATGCGATGGAGAGTTTGTATCAAGGTGTGTCGGTCGAGGACGCGTTGAAGCGTGCGGCCGACGAGACGACTTCCACCTTGGGGCAATAAGATGCACCTGTACGCTCATCGCGGGTATAGCGCCAAGCATCCGGAAAATACGCTCCGCGCGTTCGAGGCGGCGCTTCCTTACGTCGACGGCATCGAGCTCGACGTGCAACGGACGAAAGACGGCCGCCTCGTCGTCATCCATGACGAGACGGTCGACCGGACGACGGACGGGAGCGGTTATGTGAAAGACATGACATTGAAACAAATTCGACAGCTTCGAAGCGAAGGGGAACGCATCCCGACACTCGAGGAAGTGTTCGCCCTCGTCGCGGCACATGACGTCACGGTGAACGTCGAGTTGAAAACGGGCCGGTTCGACTATTCAGGGATTGAGCAACTCGCCTGGCTCGCGACCGAAGAGTTCGGACTCGCCGACCGCGTCGTCTTCTCGTCGTTCAATCCGGACACGCTCGTCCGACTGCGCGACGTCGCACCCGAGGCGAGGATCGCCGTCTTGACGGGGGAAGGGCATCCCGACTTGGTCGGATTCGTCGAACGCATCAAAGCCGAGGCCGTCCACGCCCAGCCCGCGTTCGTCGGGACAGCGGACGCGGTGAAATTAAGCGAAAACGGGATCGTGACGCGGCTCTATACGATCAATGATCCGAACGAGCTCCCGGACACGACCGAAGTTGACGCCATCATGACGGATGAAGTCGAACGGCTCGCGGTCATCCGATAATGGTGAAAAGGAGGTCCGCTCATCGGGTTGCGATGAACAGACCTCCTTTTCGTTAGTTCGGAACGAGCATGTGTGCGTTGGCACGTCGCACCACCGTCCGATTTCGTCCTTTGTCTTTTGCTTCATAGAGTGCACTGTCAGCGATACTGCTCATCGACTCGACCGGCAAGGCGCTCCCGTGGGCGATGCCAATCGAGGTGCTGATTCGAATCGATGTCCCGTCCGACAGAACGAACGCCTCGACCGCAATCCGTTCCCGAATCCGCTCGGCGACTTTGACCACTTTCTCGGGAGACAAGTCATAGATGAGGATGACGAACTCTTCGCCACCGATTCGTGCGACCACGTCATGGGCCCGTGTCTCAACCTTCAACAGTTCGGCGAACCGTTTCAAGACGAGGTCGCCGTTCGGATGACCGTATGTATCGTTCACGTGTTTAAAGTGGTCGATATCGAGGGCGAGCACGTTATACGCTCGTCTCTCGGACACGAGCGATGTCGTCCGCTCCTCCCACATCCGGCGATTGAACAAACCGGTCAAATGGTCGCGTTCGGCTGAATGTTTATACTCCTTGGAACGTCGCGTCATTTGTTCTAAGTCGATGGCGAGCAGGCTCGCGAGTGTCCCGACGAGCAGTCCGACGACCCAGAACGTCAAGACAATTTCGACGTAAGCGGTGTTCCATCCGAGGTTAATGAGAATCGAGATCGAGGTGATGACGAGCGCCCAGACGTGTAACAGCATGCTTTGCAACAATAGGCGATGGACGTGCCGATGAATCCACCACATGCCGACGCCGATGACGAAGGTGGCGATGAATGCGACGACGGCCTGGTCGGTCAGTCCGAACAGAAAGCGGGTGCTTGCGATGATGACGGTCGCGATTAAGAGCGGGAAGCGGGCCCCGTAAAAGGCGAGCAGGACGAGCGGCAAATAGCGCAAGTCGACGCGTACTTCCTCGTTCGCTTGGACCGCGTTCATCATGAGGAACAGCCCGAGTCCCCCGGTCATTAGTCCGATTAAGAAGCCCCGGAATCGAAAGGACCCAAAGCGATCGGAATGATACAGTTTTGAAATCAAGTAGAAGCCTGTGAACGCCACGGAGGCGTTCAATAAAAGAGCGGTAAACGGCAAAATGTCACTTCCTTTGAAAAACACTATACTTAAAACGTAACAGACCGTTAAAAAATGTCAATTCTTAATCCGAAATAACGAAAAACAGGTGCGTCATCACACGGATGACGCACCTGTCTCGGATTCAGTAGAAAATATTCTCTACAATTTATTTCTCGTTCATCGCTTCCACATCAAGCGTATGCAGTTCGATGAAGCAAGTCGTTCCTTCTCCATAAACCGATTCGACATGGATGCTCCAACCGTGCGCTTCGACGATCTGTTTGCAAAACAAGAGACCGAGGTCAAAATCGTCAGACCCGCGACTGTCGAGGAGGTGTGGCAACAAGTGGGGCGGAATGCCGAGGCCTGGGTCGTGGACACTGAGGACAGCCGTACCTTCCACTCGTGTCAAACCGAGTCGAATCGTGCCCCCTTCCGGCGAGTGACGGATAGCGTTGCCGATCAAATTATGCAGTAGCTGCAAGAGGCGCTGCTCATCTGCTTTGATCACGAGCGGCTCGGCAATCGACAGTGCAATCTCGTGAAACGGTGAGATGGTTTTATAGTGGGCGCACATCTTTTGGAGAATCGGGTCGAGCAAAAACGTCGTCACCGTCAAGTCGTCATGCCTGGCTTGCTGTTGATAAGCGAGGAAGCTCGTGAGCAGATGCTCCAACCGTTCCGCTTCCCGGCGAACGACATGCAACAAATCTTTTGAGACAGGGTCGAGGTCACGATTGCGTGATAGCCGCTCCGTATAGCTAGAAATGAGTGTGATTGGATGTTGCACTTCGCGTGAAAAACCTGTCATAAACGCATCGTGTTGTTCTTTTTCAGTTACTTCATTCGTCATGTCACGCCAGACGATAAAGACGCCGGAACGTGGATGGACGAAGTGGAACGAGAGTGTGATGGCGCGGCCGTCGATTGGTAAGGTCTGTTCGCCATCATCGGCAGACGTCGAGCACGTCAAGTCCCAAAACGAGGTCGCCTGTTCACTCGAACAGCCGGACCGTAACAATGCTGATTGAATGTAGTCGGCGAGTGCCGTATGAGTCGGGAATGCAGTGGATTCGAGCGCGGGATAAAGTTGGTGCAAGCGGTCGTTCGCATAAAAGTGAAACTCGACCAAGTCGATATAACAAATCGCATCGATTGCTTGATTGATGAAAGGAAATATGGGAGATGGCCTGGTCGTTTCGGCATTTTGGTGCAAATCGTGTGAGGTAGGGCGATGTTCGGTCATCGTGCAGTCTCCTTTCCATCAAATATGTAGGTGAGACATGACGTGGTTCAGGTCAGTCGGTTTCTGTCTTTATGTGTAGGCACATCAGGTTTATTCATTATAGCGTCTAGTCCTAACGTCATGTTAGTTCGATTCAATCGGATACTTGCCTAATCCGCTCAACGTGTTCGTGAAGAATGTCCACATCTATGAACGATGCAGTATACTAATAAAAATGATGTAAGGGAGCGTGACGTTCATCGAACCGTCAATTCAAGAAATGATTGATATCGTCCAGCGCGGGATCGCAGGTGATGGGATTCATCATATGGAAGTACCGTCATTATATTTTATCCATCAGTCTGTCGTGTCTGACCCCATCTCTCGGGTGAACAAACCGTCCTACTGTCTCGTGCTCCAAGGTGAGAAAGAAGTGTTGCTCGGTGATGAGAAACTGATATACCAAGGGGGGAACAGCGTCGTCGCCTCGGTCGATTTACCGGTCATCGGCCAAGTGACTGAGGCGACAGCAGAGACACCGTACATCGCCATCATGGTCGAATTCACGCTAGACGACTTAGTTGACGCAATCGGTCACCCGACCGATCGGTTCGTTGACGGGGAAATCGAGCGTCGAGGATTGTTCGTCGGTGAGAGTGATGACGCATTGCGTGATGTGACGCTGCGATTGACGAAACTCGTCGAGCAACCTGAGCATATTGCCACACTCGCCCCGCTCTATAAAAAAGAGCTGCTCTATTTATTGTCACAAGGCCCGTTCGGCGATGTGTTGACGCATCTATCGTCTGAAGGCAGTCGAGCGTTCCAAATCAAGGGTGTGATTGACTACATCATGGGCAACTTCACCAAAGTATTGCGCAATGAAGAGCTCGCCCAAGTTGGAAACATGAGCGTCTCGTCTCTCCATCGGCACTTCAAAGAAGTGACGACGTTGAGTCCGCTCCAGTATCAAAAGCAGCTGCGTCTGCAAGAAGCGCGGCGCTTGCTCTTGATGCAGTCGGCCGATATCGGAGAAGCGGCGTTTCAAGTCGGCTATGAAAGTCCGTCGCAATTCAGCCGAGAATACGCCCGCTTGTTCGGAATGTCGCCTCGTGCGGACATCCGTCACCAACGTACGGGGACATCGAGCGAATAAAAGGAAGACACAGGAAAGGGATGTGGCCGCGCCGCATCCCTTTAGTCGTGCACTGGTTGATTCGTCGCAATGGGCGAATACAGGTAAATCGCGAACGTCGTCCCTTCCCCGTAAACCGAATCGGCATGGATGCCCCAACCGTGCGCCTCGGCGATCCGCTTACAGATGCGCAGGCCGAGCCCGGTCCCTTTAATCGGACGGTGGGCGTCGGAGTCGACACGGTAATACTCGTCAAAGATATACGGCAGCGCCTCCTCCGGGATGCCGATACCAGAATCTTTAACGGATAAGACGAGCGTCCCGTCCTCATCGGTGACCGAGACGTCAATCGTCCCACCGTTCGGAGAATATTTGATGGCGTTGCCGACCAAATTGTGGACGAGTTGGAGCAGCTTGTCTTGGTCGGCCTCGATTGTGGCCGACTCAGGCGTCGACAGCGTCACACGATGGTTGGCCGACGTCGCGTCATAGCTCGAGACGATGGATTCGAGCAGTCGCGACAAATCAATCGGTTGCCGCGTCAACAGTTCTTCGGAATACGAGACGCGCTGATAGTCGAGGAAGTTGTCGACGAGCCGTTCGAGCCGCTCGGCCTCTTGTTTCACGAGCGTGAGCATGGCGTGCGTCTTCTCGTCGTCGGTGTGCCGATACATGAGCAGCTCGGCGTAGCCGTTGATGGCTGTGAGCGGCGTCCGGAAGTCGTGTGACAGCTCGGCGAGGAAGGCGTCCTTTTGTTCCTCGAACAGAATCGTCTCCGTCTCGTCACGCCACATGATGAAGACACCGCGCGGCGTGTTCGTGAAGTTGAAGATGAGTTGAATCACCCGTTCCCCGAGATGAAGGCGGTGGGCGTCCATGTTCGGGCAACCGAGGAAGCGGTTGTCGAGCATCTCTTGCCAGACCGGGGCGATTGCGTCAAGGTCAGCCCCGTTCTCTTCGAAGCGCGCGAAAAAGAAGGCGGTGAGCGCCGTAACGTCCTCGAAACGGCGGGTGACCATCGCTGGGCACATCGCGCGCAACTCTTCGTTCGAATAGAGGTGGTTGCGGGTGAAGTCGATATAACAGATCGCGTCTTGCGCCTCTTCGACGATCGAAGCAATCGGGAAACTGTGGGGCGGCCGGGTGCGTTTGGCGGAGAGTGGTCGTTTTCCTCCATTTCGGTGATGGTGCCGACGCGACGGATAGAACTGCTTACGTTCCATAAGCGAACCTCCTTTCACTCTTGTTAACTCTGTCACATATATGAAGACGAAACGTCCGTTTGAAAATAGTTATCTTTTGATTTCCATTATACGTCAATGAAGCCAAAACCAATAGTCACAATAAAGTACCAATCAATTTCGGCTTCAATCCGGGACGAATTGAAAAACCCTCCATCCGATGCGGGATGGAGGGGAGGTGTCAAAAGAAGTTATACGGATTGAGGCTACTCGCCGGTGCGCTACTGCTGTAGACGTATGGCGATTTATGTACTTCGAAGTGAAGATGGTTACCAAACGAGTTGCCGGTGTTGCCGACCGTGCCGATGGTCGCGCCGCGTAAGACCGTCTGGCCTTGAACGACGTTCAAGCGATCGAGGTGGGCGTAAACGGTCGTGTACGACTGGCCGTTCAATTGATGCGTGATCATGATGTGGTTCCCGTAGGCGCCGGCGTTGCGGGCGACGATGACTTGTCCGCCAGACGCGGCGATGACCGGAGTGCCTTTCGCTGCTGCGAGGTCAATCCCATTATGGAACGTGTAGCCGTAAATGCCGCTCGCCGGACCATACTTTTGCGTCAACGTGCCTTTCGTCGGCATGAGGAGCTTCGTCGTCGACGACGTTTGAAGCGTCGTGCTCGCGTATGGTTTGATGAATGCACTCGAGACGTAGCGGGACGTGCCGTTGAAGTTGATTTTCGTCCACGAGGCCGTCGTGTGTTGCGCTGAAAACGTTTGACCGAGCTTGGCCGTGCCGACGATCGGATACGCCGTACTCGGGCCCGATCGGACGTTCAAGATGTTCGTCGTCACTTCGGCTTTGTAATAGGTCGACGCTTCGACCGGTGTCGAGACAGGGGTGAGAAGGCCGACGGTGAGTAGCGCGCTTAATGCAATTGTCATTAATTTCTTTTTCATTTTTATGTAAATCCCTTCGATGTGAGAAAGTGGTATATGCGACATAACGAACCTGATAATTTAAATTTTATCATCAAAAATATATTTTAATATTTCATTTATATTTCAAAAAAATATATTGACATTCTAAAAGCGAGCTTGCCCAAATTGGGCAAGCTCGCTGTGAACGTTCCATATGAAGGTGGTTGTTTCTTCACTCCGCGGACAGTTCGTCTTCGGTCACCCATTTGTGGTTTGTGACACGTTCTCCGTTGTCCAGTTCGAAATCGACCATGTAAACTGTCGTCTCCTCAGAAGAGTCAATCGTTGCGGTCGCGCCGCCCATGCCGTTCATATGCTCGGCATCGACCGTTACTTCATCACCTGGCTCATAAGCGTCAGCTTTTGCATCGACAATTTCTTCGTGGATGATCCACTTGTGGTCACGTACGCGCTCGCCCCCATGCATCGGGTCATATGAGATGCTATAGACGACCGTGTCATAGGCGCCGACGATGGTCGCCTCAGCCCCTTCCATTCCTGGCATGTGGGCTTCGCTGATGACGGCTTGATCTCCGACATTGAACGTCGGGTTCTCGGCATCTTGAAGTCCTGCCGGCACGTCACCAGAACCGGACATGTCCATATCCCCGTGGTCCATCGTCTCTTCCATCTGATCATTCATGTGCGTGTTGTTATCCGTCGTGTCGTCTTCACCGCAAGCGACGAGCAAACCGCTGAGTGAAAGTGCCATCGTCATTACGCCAAGTTTCTTATTCCATTTCATCGCTGTTCCCTCCAAGTAAAATATGATTATTTCACGTTCAATTGTCCCATCATCCCATTTTCTTCATGTTCGAGGATGTGGCAATGATACATGAACGTCCCTGACTCTCTGAACGTCATTTTGATTTTGACGCGCTCTCCTGGTGCGACGGCGACCGTGTCTTTCCAGCCGTGTTCGTTATCGGGCGGCGGCTTGCCGTCCCGCTCGAGAATCCGGAACTGAACACCGTGGATGTGGAACGGATGGGTCATTCCGCCCATCATGTCATCTCGATTATAAATCTCCCACACCTCGGTCGTACCTTGTTGCACATTGATGTCGATTCGGTCCGGGTCGAACTGCTTGCCGTCAATCGTCACCATGTGGCTCACCCCGAATAAAGTAAGGCGGCGGTCAGCTTCGCTCGATTCGTTAGCGACCGGAGCTTCCCTGAAAGCATCGGTCCAGTCCCTGTTCTGTACGATTTTGCTGCGCACCGTGAATGTCGTGAACGAAATCCCGTCCGCCTCAAGGGCGAGCTCGTCTCCGAGCGAAAGGTCTGAAAAATCGATTAAAATCTCGGCGCGTTCGCTCGGTGTGAGCTTCAACGTCTCAAGTGAAACGGGTTGGTCGATTAAGCCGCCATCGGTCGCGATTTGAGTGAACGATGCTCCATTCGATAATGAGAAGTCGAGGTTCCGTGCGTTGGACCCGTTGACGAGGCGGACGCGCAACGTCTTCGTCGTCACATCGAACGTCGTATTGATCGCACCGTTCGCGATCAGCGTATCTCCAATCGTGCCATCGATGTTCATCTGGCGATTGTAATCGAGTTGACCGTCGTCTGTGAAAAGACGATCTTGGACGATGAGCGGGATGTCGTCGACGCCATATTCGTTCGGCAGACTGGAAGACATGTCATCCGTTACATAAAGAAGTCCGGCCAGACCGAGGTATACTTGTTCGGCCGTTGCACCCATCGGATGTGGGTGGAACCAAAGCGTGCCTGGTTGTTGGTCAATATCGAGACGAGCTCGCTTTTGCTCGCCCGGGGCAATCAATTGATGTGGACCGCCGTCTTCTTCACCAGGAATGACGAGACCGTGCCAATGGAAAGAGGTCGGTTCATCGAGTTGATTGATTGTATCGATATAAACTGTCTTTCCTGTAGGCAACTCAATCATCGGTCCGAGCAAACTCCCGTTGTAACCAAGTGTCTCGCTACTGACGCCCTGATTGAAGAATCGGTGCTCGCCGCGTTCGGCACGAACCGTGTAATAGAGCGCCTCGTCCGTGACGCGGTCGGGTTGCAGTCGTTTCGGGATCGGCAGCGGTTGAGTCGGCTCGTTCGACGCGACGAGATCGACGGTGTTCCCGCGTCCCATGCTGCCGTTGTCGTGCATCATGCCGCCGTCGTTCCACCCGCCCATGAATGAGCCGTCACCCATCATCCCGCGACCCGGGGCAAACGTGAACAAAAGGAAGGTCAGCCCAATCACGATACTTACGATACCCATCGCGATGATCCATTTTATTAAACGGTTCATATGGCATCACCCTTTCGCCTAAAAATGAGCGCCTACTCCGTTATACCAACAAGTTATGAAATTTTTGTTAAATGAGAAAATAAGTTTTTATATACTACATAGGGGTATATGGTATACATAGGAGGTGGTAACGTGGAACATTCACACCACGCATCATCTCATCATGAACACGGAGAAACGCATGACGCGCATGCCGGCGGACATGAAGGGATGATTGAAGCGTATAAGCGTCGATTTTTCGTCTCGTTAGGGCTGACGATCCCGATTCTCATCTTGTCAGATATGATTCAAGAGTGGGCCGGTTTCGAACTCACGTTTCCTTATGAAAAGGAGACGTTATTCGTGTTGGCGACAATCGTGTACGTCTATGGAGGATGGCCGTTTTTGAAAGGCAGCATCGACGAGTTGCGTCAACGGAATCCAGGGATGATGCTACTGATCGGGCTTGCCATCAGCGTCGCGTACTTCTATAGTGTCGCCATCGTGTTCGGATATGGGCATGGACATGACTTCTTTTGGGAGTTGGCGACGTTAATCGTCATCATGTTGCTCGGCCATTGGATTGAGATGCGCTCCATTATGGGCGCGTCGAACGCATTGCAACAGCTCGTTCGTTTGTTACCGAGCGTGGCGCACCGCATCAGCGGAAACGACATTGAAGACGTTCCGGTGTCAGCAATCGCTACTGGAGATATGATTCTCGTCAAACCAGGTGAACAGATTCCTGTCGACGGAGAACTGCTGAACGGGCGGACGACGGTCGATGAGTCGATGTTGACCGGGGAGTCGATGCCTGTCGAAAAAGAGACGGGGGACGTCGTCATTGCAGGGTCGATCAACCAAGAAGGTAGTATGACGATTTCCACTACGAACACGGGAGAGAGCACGTATTTGGCGAAAGTCATCGATTTGGTCAAACAGGCGCAGGAATCTAAATCGAAAACGCAAAACTTAGCCAACCGGGCCGCCAAGCTATTGTTTTATGTGGCAATCGGAGCGGGTGTGCTGACGTTCGTCATTTGGGTCGCCCTTGGTTATCCAGTCAGTACGGCCGTCGAACGAATGGTTACCGTCATGGTCATCTCATGTCCCCATGCCCTCGGCCTCGCGTCTCCGCTCGTCGTGGCGGTCTCGACGTCCTTGTCGGCAAAGCGCGGGCTATTGATTCGAAACCGGACTCAGTTCGAGGAGGCGCGTCACCTCGATGCAGTCATCTTTGATAAGACGGGCACGTTGACACAAGGCGACTTCGGGGTGACGGACATTGAAGCCACGTCCGCTTATACAGAAGAGGACGTGTTACGTCTGGCCGCCGCGGTCGAGACGGCCTCGCAACATCCGCTCGCTCGGGGCATTCTTCGGGAAGCGGAAGCACGCGAGTTGACGTTGCCGGAAGTTGTCGATTTCGCCTCGATCACGGGCGTCGGACTGGAAGGTCGCGTGGACGGTGCACACGTCCAAATCGTCAGTCCCCGCTATATTCGGGAGCATGAGTTAGCGATTGATGAAGTGGCATTCAATCGATTATCCACCGCTGGCAAAACCGTCGTCTTCACGCTTCGAGACGGGGATTTGGTCGGTATGATTGCTTTGGCGGACATGGTCCGCGATGAAGCCAAGGAGACGGTCCGTGCATTGAAAGACCGGGGCGTCCGCCCGATCATGCTGACGGGGGACAATCGGAAAGTCGCCGATTGGGTAGCGTCGCAACTTCATATCGAGGAAGTGTACGCCGAAGTGTTGCCGGACGATAAGTCACGGCAAGTTCAAACCGTCCAAGCCGATGGAAGCAAAGTGGCGATGGTCGGGGACGGCATCAATGATGCACCGGCCTTGGCCCAAGCGGACGTCGGGATCGCTATCGGGAGCGGCACCGACGTTGCCGTCGAAACGGCCGATATCGTCCTCGTCCGGAGCAACCCGAAAGACGTGCTGTCGATTCTCGACTTGTCTCGCAACACGTACAACAAGATGATTCAAAACTTGTGGTGGGCCGCCGGTTACAACATCGTCGCCATCCCGCTTGCGGCAGGCGTGTTGGCCCCACTCGGTGTTATCTTGTCGCCTGCCGTCGGTGCGGTCTTAATGAGCCTCAGTACCGTCATCGTTGCGCTCAATGCAAGAACGCTTCGGATTTAACAATTCTTTCATTTTTAGACGTTAAACTGAAAACGATGCTGAAGATGGAGGAAGAACAAATGAAGAAAAAGTTGATTTTGCCAACTCTGTTGGCGACCGTATTTTTGACCGCTTGTGGACCGGATACGCCACCGAATGACACGGCGACTGAACAGGAAACGCCTGTGGTCGAGACGGAACAAAAGGCACAGCAAGACGAAGCCGACAATTGGACACGAGTCGAGACCGACGTGGCCATCACGCACATCCATGGGGCCGGGTTTTGGCAGGACGATGCCCGTCCGGTCGTTGCGACGCACCACGGACTGATGGAGTATCGGGATGATGGCTGGTACGAATTGATGTCGAACCGTCACGATTATATGGGTTTTGAGCTTGTCGAGGATGGTTTTTATGCGAGCGGTCACCCCGAACGTCAATCCGCATTTAAAAATCCTCTCGGTGTCGTCCGTGGAACCGACCGAGGCGAGACGCTCGAAGTTCGCTCGCTAGAAGGGGAGGCGGATTTTCACCATATGAGCGCAGGCTATACGTCCGAAAGTCTATACGTTTATCTCGAAGAGCCGACAAGTGAGTTGCGACCAGGCTTTTACCGTTCGCTCGACAAAGGTGAGACGTTTGAACCGATGAAGATGGAAGGGACCGCTCGTCACGGGATTGCCGGTCTTCTCGCTGACGCCACTGAACCGCTACGTATGTATGTGTACGGCCCGAACGGGATGCTCGTCTCAGACGATGGAGGCGATACGTTCGACACGTTGATCTCAGGCGAGCACATCCTCCTCGCCGCAACGGAGGGTCCGACAATCGCCTATGTGCGAGATGCGTCCGACTATGAACTCGTCTTACGTCAGGACGAAGGTGAGACGGTGCTGCCGTTGCCGAATCTAGAAGCGGACGCGGTGCCGATTGAGCTCGCCATTGAAGAGGAGCGCCTCTTACTCGCTACTTCTGACAATAGCGTCTACTTGTTTGAAGACGGTAACTGGTCGGTGCTTCTTCAAGCGGGCGTGGCGAAGTGACGCTTTCACAACTCTTTCACATGTTGAGGGGAAATGGATGTGAAACCAGTTGGAAAGAGAGGTGACGAGGTGGAAGAACGGCGGATTGAAATCTATGACCTCGAGCTCGGCGGGATGAACGTACAGTCGTTCGCCCATGTAGTCGTCCGGATGGCGACATGCCTCGTTCGAGATGATGATTTGATTTTCGAGGGATTCAAAGAACGCATCGGGTCCCATTATTCTGACGTCGAATTCTTCGAAGTCGTGAATCAGCTCGAACGCCATATCGCGAGACGGATTCATCACGTCCGGCAGTTCATCCTCATCTCGTCTACGTTAGATGAGGCGGTTGTCGTCAACTATTCATCAGAAAAGCTGGTGCTCGTTCCCTTGTATGGCCCGAGAATCATGTATGCCGCGTTAGAGCGTCTTGAACCGACGTGGGGAACGTATGAAGTGGCCATCTGGCCGAACCCATAAGCAATAGCCGTCGCTTGTACGCACAAGCGACGGCTATTTTGTTTGGAGTGGGAGTACGATCGTGAAAGTCGTACCTGAGCAATCCGAAGCTACACGAAGCGTCCCTTTATGATATTCGATAATCTGTTGCGCGATGGCGAGCCCTAGCCCGCTTCCTCCTGTGCGTCTTGAACGCGATTTCTCGACGCGATATAGCCGTTCGAAGATATGAGGCAAGTCTGCCTCAGGGATCCCTTTGCCGTCATCTTGGAGGGTGAACGTGATCGTATCTTTAGTCAACACGCCATCAAGCGCGACGTGGCTCGCCTCGCTATGCACGATCGCGTTATGTCCGAGCGCACGGAACACTTGAACGATTCGGTTGTGGTCGATCCGGAGCGACGCATCGGATGAAATCGAAATGCGGCTCTCAAATACAATCGGTGTGACACGGAACATGGACGTGAGGACACGCGTCAAATCGTCACACAGTTCGGAAAGGATGATCTCGTCTTTATGAAGCGTGAACGTGTTCTCATCGAGTTGGGCGAGTTGAAACGCGTTCTCGACGAGTTCGGTTAACGCTTGACTCTCCTCTAAAATCGTTTGAATCGACTGTTCTTTCAAAGCGACGGGCGTTTGAGGCTTGGACGCGATTTCCGCATACCCTTGTAAATACGTGAGCGGTGTCTTAATCTCATGGGCGAGATCGGACAGGAATTGATTCCGCTCTTTTTTTAGATGCGCCAGCTCGAGCGACATCGATTCGATCGAGCGGGCGAGTTCCCCGATCTCATCGACACGCGAGGTCGGGAGGGTCAACTCACCCGGTCGCGTCAACACGTTCTCGGTCGCACGGCGCAGTTGCTGAATCGGGTTGGAGATTAGTCGACTGAGCAAAAGGAACGTCAATGCCGTGACGATAAGCGCGATGGCGGTGATATAGAGGAAACGAAGCTGCAAGCGATGGCTGATCCCGTGAATGATTTCTGTCGGCAGGAACATGTATACATAACCGTAGCGTGTCGCTTCATCCATCGACTCAATCGGCGTCCGGACGGCGAGATATGGCTTGTTCTCCCAGTCCGTTTCGAGCACGACCGTCTGATCGAGCGCAGCCTGGTCCGAGGAATCCTGGATGAACGTCGACAAGACGGTGGGGAAGCGGTTGGACGTGTCGAGTAGCTCGTGATTCGGTGCGACGATGGCGACTTTCGTATCGGTCTCGCTTTCCATCGTCGCGACATGTGAAATCGTCTCCTCATCAAAACTCATCGCCAATACACTCGCGTGGCTTTCGGCCCGTGACTCGAGCCGGTCAATCTCTTCGACGACCCGTTCCCCGAGCAAGGTATGATACAAAAGCATGAACAAGACACTTTCAATCAGTAACGTCGTCAACAAAAAAACGAGACTGATTCGAAACGGGAGACTATTTCGCCAAGGCATCACGGCACGTCCCGCCCCTCGACCCAGCGATAGCCCCGTCCCCACACGGTCTTCAAATAATCGTCAATCGGAAAACCGGCCTCCCCGAGCTTGTCCCGAATCATACGGATGTGGGCATCGACGGTCCGAGGGTCGGATTCTGAAGAATACGGCCAGACGAGGTCGTACAAGTCCATGCGGTTATATAATCGGTTCGGATGTTCGAGGAACAATTTTAAAATCGCCGTCGCTTTCGGGGTCAGGACGATCTCTTGTTCCTCATAGAGCACACGGCCGCTCGATTCATCATATCGTAGCGGGCCATAGCTGACGTTTGTGACACGGCTACGGCGTAACACGGCACGAATCCGGGCGAGTAACACGTTCCCATCGAACGGTTTCGTCACATAGTCATCGGCCCCGGCGTCTAAGCCGCGAATCGTCGTCTCGCTATCGGAACGCGCCGTCAACAAGACGACGGGCAACTCTGCGTCCCGTTTTTTCAGTTGACGACAGAGGGTGATGCCGTCCACGTCCGGCATCATAATATCCAATAAGACCAACTCAGGACGGTCGGCGATGAGCTCGAGCGCTTCGGCCGCGTCGCTCGCCTCGAGACACGTGTAGCCGTCGCTTTCGAGAAAAAGCCGCAACAGGCGGCGCATCTTCATTTCATCATCCACAATCAGTATCTTCATGCATGCCCTCCTTTTTCTCCTCAACGTTCAGTTCGTGATGCGTCCCCCGGTTCCCTTTCGTGCGGGTAGAAACGATGGACGATGGCAGGTTCGTCACACGGGATCAGTTCGCCGTCGACACGTTCGATTCGATCATGTCCTTTTCCAAAAATAACCCCACAGTCATAGTCCGGGAGCCGTTCGGCGAACGCACGGATGGCGTCGTGCCGGATCGGATGAACGGACAGCGGCGGGGGAGCGGTGCGCCCTGGCGCCAAATCGTCAAGAATCTGTTGCGGAGCCTCGCCTCTCGGGTCGTGGACCGATAACATATAGTCCGCTCCCGATTGTGAGACGATCTCTGTCATCCTGCTGCGTTTTGAGCGGTCCCGCTCTCCGGCGGCGCTGAGCAGGACGAGGACGCGGGTATGACGTTCGGTCAACACCGTGACGACTTCTTGAATCGCATCCGGCGTATGCCCATAGTCGACATAGGCGAGAGAAGCGATTCCTTCGATTCGTTCGAGTCGTCCGCTCGGCAAGCGAAGAGAGGAAAGATGCGGTGCGGCGTCTTCAAGCGATATCCCGGTCGCGAGGACGATTCCGAGTGCGCACAGCAGGTTGTCGAGGTTGTACGTCTCCGTGAACGGAGGTGTGACGGCGATGGATTGTCCTTTCGACGCAATCGACAATCGGTCGTGGTCGAGTTTTCTAAATAAATCAACAGAAGCGTTGTGTCGACTGTAGTAGCTTCGTTTCACGTCGCCAGGTGTCGCGTGGTCCATCTGTACATGGAACGGGTCATCTCGGTTGAGGAAGACATGGCCGTTCGCCGTAACTTGTTTGAACAGGCGGGCTTTCGTCTCCGCGTAGGATTCCATCGACCCGTGATAGTCGAGATGATCGTGGGTCAGGTTCAGAAAAGATGCCGATTGAAAAGAAAGTTCAGTGATGCGGGATTCGGCAATCGCCTGAGAGGAGACTTCAATCACGCAGTCGGTGATTCCCGCTTTGACCATCTCATCTAGATGACGGTTGACGGTCAACGGGTCGGGTGTCGTGTTCGGTGTCGTAAACGTCTGACCGGCGTATTGAATCCCGAGCGTCCCAATCCATCCGGCCTTCGTTCCGAGGGAAGTGAACAGTTGATATGCAAGCGAGGTCGTCGTCGTTTTCCCGTTCGTCCCCGTGACCCCGTGTACACGTAAACGTTTAGAAGGCTCGTCATAAAACGTTGCCGCGAGCTCGGCCAAAGCGATTTTAGTATCTCGACAATAAATGACGGGTATAGGCGCATCGATCGGTCGTTCCGCGACGATGGCGATGGCTCCGTTTGCGATGGCTTCATCGATGAAGTTGTGTCCGTCATGCCGGTGTCCGGTTATGCAGACGAATAAATTATTTTTTTTTATTTTTTTCGAGGAGAAAGCAATCCCTTCGATGAACGTTTCATTCGGACGTTCCAAATACGTCCACGTGACAATCTGGCTTAGCCTTGCCATGAAGTGTTGTAAAGTGTTGAGCACGAGCCGTTCTCCTTTTCCTAGTGAGTCCATTTTGACAGTATAGCCGTCGTTTGTGAAAAAGAAGTGAAATCGAAGAAACGTGAAAATAGCTCATGTTTTTGATTCAGAAACAGTGGAAACATAGTATTAACCATGCAAAACAAAGGAGGAATCCGTTTGAATCCATACGTAAAATTTGGGGTCATGATTGGCGTGTCAACGTTTCTTATGTATTGGCTCATGTATTTGAACGTGTTTCAACTCGACCACGTCTTTTTCAGTCAGACACGACTTTACATGGCGCTCATTATGGGATCGGTCATGGCGTTCGTCATGTTGCTTTTCATGTGGGGGATGTACAAAAACAAGAAGCTGAATGCGATCATTTTAGGGACGAGCGCACTCGTGTTCGGATTGTCGCTATGGCTCGTCCGGAGTCAGACGACGGTCGATGACGTCAGTTGGATGAAAGCGATGATTCCACATCACTCGATTGCCATTTTAACGAGTGAACGGGCGGAAATCGAAGACCCGCGAGTGAAGCAACTGTCGGAAGAAATCATCAATGCGCAAGAACGGGAAATTGCCGAGATGAAGCGATTGATTGAAGAGTTGGAAAAAGAAGAGGAACAAGCTAAAACTGACATGCAAGTGCATGCCAAGACGGACAGGAGTGAATAAGGGGACCCGTCCATCATATTTCAATCAGAAAGCCGTCGGTCATGACTGGACCGACGGCTTTTCGAGTAGTGGTTTACGAAGAAAACATAGAAAAAGACGAACTTTATTTAGCGAGCTTGTGGTATGTCGTTTCGCGAACGGCGTTTTGACAAGTTCGGGGCGACAGCAAAACCAATACCAAGCAAGGAACCGACGCCAAGCCCGATCAGGCTACCGGACAAGAGCGTCAACACGATGCCGAATACAAGCCCGATACTCAAATCACCAATTCGGTCAAACATGCCGCACCACCTTTTCTTCATAGACGAAATCATTACAACTGAACGTTAACTCGTCTCTCTTATACGCATGCTTTCCTCGTTAGGTTTCGTCTTATAGAAACTATAGGCGACACTGATTAGAATCACGACGACGATCGCACCGAGCGACATCCAAATCGGCATCTTGTACACATCACCGAACACCATCTTCGTCCCGATGAAGACGAGCATGAAGCTGAGGCCGTGCTTCAAGTAGTAGAAGCGGTCAATCAAGTTGGCGAGGACGAAGTAAAGGCAACGAAGCCCGAGGATCGCCATGATGTTCGCGTAAAAGATCATATACGGGTCACGCGAGTAGGCGGAGCTAGCGGCGACCGAATCGACGGCGAAGACGATATCCGAGAGCTCGATGAAGAGGAGCGCGATGAAAAGCGGCGTGAAGAACAGCTTGCCGTTGATTCGTTTCGTGAACTTACCAGACGAGATGTCTTGTGTGAGCGGCAAGCGACGCTCGAGCCAGCGGAGCGTCTTGTTTTCTTCGAGCGACTCCTCTTTCCCGATGTTCTTATACATCAGCCATCCCGTATAGACGAGGAACGCCCCGAACACGTAATAGACCCATTCGAAGTTCTCCAAGAGCGATACGCCGGCGACGATGAAGACGGCCCGGAAGAAAATCGCACCGAGGATGCCCCAGAACAACACCTTGTGCTGATACTTGAGCGGGATCGCGAAGTAGGCGAAGACGAGTGAGAACACGAAGACGTTGTCGATCGCGAGCGCTTTCTCGATGAAGTAGACGCTCGCATATTCGGTCGCGACCGTGCTGCCTTGCGAGTAGAACAACCAACCGCCGAAGGCGATGGCGATTCCGATCCAGACGAACGTCCATGTCCATGCCTCGCGCATGGACACCTCGTGGGCTTTCCGGTGAAACACCCCTAAATCAAGTGCGAGCATGACAAGTACGAGCAGTAAAAACCCAATGAGTAGGGTCAACAACGATTCCTCTTTTTGAGTTCACATGAACTCTATATTTATAATTTAAGTTCTCGTGAACTTGAAGTCAACAAAAAATGATTCTATGAAAAAACACTCCGAATGGGTTCATAGTGTAAAAAACGAAATAAAATAGAATAAATCGCGCCGACGTGCGGCAACAACGACAGCTTTGACAAAGGAAATGCGCGAGCGGTATGCTTGAGGGGAAAAGAGTATACATCAGGATTGTTACTGAATCATCAGGCAAAACCTAAACTGGGCGCACGTGTTGCGTCTGGTTTAGGTTTTTCTTGTTTTCAGGACAAAAAAGGAGGATATTATGCGACACATCATCTTTCTAGACGTCGACGGCACGCTCGTCGATGACCACGGCAACATCCCAGAATCAGCCAAAGAGGCTGTCCGACAGGCGCGACAGAACGGTCATCTCGTCTTTTTGTCGACCGGGCGCTCGAAGGCCGAACTCTTCTCGGACATTCTCGATGTCGGTTTTGACGGAATCATCGGAGCAGCCGGAGGCTACATCGAGCTTGAGGAGGAAGTATTATACCATCAACAAGTCTCCGTCGATGATTTGAGCCACCTCATCTCGTTCTTCACCGAGCACGGCATCGACTTCTATCTCGAGTCGAACGACGGTCTGTTCGCCGGTGGGAACGCCAAGGCGCGCGTGGCGAGGATGATTGACGAGTTGATGGCGGACAATCCGGAAGCAAGTGCGACAATTGAGCGCGGTTTGAAGCCATTCCATGACGCGATGAGGGAAGGGGTCGACCTCGTCCGTCCCGACGTGAATAAAATCTCGTTCCTCGGCTCATCCGTCCCGCTCGACGTGATCCAACAAGAGTTCGCATCCCGCTTCACCGTCATCCCAAGCACGGTCGCCGTATTCGGGGCCAACAGCGGGGAACTGTCCATCCCGGGCGTCAACAAAGCGACGGCGATTGCGACGCTGCTTGAACATCTAGGGCTCGACCGCTCGCAGACGTTCGCTTATGGGGACGGGTTGAACGACATTGAAATGCTTGAATACGTGAAGGTCGGTGTCGCCATGGGGAACGCCAAACCCGAGGTCAAGCGCGTTGCGGACGACGTGACGGACTCGTGTGATCAAGACGGGCTTGCGAATAGCTTCAAAAAGTATCGACTCATCTAAAAAAAGCCAAGCAACCTCTCTTCAGGTTGCTTGGCTTTTCGTGGCGACATCGTTCACGACATCGGCGAGCGATACATGCTTCAACACCGATTCCATCGTCGATTGGGCCTGAATAAAAATGGG
Organism: Exiguobacterium alkaliphilum 12/1; assembly: GCF_000714435.1. Classification (GTDB taxonomy): domain Bacteria; phylum Bacillota; class Bacilli; order Exiguobacteriales; family Exiguobacteriaceae; genus Exiguobacterium; species Exiguobacterium alkaliphilum. The sequence continues at coordinate 102,256 of NZ_JJMW01000013.1, forward strand.
TTCAATCGCCGTTTGGATGTTTTGACCGACAGGACACGCCGGATTCGGATTGTCATGGATGCTGAACAACTCGTTCTCCTCGACGACGCTGACGGCACGATACACGTCGTACAGCGAGATCTCGGTCAAATCTTTCGTGAGCTTGGCCCCGGCGACACCGGGCTTCACTTCAATCAAGTCGGCCTTTTTCAACATGGCCATGATTTTTCGAATCAAGGCAGGGTTCGTGTTGACGCTGCCGGCTAAATAGTCAGACGAGGTGACGCCGTCCTTGTTGAACTCGATTAACGTCAAGATGTGAATGCCAACTGCGAAACGGCTACTGATTGACATAAGCCACCACCTTTCTGCACCGTCGTGTAAGCGAATTGGTTACATCTTCAGTATAACAGGGAACAAACAATTGACAAACGAAGATGCTGTAACTATGATGATTACATGTAACTGATTTGATTACAGGTTAAAGGGAGGAAATGAATCATGAAATACTTAGTCACAGGGGCAACCGGGAAACTCGGTTCAAAGATTGTCGACGTCTTACTTCAATCAGTACCGGCGAGTGAAGTGGCGGTCAGCGTCCGCAACCCAGAGAAAGCGTCGCTATTGAAGGAAAGAGGTGTCGACGTGCGTCATGGCGACTTTGACAAGCCGGAGACGCTCGAAGCGGCGTTCAAAGGGGTCGAGCGACTCCTGATCATCTCAGCAGACGGAGACAACGACACCCGCATCCGCCAACATGCGAACGCAGTCGAAGCCGCAGAGGCAGCAGGGGTCAAGTTCATCGCCTATACGAGTCTCGCGGATGCCCAGCAGAGTCAGAACTTGATGGCACCGCCGCACGTTGAGACGGAAGGCGCAATAGAACGGACAGGAATCAAGCATGCGTTCCTGCGCAACAACTGGTACTTAGAGAACGAACTCGGAAGCATCCAAGGCGTCCTCGCTGGTGCCCCGTGGGTGACGGCGGCTCGTGACGGGAAAGTCGGCTGGGCGCTCCAACAGGACTATGCCGAGGCGGCGGCGAACGTGCTCCTAGCAGACGATTTCGAGCAAGACATCTTCGAACTGTCGGGCCCGCTCCATACACAAGCCGAGCTTGTCGAGGCGCTCGGGGAAGTCATCGGACGAGACGTCGAACTCCAAGAAGTGAGCCTTGAGGCGTATGAAGGCGCGATGCGCGGCGCCGGCGTGCCGGAAGGGGCCATCCCGATCGTCGTCGGCATTCAAGACAGCATCCGCAACGGCTCGCTCGAGGTCGAGTCAAACGATTTCGAACTTTTACTCGGCCGGCCGGTGACGCCATTAAAAGAAGCGCTTAAACAATTGGTCGATACGTTATAAAACAAGCCGCGACGGCAAAGTCGCGGCTTGCTTTTATGTGTTGGCGCGTTGTTCGAGCTGTCCGGTCACGACGTCGAGCGTACCCGCGGTCGAGGCGAGCCGGTCCGACATGTGGCTCAGTTCTTTTTGAATCGCGACCTGTTCTTCCGTGGCTGACGCGACGTGCTCGATTTGACACTGAAGTTCGTTCGCGGCGACTTTCGTCGAGGCGAGCCGTGTCTCGAGAGCTTCCATTTGCGCCGTCACGTGTTGACGGGTCTCTTGGATGGACGTGATTTGTGCATCGATTTCAGAGACATCCTCGGTCAGTCGGGTGAAGACGGCCGTGACGTCCGACGCGACACTTTGGCAGTTCTCGGTCGCGTGTTTGAATAGCTTCGCCGAGTCGCGAACGACCGTCGTATCCTCCATTAATCCACCGAGCACGCGTGTCATCTCAGATGCGTACTCGCGGGATTGAACGGCGAGCTTCCCGACCTCTGCCGCGACGACGGCGAATCCACGTCCGGTCTCCCCAGCACGTGCTGCTTCGATTGAAGCGTTCAAGGCGAGCATGTTCGTCTGTTCCGAGATCGTCTCGACATGTTGCAAGATGGCTTGAATCTCGCTCGAACGGTTCGACATCGTCGTGACGACGTCATCGAGTCGCGTCGATTCACCGATAATCTCTTCGACTTTCGCCTCCATGCGCTGCATGTCACGGTTACCCGCGACCGCGTCCGAGGCGATGCGCGACGAGGCGCTTGCCGTCTGGGCCATCCGTTCTTGGATGAGGGCGGTCAAGGAGCGAATCGCTTGAATCTCGTCCGCCCCTTGCGTCATCGATGTCTGTTGATCGGTCGCATGCGTAACGATCGGGTCGACCGCGACAGCGATCTGTTCACCTGACTCGAGCGATTGACTCGCGGCGGCCTCGAGTTCGGCGGCGTGTTCTTTTAGTGACGTCACGAGACGGCTCGCGTCCGCGACGGCTTTGTCGAGCAGGCGCTTCGTCTCGTCCTCGTTCGCTTTCACGCGGGCAGACTCCACGTTTCTGAAATGAATCTGCGTGACGAGTACCGCGCTCAACAAAACCAAGTAGACGGCATGGACGAGCAAGAGGCTGAACGGATAATCGCTCGTCCCGCAGATGATCTCGGGGAACAAGAAGTATCCGGCCAAATGCTGCACGGCGAAGATGAGGGTGCTGTATACAATCAAGTCGATGCGGCGCATGAACGACAAGATCGCCAAGACGACGAAGATGGAGAAGTGATACTCGACGAGCCCTTGCCCGCCGGCGACGGTCGAGATGCTCGCGAACGTCAACGTCAGCATCATCCAGTATGGAAACGCGCGAGGGTGTCGCCGTTTGCTTACCAACATGAAGCCGAACAAGGCGATTGGGATAATGAACAATGCCCACGCCGCGACCGGATACGGATAGCCGGTGACGCCGTTTCGGAGCACGGTGTACGCGTAAGCGAAATCGGTGAAGCGGTGGAGCAGGTGGACGGTGATGGACGTCAAGACGATGACGAGCGTCGTGACGAGCATCAATTGATTGCGTTTCGTTGAACTCATACAGATTCCTCACATTCGTTTAGTAGTTCGATATGGCTACTTTATTATCGGACGAACATCCCGAATGTTGATTGAAATTACATATCGGATGAGACAGGAAGCTGAAAGAAGCGAGGGGCTCACGGCCTCTCGCTCATTTTCGTGACGTATTCGTGTTCCATTTGTTATAGAAGTTATACGGCGGCGTGGTGTCCGTGATCGTCGTGAACACGTATTGCTCTCGCTTCAAATGACGAAGGATATAGTCGAGTGAGGCCGCGGACGTCGACTGGTCGTGCATCAAGACGACCGAGGCGACTTGTCTCGCGCGATTGGCGCGCACCTTTTGAATCGTGTCGAACTGAAGCAGGCGCGGGTCGTCTTTTCGTTTCCAATCGAGACTGTCGACGTTCCAGTCCCACATGAGGAATCCGGCTTTCGCCATGGCGTCGCGGTGCGGTTTCGTCATATGCGGCACACTGCCATACGGCACGCGTATGACGTTCGTCTTCACCCCGGTCGTTTGGAAGATGAGCTGCTGGACGTGCTTCATCTCCGTGACGGCGGACTTCGGTGTCTTGAAGAACGCCTTCTTGTCGTGCGTCATGCTGTGCAGTCCGATGGCGTGGCCTTCGGCGATAATTCGTTTCAACACGTCCTCGTTGCCTTTGATTTGCTTCCCGAGAATGAAGAACGTCGCTTTCACTTGATGTTTCTTCAATACGTCGAGCAACAACAGCGTCTCGGGACGGGGGCCGTCGTCAAATGTCATATAGACGAACTGTTTGTCGTCGTGGCGGATCGCTTTCTCCGTAGCTGAAGCAGGCAAAGCCAAGCTGACGAATAGACAAAGCAATAGGCATGATACAAGCCATTTTCTCAATAGAATCGTGTCTCCTCACTCGAATTGGTTCTCATTTCCATTCTCGATTGTACGGCAAGGAAGGGAGACGGTTCAATCGCTTCTTTTTACGAAAAGGAAATCAGATTAAGACAGCCCGAGCCAACGTTTGACCGGCTCTCGGAAATAGTAGGTGACCCCGAGCAGACTCACGAAGACGAGGGCAGCGATGAAGATGGTCGTGACGCTCCCAGAGGCGAGGCTCGCCCCTAAGAAACTGTAAGCGAGTGTCCCAGGAATCATCCCGAGCACGGTCGCGAGAAGAAACGAACGGAAGCGGACTTTTGCAATCCCGCCGGCGTAGCTGAGCAAGTCAAAGCTGACGAGCGGGATGAGCCGCAACACAAAGACATAGAGGAAGCCTCGTCGCTCCATCTGGGAAAATAGTTTCTCAGACCAAGGGTATCGTTCGACCTGAAGGACCGATCGCCCGAATAAACGGGCCATGACATAGCCGGTCATAGCGGCCGCGGTCGCCCCGACGATGATGTATAACACCCCGGGCCAGACACCGAACGCGAGCCCAGCACCAAGTGAGAGGACAGACGTCGGCAAGAAGATGATGGGACCGACCGCGTAAATTAGGATGAATACAAGAGGTCCCCACCAACCGAATGACAACACGAGGTCCCGGATGTCAGATGGACGTAATTCATAGTGGACGTGTGTAATATAAAAGACGATTCCGAACAAGACGAGAAACAAGCCGAGTTTAATTGAGCGAGGCACGCCGCTTCTTCCTTTCTTCAGCCGAATACGGAGACTCAGTTTTTTCAAGCGTACCGCATGTAAATCGTATATGTTCGTGAACTGGCTTACAAATTGTCGCGGAATGTGCAAATCAATCTGCGGATTCGTAAAAACAGGTCAATGCATGTGCAATCTTCCTTCACAATAAGGCTCTTTCATACGATAAAGCGTGTGGGAGGGATGATCATGAAGAATTTAAGTATGTCGAAGAAATTTACGGTTCTGATCGCTGTTTTCATCGCGACACTCGTCATCATCGCCGCGCTCAGTCATATGTTCATCGGACGAATGGCCGATGCGGGTGAGGAGATTTATCAAGAACGTTTAGTGCCGATTCGAGCGCTCGGTCAAATTCGCACGGACAATCGTGCGTTAGATGGATATTTACTTGAATTGATGTTGACGTCCGATGTGGCTCGGAACGAGGAGTTACAGGCCGACATCACCGAACGACGGAACAATATTGGCACAAACTTGCAAGTGTTCAATGAAACGTTCGCCTCGACGGATAAGACGGTGATTGAGCAAGTCGAAAAATTGAACAACGAGATTACCGCCTATCTAGAAGGAACGGAAGCTGTTTTACAACCGGCGCTCCGTAATGAGAATGAAGCGGCCTATCGCGTGTATTTGAGCGAGTTGCGGCCGGTCCGCATGAACCTCGTCGAGACGGCCGCGGCCGTCATGGACGACATCAATCAAGAGGCCGAAGCGGCGAGCGTTGCGATGCAACAGGGCCGGGAAGAGTCGGTTCGATTGTTTTGGATCCTCGTCGCAATCGGTGCCTTGGCCTCGATCGCGCTCGGAGTATACATCACGCGACTCGTCGTCCGTCCCGTCCGTGAACTGAATACACTCATGGGGCGGGCTGGTGCAGGCGATTTGACGGTTGAAAGCACCTATTCGTCACGCGATGAACTCGGTTCGCTCGCTACGTCATTCAATCAAATGAAAGACAACTTACGCGAATTGATTCAGCGAGTGACCGAGACGTCGTCACGCGTGGCCACGTCCTCTGACGATTTGAAGACAAACGTCGAAGAGACGACGAAGGCGACCGAGATGGTAGCCGTGACGATGGAAGAAATCGCATCTGGATCGATGCGTCAGTTGACACGCGTGAAAGAATCGAACGGGACGATCACCGACTTGACGCGCGGTATTCATCACGTCTCGAACAGTGCGCAACAGATGACCGAGCTGTCAGACGGTGCGCTTCAAAAAGTCGATACCGGCAATGAATTGATTGAGACGCTCGAGTCACAGCTCGAGGCGATGAACGAGAAAGTGAAGGCGTTGCAGGCGGTCATCGGTCAACTCGACGTCCGCTCGCAAGAAATTGGCGGCATCACGAGTACCATCTCCGGCATCGCCGAACAGACGAACTTGCTCGCCCTGAACGCCGCCATCGAAGCGGCACGGGCCGGCGACCACGGGCGCGGATTCGCCGTCGTCGCATCCGAAGTTCGGAAGCTCGCTGAAGAATCAGCTGTCGCGACGAAACGAATCTCGAGCTTGATCGGCGACACGCAGACGGAGACGAAACAAGCCGTCCAGACGATGCACGTCGTCGAGAGTGAGATGGACCATAGCGTCACGAACGTCCAACAGGCAGGTGTCGCGTTCGAAGACATCAAGCGAGCGATTGAAGAAGTCGGACAGAAAGTCGAGGAAGTGTCGAGTGCCGTTCAAGAGATGGCGGCCGGTGCGACCGAGATTTTGACCTCGGTGCATGAGATTCAAGGCATCACCGAGACGACCGCAAGCGAGACCGAGAACACGTCGGCAGCGACGGAAGAACAGATGGCGTCGATGGAAGAGATCACGGCCTCGGCGCAAGAACTTTCCAACATGGCGGACGAGATGCGCCAGATGACGAAGCGATTCACCGTATAACAAACAGGCAGGTCGGACATCGACCTGCCTGTTTAGCGTGACTCGTATGCAGCAATCCATTTCGCCGGGGTCATCTTCGAGACGAGCTCGCCGATCAGCTCGTACGGGATGTGCTTCACGTTGTTGAAACGAATGCAACTCTTGCCCATATCGAGCTTCGTCGGCACGTCTTCGGCGTAACGTCGTTTGAACCAATCAAGCAACGCTTCGTCCGTGTAGACGCCCATATGATAGACGGCGAGATGCCGCTTTTGGGCGATGACACTCAAGAACGGGAGGGGGGTGCCTGGGGTGACGTGATACCCGGACGGATACATCGACAGCGGGACGACGTAGTGGACACCCGAGCCGTCAGTCGTCTTTTCAAAACCGTCCGGCAGATTCGCGTCGATGACATCAATCAAGCGGATGAAGGCGTCGAGCCGCTTGTCGTCGACGAGTGTCGCATAATCCATCAGACGTCGCCTCCTCGTAAAATCTTCGCCATCGCTTTGCCTTTGGCGAGCTCATCGACGAGTTTGTCCAGGTAGCGAATTTCGCGCATGAGCGGCTCCTCGACGTTCTCGACACGGACGCCGCAGACGATGCCTTTGATGAGCGTGCGGTTTTCGTTCATGTGTGGGGCGTCGGCGAAGAACGTGGCAAAGTCGACCTCGGCCGCGAGTTGCTGCTCGAGTCCGGCCTCGTCATAGCCGGTCAGCCAGCGGATGATCGTGTCGACTTCTGCTTTCGTTTGGCCTTTCCGTTCGGCTTTCGCGACGTAATGTGGATAGACGCTCGCAAAGCTCGTCGTGTAAATGCGGTGTGCCATAAGCTTCCCCTCGTTTCGTGGAATGATATCTCTATTTTCTCATATTGTGCACGATAAGAGACGAAAATAATTTTATTGCAAATGCAATAAAGTGAGTTAAACTGAAGATAATGTAGTGTAAATACAACATTCGGGAGGATTGTATGAGAGACCATCTACGAGAGATTGGGATGATTGCCCGTGCGCTCGACTCGATCAGCAACATCGAGTTCAAAGAGCTCGAGCTGACGAAAGGGCAATATCTTTATGTCGTCCGAATCTGCGAAGAGCCGGGCATCATCCAAGAAAAGCTGGCCGAACTGATTAAAGTCGACCGCTCGACGGCGGCGCGCGCGATTCAAAAGCTTGAGCGGGAAGGGGTCATTCGACGAGTCGACGACCCGCACAACAAGAAGATCAAGCGACTGCATCCGACCGAGAAAGGACAGGCGGTCTATCCGTTCATCCTCCGCGAGCATGACCATTCAACGGACGTGGCGCTCGCTGGTCTCTCGGATCAAGAAGCCGAGCAACTCCTCCGTTTGTTGAGGCGGGTCCGTCATAACATTGAAGGGGATTGGGAAGCGGTCAAGCGAGGTCACAAACGAGAATACTAAAGGGGGAAGCCAGATGGTCACCATCAAAGCTTGTACACTTGAAGACGTCGACACACTCCGAGACATCAGCATCGAGACGTTCACGGAGACGTTCGAAGCCGACAACGACCCGGCACATCTCGCGGCGTATCTCGAGCGGGCGTACAACGTGCCGCAACTCCGAGAGGAGCTTTCAAATCCGGGCTCACAGTTCTTTTTCGCCATGCTCGACGGGGAAGTGGCAGGGTATTTAAAAGTGAACGCCAACAACGCCCAGACCGAGGCCATGGGCGAGGAGGCGTTCGAACTCGAACGGATTTATGTGCGACGGAAGTTCCAAGGAAGTGGCGTCGGCAAGGCGTTGTATGACCAGGCCGTCATGTGCGCGAACGAGCTGGAAAAACGGGAGATTTGGCTCGGTGTGTGGGAACATAACCACAAGGCGCTCACCTTCTATCGAAAGCAAGGCTTCGTCCAGACGGGAGCGCACACGTTCTATATGGGGGACGACGCGCAAGTCGACTTGATTATGGCCAAGCCGCTTCGTCCGTGACCCATTCCAATACTCCGGATAGATCTTCATAGACGGCGTTCGGGGCCAGGTCAGGCATGTCGAGCGGTTTCTCGTCGCGGTTGATCCACGCCGTGTGGAACCCAAAGTTTTTCGCACCGGCGATATCCCAACCGTTCGAGGATAGAAACAATACCTCGTCCCGCTTCAGTCCGCTATTTTTGAACCAGTGCATATACGCGGCCGGTGACGGTTTCGCTTGTTTGACACCGTCGACGCTGACGAGTTCGTCGAACAGGTCGGTGAACCCGGCGTTATGGATGAGCGCCGTGAGCATCGCGTCCGTCCCGTTCGACAGGACGACGGTCTGTTTTCCGTGGAGTTCGTTCAACACACCTGCGACCTCATCGTACGGTGACAGCTCGGCGTACTTCGCAATCAACGTATCCTCGGTTTCAGGCGTCCACGTCACGTCGGCCGTTGACAGGGCGTACCGCAAGGCGTCGCGCGTGACGACCGAGAAGTCGGCATAGCGCCCCATAATGTGACGGGTGAAGAAGTAGTCGAGTTGTTTCGTCCGCCACGCCTGGCTGATCTGGTCACCTTTCCCGGGAAATTGTTCGTCACACGCCGCCTTGACAGACTGGACGTCGAACAAGGTCCCATACACATCGAACACGAATGCTTTAATCTGTGGTTTCATAATATCCCTCCTCAAGTCATGTAGCGTCATCTACTCTTTACCCTAGTTGACGTGGCTTAGACGAGTGGGAACTAGATAGGAGGAATTCGATGTACGTCCCAAAACAGTACGCCGTGAACGACCCGAAGGAAGTCCACGCCTTTCTAAAAGCCCATCCGTTCGGCACCATCGTCACGTCTGACGGTCAGAAGCCGATTGCGACGCACGTGCCGCTCCGTCTGCATGAGGCCGAAGGAAAGCTGTCGTTCACGACGCATATCGCCAAACATAATCCGCAATGGAAAACGATTGAACAACAGACGGTGCTCGTCATCGTCCAAGGGCCGGACGCCTATGTCTCGGCGTCGTGGTACGGCCATGAGGACGTGTCGACGTGGAACTATCAGGCGGTCCATCTCTACGGGAAGGCGACGATCATGACCGAGGCGGAGCTCGAAGACGAATTGGCCGGCCTGCTCCGAGACCATGAAGGTGAGCGGGAAGACGCCGTCGTCTGGGAAGAGCTGTCGGAACCGGTCAAGCGTCAAAAATACGGTGTCGTCGGCTTTCGAATCGACGTCTCGGAAATCGAGGCGGCGTTCAAGCTGAGTCAAAATCGGAACGATCAAGATTATGCGCGCATCGTCTCCGAGCTCGAACAGGAAGGCTGTCCGATGGCGGACGTCATGCGCGAAAAACGGTAAGGCCTGTGTCATTTGACATGGGCTGTTTTTCGTTTCACGTCGAATATCTTGAAGTTCAGATTGACAGCGGTCCCGGATTCATCCTATACTCATAAATGATAATGATTATCAGTGTCGGTGATACATCGTCATAAAAGAGAAAAAGGGGATTACAACGTGAAAAAGCATAAGAAGATGTTACATATGTTCTTGTTCGTCTCAATGTTCATGCTCGTGCTCGCCGGTTGCGGCTCGAACACAGAAGAACCTGCGACGACGGGGGAGAATGAAGAGTCAGCAGAAGGCTACCCAATCACAATCAAGCACGCGCTCGGTGAGACGGTCATCGAAGAGAAGCCAGAACGCGTCGCGACGGTCGGCTGGTCGAACCAAGACGTCGCACTCGCGCTTGGCGTCGTGCCGGTCGGTTTCTCGGCTGCGAACTACGGTGTTCAAGACGGTAGCGGCGTCTTACCGTGGACAGCAGAAAAGCTAGAAGAACTCGGTGAAGACAACCCGAACGTCTATCAAGACACGGACGGCCTCGACTTTGAAGCGATCGCCGACTCACAGCCGGACGTCATCTTGGCGGCTTACTCAGGCATCACGCAAGAAGATTACGACACGTTGACGCAAATCGCACCGGTCGTCGCGTACCAAGAGACGCCTTGGGTCTCTTCATGGCAAGACACGGTTCGTTACAACGCGATGGCGATGGGCATGGAAGCAGAAGGCGAGCAGTTGATTGCCGACACAGAACAGCTCATCGCGGATAAAGCGGCGGAAGTACCGGACATGGCAGGCAAGAAAGGGGCGTTCGTCGCCTTGAGCCCTGGCGATTTGTCGAAGTTCTACATCTACACGACAGGTGACCCGCGCGGTGCCTTCATCGAAGAGCTCGGCATGGAGTACCCGCAAAACATTAAAGATCAACTCGAAGAAGGTAGCTTTTACCTCGAGCTCAGCTCAGAGAACGCCGACATCTTGAACGACCTTGACCTCTTCGTCGTCTACGGGAACGAAGAGACGCTCAAAGAACTTCAAGCGGACCCGCTCTACAGCAAAGTACCGGCCATCGAACGCGGGTCGGTCGTCTTGATCGAAGACAACACGCCGCTTGCGGCAGCCGGCACACCGTCACCGCTCTCGATTGAATACACGATCGATGAGTACGTGAAACTCGTCTCGGAAGCACTCGAGAAAGTCGAGTGAACAAATGAATAAGCTGAAGAAGATGCATTCGCCGAAACGGTTTCCTCTCATCTTGATGGGGGCGCTCGTCTTGCTCGTCGTCTGCATGCTCGCTTCACTTGCTTTCGGCTCACGGACAGTCGGATGGGATGAACTGCTTGACGGTTTATTCCGTCCGGCTGTTCAGTCGTATGAAGCGGACATCATCCGACAGCGCGTCGTGCGGACGATTTTTAGTCTCATGTGCGGGGCGGCGCTCGGCGTCTCGGGCGCCTTGATGCAGTCGGTGACGAGAAATCCGATTGCCGACCCGAGCATCCTCGGGGTGAACACGGGGGCGGCCCTCTTCGTCGTCGTCGGGATCGCGTTCTTTAATATCTCATCGTCGTCGGACTACATTTGGTTCGCGCTCGTCGGGGCGCTCCTGACGGCCGTCTTCGTGTTCGGCATCGGGTCGCTCGGTCGGGGCGGGGCGACCCCGCTCAAGCTCGTCCTCGCCGGGGCGGCGACGAGTGCGGCCTTGTCCTCGCTCGTCATGGCCATCATGATCCCGCGCTCGAACGTCATGGACCAGTTCCGGTTCTGGCAAGTCGGGAGCGTCGGTGCCGGCAATATGGATTCGATTATGACGTTTTTGCCGTTCTTTATCGTCGGAATCGTCATCGCCATCCTCGCGGCCCCGTCGTTGAATATTTTAGGGCTCGGGGAAGAGCTCGCTAAAGGACTCGGGGTCCGCATCGGCACGCTCAAACTGATTGCCTCGTTCGCCGGTGTGATTTTATGTGGGGCTGCGACGGCACTTGCAGGACCGATCGGTTTCATCGGACTGCTCGCGCCACACTTGATTCGCTTGACGATCGGGCCAGACGAACGGTTCGTCATCCCGATGTCAGCGCTCGCCGGGGCGATTCTGCTCACGTTCGCGGACGTGACGGGACGCCTGCTTGGTAGCCCGGGCGAACTCGAAGTCGGGATCGTCACGGCCTTTATCGGGGCGCCGATTTTGATTGCGTTGACGATGAAAGTGAAGGTGCGTGACCTATGATGAAAAAACCTTATCAACCGATGATTCAAAACAGCAGACGGCGTCGGCAACGGACCGTCGTCGTGACGCTCGTCCTGAGCCTCCTCGCGCTCGCCTTGAGCGTGACGATGCTCATGCTCGGCAACACGATTTATCCGGTCGGGGACGTCGTCCGTGTCTTGTTCGGCGCGGACGTGCCGGGCGCGTCGTTCGCGGTCAACACGATCCGCCTGCCACGCATGCTCGCCGGCGTGTTCGCTGGGATCGCGTTCGGTGTCGCCGGTACCGTGTTCCAGACGATGCTCCGCAACCCGCTCGCCAACCCGAACGTCATCGGCATCACGACCGGTTCGAGTGCGGCGGCCGTGTTTGGTATCGTCGTGTTACAGGCGAGCAACACGTTCGTTTCCATCATCTCGGTCATCGGGGGACTCTTGACCGTACTCGCCATCTACTTCCTGTCAAAGAGCGCCGCGTTCTCGATTGGGCGTCTCGTCTTGGTCGGGATTGGCATCCAGGCGATGCTGACGGCCGTCATCAACTATCTCCTGTTGATTAGTCGTCAAAACGACGTCGGGACGGCGATGCGCTGGTTGAGCGGAAGTTTGAACGGCGCCAAGATGGAGACGCTCCCGCCGCTCATGATCACGGTCGCGCTCTGTCTGCCGGTCGTCATCTGGCTCAGCCGTCAGCTCCAGATTCTAGAGCTCGGGGAAATGACGGCGACGTCGCTCGGCGTTCGGACGAACCAGACACGGGTGCTCCTCATCATCGCCTCAGTGCTCATGCTCGCGCTCGCCACGGCGACGACCGGACCGATTGCCTTCATCGCCTTTCTCGCGGGACCGATCGCGAAGCGGCTCGTCGGGGACGGGCGTTCGACGATCATTCCGGCCGGGCTCGTCGGTGTCGTTTTAGTACTTGCCGCCGACCTCATCGGCCAGTTCGCTTTTACGGCGCGCTATCCGGTCGGGGTCATCACTGGTATGGTCGGGGCACCGTATTTGATTTTTCTCTTGATTCGGATGAACAAAAAAGGGGAGTTATAAGCGGAGAGTCACGTCTACGGATGTGACTCTTTTCATGTGAAAGCGCCATCAAAAAGTCGTTGACTTTGCTTCGTGGGGGGTGTATGCTAAAAATCCTGCCCAAAAAGAGAGGCCGGGAACTGGCATCAGTTCATTATGAGTCAGAGAGGAACATGATCCCATGAACCAACAACAATTAGTCGAGCGTGCCCGCCAAGTGAAAGAGAACGCCTACTCGCCGTATTCAAACTTCCGCGTCGGAGCGGCGCTTCTCATGAAGGACGGTACGGTCATCGACGGCGTCAACGTCGAGAACGTCTCGTTCGGCGCGACGAACTGTGCCGAGCGTACGGCCATCTTCACAGCAGTCGCGCAAGGTTATAAAAAAGGCGACTTCGAAGCCGTCGCGGTGTCAGGCGACACGGTCGACTTCTTGCCGCCATGCAGCATCTGTCGCCAAGTACTCGTCGAGTTCGGCGACCCGGACTTCAAAGTGTTGATGACGAACGGCGAAGCTGAGATTAAAGAAGTGACGCTCGACGAACTCGTCCCGTTCGCGTTCACAGAGCTTGAGATGTAAGTAAAAACGCTGAGTCGCGCGACTCAGCGTTTTCTTATTCATTTGGTTCCCACGGATTGAAAAAGTTGTAGGGGGGATGCACCCCATCTAACGTCCGGAACTCATAGTCACGTTCTTTCGCATAACGGATAATCGTGTCGAGCGCTTTTGGTGTCATTGAATGATCGTGCGCCAAGATGATGGAGGCGATATTCATCTCGTAATTCGCCTCGAGCCGGTTGAACACCCGTTGCTCGATCGGTGCGTTGTTTTTCTTATAGATGTGATCGAGACTGCCGACGTTCCAGTCCCAAATCTCGAAACCGGCCTCGTCCATCGCTTGCCAGTGCGCAGGTGTCATGCCTGCGTCACTACCGTAAATCGTGCGGGCCATATTCGTATGGATGCCGGTCACGTCGTAAATGAGTGCTTGCACTTCCTGCATCTGGCGCACGGCCGTCATCGGCGACGCATAAAACTCCTCACGCACGTGTGTCATTCCATGCAAGGCGATGAGATGTCCCTCAGCGACGATGCGGTGGAGCAGATGCTCATTTCCTTTGATATTCTTACCGAGGATGAAGAACGTCGCCTTCACCCGATGCTTCTTTAAGACGTCAAGTAGCGCTCCCGTCTTCCGATTTGGCCCGTCATCGAGCGTCAAATAGATGAGGCTCCGGTCGTTATAAGCTTTCGGTTTTGGAATCGCCGCTTGAGACAACGACCCAATCAATAAAAAGATAGACATGAATAAAATGACACGTTTCATCATTCCGCTAAAACTCCCTCGGGCCAAAAGTCAGGTGACGTGGTATCGGTGTGAAGGATAGATTACCACATCTCCGATGAAAGGATGAAGCGAAACATGGATGATCAAAGGTAGTCATGTCGTGATCATTTAGGTCGGCTCACGTCGAGTTGATAAATTCGTTCATCGTCCTCTGTCGTCAAGTAGACGAAGTTCAGCTTTTCCAAGAGCGCGATGGACGCCTCGTTCGTCGGAAGACAACCGGCTTTAATCGTCTCGGCTCCTCGGTCGGACAAGTGACGAATCAGTCCTGATACGACCTCGGACGCGTAGCCTTGGCGTGCGCAGCGGGGTGAAATCGTATAGCCGATCCAAGATGTCGGGCCGTCTTGATGCACATACAAATCACCAATTAAGTCATTCGTCTCCTGGTCGATGATGGCGAGTTGCATGCCTTGCGTGATGGCTTGTTCGCCGAGTAAAGAGCGTTCATATTCTTCGTAAGTCAATCCTTTGAACGATTGGTGTTGCATCCATTCCAAGTCGTTCCGATATGCCATGAACGGTTCGATGTCATGTTGCGCGAACGGTCGGATGAGGCAGCGGGTCGTCGTGAATGTCATGATGAATCCCTCCTGTGTTCTCTTAGTGTACCGTGGATGACCAGCAGGGAATAGTCATAGAAAAACCCTTCAATCATCGGATTGAAGGGCGTGTTGTCATTTCGTGAACGACGTTACTTTATAGTGCTGGACGAGCTTGATGAGTGTCGATGCGACGAGACCGATAGCGAGTGGCAACGTGATGACACCGATGCCTTGCTCCATGACGATCATATTGCCTTCCTCATAATAGCCTTTCGAGTAGAATAGCCCTGAACCGATTGTCTCATTCAATTCGATCGTCGAGACGTTGAGATACACTATGACAGCTAATAGCGAAATGACACTGATGGAGAGAAATAGTGTGGAGAAGGATAGTTTATTATTCATAACAAGACTCCTTCCTTATGATAGCCTCACATCGATATTACCATTAAATTACATCTTTAATATGAGTGAAAAGGATTATCTTTTTATTCAGTTTGATATTACATATGAGAAAACACCTTTCTTAGTTATTCGTATTTTAAGGCGTATCAGTTAGTTGTTTTATTGTACAAATAAAAGTACAATTAGAACATGGAAGGAGTGGTCATTATGTCTACAATTACCTACAGTGATGCACGTAAAAACTTTAAAAAAGTATTAGATCAAGTCCATGAAAATAGCGAAGCGATTGTCATCTCACGAAAGAATAGTGAAAATGCGGTCATTATGTCGGAGCAAGAATACGAGAGCTTAATGGAAACCATTTATTTGTTGAGAAGCCCGAAAAATGCGGAGCGGCTATTAGAATCTATTAAACAGATTGAAAATAATGAGGTCACAGAAAGAGAATTAATGAATGAGTAAATCTTTATTATTCACTGACAATGGGTGGGAAGATTATTTGTATTGGCAAAAAGAAGATAAAAAGAAATTAAAGCGAATCAATTTGTTAATCGAGGATGTTAGAAGAAACGGAAACTTAAATGGGATAGGTAAACCAGAAGCATTAAAAGGGAACTTACAAGGTTTCTATAGTCGTAGAATTGATTCAGAGCACAGACTCGTTTATAGAGTTATGAATCAATATGTAGAGATTTTACAATGTCGTTATCACTACTTGTAAATGGACTCACACCTATTGAACTGCTCCCCGTCAAGTAGACAGGGC
>NZ_JJMW01000014.1 GCF_000714435.1 Exiguobacterium alkaliphilum 12/1
TGGGTGTTGCACTTAATTTTATAATTCATCGTACGCAAAAAAAGAGACGCCCGAATCGTCTCTCAAGGGGTAGTGAAGTAATGGACGGTCCAATACGGTTCTTTTTGGAGTGCCTCGATTTCGACATGGCCGTTATGGACTTGTTGCAAGAGGTGGATGATATGCTTTTGCAAGTTCGAGTCATGGGAACCGCTGTGCAAAATCCCATCCTCATTCGCGATAATATAGAAGCCACCAAGACGGAGTGGAATATGCTTCCGCACTGTCGTCACCGCAGCTTGAAATTCGGTTTGTCCGCCTGCCAACGGAACGGTCACGTCGAAACGTCCCCATTGTTTAAAGTCACCTAGTTCTGAGAACGTCGGTGGGTCGCGATGGTCCATCGTCATGACCTCCAATCGTATCGATCTCTTCCTGTTTAGTATAGCGGTTTTTCGGGCGGTGGCGTAGGAGAATAATCACATAGGTCACCATCGCATTCCCGCTTTGCGCTAATACTTGTCTTTTTCTAGATTATGTAAAAAAAACCTTCATAAAAGTGCAACTAGTCGAAAAAACACGACCGGGGTGGTCCCGGTCGCGCTCACTGATGGACGACTTCTTTTGAAGTCGGTAGTTCACAAATAAACGTGCTGCCTTCCCCGTAGACGGATTCGACATGCAGATGTCCGTCGTGGGCTTTCGCGATCTCTTTACAAATCGCAAGACCGAGGCCGGTCCCGCCGATTTTGCGGCGATCTGAGTTATCGACCCGATAGAATTTACCGAACAAGTTCGGTAACGCCGAGGACGGAATCCCGATCCCATTATCCCGGACTTTCATGACGACTTGGCCTTCAAGCCGCTCGAGCGAGACGAGGACGTTACCGCCATCCGGTGAATACTTGACGGCGTTACTCAGCAGATTGCCGAGCAATTGACGCATGCCCTCGAGGTCGGCCTCGATTGTGAAGTCTTGCGTCGAATCGGCATCGAGATGAATGTGGTGAGCGTCCGTCGTCTCTTGATAGAAACCGATGCTGTCACGGGCGAGTTCATATAAGTCGACCCGTTCCCATTCGAACGTCTGCTTTCCGGCCTCCATCTTTTGAAGGTCGAGGAAATCGCTGACGAGGAACGAGAGTCGTTTCGCCTCGTCATGAATCGTCTTCAAGTACAGCTCGCGACGGCTCTCTTTCAAGTCACGCTCGAGCATCAACTCCGTGAATCCGTAAATGGACGAGAGCGGGGTTCGCAATTCATGGGACACGGTCGAGACGAGTTCGGACTTCATCCGGTCGATTTCTGTCTCCGCCGTCACGTCACGTAAGACGAGCATCGTCCCGTGTAGCTTGCCGTCGCGATAGATGCTCTCGGCATAGACTTGTAGGAAGCAGTCGCCTTGGTCAAGGGAGATTGAAAGTCCTTCTTCTGGTGGTTTGCGGTCGAAGACGTGCTCGACATAGCTGATGAAGTGGTCACGTTGGTCGACACGTTCGGCCAACTGTTCGATATCGATTTTGACGTCAGCTAATTCTTCATAGCCTTGATAATCAAATTGCAAGTCATCGAACATCCGGATGAAGGCGCGGTTTCCAACGACCGATTCTTCTTCATAGTTCAGGTAGAGAATCGCTTCGCGCACGGAATTGATCAATTGTGCCGTCTCTTTTCGGTCTTGTTGCATCTGACGGTACAGACGCATCCGCAACAACGAAATGGCGAGCTGGTTCGCGAAGGCGTTCAACTCTGACTTTTCACTCGCATCGAACTGTTCATCATAACGTGCAAGGTACAAGCACCCGATCATCTTGTCGTCAGACGGGTCCATGACAGGGATGACCGTCTCATAAATATAGTACGGATACTCATGCAAATCATCGGCGACTTTCTTTGAAGTCGCAGCCGGCAACTTTGAAATCATCACTCGTTTCAATAGAAGCGACTTCGTCTTCAAACTTTCCTGCTGCTCTTCGGTCATCTCTTTTGGCACGACCGAACTGATTTCACCGTCTTTGACGAGGAGAAGCGCCCCGAACTCGGCCGAGGTCAACAGGACGATCTTTTCGATGACCGATGAGTAATCGAAGAGTGACTCTTTTGAAGCCAACACCTCAATCAGTTCGTTCCGATACTGTAGTTTCGTCTCGTTCTGCTTCGACGCCTGAAGCACATGTTCTAACTCTTCGTGTTTAGCGCGCATGCGTTCATTTTGCGAAGCCATTCGATTAATCAGAGGCCGCCCAATCAATAAGATTGCGCTAATAAACATGACTAACCCGGCCATCCAAATCCAGCGCAGTGTCAATAACTCGCCAGGTGAGACGGTATTGTCTCGGACGAACCACGCTCCGGTCGCCGTTAAGACGAGACTCATGACACACACGCCATACAGGATGCCGAGGATTTGACGACTGTTCAATTGTTCAACCCACTTGCCCATAGTACGCTCTACTTCCTTCCTTATCCCAAAAACCATCTCCAAACGATTCATCTAATACTCGAAATATACAAAAGGTTACCCTTAATGAAAACTGAACTGCTCATCCAATTCATATTCAACATATCTATCTTTTGAAATTCACATTATCTAGAGCGATATACCCCGATTTTTAGAAAGCTACACATTCCGATGTGCTTTCGTTTGACAGGGACGGGGAGCGGGGACTAGCTTAAAAGAAGAAACTAATTTGAAATGAGGTGCCTTATGCTCTCTATCGACCCACTAGCCCTGACTGAACGAGATACGTATAAATTTTTAATCGGCAGCGTCATCCCTCGTCCCATCGCTTTCGTCACGACTCGGAACGGCGAGATTGTGAACGCGGCCCCGTTCAGCTATTTCAATATCGTCGCGTCACACCCACCGCTCGTCTCCGTCTCGATTCAGCGAAAAGACGGCGTGATGAAAGACACGGCGCGCAATGCGGTCGCGACCGAAGAGTTGGTCATCCATATCGTCGACGAGACGAACGTCAACCTCGTCAATGAGACGGCCGCGTCGCTCGGTCCGGACGAAAGTGAACTCGACCGCACGTCGTTCACCCTTGCATCGAGTGATGTCATCGCGACGCCAGGCGTGAACGAAGCGAAGATCAGAATGGAATGTGTCCTGCACCATCACGTCCCGATTGAACACGAGGGCGTGGTGACGGCCGACTTACTCGTTGCCCGCGTCGTCCGTTTTCATATCGACAACGCGTTGTACGAAGCAGGGCGAATCGATGCGGCGAAATTGGCGCCGGTCAGCCGCTTAGCCGGAAACTTCTACGCCGAACTCGGCAAGACGTTCGAAATCGAACGTCCGAAATAAATGGTCCATGCGTCCGCCTCATGACGAGGTCGGGCGCCTTTTTTCGGGTAAAGAAAGAATAGCCGATTGGGGCGTTGTATTTCTTTCAATCCACTAGCCGAATGTGTCACAATAAAGTCAGAACATTCAATTATATTACTGTAGTGAACAAGAGAAAAAAGGGGAGTCGGCCATGTCCTATCGTCCAGCTGTTCAATCTATCATTCAAGCCATCGAAACGGTAATCGTCGGAAAGGAGGATGTCATCGCGAAAAGCTTGACGGCGCTGCTTGCCGGGGGGCACGTCTTGTTAGAGGATGTCCCGGGCGTCGGGAAGACGATGCTCGTCCGTACGTTCAGCCGTGCCATCGATCTCGAGTTCAAACGTGTCCAGTTTACCCCGGACATGTTGCCTTCTGATTTGACGGGGATCTCGATGTATAACCAAAAGACAAAAGAGTTCGAGTATCGACCGGGGCCGCTCATGGGCAACATCGTCTTGGCCGATGAAATCAACCGGACGTCGCCGAAGACCCAGTCGGCGCTGCTTGAAGCGATGGCGGAGCGGAGTGTGACGGTGGACGGGGAAGTGAAGATTTTGCCATCTCCGTTTTTCGTCATGGCGACGCAAAATCCGATTGAGCATGAAGGGACGTATCCGCTCCCAGAAGCCCAGCTTGACCGGTTCCTGCTTAAAATCGAGATGGGATATCCGTCCTTCAATGAAGAGTTATCCCTTTTGACGCGCTTCGAAAAAACCGAACCGCTCGATGCCTTACAGAGCGTCGTCACGAAACAGGAAGTCGAGCAGATGCAACGGGAAGTGCGAAACGTTCACGTCTCGAGTGCCGTCAAACAGTATATCGTCCGGTTGGTCCATGAATCACGGAATGATGCGAACACGTACCTCGGTGGCAGTCCACGGGCGACGCTTGCGCTCATGAAGGCGTCTCAGGCATGGGCCTATATCCATGGCCGCGATTTCGTCTTACCCGACGACGTCAAAGCGCTCGCCTCGAGCGTCCTCGGACACCGGGTGTTGTTGACGGCCGAAGCCCGTTACAAAGGACGGACGGCCGAGCAACTCATTAAAGGATGGCTCGACGAGATGCCGGTCCCGATGGATCGTGAGGTCAAAGAAGGATGAAAAACTGGATGAAGCTGTTCCTCGTTTGGGCGGCGGCATTCGGCTTGTACGCGTTCGCGCGCATCGAAGGCAGCATCGTCGCCTCGACGCTCTGGTGGTCATTTCTCGTCCTGACCGTCTACTGGACGCTGTTCATGATTTATCCCGTCACCGCCGCGAACGTCTGGCGCCGTGTCACGACGAAACGTCTCGTCTCCGGACAAACGATGGACGTCGAGCTCCAAATCGAACGGAAATACCCGTTCCTCGTCGGCATCGTCACATTAGAAGAACAGCCGCCCGAGCGTTTGACGGATGAAACGGAACCGATCATCACCTCGGTCGATCGCTTCTTCCGCCGGAAAGAGACGGTCCATTATGAAATTGCCCACATAAAGCGCGGCATTCACGTGTTCGACCGGACGAAGTTGCACGTGCGGGACGTGTTCGGTTTGTTCGACCGGACCCGGACGCTCCGGCTCGAGACGGTCGTCGAAGTCTCTCCGGCCGAACTGCCGTTTGATTTGCCGCGCGACGAACACGTCGGCGGCCGCGGCGAACAGTATCGTCGGACGCGGACGTATACAGAAGTCGCGAACACGACTAGTGGGGTGCGCGAATACGCAGCGGGGGACCGCATCGGTCGCATCGATTGGAAGGCGTCCGCTAGGCGCGATAACTTGATGACGAAGACGTTCGACCAAGAGCAAGAGAAAAAACTATCCCTTGTTTTCGTCCCGTCCGCATCTGCCGGTCACGAAGAAGCGTTCGAACGCTCGCTGTCGCTCCTCGTCGGGGCGATCCGACAGCTCGAACGAAAGAACTTGCCGTTTGAACTTTATGTGATTGAAGAGCAAGTTCGCTTGTTCCACCTGCCGGACCAAAGCGCCGACGTTGGTCATTACTTGTTGACGGCGACGCCGGAAGCGGAAGGGCGTCTAGTCGAACGCGTAAAACGGAACTTGCCGCAGCAGTCCGGTAATCTCATCTTGATCAGCCCGTTCGAAACGAAATGGGTGCGCGAACTCATGCATGAGACACAAGGTAGCTACCACCTCTATACAGCAAACGAGGTGACGACATGACCGCATGGATCAAACGGATCGTTTACACGGCGCTCGCCGCCTATTTGTTGTCGTTTTGGGTCGAGCCGATTGTCGGTAGCACGACGTTCGACGTGACGTGGCCGTTCTACTTCTTATTACTCGTCCCGATGTTTGCGAGTCTTTTGCCTTGGTATGGCCTAATCGGAGTCGTCGTCTTTAATTTCTTGGCCGTGTTGTACGTCTATCACGGCAGTCTCTTCGATTGGTTCGGACTGTGGCTTGAAGATTTGAGCGGCGTGCTCAGCGGCGCGTTGCCGGAAGAGGCGATTTTCTTCTCGGCGATGGCGCTCATTGGAGTGTTATTCGCCATTCTCGTCGGACGGACGTATCCGAGTTATGGATTTGTCCTCGGGATGATCGTCTCGACGCTCGGCTTGATGGCCTACTTCGACACGTGGACGCTATATGATGGCGAAGGACAAATCGTTCTCGCGATTTTGGCGTCGCTCTTCCTCTTATTTGTTACGGATCTTGCGAAACGGCCGAGCAAATCGCTCGTCCGCTACGTGAGCATCGCCTTGCTCGCCACCGTCATCTTGGCGCTCGCGAGTGTCTCACCGACGCTTGACGGCGATTGGTCCGACCGCATCACGACAAGTTTCCAAAACGCCGTCAATGAAGGCCAGTCGGGCACAGGCCGTGTCGGATATGGTGTGAATGATGAACAACTCGGTGGTCCGTTCGAACAAGATGACGGCATCGTCTTCATCACACGCGGTGTCCCGGCCCGCTATTGGCGGATTGAGGCGAAAGAAATTTATACCGGCAAAGGCTGGGTGGAATCCCCCGTCCTCGATTCGAATTTCAATCGTGGGCAGCTCGTCGACCCGGACGTCGACACGACGCCGGAACAGGCGTTGCTTCGCTTCGACCGGCGCGAGACGTTCGTCCCGTATGGCGGAGAGTATCCGCAAGCAGTCGAGACCGAGAGCGGGACTGAGTTCCGTGTCGGAGATATCGAGCAACAATTCCCGAACGAGACGGTTCACATCCGACCTTCCGGAAAAATCGTGTTCGACAACGACAATCAGGCAACGCCGCGGACGATTCAGTTGCGTTATAGCGTCCCGTCGTTCACGGAAGATCAGCTCAATTTAAATGAACCGGTGACGACGTTGACGGATGAAGAACAACAAGCGTACCTCCAACTACCGGATTCGCTCCCAGACCGCGTCCGCGACTTGGCAACGGACATCACGGCCGACAGTGAGACGCCTTTCGAGCAAGCGCAAGCCGTTCAAGCGTACTTCCGAAACGGTGCGTTCGAATATAACACGGAAGACGTCGCCATTCCGGAAGGTGACACGGACTACGTCGATCAGTTCTTGTTCGACACGCAACTCGGATATTGCGACAACTTCTCGACATCGGCTGCTGTCTTGCTCCGGGCAAATGGCGTACCGACGCGCTGGGTGAAAGGCTTTACGATGGGCGATGCGCGTGGGGTGATTCAAGGGGAGACCGAGTATACGGTCCGGAACCGCCACGCCCACTCATGGATTGAATACTTTGTCGAAGGCGCGGGCTGGGTCCCGCTCGAAGCGACGATTAGTTTTTCGGACGCCAACTTGCTTCAAGTCGAGACGGAAACGGACACGGGTTCGGACCCTGTCGCGAACGACCCGCAAGCCAATAACGATAACGAACCGACGAACCGCCCGCAAGAAGATATCGCGATTGACGATGTCGCAACGGGCGAGCTTCCGGAAGAAGCACGTCGCATCCCGGTATGGGGCTGGGTACTGATCGTCTTCGCAGTTGCCGTACTCGTCTGGAACCGGAAAGCGGTCGAACGGGCTGTCATGGTCGAGTGGTGGATACGCCGTCCACTTAGCGAGTCGTCACTCGTCGCGATGCAACGCTACTTGATGAAACGACTGCGAGCAGCGGGATTCAAGGTTGACGGTCGGACGCCGTCCGAACTTGCGAAGGAAGTCGACGCCTACTATGAATCCGAAGAAATGACTCGCTTGACTCGTTTGTTTGAACAGACGGTGTATGCGGATCAACCACCGAATTCGAAATATAAAGAATATTGGAAAATCATGATTCGCCGAATTATGAGTTGAAGTGACAAGGCGCATACAGTAAGATAGACGCATTAGTTAGATAATTGAACAATGCATTCCTTCGTATATACTCGTGAATTGGCGCGAGAGTCTCTACCGGACCACCGTAATGGACCGACTATGAAGGAGCACGTTTCGTATACAAAGAATTGGGCGTGCTTCTTCTTCGGTTTGGTAAATCCGTGGGAGAGGCTCGTCCTTTTTTTGAGATGAAGGCAGAAAGGTGGAGGTTTTGTGAAGATGTTGGAACAAGAGATGATTTTGGTGCTCGACTTTGGAGGACAATACAACCAGCTCATCACGCGACGTGTGCGTGACCTTGGTGTATACAGTGAGCTTCATTCGCACAAGATGACCGCTGCAGAAATTCGTGAGCTCGCCCCGGCTGGGATCATCTTCTCAGGTGGACCGAACAGCGTATATGCGGAAGGCGCATACCGCTGCGACCCGGAAATTTTCGAACTCGGTATCCCAATCTTCGGAATTTGCTACGGCATGCAGCTCATGACGCACCACTTTGGTGGACGTGTCGAGCGGGCGGCACACCGTGAATACGGAAAAGCGACACTCTTCTCGACACCGGAAGCCTCGGCACTCTATACAGGACTCCCGGTCGAGCATACCGTCTGGATGAGCCACGGCGACCTCGTCATGGAAGCGCCAGAAGGATTTGTCGTTGACGGGACGAACCCGTCTTGTCCGGTCGCTTCGATTAAGAACGACGAGTTGAAGATGTACGGCGTTCAATATCACCCGGAAGTCCGTCATTCGGAGCACGGGAATGAAATTTTGAAAAACTTCATTTACGAAGTGTGCGGTGCAAAAGGCGAATGGTCGATGGAGAACTTCATCGACATCGAAGTCGAGAAGATTCGTGAAATCGTCGGGAACAAGCAAGTGCTCTGTGCCTTGTCTGGAGGTGTCGACTCATCGGTCGTCGCGGCGCTCGTTCATCGTGCGATTGGCGATCAGTTGACATGTATGTTCGTCGACCACGGTCTGCTCCGTAAAAACGAAGCGGACAGTGTCATGAAGACGTTCGCGGACGGCTTTAACATGAAAGTCATTAAAATCGATGCGCGCGACCGCTTCATGGCGAAGCTCGCTGGTGTCTCTGACCCGGAACAAAAACGGAAAATCATCGGCAACGAGTTCATTTACGTGTTTGACGAAGAAGCGTCTAAACTCGTCGATATGGACTTCCTTGCCCAAGGGACGCTATATACGGACATCATCGAGAGCGGAACAGACACGGCGCAGACGATCAAGTCGCACCATAACGTCGGTGGCCTTCCGGAAGACATGAACTTCACACTCATCGAGCCGCTCAACACGCTCTTTAAAGATGAAGTGCGTGAACTCGGTACTGAACTTGGCCTTCCAGACTATATCGTCTGGCGCCAACCGTTCCCAGGACCGGGTCTTGGGATTCGCGTCCTCGGTGAAATCACGGAAGAGAAGCTTGAAATCGTTCGCGAGTCAGACGCTATCCTTCGTGAAGAAGTGAAAAAGGCTGGACTCGAGCGTGACATCTGGCAGTATTTCACTGTCCTTACACCAATCCGTTCAGTCGGGGTCATGGGTGATGAGCGTACGTACGACTATGCGGTCGGCGTCCGTGCCGTCACGTCAATCGATGGGATGACATCGGACTGGGCACGTATTCCTTGGGACGTGCTCGAGAAAATTTCGGTCCGTATCGTCAATGAGGTCAGCCACGTGAACCGCGTGCTGTATGACATCACATCGAAGCCACCGGCAACGATCGAGTGGGAGTAATTAGTCTAAAACCGAACATTAAGGATTAATAAAACGTTAAAATCCGTTATTTGTGTTGACATGCACGAATGACGCTGATACGATAGAAACGTTCTTATTATATCCGAACAATTTAAATTAAATTTGCCGTATAATGTCGGGAATATGGCCCGAGAGTCTCTACGAAATCACCTTAAATGATTTCACTACGGCGAGACATAGATGGGGGACGTCTGTCCCTGTATGTTTCGCGTGGGGTCCTCGGTCATTTGCCGGGGACCTTTTCTCGTTTACGGCGAGCCAAGGAGGAAAACCAATGAGCACACAGCTCAAGCAAGAACCAACGCAACAACCAGAAAGCCGGATTGAACGCTTTTTCCAGTTAAATGAACTTGGAACGAACGTAAAAACGGAGTTCGTCGCAGGATTTACGACATTCCTCGCCATGGCGTACATTTTATTCGTCAACCCGAACATCCTCGGGGCAGCGGGAATGGATACCGGTGCCATCTTTGTTGCAACCGGCCTTGTCGCCTTAGTCGGATCTGTGACGATGGGCCTCTTCGCGAACTATCCGATCGCCATCGCACCGGGCATGGGGCTCAACGCCTTCTTCGCCTACAGTGTCGTGATCGGCATGGGGATCCCGTGGCAGACGGCTCTCTCGGGTGTCCTCGTCTCAGGACTCTTCTTCATCGTCTTGACGCTTTCAGGAATTCGCGAAACGATTGTCAATGCGATTCCCGCCCCGCTCAAAATGGCGGTCGCAGCCGGTATCGGATTCTTCATCGCATTCATCGGCCTCAAAAATGCAGGAATCGTCGTTTCGAATGAAGCGACTGTCGTCGGGCTCGGTGCACTCGGCACAGGGACGACACTCTTAGCTGTGTTTGGTCTTGTGGTCACGGCGCTCTTGATGGTCCGTAACATTAAAGGCGGTATTTTCATCGGGATGCTCTTAACGGCGATTGTCGGGATGATTTTCAACCTCGTTCCGACACCGACAGCGATCTCAGATGTCGTCTCAATGCCGCCGAGCATGTCTTCGACGTTCGGTCAAGCGTTCATCAACTTCGCGGACGTCTTCACGATTCAAATGCTTGTCGTCATCTTGACGTTCTTCTTCATCGATTTCTTTGACACGGCTGGTACGCTCGTGGCGGTTGCGCGCCAAGCGGGAATCATGAAAGACAACAAAGTTCCGCGTGCGAGCAAGGCGCTCATGGCGGATTCGACAGCGACAGTGGCAGGTGCAATCTTCGGCACGTCGACAGCGACGTCTTACGTCGAGTCATCGGCTGGTGTTGCGGCTGGTGGTCGCTCAGGGCTTACGGCCATCTTTGCAGGACTCTTCTTCGGTCTCGCACTCTTCTTCTCACCATTACTTGCAGTTGTAACGGCGCCTGTCACGGCACCGGCACTCATTATCGTCGGTGTGTTGATGGCTTCTGCTTTACTCGACATCGATTGGAAGAAACTTGAGATTGCCATCCCGGCCTTCATGACCATCTTGATGATGCCACTCACCTCTTCAATCGCGACGGGGATCGGTCTTGGATTTATCCTCTATCCACTTATGATGATGGCAAAGGGCAAGACGCGGGAGATTCATCCGATCATGTACGGGATGCTCGTCATCTTCCTTGCATACTTCATGTTCTTGCCTCACGCATAAACGGCATACGAAAAACGGCTCATTACGAGTCGTTTTTTTGTATGCCGTATTTTCAGGTAGGAAAGGGTCGTACATGGTGAGCGCATGGTTTTCTGTGATGAATTCGTTGCGGAGCAGGATGCCGTCGAGAGAATTGACCTCTCGGAAAATTTGGTTATGTCGGATCGTCCCGCCCCACCATTCTTTCGTGAAATGGTGGTTTTCTTCATAGATCTTGTAGGAGACAACGGCCGGGGTGGCAGAACGCCATTCCCCGACGAGACCATCTCCTTCTATATATAGAAGTAACTGATACGCTTGTTCGGTTTGGTTTGTGATTTGTAAGTCGAGGTAGTTATAGGAACAAGTCGCTCCGCTGCCGAAAGGTTGGTCACGTCTTGAATCGGGGAACACGTCATAGCTATGGCGATAACGTTCGGTGACGGTGAGTGGACTGTGAAGCGTGATCCAATATATCAAGTTGGACAATTGACAAAGACCACCGCCGATTCCACTTGTCACTTTGCCGTAGTGGAGAATCATCCCTTCTACATAACCTTTTCGTTTTGTGGGTCGCCCGATTGCTTTCCAGTAGGAAAAGACGTCTTTTGGTTCGATGATGAGGCCGTTTAATCGCTGGATTGCGATTTTGAGATTTTGAACTTTGTTCTGTTGCATCTCTATGTCTACATCGCGCAATTTACGATAGAGCGGCGTGCGATGTTTGTGAATCAAATAAGGAAGAGGGTTGTTCATCTGTTTTGATGCATATTTTCTGCCGTCGAACAGCCATGTAAGCCGGCGTTGGATTGTGTACACTTGGGTGCCGGCGAAGATGCGCAAGGCCGAACGTTGTTTCGGTCGTAGCTGTTGCATAAAGAGTTCACCTTTCGTCATAGAAATTGATTATAAATGATGTATTCGATAAGAGGGAATTATTTCCTCTTCGTTCTCTAAGGAGAGTTTTGAAAGGTCGAAATCTGAGGCGAAAAACTTTTTAAAGTTTTTTTAGAATAATGCTTGCCAGATTGAACAAGTAGATGCTATAGTTATCTCTGTTGCCAGCGACGCTCACACAAACGTGAGAAAAGTTGTTGACAGTTAAAAGTGATAAATGTTATTATCATTTAGTCGCCAAGAGCGGCAGACGAACTTTGAAA
>NZ_JJMW01000015.1 GCF_000714435.1 Exiguobacterium alkaliphilum 12/1
TAGAACTGGCTAGTTATGTCCCAGCCTCTTTTTTATTCACTGTTACGTCAATCTTTTTTGACCTGTTTGAGCGGTTTTCGGTATAATAGACGATGGGAAAAGGGGGCAATCATATGCATATCATCCAGGCTGTTATCGGTGCCATTTTATATTTGGTCATCTTCTTCAGCATCGGCTTCATTTTGAATATGTTACTGAAAAAGACGTGGACGCTCGTCTTCATCTATCCGATTTTCGTCATCTTGATGATTGATAACGTCAAGCTCTCTAGCTATGTCACGGAAACGTCGACCGCGCTCGCAAGCGTCTATGAACGATTGCTCGGGCTGCAGTTTCTTGACATCTTTATGCTCGGTTTCGGGTTGCTCGGTGCGATTTTAGCCGGGGTGACGATTCGATTCTTGCGCAAGAGCGGTTACTCGATGTTTTAAAGACGACAGAAATGTTCGTCTTTTTTGTTTTCCGCCTACTTTTTTAGGGGATGAACCGATATACTAAGTACGAAACGATTTTAGTGAGTAAGGGATGCGATACGAATGACATTACCGATGTATACGATCAAAAAAGTGTTGAATAATAGCGTTGTCATTTGTCAACATGATACGGATCCGGAAGTCATTCTACTCGGGAAGGGGATTGGCTTTGGCAAGAAGGCGGGCGATCTCGTCGACCCGGCCAGTGTCCCGGAGAAAGTGTATCAATTGACCGATAAAGAGGAACAATCGCAATATCGTGAGCTCGTCAAGCATGTCGATGAAGACTTTATCGCCTTCATGCAAGAGATCGTCGGCTTCATCGAGACGAGTACGGGCAAAAAAGTCGATCAACATATCCATATCGGT
This sequence comes from Exiguobacterium alkaliphilum 12/1, assembly GCF_000714435.1. GTDB lineage: Bacteria > Bacillota > Bacilli > Exiguobacteriales > Exiguobacteriaceae > Exiguobacterium > Exiguobacterium alkaliphilum. Next base: position 843 of record NZ_JJMW01000015.1, read on the forward strand.
TTGACCGACCATTTGTTCTTCACAATGAAACGAATCGAGCAAGGGATGGAAGTGACGAACCCGTTCCTCCTCGAGACCGAATCGCTCTATCCGAACGAGTATTCACTCGCCGAACGCATCGTCGACATGATTCATGAGCGGCTCGATGTGTTGTTGCCCAATGCTGAGATTGGCTTTATTGCGCTCCATATCCACTCGGCGACGACATTCAAAAACGTCTTGGAAGTGAACCGGCACAACCAAGTCATCGGCCAAATCGTCCAGACGATTGAGAGTCGGTTGAACGTCAAAATGGACCGGACTTCACTCGATTATAAGCGCTTACTTCGGCACTTACGGTACGCCGTTGAGCGGGTTGCGACGGGTGAGCTCGTCGAGGCCCCACAAAAAATAGAAAAGGTGTTGCGTGAAGAATATCCGCTATGCTATAGTACTGCTTGGGAGCTGATGGGCATCATGGAACGCGAGTTAAAGCGTCCTGTCCCGCGAGGTGAAGCGACATATTTGACGATGCATCTCCAGCGACTTACAAGTAGATAACTGATACCACGTATCTTACGTGTTACTGATTCGATCAGGCATGAGTAAGGAGTGGAACGGCTTACGATTTCTCCAATGGGAGAGGTCTACGTTCTGTCCCTTATTCATGCCTGTTTCTGTTTTTATAAACGTTTATTATGAAAACGTTTAGATACGTCGGTTGTCTGACATCTACGTCGTCCATTCGTATGACAAAACAAGAAGGAGGATTTATCATGTTTAAGCAGATTTTTGGTGTTCTTCAAAAAGTCGGTAAAGCACTTATGCTTCCTGTTGCAATCTTACCGGCAGCCGGTCTTCTCCTTGCGTTCGGTACAGCAATGCAGAATCCGGCCCTCACATCACGTGCAGGTTGGTTAACGAACGCAAGCATTGTGAAATTCGCTCAGCTCATGGAGCAAGCGGGTGGCATCATCTTCGCGAACTTGGCACTCTTGTTCGCTGTCGGTGTCGCCATCGGGTTAGCAGGGGACGGCGTTGCCGGACTCGCAGCCATCGTCGGATTCCTCATCATGAACAGAGTTATGGGTGTATGGCTTGAGCTCACGCCTGAAATCATCGCACAAGGTGATCCGGCATACGCGACCGTACTCGGGATTCCGACACTCCAAACGGGGGTATTCGGTGGGATTATTATGGGTCTAATCGCCGCATGGGCATACAATAAGTACTTCAATATCCAACTTCCTCAATTCCTTGGTTTCTTTGCTGGTAAGCGTTTCGTCCCAATCGTCACGGCTGTTTTGGCTGTCGTCGCTGGTTTCGCGATGCTTATCGTCTGGCCACCAATCCAAGGCGGATTGAATGTTTTCTCTAACTTCATGTTAGGGGAAAACCTTACGTTCGCGGCGTTCGTCTTTGGTTTAATTGAGCGTTCATTGATTCCGTTCGGTCTTCACCACATCTTCTACTCACCGTTCTGGTTCGAGTTCGGTCAATATACAGATGCGGCAGGTAACATTGTCCGTGGTGACCAAGCAATCTTCTTCGCACAAATCCGTGATGGCGCTGAGTTGACAGCTGGTACGTTCATGACTGGTAAATACCCGTTCATGATGTTCGGTCTTCCGGCTGCAGCACTCGCGATGTACCATGAAGCACGTCCAGAACGTAAAGCAGTCGTCGGTGGTCTCTTGGCTTCGGCAGCACTCACATCGTTCTTGACTGGTATCACAGAGCCGATCGAGTTCTCATTCTTGTTCGTTGCTCCACTTTTGTTCGCTGTACACGCCGTCTTCGCTGGCCTTTCATTCATGGTCATGCACATCTTAGACGTCAAAATCGGGATGACGTTCTCGGGCGGTTTGATTGACTACCTTCTCTTCGGTGTACTTCCTAACCGTACAGACTGGTGGCTCGTCATTCCAGTCGGTCTCGTATTTGCCGTCATTTACTACTTCGGATTCCGTTTCGTCATCCGTAAGTTCAACCTTAAAACACCGGGCCGTGAAGATGAAGTCGTTGAGCAATCAACTGCTACAGGTTCGGAACTTGCACAAGATATCCTCGTTGGGTTCGGTGGTTCACAAAACATTAAACACTTAGACGCTTGTATCACACGTCTTCGCGTCGAAGTGAAAGATAAGAACCAAGTGAACAAAGAAGAGTTGAAACGTCTTGGGGCAGCTGGTGTCCTTGAAGTCGGAAACAACATTCAAGCCATCTTCGGACCACGCTCGGATGCATTGAAATCAGAAATGCAAGCCGTTATCGCGTCAGGTAACGAAAAGAAAGCCAACTAATTCTAGTGGAAAGCCAATCCTTCAGGGGTTGGCTTTTTTTGTGTCCGGAAACGGTTTCAGGCATATGTCAGATGGGGAAAAGTAAGTATTCTGACAAAAGGAGGGAACCAAGATGTGGAAGAAAGTGTTTGGTGTCTTGCAACGGATCGGGAAGGCACTCATGCTTCCGGTTGCGATCTTACCAGCAGCCGGTCTTTTACTCGCGTTCGGTACCGCATTCCAAAACCCTGATCTTGTCGCGCTCTTACCTTTCTTGGCAAACGATTCACTCGTCCTCGTCTGGCAGGTCATGACCGATGCCGGGGATATCGTGTTTGCCAATCTCGGCTTGCTATTCGCCGTCGGTGTCGCCATCGGGCTAGCCAACGGGGACGGGGTTGCCGGGTTAGCAGCTATCGTCGGGTATTTGATTATGAACAAAGTTATTAGCACGTGGAACGGGATCACTGCAGAAATCGTCCAAGGGGACCCACAGTATGCGACCGTGCTCGGGATTCCGACGCTCCAGATGGGGGTGTTCGGGGGGATTATCGCCGGTCTCGTCGCCGCATTTGCCTACAACAAATACTTTAACATCAAGTTGCCAGAGTTCTTAGGGTTCTTTGCCGGGAAACGTTTCGTTCCGATTGCGACAGCCGCATTCAGTTTAATTATCGGGATTGCGCTCGCCTACATCTGGCCGCCAATCGGGGTCGCAATCAATACGTTCTCACGTACGATCATCGAAGCGAACGTGGCCGTCTCGGCCTTTGTTTTCGGATTGGTCGAACGGTCCTTGATTCCGTTTGGGCTTCACCACATCTGGTACTCTCCGTTTTGGTTCCAGTTCGGTGAATACACGAACCAAGCCGGGGACCTCGTCCAAGGGGACCAGCGGATCTTCTTCGCACAGCTTCGTGATGGCGTTGAATTTACGGCCGGGACGTATATGACTGGGAAATTCCCGTTCATGATGTTCGGGTTGCCGGCTGCTTGTCTTGCGATGTATCACACCGTGCCAAAAGAACGCCGTAAGAACGTCGAAGGGCTCTACTTCTCGGCAGCGCTCACGTCGTTCCTTACAGGGATCACTGAGCCGGTCGAGTTCTCGTTCGTCTTCGTCGCACCGCTCTTGTTTGCGATTCACGCCGTCTTCGCCGGTCTCTCCTTCATGACGATGCACTTACTGAACGTCAAAATCGGGATGACCTTCTCGGGCGGATTGATTGACTATCTATTGTTCGGGGTGTTGCCGAACCGGACCGCATGGTGGCTCGTCATCCCAATCGGTCTCGTATTCGCCGTCATTTATTACTTCGGATTCCGTTTCGCGATTCAAAAATTCGACTTGAAGATTCCGGGTCGTGAAGCCGCGGTCGAAGGGAAAGAAGGACGTGCCGTCGTCGGGGACGACTTGCCGTACGAAGTGCTCGTCGGACTAGGTGGGCCAGAGAACATCAAGCACCTTGACGCTTGTATCACGCGCCTACGTGTCACGGTCAACGACGTCAAGCAAGTCGATAAAGATTTGCTGAAAGACCTCGGCGCAGCGGGCGTGCTCGAAGTCGGGGATAATATCCAAGCGATCTTCGGACCGAAGTCGGACACGCTCAAGTCACAGATTGCTGCCATCATTGAAGGTGGGGAATATCGCGGGAAAGAAAAACCGGTCGTCACGTCAGGCACATCGAACCCAAAAGAAGAAGGATTCTTAGCGCCGATGTCGGGAACGATTTTGTCGCTTGATGATGTCCCGGATCAAGTCTTCTCTGGGCGGATGATGGGCGATGGATTTGCGATTGAACCGAGTGATGGAAAAGTCGTTGCACCATTCACCGGCACCATCACTACCTTCTTCCCGACGAAACATGCCATCGGACTACTTTCAGACGATGGACGCGAGATTTTGATTCACGTCGGTCTCGATACGGTCAATTTGAAAGGGGAAGGTTTCACCTCGAAAGTGAAAGAAGGCGACCGGGTCGAGGCGGGAGACGTGTTGCTTGACGTCGACCTCAACCTCATTCGCGACCGGGTGCCATCGCTCATCACGCCGATTATTTGGACGAACGGGGATGGCAAACGCGTCATCGTACCGTTCGGGGAAACCGTCGTCGCCGGTGAGGCGCTCGATTTCAGAACGGATGACAAAGGAGCAGAATAAATAACAAAAGATGGCTCTCGCACACTCGCGAGAGCCATCTGTTTGATTACGCTTTAATGTCGAACTTTTCGCTTAAGAAGTTCACGACTTCTTCTGCTGTGTCCATGTTGAGTACTTCGTTGACGATCGCTTCTGTTTCTGACTTCGTCAAACGCTTCACGAGGCTACGTGCACGCAAGACGCTCGAAGCCGACATCGAGAACTCGTCAAGTCCAAGTCCGAGAAGGATTGGAATCGCGAGCTCTTCCCCTGCCATCTCGCCACACATGCCGACCCATTTGCCTGCTTTGTGTGCTTCTGTGATGACGTTGTGGAGAAGGTTCAAGATGGCCGGGTTGAACGGCTGATACAAGTACGAGACCTTCTCGTTCATGCGGTCCGCTGCCATCGTGTATTGAATCAAGTCGTTCGTACCGACCGAGAAGAAGTCGACTTCTTTCGCGAACTGCTTCGCCATGACGGCAGTTGACGGAATCTCGACCATCATCCCTGTCTCATAGTTACCGACAGCGATGCCTTCTGCTTTCAATTTCGCTTCTTCTTCGAGAAGGAGGGCTTTCGCCGCACGGAACTCTTCGAGTGTCGCGATCATCGGGAACATGATGGCGAGGTCGCCGTGAGCCGACGCCCGGAGAAGGGCGCGGAGCTGAGTGCGGAACAAGTCCGTCTCTTCGAGGCAAAGGCGAATCGCGCGATAGCCGAGGAACGGGTTCATTTCTTTCGGCAAGTCGAGGTAAGACAATTCTTTGTCGCCGCCGATATCGAGTGTACGGATGACAACTTGTTTGCCTTCCATACCTTCGAGCACTGATTTGTAGGCGTTGTACTGTTCTTCTTCTGTCGGGAACGTCTCAGAGTCCATATAAAGGAACTCGGTACGGTAGAGGCCGATTGCGTCTGCTCCGTTTTTGAGTACGCCTTCAAGGTCGTTCGGTGTCCCAATGTTGGCCGCAAGTTTCACTTTATGACCGTCCGCCGTGACCGACTCTTCGTTGACGAGTTGCTTCAATTCTTCTTTGTATGCTTCGAACGACTCACGTTTTGCAACGTATTCGTTGAGGAGCTCTTCTGAAGGATTGACGAACACGTCGCCTTCTGTTCCATCGATGACGACGACATCGCCATTTTTGATTTCTTCAAGTGCCACTTTCGTTCCGACGACAGCCGGGATTTCGAGTGAGCGTGACATGATTGCCGAGTGAGATGTACGTCCGCCAATGTTCGTTGCGAACCCTTTGACGTACTTACGGTTAAGTTGTGCTGTGTCAGATGGCGTCAAGTCTTCTGCGATGATGATGACTTCTTCAGAGATTGAAGCCGGTGTCATGAATGTCACGCCGAGGATGTGGGCCATGACGCGTTTTGTGACGTCACGTACGTCTGCTGCCCGCTCACGCATGTACTCGTTGTCCATTGATTCAAAGATCATGATCATCGTCTGCGCGACTTCGTCGAGCGCTTTCGCAGCGTTCATGTGTTCGCTTTCAATTTTCTCGTTCACTTGGGAAACGATTTCCGGATCTTCCACGATGAGCAAGTGTGCCGAGAAAATCTCTGCCTTGTCTTCGCCGAGCTCACGGAGTGTGATTTCGCGAATTTCTTCAAGTTCGACTTTCGATTGCGCGATTGCCGCATCGAAGCGAGCCTTTTCAGCTGCTACATCCTCGATTTTGTTCGTTGGGATGTCGAATGAAGGTGTTTCCATGACGAATGCTTTTGCGACTGCGATTCCTGCAGATGCGCCAATACCTTTAATGTGTGACATAAGCGTAGTCCCTCTCTTCAAAGAAATAGTGTGCTTCCGACGTTACCTCGTTAGTTCTTACCCGAAATGAAAAAGGAATTAACGAAAATGCGGAAGATTAGAGTAGCAACGGTCTGCGACTAGGGGAAGCCTCGACCGAACAAAATGGCCTCACCTCGACTGTGAGGGATGCCGGATTGCGTACTTACCTATCCTATCATAAAATAAATCGTCGTCACAACGAGGAGATAGCGCTTGAATTCGAAGATTTCTTGACTCTTGCGCATACCGTTTCATTATTTCAGAGAAGTTCGTTATGCTAACTATATATAAAGAAGGGAAGTGGCACATATGTATCAAGTGAAAGAGCTAGATTGGAACGGGTCGTACGAGACGATCGTGGTCGGAATCGGGGCGGCCGATACGATTGAGGAAGGACTCGACACGCTTTATAACGGGCGCGTCAAGTCGCTCATCCAAACCGCTGACATCTCGACGAAGACAGGGGAAGTCTCAATCGTCCCGACGTTCGAAGGTTCAGTGAAGCGCGTCGTCTTCGTCGGCCTCGGACAACGAAACGACATCACGACGGAACAGATGCGCAAATGGTTCGGCAAAGTCGCCAAGGAAGTCAAGACACGAGGATTCGCGGACGTCGCCATCGCCCTCGAGACGTTCGGTGCTTCCGGTGAGCTTTTCGCTGAGGCGTATGAGTTGGCCACGTATGAGCATCCTACATACAAATCGGACCCGAAATCGGCCGTGGCTGACGTGACGATCACCCTTTGTGGTGACGTCGACGAGGCCGCGGTCCAAAGAGGCGCGGCAAGAGGCCGTGGTGTGAACATCGCCCGTTCGTTGACGATGATGCCGGCGAACATTTTGACGGCCGAAGCACTCGCTGACTATGCGGTCGAATTGGCGGAGCGGAACGGATTCAAGCATCGTATCCTCGACAAGGAAGAGATGGAGGGGCTCGGGATGGGGGCGCTCCTCGCCGTCAACCAAGGGTCGACGTTGCCGCCGAAGCTGATCGTTCTCGAATATAACGGCGCAGGGGAAGACGCGCCGATTGCGATCGTCGGGAAAGGCGTCACGTTTGATACGGGCGGTTACTCGATTAAACCAAAAGACGGAATCGTCGGCATGAAAGGCGACATGGGCGGTGCGGCGACGGTGCTCGGCTTGTTCGAGACGCTTGCGACGACGAAACCTGCCGTCAACGTGCTCGGTGTCATCCCGGCGACAGACAACATGATTTCAGGTGATGCGTTCAAGCCGGATGATGTCATCACGGCGATGAACGGGAAGACGATTGAAGTGTTGAACACGGACGCGGAAGGACGCCTCGTCCTCGCGGATGCGGTGACGTTCGCGAAGACGTATGAGCCACAAGCAATCATTGACGTGGCGACGCTCACGGGCGGTGTCCTCGTCGCACTTGGTACGGAAGTGACGGGCTGTTTGACGAATGATGATTCGCTCTATGGTGCGCTCGAGACGGCGAGCCGGGAAACGAACGAGCTCGTCTGGCAGATGCCGTACTTTGACGTGTTCATCAACCAAGTGCGGAAGTCGGAAGTGGCCGACTTGAACAACTCGCCAGGCCGTTACGGGCATATGATTTTCGGTGGCGCGTTCGTTGGTGAGTTCGTCGGCGACACGCCGTGGCTTCACCTCGATATCGCCGGCACGAGCGATCGTGCTACGGCGAACGAACTCGGTCCAAAAGGACCGACGGGCGTCATGGTCCGCACACTTTCTACTTTACTCGACGGGTGGAATCGGTGAAACTAGGATTGGGATTGGTTGGCCTTGCCGCTCTGACCGGATTCGGTTACACGGCTTGGCCATCCCAATGGTTGTTAGGGATCACCGTGTTTTGTGCGGTGTTCGGGATATTGGTTTTCATGCAGGAGGTACGCCGTGGTAGGAGTAGGAATTGATGGGGCACGCGGGAGCTGGGTACGTATCACGTACGATAGCATCTCGCTTTGTCTGACCATCTCAGAGCAGTTAGAAGATTTGTTGATCGATGGGGCCGTCCATTTCGTCGACATGCCGAAAACGTTAGGTACGGTCGCACAACCGGATCGAGCGTGCGATGCGTATATGCGATCAGAGTTGACGAAGCGGAAGTCGTCCATCTTCACCCCGCCGATTCAAGAGGTGTTAGGAGAAGCGACGTACGACGCGGCGAACACGATGAGCCGCGAGCTCGTCGGAAAAGGAATCAGCAAGCAGGCGTGGAACCTCACGCCGCGCATCCGTGAGTTCCAAAAGCTCGACCGTGACGACGTGTACGAGTCGCATCCGGAAGTATGCTTTGCCGTGATGACCGGGCAAGAGGCGCAGTTTAGTAAGAAGACGGCGGAAGGCGAAGCGGAGCGGATTGAAATGCTTCGCCGTTACTCGAACAGTTCCCCGTGGAAGTGGAAGATGTCGAACGTGCAGGTCGACGACATTATCGACGCCTGTATCCTCGCCGTCGCTGCTTACGAGGCCGGTACGACAGGTATTACGACGGTGCCAGACCAAACTGAAGGCGCGCCTTACGTGGCGGTCCCGACAAAGAAAGAGCGATGATGCGTCATCGCTCTTTTGGTATGGGCGCGGGGCCGATGATGAAGCGCCAAATGTAGTGAAACACTTGGGCGTTGTACAACGCCTTGAGCAAGACGGCGAACACGGGTCCCAAGATGAAGCCGAGGACGCCGAACAGTTTCAACCCGACGAAAATCGAGACGAGCGCCGCGAGCGGATTCAATCCGATATGCGAACCGACGATTTTCGGTTCGGCCAAGTTGCGCTGCACGATGACGATCAAATAGAGAACGAGCACGCCGATGGCGACGAACCAGTCACCCGTGATGGCGGCATAGGCCGCCCACGGAATCAAGAGCGTGCCGACCCCGAGATACGGCAACAGGTCGAAGAAGGCGGCGAGGAGCGCGAACGAGAGTGGGTTGTCGACACGAAGGATGAACATGCCGATGAGGACGATGACGAACGTGATGGAAATGAGCGTCACTTGGGCCCGGGCGTAGCCGAACAAGGCGGAGCGCAAGTTGAACATGACGGCCTCGAACTCTTTGAACCCTTTGCGTTCATTCAACCGTTCGATTTGGCGCATGTAAGACGGCCAATCTTTCGTGATGAAAAACCAGGCGAGCACGATGACGATGAAAAGCAACAAGACGAGCGGTAAAGCGCTCAGTAATCCTTGGAGCATACTTGCGATACCGCGAGACAAGACCCCGATTGCCGCACCGAGCTGGACGCCGAGTTCCGTGATTCCACCTTCGATTGAAGTCGTCTGGCTCGGGTTGAGCTGTTCGAGGCTGTCGTATGCGTCATTGACGAGCGGGGCGATGCGTTCGTTGAACACACGCTGAGCAAAGGTCGTGAACGTCTCGATTTGACCAGGAAGTTTTTCCGCAGCGATCGTGGCGTAGCGAATCAATTGCGAAATGACGATCATGATCATCCCGGTCACAATTCCGATGACGATGAATAGCGAAGCGAGTGTCCCGAGGGCGCGCGGTAGATTCACCTTTCGTTCGAACCAATTGACGAGCGGCACGGTCAACAAGGACAACAAGAAGGCAAGAACGAAAGGATAGGTGTACTGAAATAGGATGCCGAGTACCCAAATGACGGCGAAGGTACCAAGTATGACGAGAATAAGCCGAACAAGTTGCCAAAGTTTTGCGGATGACATGAGGCGTTACCCCTTTCCGTACAATTCGATTGAGCATAGTATACCATGGGGCCGGTTAATAGAGCAGAAGGATAGGTGAAGGAAATGAGAGAAATTCAACAACAAGTCGATCAGATGATCATTCATTTAGGTGGCTATTGGCGACCGCTGTCGGGCCTGGCTCGATTATTAGAAGAGGTGGGGGAAGTCGGTGCGGCTCTTTATGAAGACGATCGTACGGCGCTCGTCGAAGAGCTTTTAGACGTATTCGTCATCTCGACGTGTTTGGCCAACCAGTATGCGATCGCACTCGAGGCGCCAACGAGTCACGATTGTGACGTTCCGGTCCATGTGACGTATTACGCACTCGTTCGCGAATCTGGGGAAGTCGCCCGCATCTTAAACGCCTACGAGGGCGACAAGAAGTTGAAAGCGACGGCGACACCGGGGGCGCTCCAAATGCATCTTCAAGGCGTACAACAGGCGGTCTTCTCGATTGCGGGAACAATCGGACTCGACGTAAATGCTTCCATCGGGGCGCTCGTCGAAGCAAAATCGTCCCGGGACTTTGGTCGATTCGATCACACCCCGGATCCGATTACGGAAAATTCTGTCCGTACGTACCCGCGACGAGTCGAAGGGCGATATTGGGGTGGAATTGAGGCTAAAGAAAACGAAACGTTCGACCGATATATTGAACGAGAATATAATTTACGTCGCTTTTTAAAGATTGCTTCTGTCGAGGGACTCGACGGGTTCGTCCTTTGTCCGCCAATATCAGGGTGGAACTTGTCGACGATTAAACAGGAGCTTTCGAATGTAAAGGTGACGGAAGAAAAATATGGAAATGGGAATTACATCATCATTCGACAAAGTAACTAAAAACTATTCCCCTTTTTATCAAAAATATTCATCTTTTTTTCAAATACTTACTTTTTTTTTAAAAGCATTATGCTAATATGAACTTGTTGTTAGTAGTAAGTAGCGCGAGAGGAAAGGAATATTTTGAATGAAAATGAAGCTATTAAAGGTTGCCCTCATTCTTTCGCTTCTCTTGTTCGGCGCCCAACTGCCAACGGTTGAGGCCTCGACTTTAGATGGCGAGACGACTGTCAACTTGAACGTCCGCTCGACAGCGAGCACAACGGGAACGCTCATTACGACGTTGCCGAAAGGTACGAAAGTGAAATATGGTACTCATAACCAATCATGGCATAAAGTGTATCTAAACAATCGTACATACTATGCCTCGGCGCAGTACATCAAACCGTTAGCGCCGGCTCCAATCACGACACAAGCGGCATCATCGACAGGTGTGACGACGGAGAACTTGAACATCCGTGTCACGTCCCACCGCGATGCGCAAATCGTGACGACGCTCAGAAAAGGGACGGAAGTCCAGTATGCCGCCCATAACACGTCTTGGGTGAAGGTCTTCTTAAATGGCAAGACGTATTACGCGGCGAAAGCGTATATCGCCCCGAAAGTCGTCACCGCGACGCCACAAAAACAGACGGGCTACACGAACCGGACGATCGAGTTGTTCAACCGAACGTTGCAGACGTCTCCGGTCGTCAAAACGATTCCGGCTAACCGTACCGTCACGTTCAGCATCCACAACTCGAGCTGGTCGGTCATCTACGAAGGGACGAGCACGTTCTATACACCGACCCGCGGCATCACGGCCGGAACACTTCAACCTTCGGTGACGAAAGAGAACGGGTATGCGAACCGTGAGATGAAGTTGTTCGAGACGCGCAATCAAGCTTCAAAAGTCATGAAGGTGCTTCCAATCAACTCACCGGTCGTATCGAGTAAATACAACTCGAGCTGGTCGGTCGTCTATGACGGGAACGCCACGTACTACACACCGACGGCATGGATCACACCTGGTCCGGCACCGGTTCAACCACCGACGACGACGACGCCTGAACCGGCAAAAGTGCAAGGTTATGCAAACCGCAATGCCAACTTGTTCGGTCAGACGCATCAGAGCTCACCGGTACAACTCGTCTTGCCGCACTATACGGCTGTGACGTATAGTGCCCACAACTCGAGCTGGTCGGTCGTCTATATCGGGACGAAGACATACTTCACGCCGACGTCTTGGTTGACTGCCGGTAAAGCCCCGGCCGCACCAGCTCCGGCACCGCAAGGAAAAGTGTATACGAACACGCCAGGTGACGCGTTGAACGTACGTTCAGCTGCCACAGTAAACTCGACGGTTCTCGGGAAGTTAGCACATGGAACAGAAGTTGAACATTACGGTTTGACGAGCGGATTCTATAAGATTAAATACAACGGCCGTGACGGGTTCATCTCGGCAGGATTCACGATGGCGACGAAGCCATCTGTCTCAAAAGGACCAGTTATCGTGATTGATCCGGGGCACGGTGGGAAAGACTCAGGTGCGTTGAACGGATCGCTTTACGAAAAGACAGTCGTTCTCGATGTGTCAAAACGTATCGAATCGTACCTCAGTTCAAAATATAACTACCAAGTACGTTTAACCCGTTCGACTGATATTTATTACACGCCACAACAACGTCCGACAATCGCACGAGATCTTCGCGGTGAATTATTCGTTAGCATTCATGCGAATGCATCAACAGATAAGACAGCGAATGGAATTGAAACGTTTTACTCAGGTTCGACATCTCAAAGTGCTCGTAGCCGTGTATTGGCAACGAACATTCAAAACAATCTTGTTTCGAGTATGTCAGGAACCGGCATGCGGAACCGTGGTGTGAAGACGGCTAACTTTGCTGTTATTAACCATAGCTTGATGCCATCAGCACTCGTTGAGCTCGGATTCATCACGTCACCGACGGATGTCGTCCACCTTCGCAGTGAAGCGTCACGCCAACGGATGGCGCAAGGGATTGCGGAAGGCATTGCCCAATACGTAAGAACTTATTATTGATCCGTTTCTGCTCGCGCAGGACAGCGAACCCTCGACGAATCAGTCGAGGGTTTTTCGGTACACCAAAACGAGGCTGGGACATAACTAGCCAGTTCTAAAGTATTTCAATCAAAAGGAGAAGAGGCCACCTGGCGCGAACGAGTCGCGCCAGGTGGCCTCTTTCTTATAAATCTACTGAGTTATGTCCCAGCCTCGTTTGTTAGAGGTCGTCGAAGCCGTTGGCGTCGGTGACTTTCGCGTAAGAGCGTGATTTTTGCTCGAAGAAATCGGATTTTGTCGCGTTGAGCGAGTCGTCCGAATAGGCGCGAATCCAAGGCATGACGTCTTCGTTGAACCCTTCATACAAGTCGTTCAATCCGATTACCCGGAGTCGCTTGTTGGCGAGGTACTTCACGTAGTCGCGCATCTCGCTCACGTCGAGTCCGTCGAGGTCGCGGAGCACGTACTCACACCATTCGATCTCTAAGTCGACGGCTTGCTTCATCGTGTCGTAGACGAATTCGCTGAAGCCACCGTCCGCGTCAATCTGTGGATTTTCTGTCAACACGGCACGGAGCAACTGGCTGACGAAGTAAGAATGTTGCATCTCGTCACGCTGGATGTAGCTGATCATCGTCGACGTGCCGACCATCTTCTGATGGCGGGCCAAATTGTAGAAATAGGCGAAGCCTGAGTAGAAGTTGATTCCTTCGAGAATGATTGAAGCGACGAGCGATTTTGCGAACGTCTCGGCCGTCTGTTCTTCCCGGAAGTCTTCGTATAAGTCCAAGATGAATTGATTACGTTTCATGACCATCTCGTCGTCTTTGGCGATATCGAAGATTCGATTTTGTTCGCTGAGCGGAACGAGGCTTGAGAGGACGTAGCTGTACGATTGGTTGTGGACGACTTCTTGTTGCGCGATGACGGCGAGCACGGCGTGCACCGACGAGTCTGACGAGAACATCGAAGACTCAAGGATGTAGCGCGTCTGCACCGAATCGAGAATCGATAGCAAGCCGATGATGCGTTTGAATGCATCCTGCTCGCGTTCGCTCAACTGCGGCCATTGTTGCATGTCTTTTGACATCGAAATCTCATCTGGAATCCAGAAGTTTGAGAGCAGTTGCTTATAAATTGTATAAAATTGCGGATAGGCGATGTCATTCCAGTTGACGATAGAACTTGTCTCGCCCCCGATAATCGCTGTCGCCCGGTTAGGATGTTTGGGCGACAGTAGTTTGATCTTTTGAATGGTCATTGGCATATACTCCTTCTTCGGCGTTTCGTGCCAACCGTTCGGCCCAGTGTCGGACGTTGTACGGTTGGTTGCGCGGTGATTGTTCAATTTTAAGCAGTTCACCGGCGAGGGGAATCCCGTATTTAGACAGGTGGTACGCCATCTCGTCGACGGCCCGGCAGAAGTGGACGAACATTTTGTCCCCGGTACCGAAGACGGCCGCTTGGCGAATCGGCACGTTAAGTTCTTTTAAGATGAGACGGAACGTGTCTTTCATCTCATCTGGCAACACGCCGTCGGCCCACGTGTACGAACCGAAATAGACGAGGTCGTACGATGCGAGGGCAGCCGCCTCGCGATGCCCGATTCGGTCCGACTCGAACAGGGCGACATGGTCGCCTCGTTCGATGTGGGCCGTCTCAACGAGTGACGCGACTTCTTCCGTATTTCCGCTCATTGAACTGTAGACGATTGCGATGTTCATGGTCGGTCCCACCTTTCTTTATATTACGAAGCGCATGATTCGCACTCATCGACTTCGACGGTCGTTGAGCGTGTGTAGTAAATCGACTTCATGCCGAGCGACCACGCCTCAAGGTGCATCGTGAGGAGTTCCGTCGCTTTGACATCGTTCTTGACGTACAAGTTGAAGCTGATCGCTTGGTCGATATGACGTTGACGCGCCGCGTTTTGGCGGATGCTCCATAACTGGTCGACTTCGAACGCTGATTTATAGAACCAGTTCGTCTCAGGATTGAGATCGGGTACAGTGACCGGAATCTTGTAGTTTTTCTTCTCTTCTGAATACACTTTTTTATAGACCGGATCGATCGATGCCGTACTTCCTGCGATGATGGCAGTCGACGAGTTCGGCGCGACGGCCATCATGTAGGCGTTCCGGACACCGTTTTGATGGACTTCTGCGGCGAGTCCGTCCCAGTCGAGGTCGTCGTGTGAACGATAGTTACGGCGTTTGAAGTACTCACCGGTATGCCATTCCGAACCTTCAAACACACCGAACGCACCTTTCTCTTTCGCAAGTTCCATCGAAGCTTGAATCGTGAGGTAAGCGATTTTCTCATACAGTTTTTCTGCGTATTGCACTGCATCGACCGACTCCCAACGAATTCCTTCAAGGGCGAGCAAGTGGTGCCAGCCGAACGTTCCGAGACCGACGGCACGATATTTTTGGTTCGTGATCATCGCTTGCGGCACTTCGATCGTGTTCAAGTCGATGACGTTGTCGAGCATACGCATTTGAATCGGGATGAGTCGCTCGAGCACGTCCGACTTGACGGCACGGGCGAGCGCGATTGAGCTCAAGTTACAGACGACGAAATCGCCTGGCGTCTTCGTGATGACGATTTTCCCGTCTTCCGTATACTCCTCGTCGATGACGGTCGGTGACATGTTTTGCGCGATCTCTGAACAGAGGTTCGAACTGTAAATCATGCCGGCATGTTTGTTCGGGTTGGCACGGTTCACCGCGTCCCGGAAGAACATGTACGGCGTCCCCGTTTCGAGTTGCGAGCGCATGTAACGTTTGACGAGATCGATTGCCGGTACGGTCACGCGGGTGAGTTCTGGCGTGTTGACACATGCCATATATTTCTCCGTGAACGAACCGCCGTTCTCTGTCTCGTCATAGAAGTCTTCGAGACTGAAGCCCATGACCGTACGAATCTCGTGCGGGTCGAACAAATGCCAGTCACCTCGGGCTTCGACCGTGCGCATGAACAAGTCTGGCAGACAGACCCCTGTGAACAAGTCGTGCGTCCGGAGGCGCTCATCGCCGTTATTCAATTTCGCATCGAGGAACTCGAAGATATCTTTGTGCCAAATGTCTAAATAGACCGCAATCGAACCTTGGCGCATGCCGAGTTGGTCGACCGAGACGGCCGTGTTGTTCAATTGTTTCATCCAAGGGAGTGCCCCGCTTGAGACGCCTTTGAACCCTTTAATGTCGCTGCCGCGTGAGCGAATCTTGCCGAGATAGACACCGATTCCACCGCCGCCTTTCGAAAGGGTGGCCACGTCTGTGTTCGAGTCATAAATGCCACGAAGTGAGTCGTCGACCGTGTCGATGAAGCATGAGCTGAGCTGACCATATGATTTCCCGGCATTCGAGAGCGTCGGTGTGGCCACGGTCATATATAAGTTCGAAAGGGCCCAATATGCTTCTTCGACGAGTTTCACGCGCTGTGCCGGCGCTTCTTTTTGCATGAGCGTCATCGCGATGACCATGAACCGTTCTTGTGGAAGCTCGAACAAGTTTTTGACGTGATCGCGTCCGAGGTAACGGTCAGACAATGTGCGTAAGCCGATATACGTGAACAGGCGGTCGCGCGACGGGTCGATTAACGTCTCCAAATAGTCGATATCTTCTTTTGAGTACGTGTCGATGAGGGCGGATGTGAAGATGCCCTTGTTCGTCAGCGTCTCAATCATCGGATAGAGCGCACCGTAACGCATCGAGGCATCGTAGCCACGATTCCGTGCAGCTTCTAAGTAGAGGCGGTTCAAGTACATCTCTGTCGCGACGAACGTCCAATCCGGTTCTTCGGCCTGCAACATATCAAGGGCGTGCATCGTCAAGAGTTCATATACTATATCTTGTGTCAGCGTTTTAGACTCGAGCGCCCGAATCGCTCGTTCTTCATATCGTTCCACACTCAGTTGTGGGTAGCGTTGTTTGATGGATTGAATCAGTTTCGAGACGTCTTCAAGCGTTGGCGCGTGGGCCAACATCGTCTCGTGTTGGATAGGGGATGTCAAAACGATCACTCCTTCGTCAGATGTAGATGTTATCAAGATATAGTGGAACGTGTCCGATTTAACGTCAATAGCCATTACGCGTAGTAAAGTACCGTTAACTATATATTGACGTTTTTTTGTCTTTTTAATCATAAATCACCTATATTTAGTTTTGCAATCCTTGACATTCGATGAACTGCAGTGTGATGGATTACTTTCACCCGAAAACGGCGCTGTCATCCGATTTGAGATGAGATTTGAGATAGAAAAAAGTTTGGTATCGAAGCGAGGTCGTATAGCTTGTGTTTTATGTAAGCGGTCAATTCCAAAAAAACGTCGACATCATCCGGTCCAAAGTGACAATTTTCACACGATATCTTAAGTGGCGAGTTATGTGAGTCACCACTATATATGGTAGTGCTCGTTTTTGAAAAACAGGGGAATCCGGGGCCGAGGTAGCGTCGAGGACGAAAGTGCGGTAGATTGAGGAGGTAAGGTTTGAAAAACGTATCAAAAGAAGGGTTTAACAAATGAGAGCAGAAGACTTATTATTAGCATGGGACCCACTCGGTTACGGAGTCGGGTCGTATGGACCTGAGTTCGATGATATCGCCGTGGCGCTGACCGAAGTCGGGACAGAGGAAGAACTGTCTACGCGGATCCGTCATATTTTGACGGATGCGTTCGATGAATGTCCGACCGAGTCCGACACGCGGGCCATGGCGAGACGACTACTCGCGTCTTCACAATCTTGTCAACTATAAGGGGGAACTTACATGTTACGCATCGATCCAACACCGAATCCAAACGCAATGAAAATCACACTTCCGGAAAACGTCTTCGGGGCGAAAAGCCAGAGCGTGAAAGCTGGAGAAGCGACGGACCAGCCGCTCCTCGCGAAACTCGTTCAAATCGAAGGTGTCGAGAGCGTCTTCGCTTACGGCGACTTCGTCACCGTGTCAAAAGAGAACGGCGTCAGCTGGGAAACGATTTTGCCGCACGTCGAGACAGCTTACCGCGGATGAGTCCGCTCGTCACGATCGTCATTCCGGTCCATTCGCGTGAAGCGGAATTGACGGAACTGTTAGACAGCCTCGTTGTCCAGACGTATCAGCAGTTTGAAGTCGTTGTGATCAATAATGACGGGCCGCCAAAACAACATCTTTTGGCGCCTTTTTTGAACCGATTGACGATTCGCTACATTGAGCTCGGTGAGAACCATCACGTCAAGGCACGCAATCGCGGCGTGCGTGAGGCGGCCGGGGAGTATATCTTGCTGCTCGACGATGATGATTTGCTGATGCCGACCCATATCGAGCAAGCGCTCGAGGACATTCGTTCGTCCGACCTCGTCTTCACGGACGCCGAACTGTTTCGCTTCGAGTGGCAAGACGGTCATCGTGTCGTCACGGACTGGGAAGCGTTCGCTTACGACCTCGACTTGGTCCGGTTGCGGCAAGATTCGACGTATATTCCGTCGGGCACGCTCTACCGGAAACGGCTGCACGATGCGATTGGACCGTTTGACGAGGATGTCTATAATTATTGGGACTGGGATTTCATATTACGCGTCAGCGAACAGGGGACGATCACGCATCCGGCACGGGCGACCGTGCTCTATGCCTTCAACGGTACCGACAACTTATCGGCGAAACAAGACGAGACGCGGCGGCGATATTTTGACCGTTTTTGCGAGAAGCACGGTCTCGTCAACATGGAGATGAAAAACTTTCATATCGTCCAAGCCGAACGGCGTGATTATGTGAGACAGACAGAGAGAACGTTCACGGGAGCGTTCCCCGGTAGAACGGAAGGAGAATGACAGAATGTATACAACAAAAGAGTTAGAACTGCTCGAGCTACTCGAGGAAAAAGGATACATGGAAACGAAAGTCCTCGCGGATATGCTTTCGACCGACGAAGCGACTGTCGACGCGATGCTTGAGAAGTTCAAGCAAGACGGGATTTTGCTCGGCTTTCGCGCGATGGTCAACTGGCAAAAAATCAATCGGCATGACGTGACGGCGTTCATCGACGTCAAAGTGACGCCGAAACGCGGTCGTGGGTTCGATGAAGTCGCCGAACGGATTTACCGCTTCCCTGAAGTGACGGCGCTCTACTTGATGTCAGGGGCGTACGACCTTCAAGTCGTCATCCGGGCTAATTCGCTCCAAGACGTGGCGTCGTTCGTATCGGATAAACTGTCGCCGCTCGATTCGGTCGTTTCGACGACGACTCACTTCAAACTGAAGACGTATAAACATGATGGCATCTTGTTCACCCCACAAGTCGAAGACAAGCGGTTGAACATCACGCCATGAAGTCACTCTCGAATCAAGTCGTCTCGATGAAGCCGTCGGGCATCCGCCGTTTCTTTGACTTGGCACAGACGATGGAGAACGTCGTCTCTCTCGGGGTGGGAGAGCCGGACTTCATCACGCCGTGGAACGTGCGCGAAGCGAGCTATGCGGCGCTTGAACAAGGTTATACGGCGTATAGTGCCAATGCCGGACTTCTCGAGTTGCGGCAAGAGATCTCGCATTATATGAAGCAACGGTTCGACGTCGCGTACGACCCGGCGACCGAGCTCATCGTCACGACAGGCGCCTCACAAGCGCTCGATATCGCATTTCGGGCCCTCTTAAACCCGGGCGACGAAGTCATCGTTGTCGAGCCGGCGTTCGTCTCCTACGGACCGCTCATCGAGATGGCGGGAGGGACGGTCGTGCCGGTGGCGTGTCGTCCTGAATCCGGGTTCCGCTTGAGCCGGGAAGACGTCGAGGCCGCCATCACCGAGCGGACGAAAGCGATGCTCCTCTGTTTCCCATCGAATCCGACAGGGGCGACGATGACAGGGGAAGAGCTCGCGGACATCGCCGAACTCGCGACGAAGCACGACCTCTGGGTCGTCAGTGACGAGATTTATGCCGAGCTGTCGTATGATGAACCGTTCACGAGCTTTGCGACGTTACATGATATGCGTGAGCGCACGATCGTCGTCAACGGGTTCTCGAAAGCGTTCGCGATGACCGGTTGGCGCCTCGGTTTCACGTGTGCCCCGGAGGTCGTGACGCGCGAGATGCTCAAAGTCCATCAGTACGGCATGATGTGTGCACCGACGCTCGTTCAGTTCGGCGGTCTTGAAGCGCTCCGGAGCCGAGAACAACACGTGCCGAAGATGGTGAAGAGCTATCGCCAACGCCGCAACTATTTCATCCAAGCGCTGAACGACGCCGGCCTGCCGACACATATGCCGGGAGGCGCGTTCTATGCGTTCCCGTCGATTCGCCATACCGGTCTATCGAGCGAGGAGTTCGCCGAGCGGCTCTTGCTCGAAGAGCGTGTTGCGGTCGTCCCAGGCAACGCCTTCGGTGCGAGCGGAGAAGGGTTCGTCCGCGCGAGTTACGCGACATCGATTGAACAACTGCAAGAAGCGATTCGTCGCATCGATCGGTTCATGAGCCAGTTCGAAGTGACGGTGACGACAGACTCTCAGCAATGAGGGTCTGTTGACGTTTTAGCGGTATAGTGAGCGGGAAAGAATAGGCGAGGTGAAACATATGGAACAAGTAGATTTTGTCGCCATCGGTTGTGGACCGTACAATTTAGGGTTGATGGCGTTAGCGGAGAAGACGACGTTACGAGGCGTTTGTTATGAACAACGACCTGAGATGATGTGGCATGAAGGGATGCTCATCGACGGAATGACGATGCAAACGCATTATTTGCAAGACCTCGTCACGGTCGCCGACCCGACGAACGAAGCAAGCTTTTTAAATTATTTGAGTGAGGCAGGACGACTTCAAACGTTCATCACGCAAGAGCGGAATACGATTCCCCGGACGGAATATAATCGTTACCTCAGGTGGGTGGCCGAAAGCTTGTCGACCGTCAAGTTCGGGCACCGGGTGTCGGATGTGACGGCCGACGGGGAAGGGTATGTCGTGACCGTGGAGTCAGCCGGAGAGACGATTCAGCTTCGCGCTACACACGTCGTGCTCGGTACGGGCATGACGCCGCTCGTTCCAGACGGATTCGAACAAGTCATCCATACGAGCGAATATATGACATATCGAGATGTGTTAAAGGACAAGTATCGTGTCGCCGTCGTCGGTAGCGGACAAAGTGCGGCGGAAGTGTTCCTCGACTTGCTCGGCGACGCGACAAATGAGCAACGGGTCGACTGGATTACACGGTCGGACCATTTCGAGTCGCTCGAGGCGGGGAAGTTAGGTGATGAGATTTTTAGTGTGGACTACGTTCGGTACTTCCACGCTCTATCGTACACGTCACGTCAAGCGTTGCTCAAGTCGTTCGAACGTTTCCGTCACGGGGTGAACCCAGAGACGATGACAGCAATTTATGAGACGTTGTATCATCGGACGGCAGAAGGAGAGTCGACCGAGCAACAGGCGGCGTTACTCACGCAAGTTGAAGTCGAAACGATCACGTACGACTGGCTGACGCATCGGTTGACGGGTAAACACGTGTATACTGGGGAAGCGATTGAACGGACGTACGACCTCGTCGTCGTCGCGACAGGATACCGACCGTTGCTTCCGTCTTGGATTGACCGATTGCCGATCGTCTGGGAAGCCGAGAAGGAATGGCGAGTCAATGAGACGTATGAGATTCAGATGGAAGGTCGATTCGGTGGGAAGTTGTTCACGCACACGAACATCGAACACTCACACGGTCCTGCGGCGACCAACCTCGGCATGGCCGTGTATCGAAACGCGATCATCTTGAATGAGATGGCGGGAGAAACCCTGTATGAAGTGAGTGTCCAGAAGCCGTTTACAACGTTTTGAACAAAAAAAGGGCTAGGCCAAAGCCTAGCGGAATCAGGGGGGAATACTTGAAGTCTTGCTTGATTTGTATTTACCCCGCCTTTAGACTTTGAAACGTCGAAATCTTTCCGAATAATCTTTTTTACTAATTTCTACACTTTATCGAAAAAAGTATGTTATAGTAAGTTGATGAATTTAGCATAGGAGTGTTTGTAATGGCAAAATACGAAAAAGATCAA
Source organism: Exiguobacterium alkaliphilum 12/1 (assembly GCF_000714435.1). Lineage (GTDB taxonomy): Bacteria > Bacillota > Bacilli > Exiguobacteriales > Exiguobacteriaceae > Exiguobacterium > Exiguobacterium alkaliphilum. The sequence continues at coordinate 22,637 of NZ_JJMW01000015.1, forward strand.
GTTTTAAAAGGTAAAGTAACAGGAATCCAACCTTTCGGTGCGTTCGTCGCACTCGACGACGAGACACAAGGTCTTGTCCACATCTCTGAAATCTCACACGACTACGTGAAAGACGTGAACGAGTACGTTCAAGTCGGTCAAGAAGTTGAAGTGAAAATTCTTGAAGTTGATGAAGCTTCTAAGAAAATCAAGCTTTCGATGAAAGCGACTCAAGAAGCTCCAAAACGCGAAAAGTCGGCTAAACCGGCTCGTCGTGGTGGCCAACGCCGCAACGAAGCTTCTAACTTCAAGCAAGAAGAAGCACCAGGCTTCACAGTCCTCAAGGACAAGCTCGAAGACTGGATCAAAAACACGAACTTCAAGAAGTAAGTGATCGAGGCGACCTAGCGATAGGTCGTCTTTTTTTGTACAGGAAAACAAGTCGCTTGTCCCGAACAGTACAAAAAAGGAGTGAACGCGATGAACATTGGAATAATCGGAACAGGTGGGATTGCCACGACGGCACACATCCCGCAATACATCGCCGCCGGTGCGAACATCGTCGCCGTAATGAACCGCACGCGCGCGCGAGGAGAGGCGGCGGCACGACAATTCGGAATCGAACGCGTCTATGAGACGGTCGAAGAGATGCTTCAAAATGAATCGCTTGATGCCGTCAGCGTCTGCACGCCGAATGCGCTTCACAAAGACCAAGTCCTCGCGGCGCTCGCAGCGGGATGCCACGTACTTTGTGAAAAGCCGCCGGGCATTTCAGCTAATGAAGCGAGCGAGATGCGGGAGGCTGCCGAACGTGCGAAGCGGACGCTACATTATGGCTTCCATTATCGACATCGAGCGGATACGGTACTGTTGAAGCGAATGATTGAAGCCGGTGAACTCGGTCAGATTTATGCGGCGACCGCCGTCGCCCTTCGGCGTCGCGGCATCCCGGGATGGGGTGTGTTCACGGATAAAGAGCTTCAAGGCGGTGGGGCGCTCCTCGACCATGGCGTCCACATGCTTGATTTGGCGCTTTATTTGATGGGGTACCCGAAGCCAATCGACGTGATGGGCCACATCGGGCAATATCTTGGCACGCGCCCGGGCGTCGGATTGATGGGAACGTGGGACGCCGAAACATTTTCTGTCGAAGACACGGCGCGGGCGATGGTGAAGTTCGAAAACGGAGCTTCCCTCATGTTCGACGGCAGCTTCATGGCGAACGTCGGACCGCGTGACACGATGAGTGTCGAATTGCGCGGGACGGAAGGAGGTGCGACACTGTTTCCGCTCCATCTCCATACGGAGGCGCACGGTGCGTTGTTCGACCAAACCCCGGCGCATTTGGAGCATGTCGACCCGTATGCGGTGCAAATCCAAGCGTTCCTCGAGGCGTGCCGACACGAGCCGACCTACGAACAGGCCGATCAAGCGGTCATCTTACATTCCATTATCGATCGTATCTACGAACAGGCATGATGCTTTTCATTCAGGAAAAACAGGGTATATAGTGTAGGTGTTACATATTTTCTTGAGGAGGCTGACTTATGCACAACTTTGAATACAAAAACCCGACGAAACTTATCTTCGGGACGCATCAGATTGAAAAACTTGCTGACGAGCTTCGATTGCTCGACGCGAAGAAAGTGATGCTCGTCTATGGAGGCGGGAGCATCAAGAAGAACGGGACGTACGAGGAAGTCGTCGCGGAATTGAACAATGCGTCGATCGACTTCGTCGATTTCGCTGGTGTCGAGCCGAACCCGCGCATCGAGACGGTACGCCGTGCCGTCAAACAGGCGCGTGAAGAAAACATCGACGCGTTGCTCGCCGTCGGTGGCGGGTCGGTCATCGACTGTACGAAACTCATCTCGGCGGCCATCCCGTACGAAGGCGATGCGTGGGATATCGTCCTTCGCGACCACATCCCGACCGAGGCGGTCCCGTTTGGTACCGTGCTCACGCTCGCTGCGACAGGTTCAGAGATGAACTCGGGCTCGGTCATCACGAACTGGGAGACGCAAGAGAAATACGGCTGGGGCCACCCGCTCGTCTATCCGACGTTCTCAATCCTCGACCCGCGCTATACAGTGTCGGTCCCGAAAGACCAGACGATTTACGGCATCGTCGACATGATGAGCCACTGCTTCGAGCAATACTTCCATCCGAATCACGCCCCGGTCCAAGAGCGCATGACGGAAGGCGTATTGAAGGCGGTTGTCGAGTCGGCACCAAAGCTTGTCGACGACTTAGAAAATGTCGAATTACGTGCCATCATCTTGTTCGCCGGGACGATCGCCTTGAACGGCGTCTTGCAGATGGGCGCATCAGGGGACTGGGCATCACACAATATCGAACACGCGGTGTCGGCCGTCCATGACATCCCGCACGCAGGCGGACTCGCCATCTTGTTCCCACGTTGGATGGAGCACGTCCTTGACGCGGACAATGCAGCGCGCTTCGCACGACTCGGCACGGAAGTATTCGACGTCGAACCGGCAGGAGACGACCTCGAGACGGCGAAACAGACGATTGAGGCGATCCGGGCGTTCTTTGACAAGCTCGGTGCTCCGAGCTCGCTTCGCGATTATGACATCGATGCGTCGTCGTTCGACGCAATCCTTGATTCTGCGATGAAACGTGGGGCGTTCGGTAATTTCCGTACACTAGAACGGGAAGATGTGGCACACATTCTTGAGTTGAGCAAATGAGGCGATTTGATGCCTATTTCGCAATAATGATTGAACGAATCCAACGTTTCCGTTTATGATGGGTCATGTATGGCTCTTAAATGAGCGATTTAAAGGAGGAAATGACATGTCAACTGTACGTTTCGATTATTCAAACGCCCTATCTTTCGTCGGGGAACACGAAATCGATCAAATGCAAGAAACGGTGAAAGCACTCCACTCGGTCATCCACGACCGGAGCGGGGCAGGCAGTGATTTTCTAGGATGGGTCGACCTTCCGACGAACTTCGATACCGATGAGTTCGCCCGCATCAAAGCGGCAGCGGAGCGTATCCGTGACAACTCGGACGTCCTCGTCGTCGTCGGGATCGGCGGTTCGTATCTCGGTGCGCGTGCGGCCATCGAGATGCTCCAGCACTCATTCTTCAACGTCTTGTCGAAGGAAGAGCGTCAAGCGCCACAAGTGTTCTTCGCCGGACATAACATCTCGTCAACTTACATGACAGAATTGCTTCACGTCTTAAAAGACAAAGAAGTGTCGGTCAACGTCATCTCGAAATCGGGGACGACGACAGAACCGGCCATCGCGTTCCGTGTCCTTAAACAGTTCATGGAAGACAAGTATGGACAAGACGGTGCCCGTGAGCGCATTTACGCGACGACGGACCGTGCCCGCGGTGCTTTGAAGACGCTCGCGGATGCGGAAGGGTATGAGACGTTCGTCATCCCGGATGACGTCGGCGGACGTTTCTCGGTCCTCACACCGGTCGGCCTCTTGCCGATCGCTGCGGCCGGCATCGACATCGACGCGTTGATGGAAGGTGCACGTGACGCGCAAGAAGCGTATAGCTCACCTGAACTTTCAGAGAACGAGGCGTACCAATACGCGGTCGTCCGTAACGCCATGTACGCGAAAGGGAAATCGATTGAGCTTCTCGTCAACTACGAGCCGGCACTCCATTACGTCTCGGAATGGTGGAAGCAGCTTTACGGCGAGTCGGAAGGAAAAGACAACAAAGGGATTTTCCCGGCGGCGGTCGACTTCTCGACAGACCTTCACTCGATGGGACAATACATCCAGGAAGGGCGTCGTGATTTGTTCGAGACGGTCATCCGTGTCACAAACGTGCGCCATGCGATGAACGTGCCAGAGGATGCACAAGACCTTGACGGCTTGAACTTCCTCGCCGGTGAGACGATTCAATTCGTCAACGACAAAGCGGCAGAAGGAACGCTTCTCGCCCACACGGACGGCAACGTGCCGAACCTCGTCGTCGAATTGCCGGAGATGACGCCATACCACCTCGGCTTCTTGTTCTACTTCTTCGAGAAGGCGTGCGCGATGAGCGGCTACATCCTCGGGGTGAACCCGTTCAACCAGCCGGGCGTCGAAGCATACAAAGCGAACATGTTCGCGCTTCTCGGAAAACCTGGCTACGAGGAACAAAAGGCAGAGCTCGAAAAGCGTTTGAACCAATGATTTTACGTCGGTCCACTTCGGTGGGCCGATTTTTTTGTTTGAAACTAGGGTGAGACAAGGTAAAGTGAGAGTAGACACGGGAAAGAAAGGGATGGACTATGTTGACATTCACGGACTACTATCATAATCAAGTCGAGTTGAGCTTCACCCATTATCCGTTCTCAGATACACCGCTCCACGTCTGGGTCGTCGCCCGTTACGGGGACAAATGGGTGTTGACGAAACATAAGCAGCGCGGTCTCGAGTTCCCCGGGGGCAAAGTCGAACCGGGCGAACACGAGGATGATGCGGCGATACGCGAAGTATTCGAAGAGACGGGGGGCATCGTCAAATCGCTCCATTACCTCGGCCAATATCGGGTGCTCGGACGAGGTGACACGGTCATAAAGAACATATACTTTGCCGTCATCGACCGTTTCGAGGACCATCCGGCCGTGGAGGAGACAGACGGTGCCGTACTCCTTGACGAACTGCCGAAAAACCTGCTCCGCAACAATCAATACAGTTTCATGATGAAAGATCGCGTCTTGCCTGAGACGATGAAGGTGCTGCATGCAAAAAACATGGTTTGACCGGATTGAGCCCCTCGCTCCCTACGCGGGCTATCGCATTCATCGAGGGTGGTACGAGACGCGTGACGGGGAAGACGTCGTCGCGTATACGATCACGCCGAAACGCCCGAACGGCCATGTTCTGTTTTACTTGAGAGGCGGGACGGGCCGCATCGGGGACGTCCGCTTGCCACGCTTGATGCAATTCGCGGCGCGTGGCTTTCACGTCGTTGCCCCGGTGTATCGGGGCAATCACGGCGGGACCGGCAAAGAAGATTTCGGGGGCGACGATTTAGAGGACGTCTTGTCGCTCTATGACCGGGTGCAGCAGACGAATCCACGGATTCATGCACTCGGCTTCTCACGGGGCGGGATGATGGCGCTATCGCTCGCTTCCGTCCGTCCGCTCGTCTCCGTCACATCATGGGCCGGTGTGACGAATTTGAAATGGACGTATGAGGAGCAACAGACGATGCGCAAAATGCTTCGACGGATGACGGGCGGGGACCCGGAGACGGCGAGTGCGGCGTATATTGAGCGGTCGCCGCTCTATAAAGACTGGGACGCGCCGACGCTGTTGATTCATGGGACGGACGATGAGCAAGTCCGGCTCCGCCATGCGACGGCTGTCGCCGAAAAGCTCGGCGCACAGGCCGAGCTTTGGGTCGTCCCGTTCGCGCACCAATTGCCGTTTTGGGACAAGTGGGAGACGACGGAGCGGGCGATGGATTGGATGCTGAAGCAAACGAAACAGGGCTAGTGCCACATGTGCACTAGCCCTTTCTTTAATTTAGAAGACGATTGGTCCGGCCGCGATGACCGACTCGTTCGCTTTCGTGAACCGTTTGAAGTTATCTTGGAACTTGATCGCGAGCGCGCGCGCCTCGGCGTCGTACTTCGCTGAATCTTTCCATGTGTCACGCGGGTTGAGGACGTCGCGTGGCACACCTTTGATGTCGACTGGGATGTCGACATTGAAGATGTCGTGGCGGATCGTCTCGACGTCACGGAGTTCTCCGTTGACGGCCGCGTTCACCATCGCGCGCGTGTAAGCGAGCTTCATCCGCGACCCTTCGCCGTATACGCCGCCCGTCCAGCCTGTGTTGACGAGATAGACGTCGACGTCGTGCTTCTCGATCAACGTGCCGAGCATATCAGCGTAGCGTTCTGGTGCGAGTGGCAAGAACGGAGACCCGAAGCAAGTCGAGAACGTCGCTTGCGGCTCGGTCACACCGCGCTCCGTACCAGCCAGTTTCGACGTGTAACCAGACAAGAAGTGATACATCGCCTGCTCTTTCGTCAATTTGCTGATTGGCGGTAATACACCGTACGCGTCAGCCGTCAAGAACACGATCGTGTTCGGATGTCCGGCGCGTGATGGGAGCATGGCGTTATCAATGAAATCGATCGGATAGGCGGCTCGCGTGTTTTCCGTCAAGGAAATGTTTTTGTAATCAGGTGAACGGTCATCATTCAAGACGACGTTCTCGATTAAAGATCCGAAACGGATCGCGTCATAGATTTGCGGCTCGTTCTCACGCGACAAGTTGATCGTCTTCGCATAGCAGCCACCTTCAATGTTAAACACGCCGTCTGGAGACCAGCCGTGCTCATCATCACCAATCAAGTGACGTTCTGGGTCGGCCGATAACGTCGTCTTCCCGGTTCCCGATAGCCCGAAGAAGAGTGCGGTCTCGTTGGCGTCGTTGACGTTTGCCGAACAGTGCATCGAGAGGACGTGTTGCTCCGGGAGCAGGAAGTTCATGACAGAGAAGATTGATTTCTTGATTTCACCACCGTACTCTGTTCCCCCGATCAGAATCGTACGTTTGGCGAATGAGACGAGAATGAACGTCTCGGAGTTCGTGCCGTCGACAGCCGGATCTGCCTTATAGCTCGGTGCATAGATGACCGTGAACGGGTCGAACGCACCTTTTGTCGGCCATTCACGAAGGAACAGTTGCTTCGCGAACAAGCTGTGCCATGCATATTCTGTGATGGCGCGAACCGGAAGCGTGTAATGCTCATCCGCACCTGCTGACGCTTCAAGATAGTAGAGCTTTTGTTTTTGCTCAAGATGGGTGAGCACCTTATCGAGCAACGCTGTGAACTTCTCTTCGGCGATCGGTTGGTTGACCGGTCCCCAGTCGACTAAGTGATTGCTGACTTCATCTTGCACGACGAATTTGTCTTTTGGTGACCGGCCTGTGAATTTGCCTGTACTGACAGATAAAGCCCCGTCTTTCGTCAGCACACCTTCCCCGTTTTGAATGGCTTCTTCCACCAATTCTGGAACCGTCAAGTTCCGTTTCACGTCGGCACCGTTAATTAATTCTTCGATTTTCAGGAGCGTTGTCGCCATCCCGAATCCCACCTTTCCCCTAAATAGATGTGGATGAAATCCGCATACTTCCGCAGTTAATTAGTATGACGTTTTTATTATATGTGACACACTAATTAAAAACAAGCGTTTCTTCACTTTAACAAGTAAGCGCTTTCTTACATTGTCATTCTAACATATTCTGTACCAGGTCATAGAACAAAATCGGAAACCGTCATAAAAATGTTTGTTATTTCACAAACATAACTATTTGCCCGTTCGTGAAAAGTTTTACGAATTCGGTCGATACGCTTGACAGAACGGGACGTCATTTATATGATGGTCTTCGTAACGGATACTCTTATTCTGAGCGGTGGAGGGAACAAGGCCCTACGAAGCCCAGCAACCGTCCGAATGTAATGTTGTCGGAAAAGGTGCTATCCTGAAGCGAAGCGTAAGCTTCGAACGATAAGAGGGTAAGGAAGAACGATTCAACCTTTCCCATTTGAACGTGGCGAAAGGTTTTTTTCATTACCGTCCCAAAGCAACGCGTAAGGGGAACGAGTACCGTCCACACATCACCCTTATTATAGGAGGTTTTTTGAAATGTCAAACTTGAACCGTCGACTTTTCACTTCGGAGTCCGTCACTGAAGGACATCCGGATAAAATTTGTGACCAAATCTCAGACTCGATTTTGGACGCAATTTTAGCAGAAGATCCAAACGCCCGCGTTGCGGCTGAGACGTCTGTCACGACAGGTCTCGTGCTCGTAGCTGGTGAAATCACGACATCGACGTACGTCGATATCCCGAAAGTCGTCCGTGAAACGGTCCGTGAGATCGGTTATACACGCGCGAAATACGGCTTTGATGCCGAGACGTGTGCTGTCTTGACTTCAATCGACGAGCAGTCAGTCGATATCGCGCAAGGTGTCGACCAAGCGCTCGAGGCACGTGAAGGTCAAATGACTGAAGAAGAACTCGATGCGATTGGCGCAGGGGACCAAGGTCTCATGTTCGGTTATGCGACGAAGGAAACGCCTGAACTCATGCCGCTCCCAATCTCGCTCGCACACAAATTGTCACGTCGTTTGGCGGAAGTCCGCAAAAACGGCACGCTTGCTTACCTCCGTCCGGACGGGAAGACGCAAGTGACGGTCGAGTACGACGAAGCGAACAACCCGGTTCGTATCGACACAATCGTTATCTCGACACAACACGCTGAAGACATCACGCTCGAGCAAATTCAAGCAGATCTTAAAGCACATGTCATCGACGCGGTCATCCCGACTGAACTTATCGATGCAGAGACAAAATACTTCATCAACCCAACTGGTCGTTTCGTCATCGGCGGACCACAAGGGGACGCAGGTCTCACAGGACGTAAGATTATCGTCGACACGTACGGTGGATACGCACGTCACGGTGGCGGCGCGTTTTCTGGTAAAGATCCTACGAAAGTTGACCGTTCTGCAGCATACGCGGCTCGTTACGTGGCGAAGAACATCGTCGCAGCTGGCCTCGCGGACAAAGCAGAAGTTCAACTTGCATACGCAATCGGTGTCGCACACCCGGTATCGATCGCGGTCGATACGTTCGGCACTGGTAAATTGAGCGAGACCGAGCTTGTAGAACTCATCCGTGAGAACTTCGACCTCCGTCCGGCCGGCATCATCAAGATGCTCGACCTTCGCCGCCCGATCTACAAGCAGACAGCAGCATACGGCCACTTCGGTCGCACAGACGTGGAACTCCCATGGGAGCAAACGGACAAAGCAGCAGTACTTGAAGAAGGCGCGAAACGCTTCGCGTAATCAAAGAAAAACGACCTTTCACGCGAAAGGTCGTTTTTGTTATGCCTGTGGCTTATGGTCAGTCGACTCGTGTCCTTGTCCTAACGCGGTATCTTTCGCCTCGACGACTTTCTCGCCGATCGATTGTAAATCCGATTTCGCCTCTTGGGCCGTCTCGACGACTTTATTGACGTCTTGTTTGACCGTGTCGGCTTCGCCGGCCACTTTTTCATAGACGTTTTGGACGTCTGTCGCGACTTCTTGGATGATGCCTGAGGCCGCCTTCACTTGATCGATGACTTGTGAGGCCTTACCGGCCGGATCTTCTTTCACCGTCTCGACGAGTCCGCCGACAGAAGCTTTCGCACTCGAGAATGACTGTTTCGTGTTCTCTCGGTTTGATGAGCTGAGGAGGGCGAGGAGCCCGCCGACGAGGGCACCGAGCAACATGCCGGTGACGACGTTGATTTTTGGACCGTTCGACGACTCATGGTCGAATTGACGGTTCGGGTTGTTCGCTTGTGTAGCATGCGGGTCGTGTTGCAATGGTGGTTGCATAAAAACACTCCTTTTCTGTAAGTTGGCATTGGTACCTTTATACCCGTGTCAAATTGGAACATAACCCGTTCGCTCATTTCGTCATGAAAAAGTAATGAAGGGGCAGGATATTTTTGGCGGGATGGGGAATGATAGTACTAGATTGGCCAAAAGGGGGAGCTGTCATGAAGATGAGGGAAGCCGTGCCGGAAGATGCCGCTCTAATTCGAGAAATCGCGCTCGCGACGACCGACGCGGACAACGCGCGTGCGCGCGTGATGGAACGGGCGTATCAGCTCGAGGAAATCGTGCGCGCCATCAGTTCGAGTGAAGAAGCGAAAGAACAGTTGTTCATCGTCGGTGAGACGGACGGCGACGTCATCGGGTTTTATCATGCGATTGACCGGGGCGAGACGTGGGAAGTGCTTCGTCTTTACCTCCATCCGGCCCATCACCGTCAAGGGTTAGGGGCAGAGCTGTTGACACACCTTGCAGGACGAAAACGCCAACCGGTCGAACTGTACGTTGAGAGTTCGAACGAGCAGGCGCTCGCCTTCTTGAACCATCAATCGTTCGTCGAATTGAACCGGATTCAAGAAGAAGTGTACGATGAGCCGATGGAGCTCGTTCACTTGCGATACGACCCACGCTAAGACTCCAGACGGATTTTGATTGAAACATCAGTCTCGGCTGATGTTTTTTGTTAGAATAAAACAGACATACTAATAATGAGGTGACAGCATGACATACGAAGAACCATCACGAAAAGGGGTCATCGTGATTGTATACCCGCTCCAGTTCACGTCTCGTGTCAGCGAGGCGTTCCTCGATCGGTTGCGGACGGACTACGAAGTGCTCGTCGTTGCCGGGCCGACGCTCGGCTTGACGGCTGAGGACCATAAACTGCTCATTAAGAACACGCTCCGTGAAGCCGGACAGTACAAGTTGCCGATTCACGTCGTCGCCTTCAGCCTTGGTGCGCTGTTGACGAACCGACTGTTACAGGAGTATGATGTCCCGCTCGGCAGTTTGACGTACATCTCCCCGCTCTTTGACTGGCATTCGTCCCGTCAAATCGGCGGATTGAAACAAGTCGTCGCTTCCGCCGTCGATCGCTTCCGCCCCGATTTGCCGCTCGGTATGATGACGTTCACCGGGGGCGGCGAAGAGTCATCCCGGTTCGGCGAGATCACGTACGCCCAGTACCGGGAGATTGAAGAAGAGATCGTCGAGCATCAGGAAGAGAAAAAACATTTGCCGCGTTTACCGCTCGCCTGTTTTTACGCGCCGGACGACCGTTTCGCCGATGTGAAGCTGACGCTGAACGTCTGCCGAAAAATCGGAGGCGACCAAGTTTACATCCGTCGTCTCGAAGGTTTCCCACACTTCGGCTATGAACGACTGAACACGAAGTTCGCCGAGACGCTGTTGACGTTTTACGAATTGATTCAAGAATAAAGGCGACTCGTCCGAGTCGCCTTTATCATGCCCGTTTTTCGATTGCGATGATGAACGGGGGATGATTCACTTGATTGATGAAGCCGTATCGCAGGACACCGGCTTGTTTTTGGTCGAGCGACTCGACGTAAGCGAGCACCTCGTCCCGTTCGATTTTACCGCTGTCGTGCCCATGGTAGATGACGACGACGATGACACCGCCGATCGCCATGACGTCCTGTAACTGGCGCAGCGCGTCAATCGTCGTCTCGCCTGTCGTCGTGACCGTCTTGTCGCTACCCGGTAAGTATCCGAGGTTGAACACGGCCGCGGTGATCGGACGGGTCTCGTCTGCGACGATGGTTTGGACGGTGTGGTGGCTGTCGTGGATGACGCTGACCCGTTCGGCCATGCCGGCTTCCTCGAGTCGCTGTCGTGTCGCCACGACCGCTTCTTCTTGGACGTCGAACGCATAGACGTGCCCGTCACCGACGAGCTCGGCTAAAAATAATGTATCGTGCCCGTTACCGGCCGTCATATCGATGGCGACCGTGCCGGGGACCACATGTTCACGTAACAGATGTTTCGCGAACGGCAACACTCTCATTAATCCCATATCTCTCATCCTTCTTTTTTCCTTGGAAGGAATCACGGCGTTCCAATTCGGCATGAATGGCGTTCAAGACGGCCATCTTCTGCCGGCTCCACATCGGCCCAATCAATAAGTCGGGCGGACCGTCACCCGTCAACCGGTGGACGATCACGTCTTCCGGTAACAGTTCGAGCTGGTCGCAGACGAGCGAGACGTACGTCGTCTCATCCATCAAATCGAGGAGCCCTAATTCATATTGCCTTGCGAGCGGCGTCCGTTTCAAGACGTGGAGCAAATGGATCTTGATTCCTTGTATATCCATTTTAGCAACTTCTCGCGCCGTGTCGAGCATCATCTGTGGCGTCTCGCCCGGTAGTCCGTTGATGATATGGACGCACACCCGGATATTGTGGCGGCGAAGTTTCGCCAGTCCGTCACAGAACGTCGCATAATCGTGGCCGCGGTTGATCTTTTTGCCGGTCTTGTCATGGATTGTCTGCAGACCGAGTTCGACCCAAAGCGACGTCCGCTCGTTCAGTTCGGCGAGGTAGGCGACGACTTCGTCCGGGAGGCAGTCGGGCCGTGTCGCAATCGATAGTCCGACGACACCTTCTTCTTCGAGCGCTGACTCGAACAGTTCACGTAGACGTGTGACCGGGGCGTACGTATTACTGAACGCTTGGAAATAGGCGATATACCGTGCTTCTTTCCATTTACGGTGCAACCGGGCCTTCCCTTCAGCGAACTGGACCGAAATTGGGTCACACGCATTCCCGGCAAAGTCGCCGCTCCCATCATCGGAACAGAACGTACATCCTCCTTTTGAAACGAGGCCGTCCCGGTTCGGACAAGTGAACCCACCGTCGAGCGGGACTTTGAACACCTTTCCGCCATACTCCCGGCGATACGCTTCGTTCAACTTATTGTATCTGGCTTCACCAAATGGGTTAATCATCTTCATCCTCTCCTTCTTTGCTCACGTTATCACATACTGTTTGGTGCAAAACTTCAGAATGAGTACTTTTTCTTGACAGTTATGGACCGTTCCGTTAGCTTGGAGAAGGACTAATTTTGGATTCGGCCGTCGTGCCGAATTTTTATCGTTTAGGCGATGGGAAAGGAGGAGTTGGCGTGAACAAGAAAATGCCGATCTCAATATGGATTTTGGTCATCGCGATGGCGCTCAATACGACGGCGGCGTCTTTTTTATGGCCGTTCAACACGTTATATATTAATGGATATTTAGGAGAATCGATGACGCTCGCCGGTATCGCCCTCCTCGTCAACTCCGCCCTCGCCATCGTCGGGAACTATATCGGCGGGACGTTGTTCGACCGACTCGGTGGCAAGACGACGCTCGTGATCGCGGTATCACTGCTCCTTGCCAGCTCACTTGGATTTCTGTTGTTCCATGCGACGTTCTTCGGATACTTGGTCTGGCTCGGGCTCATCGGCTTCTCGGGCGGGCTCGTCTTCCCGACAGTGTATGCTTTCGCCGGCTTGATTTGGCCGGAAGGGGGGCGCCGTTCGTTCAATGCGATATATGTCGCCCAAAACGTCGGTGTCGCGCTCGGTACGGCGATGAGCGGACAAGTGGCGCGCATCAACATCGAATGGATCTTTTATGCGAACTTCTTTTTGTCGGTCTTGTTCGTCGTCGTGCTTTTGTTCGGCTTCCGTTACTTGAAAGAAACGACTCGTCCGGTCATTCAGTCGCAACTTGAGGCGGCCGCGACGACGTTGTCCGGTGCGACGATGAAATCGATGTGGTATGTTGCCATCGGTTACGCCGCCCTCTGGTTCGTCTACGTCCAGTGGCAAGGGACGATCGCCGTCCACTCGCAAGGGCTTGGCGTGACGATTAGTGAATACTCGCTACTCTGGACGGTGAACGGGGCGATGATCGTGTTCGCCCAACCGCTCCTTAACCGGATGTTGCGTCAATTTGAAGACGACTTGAAGCGCCAGCTCATCATTGGTGGCGTCATCTTCCTTGCGGCCTTCCTCGTTGTGCCGTTCGCCGGAGGTTTTGCGATGTTCATGGTCGCGATGATCGTCATGACGGTTGGCGAGATGTTTATCTGGCCGGCGGTCCCGACGATTGCCGCCAAACTCGCACCGGCAGGGAAAGCCGGTCAATATCAAGGACTTGTTAATATCGCGGCGTCGGTCGGGCGCATGATTGGCCCGACGATGTCCGGGATATTATATGACGTGTTCGGTATCAATGCGGTCTTCGGACTCATGATTCTTCTCAGTGCAATCGGTCTCTTCTTCTTCATTAAAACGGGTTCACTGAATCGACAAACATCGGAAGAATGAGCATATTCGCTGCATCTTCATATACGTTGCACCATTGAGTTGTGCATTAAAAAGAAGTAAAGGATCCTTTCACATCGTAACGCCGGGTCGTCTTTCGTCTTGTCTCATGTGAAGCAGATGGACAATGTGAGTGAAGAAGTGAACTTACTTGTATTGGCGACACAGTATATGTTTTAGGTCGGCTTTGTCGGCATGGCTGCGGCAACGCTATACTTTTTGGTGGAACGAAACAGCTTAGACCCTGAATATCGTTCCGTCGCGACGGTTGCAGCGCTCGTCACGTTCGTCGCAGCGATTCATTATTACTTTATGAAAGATGCGGTCGGCGATTCAGGTCTGCTATCGGAAATCACAGGATTCCCGACGGAGATTCGCTATATCGACTGGCTCGTCACGACGCCGCTCTTGCTTGTGAAGTTCCCGTTGCTGTTGAGTTTGAAAGGGAAGATGAAGACGGGGTTACTGACGAAACTGATCGTGGCCGACGTCATCATGATCGTGGCCGGTTATCTCGGGGAATCGTCAATCAACTTGAACGGTGGCTTCACGCAGCTTGGGCTATGGGGTTATTTAGTCGGTTGTTTCGCTTGGCTCTATATCATCTATTTGTTATTCACGAACGTCACGAAAGCGGCGGAGTCGTCTCCGGCACCGATTCGGAAAGCGCTCCTCAACATGCGTCTCTTCATTTTAGTCGGGTGGGCGATATATCCGATCGGCTATGCGGTGACGCTGTTTGCGAGCGGCGTTGAGGTCCAGCTCGTACGGGAGCTGATTTACAACGTGGCGGATTTAGTGAACAAAGTCGGGTTTGGACTCATCGCGTTCTTTGCGGTCAAAACCATCTCGACGATGAAACAAATTAAGACGTAACGAAAAGTTCACATTGACGCGGTTTTTTATCTTGGGATAGAATGAAAGGGTAGATAAACTATCGCGATGAAAAGGAATAGTATCGTCTTGTCTGTATCGTAGAGAGCCGGTGGTTGGTGCGAACCGGTATATGGACGTCGAGAACTCGCCTTGGAGCAGTTTGCCTGAACGAGAGTAGGGTAAACCGGAGTTACGCCACGTTATCGGCGTCTCAAGTGGCAGAAATGCAACATGGGTGGTACCGCGGAGAGCTTTTAAGCCTTTCGTCCCATTACCGGGGCGGAAGGCTTTTTATTATGCAGAGGAGGATGAATTTTGGACTATTTTAAACATCAAGACATCGAGCCGAAATGGCAAAAGCGTTGGGAAGAGAAGGATGCGTTCCGGACGACAGAAGATCCGGACAAGGAGTGTTTCTACGTCCTTGACATGTTCCCATATCCGTCAGGAGCCGGACTTCACGTCGGTCACCCGGAAGGTTACACGGCGACGGACATCATCGCCCGCATGAAACGGATGCAAGGCTTCAACGTGCTCCATCCGATGGGATGGGACGCGTTCGGTCTTCCGGCCGAGCAGTATGCGTTAGACACAGGGAACGACCCGCGCGAGTTCACAGAGCGCAACATCGGCACGTTCCGACGCCAGTTAAAAGAACTCGGTTTCTCATACGATTGGGACCGTGAAATCAGCACGACGGACCCGAAATACTATAAATGGACGCAATGGATCTTCACACAGCTCCACGACCGCGGACTCGCCTACGTCGACGAAGTCGCCGTCAACTGGTGCCCGGCCCTCGGGACTGTGCTTGCCAACGAAGAAGTCATCGACGGGTTATCGGAGCGCGGAAACCATCCGGTCTATCGTGTGCCGATGAAACAGTGGGTGCTTCGCATCACGGAATACGCCGAGCGCTTGCTCGACGATTTAGAGGGGCTTGACTGGCCAGACAGTGTCAAAGAGATGCAACGCAACTGGATTGGCAAGTCGGTCGGGGCCGAAGTCGATTTCAAAGTCGACGGTCACGATAAAGTCGTGACGGTGTTCACGACACGTCCGGACACACTTTACGGCGCGACATACGTCACGCTCGCACCGGAACACCCATTCGTGAAAGCGATCGCGACACCTGAACAAGTCGTCGCCATCGAAGCGTACGTCGAAGAAGTCTCGAAAAAGACAGACCTCGAGCGGACCGACCTCGCCAAAGAGAAGACGGGTGTATTCACCGGCGCTTACGCGATCAACCCGGTCAATGGCGAGAAACTTCCGGTTTGGATTGCCGACTATGTGTTGTCGACATACGGCACGGGCGCGGTCATGGCCGTACCTGGACATGATGACCGCGACTATGAGTTCGCGAAGACGTTCGACCTCCCAATCCGCGAAGTCGTCACAGGCGGCAACTTGGAGGAGGCGGCTTACGTCGAAGACGGCGTTCACGTCAACTCAGGCTCGCTTGACGGGCTCAACAAAGCCGATGCGATTGCCAAAATCATCGAAGAACTCGAATTCGCCGGCACTGGCCGCGCCAAGACGACGTATCGTCTCCGAGATTGGTTGTTCAGTCGCCAACGCTATTGGGGCGAGCCGATTCCAATCATTCATATGGAAGATGGCACACTCAAGACGGTAGCGGTCGAAGAGCTTCCGCTCGAACTCCCAATCATCGATGAAATCAAACCGTCGGGTACGGGCGAATCACCGCTTGCGAACGCGGACGAGTGGTTGACATACACGGACCCGGTGACAGGAGAGAAGGGGCGTCGCGAGACGAACACGATGCCACAGTGGGCCGGCAGCTGCTGGTACTACATTCGCTTCATCGATCCGCATAACGAGGACATGATCGCCGACCCAGAGAAGTTGAAGCGCTGGCTCCCGGTCGACTTGTATATCGGTGGTACGGAGCATGCGGTCCTTCACTTGCTCTATGCACGTTTCTGGCATAAAGTGCTCTACGACATCGGCATCGTTCCGACGAACGAGCCATTCCAAAAGCTCTATAACCAAGGGATGATCCTCGGTGAGAACAACGAGAAGATGTCGAAGTCAAAAGGCAACGTCGTCAACCCGGACGACATCATCAAATCGCACGGTGCCGACACGCTCCGTCTTTATGAGATGTTCATGGGACCGCTCGACGCGGCCATCGCCTGGTCGACGAACGGACTTGACGGCGCTCGTCGCTTCCTCGACCGCGTCTGGCGTTTGTTCGACCAAACGGAGCTCACAGACGGCGCGCCGACGGCCGACTTCGAGCGGACATACCATCAGACGGTGAAAAAAGTGACCGAAGACTACGAGGCGCTCCGTTTTAACACGGCCATCTCGCAACTCATGGTCTTCATCAACGAGGCGTACAAACAAGACACGCTTCCAAAACAAGAGATGGTCAACTTCATCAAGATGCTCGCCCCGGTCGCGCCACACTTGGCCGAAGAATTGTGGGAGCGTCTCGGCATGACGGAAGACTTGACGTACGCGGCCTGGCCGACGTTCGATGAGTCGAAACTCGTCAGCGACACGATTGAAGTCGTCATCCAAGTGAACGGGAAGCTTCGTGCGAAGATGCACGTGGCCCGTGACGCTTCGAAAGAAGTACTCGAGGCTGATGCGCTCGCGAACGAACGCGTTCAAGAGTTCACGGAAGGAAAGACGGTCCGCAAAGTGATTGTCGTACCTGGTAAACTCGTCAATATCGTCGTAGGATGACCGAAGAGAACGTGTGACATTGTCACATGTTCTTTTCTTTTTCCTGACGCCGTTTTCTTTTTCGAGAGGGTTTGTTACACTAAAGGGCGATACTGCAGAAAAAGGGGACAAACCGTCCATGAAACGTTCTTACGTACTATTTACGACCTCGTTCGCCGTGTTGGTCGGGATGATTCTCTGTTACGTGCTCGTCTTTTCCGACGAGGAGATTCAACGACAAATCGGCGCGACGTTTGATAAAATCGAGATTCAGACGAGCCATCAAGCGACACCGCTCCCGCCGGTCGAGGCCTCGCCCGACGATGAGGACATCGATACGACCGATGCGCTCGAACAGATTCAACAGATTGACGAAGTGTACTACAGCGACACGATTGGTGCCTACCTCGTCTTGACGGACAATCGTGAGTTCTTCGAAGTGAGCGGAAACGCCAACCGTGTCATCGCTTCGCTCCAACTCGAAAACGAAGGACAAACGTTGAAGCTGAGCGAGTTCATCGGCATGCGGATGATCACCGAGACGAAAATCTTTGCGGTCACGGACAAGGGCGTCCTCGTGACGATTGAACGGGAAGGCGGTCGCTGGGTCGAGCAAGAACGAAAAGCGATTGCCGGCATCCGACCGAACGACCGCTTGTTCGGTCTCGGCTTTGACCAGACGACCGAACGCTTAATCATTATGAACCGTGAATCGGGAACGACCGACGTCGAGCTCCTCTACATCGAAGAGCGCATCACGGAAGTCGAGACGGAGGAGCGGAATGAGCCCGAGGGTGAGTCGAGCGGTAGCGACGAAGCGACGGGAGAAGAGACAATCGATGTCGATGCGGTCTCACCAGAAGACGAAGCGTTACAGACTGAGGCCGAACCTGATCCGGAACCGCTCAGCGAGTGGGCGATTGAATCGCGCAAAGCGCTCACGACGACCGGTATGAGCGCCTCGATTCAACAAAAATTCGAGAAGTTCCGCGGCGTCGGGCTCGTCGAACGACAAGGCCGGATTTACGTCCTTGACTCCGAAGAGCTCGTCTTATACACCATCAACCCGAATGAAGGAACGATGAACGGCCAGATGGTGACACCGCGCGTGTACGGATCGACCGGGATGTTCCTGCAAGACAACGAGATTTTTGCAATCGTACGACCAGACGTGTTCGACCTGGACGCTTTCGTCTCGGTCGACTGATAGGAGAGGGTACTATGAGTAAACGCTATTTTTTTGAAGAGGTCCGCCAGTTCCATGAGACGTTCGGACACCCGGAAGCGAAGACACCGGAACCACTCGTCCTTGACCGTGCCGTCAAACGCTCGGTCTGGACGGCCGAAGAAGCGGTCGTCGAGTTTTTACACCAATCGTCTCGTAACGAAGCGGAATTTTTAGAGGCCGTCGCCGCATTCAAGCAAGGTCTAGACCAAGCGGTCGAGAAGTCGTTATCGATGCCGTTGCCCGAATCGGACGTCGAGCGTCTCGTCGGACAAGGCGATGCGCTTACGGACGCGCTCTACTTCGTCATGGGCAGCTTCGTCGAGCTCGGGCTTGACCCGGTGCCGATGTTTGAAATCGTACAACGGGCGAATATGGCGAAACTCGGTCCGGACGGCAAACCGATTTTGCGCGAATCGGACAATAAAATCATGAAGCCAGAAGGGTGGATGCCGCCTGAGCCAGAGCTCGAGGCTGAAGTGCTCCGACAGATGGCAAAAAAATAAGAGTAGGTGGTCGCGACCACCTACTCTTATTTTGCTTCAACAGAAGCGAACTCGGCTGCATGCGACCCCGCGCAATGCCCGGTCGTGAATGCCGCCGTGATGTTATAGCCGCCCGTATAACCGTGGATATCGAGCACTTCGCCGGCGAAGAATAGGCCAGGTGCCTTTTTCGACATCATCGTCTGCGGGGCGATCTCTTTGACGGAGACACCGCCGCCGGTGACGAACGCCTTGTCGAAGTCGAGCGTGCCGATGGCGTGAAGCTCGAACGCCTTCAGCTGAGTCGCGAAATCGAGGACCGATTGCTTCTTCAACTGACTCGCGTCTTCTTCACCGAACGCGAGTGCCGCGAGCAACAAGTCGAGCATCCGTTCCGGGATGAAACCTTTCCAGACGTTTTTGACGGCTCGTTTCGGTTGCGACTGAACTTGTTTGAGTAGTTCTTGATACAGTTCGTCGCGCGCCATGTCCGGGAACAAGTCGAGCGACAACGTCACGACACGTTCTTTACTACGCTTACGCTCTTTAATCGTATACTGGCTGCAACGAAGGGCAATCGGTCCGGAGATACCGAAGTGCGTGAAAATCATGTCCCCGCGATGCGTCTTGATCGGCTTCCCTTTTTTACCGTGGACGGTGAGGGCGACGTCTCGTAGCGAGAGGCCTTGCAGTTCCTTCGTCCCGATGAAGGCGTCGTTCAATTTGATGGGCACCTCGGTCGGGAACAGTTCGGTGATCGTGTGACCGGCCTTCTCGGCCCAAGGGTAGCCGTCGCCAGTCGATCCGGTATGCGGGACCGACTGTCCGCCGACGGCAATCACGCATGCGTTCGCCTCGATACGTTCCCCGTCTTCGAGTTCGACGGCTGTGAACTCGTTTTCTTCATTAAAATGGAGCGTCTTTACTTTGGCGTTCTTTCGAATCTCGACGCCGAGGTCGTCGATGGCACGGAGCAACGTATTGACGACGTCTTGTGCCTTGTCGGTCACCGGGAACATCCGACCGTTGTCTTCTTCTTTCAACGGGATGCCGAATCCGGTGAACAAATCAATGATGGATTGATTGTCGAACTGGGCGAGGGCGCTGTAAAGGAAACGACCGTTCCCGGGGATAAACTGGACAAGTTCGTCGACCGGTTTCCGATTCGTCACGTTACAACGGCCGCCGCCAGAGATCGCGAGCTTGCGCCCGAGTTTTGAGCCTTTGTCGATGAGGAGCGTGCGCGCGCCGGCTTTCGCCGCGGCATAAGTGGCCATGAGACCGCTCGGCCCGCCTCCGATGATGATGACGTCTTTCATGATGGTATACCTCGTTTCTATCAAATCGATCGGTAAAATTATCGTAACTTTATTATCCGCAACAGTAAGAGTATAATGAGAAACAGTTGTTTTGTAAAACGAAGTCATTTCATGATGAACCGAATAGATGGAGGTAACGCATGTCATCAAGCGTCAAACAAGATTCAGGAAGAGAGTCGTTCGTCAGAGGGACGCTCCTTCTATCCGCCGGGAACTTGATTTCTCGGATGCTCGGGTTGTTATATACGTTCCCGTTCCAAGCGATGGTCGGGATTGCCGGTGTCACGCTCTATCAGGCGGCGTATACGTATTACGCACTCATGATCGCCATCTCGACGGCGGGCATTCCGGTCGCCGTCTCGAAGTTCATCGCCAAGTATAACGCGCTTGGCGAATACGGGACGAGTCAACGCTTGTTCCGACAAGGGATGAAACTTATGCTCGCTACCGGCGTCGTCGCATTTCTCATCTTATTTTTTGCGGCACCTTGGCTCTCGGAGCTGATGGTCCGTAACTCCGACAACAATCAGCAATATGTCGACTCGCTCACGCTCGTCACGCGCAGCGTCAGCTTCGCACTCCTCCTCATCCCGGCGATGAGCATGGTCCGCGGTTATTTCCAAGGTCATCAAGACATGGCACCGACGGCAATCTCACAAGTCATCGAACAGATCGTCCGCATCTTGTTCCTGCTCAGCGGGACGATGCTCGTCTTGTTCGTCTTAGCGGATTCGGAATTGATTCGACCGCTCGCCGATACGCTCGGCGGAACCGGTGCGGTCGAGACGACAGAGTTGAACGGATTAAAAGTGCTCGCCGTCACGATCGCGACGTTCAGCGCGTTCATCGGAGCGATCGGTAGTATCGTCGTGTTGGCCATTTACTGGCGGAAACGAAAGCTGATCCACACGAATACGGAAAATCCGGAAGAAACGCCGGTCCGGTCGATGAAGTCGCTCTTGCTCGAGCTACTCAGCTATTCGATTCCAATCGTCATGGTCGGACTGTCGACACCGCTCTATCAGTTCGTCGACCAGTTGACGATGGTGAACACGCTTCTCAATTCAGGGAAGACGGTGTCCGAGGCGACGTCGGCGTTCGGATTCTTGACTGGGAACGCCCATAAAATCGTCTTGATTCCCGTGTCGATTGCAGCGAGTGTGTCGATGGCGACCATCCCGCTCGTCACGCGTTCGTTTACGCACGGAGACATGACGAAAGTGCGCAACCAAGTGAATCACATCTTCCAAGTGTCGTTCTTCGTGACGATTCCAGCCGTCATCGGTCTCGTCGCATTGGCTGAACCGTTGTTCGGGACGTTGTTCCCGCGTGACCGGGAAGGGTGGGTGTACTTACTTCACTACGCGCCGAGTGCGTTCTTCTTGGCGTACTACTCGGTAGCGGCCGCGATTCTACAAGGAATCAATCGGCAATATTTCACCATCTTTGCCACGGCGATGGGACTCCTCGCTAAAGTCGTCTTGAACGTCCCGTTCGTCTATTTGCTCGGCGGCATCGGGGCCGGTTATGCGACGATTGCCGGCTATATCGTCGCCATCGTCCTCATGGTTTGGAAGATTCAACGGGCGCTCCAGTTCCCGTATAAACAGTTGCTCCGCCGAACGATGCTCATGTTCGCGATGGGGGCTGTCATGTTTATCGTCGTCTATGGGTCGTTGTTCGTTACGTTGAATCAAGAACCGAGCTGGGGGAATGACATTCTCGCGACGTTCGTCGGCTTCGGTCTCGGCCTCATCGTCTACGGCTATCTCGGTTGGAGAAGTCATTTGGCCGGTAAGTTGTTAGGGAAACGATTCGAGTATCGGAGGAAAGCATAATGCGGATTGATAAATTATTGGCCAATATGGGGTATGGATCCCGAAAAGACGTCAAGCTGTTATTGAAACAAGGCGCTGTTCAAGTGGATGGTCAACCGGTGAAAGATGCGAAGCGGCATGTGAAACCAGAGACAGAGGTTGTGACCGTGTTCGGTGAAGCGGTCGACTATAAACCGTTCGTCTACCTGATGATGAACAAACCGGAGGGCGTCGTCAGCGCGACCGAGGATCAAGTCGAGACGACGGTTCTCGAATTGATTGATCCGTCCTACGCACATTACGAACTGTTTCCGGTCGGACGGCTCGACAAGGACACGACCGGGCTACTGTTGTTGACGAATGACGGGGCGTTCAATCATGCGCTCATGTCCCCGCGAAAGCACGTCGATAAAGTGTATGTCGCTGAAATCGATGGCGAGATGACCGTCGACGATGTGCGCCGGTTCGCCGAAGGCGTCGAGCTCGAAGACGGATACACGACGAAACCGGCCCGTCTTGAAGTGATTAGCCGGAACGGTCGTCGCTCGATGATTCGCCTGACGTTGTCTGAAGGCAAGTATCATCAGGTCAAACGGATGGTCGCGGCCGTCGGGAAACACGTCGAACGGCTCGAACGGATTCAAATCGGGACGCTCGAACTAGACCCGACGCTCGAGCGGGGTGCTTACCGGGAGTTGACGCAAGAAGAATATGACGCCTTGTTGGCGTGATGAAGCGACCGATGGACGAGTTGTCCATCGGTTTTCTTGCGCAAAAAAAGAAGCCTCAACTTGAGACTTCCACGTAATTTTTATTCAGTTTGCCGTCTTCAGCGACCGTTTCGATGCGGTCCACGTTCCGCGGCTCGGACTCTCAACAAGATTATTGTACTCAAGCACGTTCAAATCACGCTGGACAGTGCGCGATGTGATTCCGAACTCTTCTACTAGTTCTGAAGTGGTGACGCATTCCCTTTCGTTTATGAACAAATAAATGGACTTGATGCGGGTTAGCATACGATCTGTTGAACCTTTCATTGGATGACCTCCCAATGCGTAGAATGGTAAAGACATAACCGACGAACGACAAAATGAAATATGAAATTGTTATTTTCTAAAATTACACCTTTAGTATACCGCTCTCGGATAGAATTGCAAGTGAAAAGCACGAACGTTTCAAATGTAAAGTTGATGTTACGAACGTAAAAATCGAATGAATAATTTGTAAAACAGGTAAAATCAAGCTAAAAGACGAACGAAAAAAACTTTTCGAAATGAATGTTCGTCTTTCTAACATTTGGATATACTAATATAGGAGACAACATTCGCAAAGGGGAGATTGACATGAACTGGAGACAAGAAGTCGATACACGAAAAGAGGCATTTCTAGACGACTTACACGGATTGCTTCGCATCCCGAGCGTGCTCGACGAATCAAAAGCAGGACCGAATGAGCCGTTCGGACCGGACGTGCGCCAGGCCCTCGACTACATGCTCGAGCTCGGTCAGCGGGACGGGTTCACGACAAAAGACGTCGGCGGATACGCCGGACACCTCGAATACGGGGAAGGGGACGAACTCGTCGGCATTCTTTGCCACTTGGACGTTGTGCCGGCCGGGGAAGGTTGGACGTATGGGGCGTTCAACCCGACGGTCGCGGACGGGAAAATTTTCGCGCGCGGCAGCAACGACGATAAAGGGCCGACACTTGCCGCGTATTACGGGTTAAAGATCGTGAAAGAGCTCGGTCTGCCGCTCTCGAAACGGGTTCGGCTCATCGCCGGGTGTGACGAAGAGAGTGAGTGGCGTTGCGTGCGCGAGTATTTCAAACAAGAAGAGATGCCGACGTACGGATTCGCCCCAGACGCGGACTTTCCCATCATCAACGCGGAAAAAGGATTGTATGACGGGGTATTGAAACAAGTCCCAATTCAACGGGTACCGGGAGTGAAACATCAATTGATCTCGTTCATGAGCGGGGAACGTCCGAACATGGTCCCGGATTACGCGACGGCCGTCTTGAAGACGGACGATGTGCTCGAGGAGAAGTTTGAAGCTTACCTTGAAAAATATGAGGCGGACGGGACGTGTGTCTACGATAAAGGGGAGTACACGCTCACGATGCGTGGTGTCGCGGCCCATGCGATGGAGCCGGATAACGGCGTGAACGCGGCCTACGTCCTCGCTGGATTCTTGTTGCCGCTGCCACTTGATATTCAAGGAGAGCGTTACATCGAATTCATCCGCCACGTCTTTGCCGATTCGCGGGGCATCTCCCTCGGAATCGAAGCGAGTGACGAGACGGGCGACTTGACCGTCAACGGCGGCGTGTTCCGTTATAACGAGGATGAGCGCACAGCGACGCTCAACATCCGTTATCCGTACACGGCGAAATTCACGGAACGGTTGCAAAACTTGAAAGAAATCGCCTTGTCGTTCGGCTTCGAACTGTCAACACGTCACCATATGCCACCGCATCACGTCGCGGAGGATCATCCACTCGTCAAGACGCTTCAAGCTGTATATGAACGGCAAACGGGCGAGTCGGCCAACTTGATGGCGATTGGCGGGGGGACTTACGCCCGTTCGCTCGAGGCCGGTGTCGCGTTCGGCGCGCTGTTCCCTGGTGCAAAAGATGTGGCCCATCAAGTCGATGAATACATGGAAATTGAAGATTTGTTACGGGCGGCTGCGATTTATGCGGAAGCCATCTATGAGCTCGCTAAATGAAAAACACTCGGAGAGCTGACTGAATCGGTCAGCTCTCTGCCTATTCGAAAGGAAGTTTATTGTGAATCAGCAAAAACGGTTATACCAATTGATTTATGTCGCCATCTTTTTCGCCCAAGGTGCGTTAATTCCATACATGACGTTATTTTTCTCTCAATCCAGATTTGATTTGTCTCCGAGTGAGGTCGGGACGATCGTCGCGATTCTGCCGATTCTCTCCATCGGGGTGCAGCCGCTATGGGGAATGCTCGCCGATCGGACCGGTCGCGTCCGAGCTTGGCTCGTCCTCGCGATGATTGGCGCTGCCGCCATCTCGATCACGTTTTTGTTCGCGACAGCTTACTTGTGGATCGTTCTGTTGATGGTCGCCTGGTCGATTTTCCAATGTGCCCACATCCCACTCGTTGACATGATGACGCTCGACTATACGGCCCGCGCTAAAATCGATTACGGTGCGATTCGACTCTATGGCTCCGCCGGGTTCGCCATCGCTGTGTTCATGATGGGCCGAATCGCCGACACACCATGGGGGCTTTCGAGCACGTTCCTCCTCAGTGCGATCGTCCTCGTCCTTGGGAGTATCATCTTGCGGCGAATCGACGAACCGGGGTTGGCCCGGACGACGACCGTCGCGCCATTCGCCTGGTCGGCCGTGTGGAACGTCCCGTTCGTCGCTTTTTTAATCGGAGGGATGCTCGTCTTCGGTCCGATTTATGCGAACAACTATTACTTCGGCATTTACGTGACGAGTATCGGTGGGTCGACGACGCTCGTCGGGACATTATTTTTAGTCGCCGTGCTCTGTGAGATCCCATTCATGAAAGTCGCGTATCAAATCGTCGCAAAACTCGGCACGGTGAACGTGCTCGCGGGCGCCGCCTTCATCTCGGCCATCCGAAACGGCTGGCTCGCCCTCGAGCCGCCACTTCTCGTCGTCTGGATCTTGGCAATCGTCCAAGGGCTCGTCGTCGGCTTGCTCATCCCGGTAGCGCTTCAGTTCGTAAGGAGCCTCGTCAGTCTGAACGTGACCTCGACGGCGATTGGCGTCTATATGGCACTCACGTCAGGTTTGGCGACGGCTGCCTTCAACCAATTGAGCGGAATCATCATTGAAGTCGACAGCATCATTGGTGTATTTTGGATGTACACCGCAGTCAGTCTTCTTGGAGCGGCTTTGTTTTTAGGCATGAGACGGTTCCGTGAGAAAGGATGATTCCGATGACGACACATTATTTTATCGCCTTGCCGATAGAAGCAGACGAGTTCGCACGCATTCAACGGGAAGTACTCCCTTATTATTCCTACCGCCGTGTCTATCGACCGGACGAGTTCCATTTGACGCTTCAGTTTCTTGGGGCGCTCGATGACGATCAAGTCGAGGCCGTGAGAGAAATCACGAAACAAGTGGCGAATGAGACGAGACCGTTCACGTTGACGTTCGAACAGATTGATTTCTTCGGTCGACCGGATCGTCCGCGCGTCTTGACGATCATTCCAGAAGCGTCGCCTGCACTCACCGCGTTCGTGAGCACGTTGCGGGGACGATTGCACGATGAAGTACCGGGGCTCGACCGAAAAACGTTCGTCCCGCACGTCACACTCGCAAAAAAATGGGACAGTGGCCATGTCGTGCCGCACATGGCACCGACGTTCCATGTTACCGAAACGATTGACGCGGCCGTCTTGTATCGAATCAACCCGAGTCACACCCCTGCTTATGAAGCGGTGGACGTATTCCCGTTAACACGCTCAGAGGAGGACACATGGCGATCCCGATTAAAATTTTTGACGTGACGTCGAAGTATGAACGAAACGTCTTGGACCAATATAACCGTTACCAAGAATATGTGGAGTCCGATACGGCCCGCATGCGACGCTTGCACGAGCTCAATCGTTTGAATCCGCCCGAAGTCGTCGAGTTCGACAACCCGTGGTGGAAATTTTGGCGCAGAACCGAACGCATCGAACTCGAGCCGACCCCGTTGACCGATTCACAGTTTCAGGCGCTGTTGGCGTCGCGAAAGAAGATGCAAAAGTTGCAGTTCGCGTGCGAGGGTGCGACCGAGGCGGACGCCCCGTTGCTCGCATTTTTACGTGACTTCGGCTACCGGAACATGTTGACGGAATGGAATGAACACCATTTCTTCATGTTCCGTCCGGTCGTCCGTTGGAACGGGGCGACGGTGGAGTTGAGTCATCTCATCATCGGTCCGTCCCATCTCTATATCGTCGAATGGCTCGAAGGGGACCGGAGCATCTATCACATATCAAAAGAGAAGACATGGATTCATCAGCCGCTCAAAGGGGAAAATACCCGTGTAGTCAATCCGCTCATCGCTTTGACGCGAACTGAGGAGATTGTCCGTCTGTTTCTTCCGTCCTATGACGGGGTCTTACAGAAAGTGACGGTGGCCCCGAACGGCTATTTCGATCATGTACCTACATCAAGCACGACCCAGTTCATCTCACGGTCGGACTATGACCAGTGGCTCAAACAAGTGAACGGGCGTGCCCCGATCGTGAAAGCCCAACAAATTCGAGATGTGGCGACACTTCTAGACCAGACAGCTCAGATGCCGTTTCGACAATTTATAGATCAGTAGGTAGGAGAGGATGAAACGCGTATGCATCATACACATGACCAACAGACGACGACACATGCGACAATCGAGCGAGCGTCTTTATTATCGTTCGAATTGATCCGGCTCGAGGTCGTTCCAGAATATGAAGCCATTCCAGTGCAGATCGAACAAAATGGGCGCCCTGTCGACTATACGATTGTCGACGAACGTTGGACCGAGACGGGGACGATGGAACGGGACGTGAGATTGAGCCGGCCCGTCTCGCTCGAGACCGTCTATACCGTCTTCCACCCGGGCCATAAGACGATCGTCGCAGTCCCAAGAGAGATCGTCCAGACCAAAGAGTTCGAGCGGCGTTATGCGTATGACGGCCCGCTCGGTCTCGTCTTCGGTGCAACTACGATTGAAGCGTTCATTTGGTCACCGGTCGCCTTCTCGATATGGGTGACGGTGCACGATGAGACGACCTCCCGTGAAATCGAACGGTTTCGGATGACGCGACAAAGTCGCGGCGTCTGGCATGCCGACATTCCGCGATTATATGAAGGGCTCCTCTATCGGCTGCACGTGAAGACGCCGGTCGAGACGAACGATGTCGTCGACCCTTACGCGAAAGCCGTCAGTCTCAACGGCGAGTTTGGCGTACTGGTCGATGTCGAGTCCCATCTCGCCTCAAGCGTCGAACGAGTGGAGCGGCCGCCGCTTCGAAAAGCGACAGATGCCGTCATTTACGAGTTACACATCCGTGATTTCACGAGCCATCCGTCATCGACGAGCCGCATGAAAGGGTTGTACGGAAGCGTGGCAGAGACGGGACTCACGACACAAGCCGGACATAGTGCCGGGCTCGACTATATCAAACAGCTCGGCGTGACCCACGTCCAACTGCTTCCGGTCCATGATTTTGGAAGTGTCGATGAGGCGACCCGCATGCCGTACAATTGGGGATATGATCCGATTCATTGGTTCGCGATTGAAGGCAGTTACGCGAGCGAACCGAGGGCGCCGTTGTCCCGCGTGACCGAGTACGCCGAGCTCGTCACCGACTTGCACCGCGCCGGCCTCCGGGTCGTTGTCGACGTCGTCATGAATCACGTTTACGTTCGGGAGCAATCCGCCCTCGAGGCGCTCGTCCCGTATTATTTCTTCCGCTACGAACATGACGGGACTGTGGCGAACGGCACCGGGGTCGGGAACGATACCGCGTCCGAGCGCTACATGATGCGGCGCATGATCGTCGACTGTGTGACCTATTTCGCGTCGGCATATCACGTGGATGGATTCCGGTTCGACTTGATGGGGATCCATGACGTAGAGACGATGAATCAAGTGCGCATCGCGCTCGATAAAATCGATCGCTCCATCCTGATTTATGGGGAAGGGTGGGACTTGGCGACACCGCTCAGTCCGTCAGTGAAAGCGACGTCGCATAACGCTTCCCATATGCCGCGCATCGGTCACTTCAACGACATGATGCGGGATGCGCTCAAAGGCTCGACGTTCAACGACCGCGAGCGTGGGTTCGTCTCCGGTAATGAGTGGCGAGAGTGGGAACTGAGAGAATGTTTGACCGGTGCCGTTCAAATTCCGAACGTGACGGTCGGCCGCTTCCCGAGCCCGCAATATACGATCAATTATGTCGAGGCGCACGACAACTACACGACGTATGACAAGTTGAAGCTCGCATGCGAGGACATCGACGAGGCGACACGGCTACGGATGCAACGATTTGCCACGGCCATCGTCCTCACCTCCCAAGGCGTGCCCTTCTTACACGCAGGACAGGAGTTCGGTCGGACGAAGCATGGGGTCGAGAATAGTTATAACGCACCCGACCGAATCAACCATCTCGACTGGGACCTCCGCGACGAGCGTGCTTGCGAAGTCGAATATGTGAAAACGTTGCTCAAGCTGCGGCGTCGCCATACGTGCTTCCGGTATGACACACGACAAAAAGTCATCGAGCAGTTCAAGTTTTTACCGTCTCCCGCTGGCGTCATCGCCTACGAGGTGACGGCGAGCCATTCGTATGATGCGTGGCAACGTGTCCGCGTTTATTTGAACGGGACGTTTGAAGACGTGACGTTCCATGCGGAAGGGGATTGGAACGTGTTCGTCCAGGGCGAGACGGCGAGCTTGACGCCGATTGACCGGAATCCAGCCGAGATTCGAGTCGAGTCGTTGTCAATGACGATTATCGCGTGTTAATATGGTGATTGTATCTTTTTAACTTCTTATGAGATTTGAGCGTGATGACTATGTATTCAGATATAATCGGTGCGCTCGGCGAGGAATGGACGGTCGCCTCCGCAGGCGGCATCACTGGCGAGGCATACGTGGCGACGACGCGCCAACAAAAAATCTTCGTCAAGCGAAATTCGTCTCCATTCTTGGCGATTTTATCTGCCGAAGGCATCGTTCCAAAATTGTTATGGACAAAACGGATGTACAACGGTGACGTCCTCAGTGCCCAACAGTTTATCGAAGGTCGTGAACTGTCGCCAGCCGATATGCAACGTTCGGACGTGGCGGCACAACTTGGAAAAATCCATCATTCGAAAGAGCTATTATTCATGTTACAGCAATTAAATCATACACCCGTCACGTCGTCGCTTTTGCTCCGGCAATGTGTCGCCTACGGCCAAGATGAGTCGAACCGAATAATCGACGAGGCCATACAGTGGCTCACCCGCCATCAGCCGGCCGATGACGACCGAGAGCTCGTCGTCTGTCATTCGGACTTGAATCATAACAACTGGCTAGAAGATGAATCCGGCCAACTGTACTTGACCGACTGGGACGATGCGATTATCGCTGATCGTGCCTTCGACTTGGCGATGGTGCTCTACAGTTACGTCGATGAGGCGGGCTGGGAGGATTGGTTCCGTCAATACGGCGTCGACTTGACGCAGTCGTTGCATGAACGCATGCATTGGTACGCCGTCGCGCAAACCGTGCTTACGATTTATGGGGAACAAAGTGATCTCGAGCGGCTCGAAGGTCTCACGGTGTTGAAAGAACTTCTCGAGGAAGCCGATGAATGAACAAAAAAAGGGATGGCCCGGTAATCGGGTCATCCCTTTCCATATGCATCACACATCATCTGGTTTCATAAAGAACGCCCATACGAACGTCGCGATGACGGCGCCGAAAAATGTTAACGGGGCCGCATAAAAAATCAAAAATTGGTCCAACGTGCTCATCAATCTAACCTCCCTATGAAGGATGATATACGTTCATTAAACAATGTTTTCGTGTATAATCGCAAGGGGACTGCTTGCTCGATGGGCCACAGTCGGAATAAACTTGAACATTTCATGAACGAAAGGTAGGATTTTCATGCGATTACGCCATAAGCCTTGGGCGAAAGATTATATGCAAGCTCAAGAACACGTTTTTATCTCCGAACCAGAGACGCTGAAAGGGAAGTGGAACGAGGAGTTCGGTAACGAAAACCCGCTCTATATCGAGGTCGGGTCCGGGAAAGGTCAATTTATTTTTGGGATGGCCACACAATTCCCAGACGTCAACTTCATTGCCATCGAGTTGTTCGAGAGCGTAGCTGTGTCAATCGTTCAAAAGTTGGTCGAGACGCCGATGCCGAACGTGCGCGTCTTGACGGTCGATGCGAAACAGCTCGTTGACTATTTTGATGCCGGTGAAGTCGATCGCATCTACTTGAACTTCTCGGACCCATGGCCGAAAACACGTCACGCAAAACGTCGTCTGACGTACAAGACGTTCCTCGCCACGTACGAGGCCGTATTGCCGCGTGGGGGCGAGATTCACTTCAAGACGGATAACCGCGGTCTATTCGAATACTCACTCGAAAGCATGAGCCAGTACGGCATGTACTTCACCGATATTTCACTTGATCTTCACGTAAATGAACCGGCCGATAACGTTAGAACCGAGTATGAAGAGCGGTTTAGCGCCATGGGGCAACCGATCTATCGTATGGAAGCCGCGTTCCGATCGAAAATTTGACACGCTTTTTTCTTATTTTAATAGCATTTTCTTCACACTTTTTTCTTTCTTCTTGGTACAATAGGAATGACGCTAAATTGGAATTAAAGAAGGGGGAACATGGGGATGTTGAAAAAAGCATGGGCAAGCCTGCTTGCAGTAATCTTCATTCTGACAATCGCACCACTGAATCCGTCGGCGAACGAGGCGTTCTTGGACGCCCTCGAAGAGGATTTAAAAGCCACGCACTATGATTACAAAGAAGGAACGGCTGAAATTATCAAGCAAGAGACGCTTACGTCTTCGAACGGTAATGAAATCATTGCGGCGGTCGTCGAACTCGATACGATTCGTGACGGGATCTTCATCACACGCAAGACCGAGTTCCATTATTTCGATGCGACAGAAAACAAGATTTTAGAAACGGCGGACCTTGCTGAAGTCGAGGGTGCGACAGAGTTTTCAGATGCGAACATCGATTTGCTCGGACAAAAAGTCGTTTACTGGTTACCAGTTTTAATCATGTTATTGTTGATTGCGATTCCAGCACTCATCTTGTTCTTCGTCGTGCCACGTTTCTACTCGACGACTGAATACATGAACCCGATTTACGAGAAAAACGATAATCCACGCTAAAAAAGAGCCAAAAGGCTCAGCTTGTTGACTTACATCAATTGAATCGCTCGTCCTTCCGGCGCTTACGTTTTCCGCAGGCAATCCCGGAGCCGCATCGCGACTCGCGTCGCTGCCGGGTCTCCGTCGGATTGCTTTTCCTGCCGGAGTCGGGGCGCCGTCGGACGAGCAACACAAACGGTCGCCGTCGGGTGGCCGTTTGTGTTTTTCTAGGGGGGCTCGATCTCTTAGAACACAAAAAAGACGAACCGATCCGCTTTTTGCGAAGGGGTTCGTCAACAGCTTGAGAGCCGAAAGGCTTTTTTTTCATGCTTCTTGTTTCAGTTGATCCATGATTTGATCGAGCTCCATCCCGTTTCTAGACGAGACGGCTGCGACGAACGCACTCTCGACAATCGGACCGTCATAGAACTGGACGGCTTTATCGCCTTCATACATATCGATTGCCAATTCGGCGTTCATCGTCGCCGAACCGATATCGGATAAGAGGAGCGCCTCTTTGTCGACGGCTTCAATCGCCTCGAGGATTCGAGTCACATCGGTCCCGATGCTCCCATCTTCGAGTCCGCCGGCGAGATGGATTGGGACCGTCGGCGCCATTTCTTTCAACAAGTCTTGGATCCCTTCAGCAATTTTTTTACTGTGGGAGACGATGATAAGTTCGACGATGTTAACCGACCTCCTTCATGATGGCTTTCAAGATGATGGCGCTCGACATTGCACCGGGGTCGACCGTGCCCCGAGAGTTCTCTCCGAAGTATGAAGCACGGCCTTTCGTCGCTTTCATATCTTCCGTGTCATGGACGAGACGGTCGAGCTTTTCTGCGTAATCGTCCGAATCGGACAACCCCTTCAAAAACGGTTCCCATACATCGACCATCGTCTTTTGACCGACCTCGGATTTTCCGCGTGCCTTGATGGACGCGGCGCCTTCTTCTAACGCTTGCTTGACGAGCGGGAAGTCGGCCTCGGTCGCATCGCCGAACGCTGTCGCGGCTTTGACGAAAGCGGACCCGTAAAGCGGACCGGCTGCTCCGCCGACTTTTGCCATGAGCGTCATGCCGACTTTTTTACTCAGCGCGCCTAACGATTCATAGTCGTCATCAAGAATGGCGGAGACGGCATCGAACCCACGGGACATGTTGATCCCGTGGTCCCCATCGCCGATAGCGCGATCTAGGTCGGTCAACGTGTCTTTATGTGCTTCGATCTCTGATTGGGCGTTTCGTAGCGCTTTTTTCAATCCATCAATCGTTAACATGCGATCAACACCTCGTTTGTTAAATTTTAAATCCGTGTGCGGCCGAAGGCGCGTCTAAATATCTTGTGATTTCATCGTCGAGCGGCAAGATCGTGATGGAGAAACCATGCATCTCGAGCGATGTCATATAGTTGCCGACGTATTTCCGTTTGAGCGTATAGCCGGCGGCTTCTAATTTTTTGGCGACGAAATGATACGTCACGTATAGTTCGGACAGCGGGGTGCCGCCCATTCCGTTGACCATGACGGCCACTTCGCCGGGTTCGACTTCTTGTTTCAAGTGATCGAGTAAGTCGTCAACGATTGAATCAACGCTCGTCGTCGGTTTGCGCTCGACGCCGCGCTCCCCGTGAATCCCGATGCCAATCTCCATCTCTTCCTCGTTCAAATCGAAGCCTGGTTTACCGCTCACCGGCATATAACAAGGCTCGACGGCCATCCCCATTGAGCGGACGTGGCTCGCGACTTTCTCAGCGACGGCTTTCACTTCTTCGAGCGACTTGCCGCTCGCTGCTGCCGCACCGGCGACTTTATGGACGAATACAGTCCCGGCAACACCACGGCGGTCGTCTTTGTTTGAGATGGCGACATCGTCGGCGACGACGACGTGGTCGACTTTGATCCCTTCGGCGTCAGCGAGTTCGGCCGCGAGTTCGAAGTTCATGACGTCACCGGCATAGTTTTTCACGACGAGGAGGACACCGTTTCCGCCGTCCGCTGCCTTGATGCCCTCGAGCACCATATCCGGTGTCGGTGAAGTGAACACTTCTCCACACACCGCCGCATCGAGCATCCCATCGCCAACATAACCAGCGTGCGCAGGCTCGTGACCGCTTCCGCCGCCTGAGACGAGACCGACTTTTCCAGACTTCGCACCATCGGCCCGACAGATGACGTTTACCCCTTCGACACGACCGTACACGTCGGGATGGGCATGGACCATCCCTTCCACCATTTGCGATACGAGCTCATTTGCTTCACCGATCAGTTTTTTCACGTGGGATCACTCCTTTTCGATTTAAAAAAGTACCAATTACATTTTTCCACTCTTTCTAGACGTTTAAACAAAAAAAGCCGGCGAGTGTTCGCCGACTTGATTACGCATATTCAAGTAGTGCACCAGTCTCTGAATCGACTGTGAACTGGTACGTTTTTTCTTCGTCATTCTCGAGAACCGAGATGCCGCCTTTGAAGACGTCATACTCGCGCCCGTCATACGTGTACACTTCTGGTGATGCCGAGATCCATGCCCCTTGGACATGACCTTTGGCAGAAAATGCGCGTTTCGTGTATTCGAGTGCGTCCTCGGCCGATAAGCTTCGTTCATCCAAAACTTTCTTCGTCATAAGTGCGGCAACGACAGCGACCCCGATTCCAACTAACCAATACCTTTTCTTCATATGACTACCTCCCTTGAACTATGGCTATCATGTATATCGTACCAAAACCTGTACCCCATTGGAATGAAAAGCATTCGCATCTCATGAAAACTTCTGTATATAATGGTGGCACAACGGTTGAAGGGATGAGACAGATGAAACAAAAAACGAGAGACTTATTCAAGACGCTGACCGAGCTGCCGGGGGCACCGGGGTTTGAGTCTGACGTCCGTCAGTTTGTGCGCGACCGCATCACACCGCATGCGGATGAAATCATGACGGACGGCATCGGCTCGATTTTCGGAAAACGGACCGGGGACGAGGCGGGACCACGCATCATGGTCGCAGGCCATTTGGATGAGGTCGCGTTCATGGTGACGCGCATTACGGACAACGGCATGCTATACATACAACCACTCGGCGGCTGGTGGAGCCAAGTGCTCATGGCGCAACGATTCGACATCGTGACAAACGATGGCAAAATCCCTGGCGTCGTCGCTTCGACACCGCCGCACTTGCTCGGACCGGATGCGATGAATAAACCGATGGACATGAAACAAATGTTCATCGATATCGGTGCCGACTCGAAAGAGGAAGCGGAATCGTGGGGCGTCCGACCAGGTCTTCCGGCCGTGCCTACGAGCGACTTCACGCCGCTCAAACATCCGAAAAAAATCATGGCGAAAGCGTGGGATAACCGATACGGTGTCGGGCTCGCCATCGAGTTGCTCGAGGAGACGACGAAAGCCGACCACCCGAACATCCTCTTCTCAGGAGCGACCGTTCAAGAAGAAGTCGGCCTTCGCGGTGCGCAGACGGCTGCCGAAATGATTCAACCGGACGTCGCGCTCGTACTCGATGCGTCACCCGCGAATGACGCGTCAGGCAACAAGACGGAGTTCGGCCAACTCGGGGAAGGGGCGCTTATCCGAATCCTTGACCGCGTCATGGTCATGTCACCGGAAATGCGCGATTTCTTGCTCGATACGGCGTCGGACGAGAACATCAAAACGCAATATTTCGTCTCACCAGGCGGGACGGATGCCGGACGGATTCATTTGAGCGGACAAGGGGTGCCGACGGCGGTCATCGGTGTCGCGGCGCGATACATCCATACGCATGCCTCGATTTTGCATACGGATGATTACGACGCAGCGAAGGCGCTTCTCAAGGCGCTCGTCAAGCGACTCGATCGTTCGACGATGGAGACGCTGCGCGGCTCACGTTAAAAGGGGAACGTCACTTCTAAAGTGGCGTTTTTTTTATTGCTATTTGCCTAGAAACGCTTATACTAAAAAACGTGTGAAGACATAAACTTTACGACTGACAAGACAATGAAAAGAGGAAGGTCCATGTTAAAGAAGAAAGGCATTACGTTAAGCCCGTCGCTGTATTTCGTGACGGCGCTCAGTTATATGGCGCTCGGTCTATTCAGCACGCTCATTATCGGGCTGATCATAAAGACGATTGGGGGACAACTGAGTGAGGCGGGAATCGGTCCGTTCGGTACGACGCTCATCGCCATCGGAGACGTTGCGATCAGCTTGACCGGGCCGGCCATCGGAATCGCCATCGCCTATGCCTTGCAGGCACCGCCGCTCATCTTGTTCGCCGCGCTCGTCGTCGGGACGTTCGGCTATGAGTTCGGACCGGCCGGAAGCTACGTGGCGACGCTTCTCGCCGTCGAAGTCGCAAAACTCGTCTCGAAATCGACGAAACTCGATATTCTCGTGACCCCGTTCACGACGATCGCTGTCGGCTATATGAGCGCGACGTATATCGGAAAGTATGTCGGTCTATTCATGACGCAGCTCGGGACGTGGATTGAATGGGGGACGGAACAACAGCCGCTGTTCATGGGGGTCGTCGTTGCCACACTCATGGGACTCGCATTGACGGCGCCGATTTCGAGTGCGGCCATCGCCCTCATGCTCGGTTTGAGTGGAATCGCCGCTGGGGCCGCCACCGTCGGATGTGCCGCTCAAATGATCGGCTTTGCCGTCACTAGTTATCGGGATAACGGTATCGGCGGGGCCGTTGCCCAAGGGATTGGCACGTCGATGCTCCAAGTCGGAAACATTGTCAAAAATCCATGGATTCTTTTGCCACCGACGCTCGCTGGAGCCGTGCTCGCACCAATCGCCATCTTATTGTTCGAACTTGAAAGCGTCGCGGCGGGCGCAGGGATGGGGACGAGTGGCCTTGTCGGACCAATCGTGATGCTCGAGACGATGGGATTCAGTTGGCATACGGTCATCGTCGTCGCAGGCTTCCTGTTCGTCGGACCGGCGCTTCTCAGCTTTGCGGTTTATCAAGTGCTCACTCGTATGAACCGAATCCGGCCGAACGATATGAAAATCGAATATTGAGCACAAAAAAAGCGTTTCTTGAGCAGAAACGCTTTTTAGATTCCAAAAAATTGCCGAACCGCCTCGACCGTCTCGCGGGGCACACGAAAGCTCGCTAAGAAGAGGGCGAGGAGCAAAACGTAGACGGGGATGAGGAACCGTTTCCGAACGATTGGTAAATAACGGGCCGCCTTTTTGAACGCCTTCTCGACAACGTAAATGACCGCGAAGCCGACGACGAGCCATATTAAAATCTCGGTCCGACTCTTGTCCGTATCGATGAACAAATAGCCGTAACGGAGTATGGCGAGCATACCGACGACGCCGACGAGTTGCTCGAGCGGATGTTTCATTTCCGGGTTCAATTGTTCCCGCGTCCATTTAGTCATATCGTCACCTTTTTCTAATAGTCTTCGCCCTCGATTATAGCAAAACGTGAGAGCGGAATGTAAGAACGGACATATGCTATCATGAATGAGGAAAAAAGAACAGGAGTGGTGAAAAATGAATCAATTGACATCTTTAGAACAGTATACGAATGCGAAACAAGAAAAGAGCGTCTTCATGTTCTCGGCGACATGGTGTGGCGATTGTCGTTTCCTCGACCCGTTCATGCCGGAGATTGAAGCAAAATTCTCCGATTGGACGTTCTATTACGTCGACCGCGACGAATGGATGGAACTCGCACAAGAGCATGACATCTTCGGGATTCCAAGTTTTGTCGCTTTCAACAACGGGCAAGAGGTCGATCGTTACGTCGGCCGTGAACGGAAGACACCGGAACAGGTCGAAGCGTTCTTGAACGGATTAGGGTGATCCCATGGAACGGAATGAACTGAGACGACACATCAAACGTCATTTCGCGGAAGGGTACCGGACGTCTTATGATCGCGAGAACGAAGTGCTCCGCATTGAACGGACGAGCGATCGCGTCGGCGTCAACATCCGACTTGCCCCACTCGTCGCGAAAGCAAAAGTGCGTGGCGTCGTCGCCATCGAGGAAGTCGTCGAATACATTCAAACGGCCCTCGCGGCAGATGAGTCGGTCACGCTGATTGGTAATGAGAAAAACATCTATCCGGTCATCCGGGCCGCCTCGTTCGCGAAAGAGACGAAACAAGGCGAGGCGCTCGTCACAACACCGCATACGGCCGAAACGGCAATCTTTTATGCCCTCGATTTCGGGAACGGATATCGTTTGATTGAAGAGCGCCATTTGACGGAATCGATGACGCGCAAGCGTCTTGAGGACATCGCGCGTGACAACGTCATGACGTTGCCGACCGAGTTGAAACGAGACGAGGTTGCCGGGAATACGTTTTATTTCTTGGCAGCCCGTGACGGGTACGAGGCGTCTCGAATCTTGAACGATGATTTTTTACGGGTCATGGAGCGACGGATGGAGGGGGACATGCTCGTCGGTGTCCCGCACCAAGACGTGTTGATCATCGCTGACATTCAAAATGATGCCGGCTACGATGCGATGCAACAGCTCATGTTCGACTTTTTCACGAACGGACGCATCCCCGTCACGGCGCTCGCGTTCCATTATGAGGCCGGGACACTCGAACCAATTTTCATTGTTGGAAAAAAGAACCCACCAACCGACGCATAATCTGCTAAACTATGTGTGTCTAGTTTGAAAGAAGGGGCGTATTTACGTATGCAAATCAATGCTTTTTATAACCGTCAAGGAATCGGCGATGTGCTCATGGTGTTATTGAGAGAAGGCGATCGTCATCGCCAAATCGTCGAACGGAAAGACGATGTCGCCATCGTCAAGTCGACAAATGGAAAAGTGAACGGATACAACATTTTCAATGCGAGCAATTACTTTAACGTGGCCGACTGGCACGGGCCGGTCGAATTGACGGCAGAACTGATTGAAACGCTCGGTGTCATCTTGCGCAAGCAAAACATCGAGGCCGATCTTTCTGGCGTCGATTTCACGCCGAAGTTTGTCGTCGGGTACGTCGAATCGGCAGAGAAACACCCGGATGCGGATAAATTGTCGATATGCCAAGTCGAGACCGACCAAGGGACCGTCCAAATCGTCTGTGGCGCCCCAAACGTCGCGACCGGACAAAAAGTCGTCGTCGCCAAGCCGGGAGCGGTCATGCCGTCAGGGTTGATCATTCGTCCGTCTAAACTTCGTGGTGAGTCGTCACAGGGAATGATTTGTTCGGCCCGCGAACTCAATTTGCCTGACGCACCGCAAGAAAAAGGGATTTTAGTATTAGATGACGAATATGAAGTAGGGAAAGCATTTGAAATCGGTCGCTAAACTCGACCGATTTTTTGCTAAATAGGATTGAGTGAAAAAGCGAGGAATCGAGTATGGATGCATATGAACGTTCATTAAAACAACAGGCCGAGCGTATTCGCCGGGAATTGTCCCAAGAAGGAAAAAAGGCGGTGCCGGTCCCGAAAGTCGAGACACCAGAAGAGTTCATCCCGTCGGACGTCCCGTCACCGATTTACGGCTACGCGCGTCCGAAACCGAAAATCAATTTGCCATCTGAACATTCGCCGGAGACACGCTCCGATTTGAACGCTGATTCAAAATATGTGGAAGAGGCATCGACAGCAGAACCGTTCGTACCAGAGGCGACCGAGGAAACGGTAAATCGGGCCGAGCTGTTCCACGGGGCGCAATCGCCCCCAGTCGTCTCGGAGACGGTCGAAGAGGAGACAGAGACGGAAGAGTCGGTCGATGAAACGGTAGACGTCGAACGTGACTTGGCAGTCGAGCCAGAAGCTGCGCCGGAGACATTGGTTGAAGTGCCGGCGAACGAGGTCACGATTTCCCCGGAAATTGAAGAACCGACCTTCGATGCTACGCAAGGAGAGCCAGTTGACGAGATTGAGGAGAAGACGGGTCTTGGCGACGTATCCATCCTTGAAGGCGGATTTGCTTCGGTATTTATGGGGTCGACTGAGTTATCACCTTCAAAAGTCGTCATCCGTGACGAGAAAGAGGCCGCGTCATCCGAACCGATCAACGTCGAGGAAACTTCTGTTGAACAAGTCGCACCGATTGTCGAGGATGTTGCAAAGACATTACAGACCGACACCGAGCAGACTGTAGTAGAAGATGGAGCGGAACTGACGCCTGCTGTTAGCGTATCCTACAAAGCAGAAGGCCCGCCGCTGAACGTCATGATGACACCGCAAGACCGAATGGCGATGTATCGCAAGCGGCGTCTCGATCAAAAAAACAATAATCTGTAATAGCATGACACCTAGAGTTTTGCTATAATGACAAAGGTTTGTCGCATTTTTTCGCAAACCGCAATGAATTAGGGGGGCTATTTACAGATGAACCGTTATCACTTCGTCGGAATTAAAGGAACGGGCATGAGTCCTTTAGCGCAAATTTTAAATGATATGAATAATGAAGTCCGAGGCTCGGACGTTGAAAAAGCATTTTTTACTGAAGAAGCATTGAATCGCAAAGGAATCGAGATCCTGCCGTTTGATCCTGAAAATATTACAGAAGGTCAAATCGTCGTGCAAGGGAACGCGTTCACTGACGACCATCCTGAAGTCGTCCGGGCGCGCGAGCTCGGATTGACGATCTATAAATATTACGAGTTCCTCGGTGAACTCGCGGATCATTACACGAGCGTGGCCATCACCGGCTCACACGGGAAGACATCGACGACAGGTCTGTTGGCCCACGTCATGCGCGGCATCGAACCGACGTCGTTCTTGATTGGCGACGGGACGGGCGAAGGGGTCGAAGACTCTAAAAACTTCGTTTTCGAAGCGTGCGAATACAAGCGCCACTTCCTATATTATCGTCCTGACTATGCCATCATGACGAATATCGACTTTGACCATTCGGACTATTTCTCTGGACTCGATGATGTCATTGACGCGTTCCAAGAGATGGCGAAACAAGTCAAAAAAGGAATCATCGCATGTGGAGATGATGAGAATCTCCAACACATTCAAGCAAACGTACCAATTGTGTATTACGGATTCGGTGCGCACAACGATTTCCGGGCTGAAAACGTTGAATCGACCGATCGCGGCACGACGTTTGACGTGTTCCTACGGGACGACTTCTACGGTACGTTCCGCATCCCGGGTTACGGTAACCATAGCGTCTTGAACGCGCTCGCTGTCATCGCGACGTGCGACTACGAGAACTTGCCAAAAGAGCTCGTCAAAGATCGCCTCGAGACGTTCAATGGCGTAAAACGTCGCTTTAGCGAATCGACGCTCGGGAATCAAGTGCTTGTCGATGACTACGCGCATCACCCGCGGGAGATTAGTGCGACCGTCGAAGCAGCTCGCAAGAAGTACGCGGGCCGTGAGGTCGTGGCTGTATTCCAACCGCACACGTACACCCGTCTCAAATCGTTCATGGACGATTTTGCGGCGTCGCTCGCTGAAGCGGACGCGGTCTACTTGTGTGACATTTTCGGTTCGGCTCGCGAGCAAGAAGGGACGGTCACAATCGAAGACCTCCAATCACGGATCGAAGGGGCGAACGTGTTGAAACGTGGCGGCACACAGGTGCTTCGCGCACACGACAACGCCGTGCTCTTGTTCATGGGCGCTGGGGATATCCAGACGTATCAACGAGAGTATGAAGAGATTGTTCGTCAAGAAGCATAAGTTGCGAGCGGCTGCGGCCGCTCGTTTTTTCGTGTTTAATTTTCTTATAAGACGGAAATAATACTATCGACTGATTACGGAAAAGGAGATGTTATGAATGGCAAGTCAAGGCGCATTGAACACGTTAAACAAAGAAGTGGCCAACTATGGCCTCTTGTTCGTGAAACTCCACAACTATCATTGGTATATTAGCGGGCCACACTTCTTCACGTACCACGAGAAGTTAGAGGAACTGTATAACCTCGTCGCGGAACTTTACGACGACGTGGCGGAGCGACTGCTCATGAATGACGGCGAACCGTATGCGACGATGAAAGAGTATTTAGAGCATTCGACGCTTCAAGAAGGAGATCGTCACGCCGAGACGGATCAGATGATCAAAGACATCATCGGCGACTTCAAACAGATTCGCCAAGAGATGCAAGATGCGATGGAGAACTTCGAGGACGGGGACGAAGCGATTGAGGACACGTTCGTCTCTCACATCGAGCGTCTCGAGAAAGAGATTTGGATGATGTCGGCAGCGCTCGGCAAGAAGACGAAGCTGTAAGCAAAAAAGCGTGCCACCGGGGTAAACTGTACCCTGAGTAGTAGACACTAAAAAAAAGTCTACTGCTCAGGGTTTTTGTGTACACTGGACTAAATCATATTGGGAGTGAATTCGAGTGTCGAAGAAGATATTTACGTCAAAAGAAATAGATGCGCTAGCCGCAAATCCTTACGTTAAATCTGTGAGCCCGAAAGGGATCACGTATACCGATGAGTTTAAGGAACTTTTTATAGCACAGACGTTGGAAGGAAAGTTCCCTGTGGAAATCTTCCGGGGATGTGGATTCGATGTGGAGGTACTCGGTGAACGGCGTATGAGTTCTTGTAAAAATCGTTGGACACGAGCTTACCGAAAAGATGGGGTAATGGGGCTGCGCGATACACGATCAAGTAATTCAGGACGTTGGAGGGATAAAGAGCTGTCGACAGAAGAACGGTACGCGAAGCTCGAGGCCGAAAACAAACTGTTGAAAGCAGAGGTCGAACTATTAAAGGAGATCCGCCTGGCGGAAGGGAGAGGAAAGCTGGACTTAACGCATCGCAAAAGTATGAGCTGATTCAAGGTGTCATCATCAAGCACAAAATGAAGGGGATGGTCAGCCATCTCTGCCAGGTGGCCGGGGTGTCACGTCAGGGATACCACGCCTATTTCTCGAAACGGAGGAGACAGATCAGACAGGAGCGCGAATCGAAAGACGTGGCTCTTCGTGACCTCGTTCTGAAGGCGTTCCACTTCAAGAAGCGCAAGAAGGGTGCTAGGCAGATCAAGATGGTGCTGTCTGGTCATTTCGGTGTGACGATGAACCTGAAGTGTATCCGACGTATCATGCGGAAATACAACATCGTTTGTCCAATCCGCAAGGCGAAGCCATACAAACGGCTCATTAAGGCGACGGCCGAGCACCGGGTGGTGCCGAATCGCCTCAAACGCGAATTCAAACAGGGCACTCCCTACAAGGTGCTTCTCACCGATATCACCTACATATTTTACGGGAACGGTAAGCGAGCCTATCTTTCGACCATCGTGGACGGTTCGACCAATGAGGTACTGGCGCATCAACTCTCTGAGAACATCAATCTCGACATTGTATTGGATACGTTGAAGCGTTTACGGAAGAACCGGAGGATTCGCTTGGACAAGGACGCATTCATCCATTCAGATCAAGGAGGGCACTACACGAGCCCGACCTATCAGAAAGAGGTGAAGCGTATGAAGCTAGGTCAATCCATGTCCCGACGGGGCAACTGTTGGGATAACGCTGTCCAGGAATC
Organism: Exiguobacterium alkaliphilum 12/1; assembly: GCF_000714435.1. Classification (GTDB taxonomy): domain Bacteria; phylum Bacillota; class Bacilli; order Exiguobacteriales; family Exiguobacteriaceae; genus Exiguobacterium; species Exiguobacterium alkaliphilum. The sequence continues at coordinate 66,100 of NZ_JJMW01000015.1, forward strand.
ATTCTTTGGACATTTCAAGGATATCGTCGAGTTAAAGGCCTGTACCACGTTCGATTCACTACAGCGTGAAATCCGAAAAACCATTAACTATTACAACCATCATCGTTATCAATGGAACATGAAAAAGATGACTCCCGTACAGTACAGGAATCATCTCCTTGAATCAGCATAAGTTTTTTTATTAATGTCCTTTACAAGGGGTACAGATTAGGGCACGCTTTTTGTTATTTCAAATTTTCTGGATTGAGTGGCAAGAGCGAGTCGACGACGAAGCGACCGTCTTTCCGAATCAACACGTCATCGAACCAAATCTCGCCGCCGCCGTAGTCCGGGCGTTGGATGTTGACGAGGTCCCAGTGGATGGACGAGTCGTTACCGTTATAAGCGTCGTCATACGCCTGACCCGGTGTGAAGTGGAAACTACCATCAATCTTCTCATCAAACAAGATGTCTTTCATCGGGTGTTGGATGTATGGGTTGACGCCGATGGCGAACTCGCCGACGTAACGGGCGCCTTCGTCCGTATTGAACACGTCGTTGATACGGTCCGTATCGTTTGCCGTCGCCTCGACGATCTTTCCGTCTTGGAACGTCAATTTCACGTTCTCGTACGTGAACCCGTGATACGGTGACGGCGTGTTGTACGTGATGACGCCGTTGATTGAGTCTTTCACCGGCGCTGTGAACACTTCACCGTCCGGGATGTTCATTTGGCCCGAGCATTTGATGGCCGGGATGTCTTTGATGGAGAACGTGAGGTCCGTTCCCGGTCCTGTAATCGTCACGCGGTCGGTCTCGTTCATGAGGCTGACGAGGGCGTCCATCGCCCGGTCCATCTTGCCGTAGTCGAGCGTGCAGACGTTGAAGTAAAAGTCTTCGAACGCCTCGGTCGATTTCCCGGCGAGTTGGGCCATCGACGGCGACGGATAGCGGAGTACGACCCAGCGCGTCCCTTTGACGCGGTCTTCTGTGTGCATTTTCCCGATTGTCGCGCCGACAAGTTTTTGCTGTTCGGCCGGCACATCGGATAATTCATTGATGTTGTCCCCGGCACGAAGACCGATATAGGCGTCCATTGCTTGCATCTGTTTCCGTTCGATATCTGCCATCAGCTCGAGCTGTTCTCGGCTCGCTCCCATGTAGAGCTTGCGCAGGATTCGACTCTCTTTCAACAAGACGAATGGATGACCACCTGCTTCGTACGCCTTCTCGACGAGTGCCTCGACGAGCGATTCTTCGACTCCAAAATTCTCGATTAGCACGCGTTCCCCCGGCTTCAATTCAACCGAATAGTTGATTAACCCATCCGCGAGTTGCGTGATTCTTGGATCTCTCATACGTCCACCCCTTAACTTTTTTAATTTTTTTCTATTTTAGTGTAATCGAAAACATAAAAACGGGTAAAGGAATAATCAGACCGGATGGCGAAAACGGTTGAGACAAATCTTTTCAGTCATAATGGTGCTATAATGAAACCACCATATTATTGAACAGGAGGAATGATTGGATGGAAATCACATTGGGAGGCATCGCGGGACTGATTGCTGCACTCGCGTTTGTCGTACTCGTCTTTTTCTTGGCGCGTGTCTTATCGAACGTGAACCGGACACTCGGTAGCGTCGCGAACACGACCGAGAATTTAGAACGACAGTTGGATGGGATTACGATGGAAGTGACGGCGCTCTTACATAAGACGAACCGTCTCGTGGATAACGTAGAAGAGAAAACAGAATTGCTCGCACCAGTGGCTCACGCCCTTGACGAGCTCGGCACGTCACTCAATGAAGTGACCGAGTCAGTCCGGACAGTGTCTTCGTCTGTACACGTGGCAGCCGATGAAAACAAAGAACAAATCGCGCAAGCGGTCCGATGGGGATCGGTCGCTGTGGAATTATTCAAGAAAAACAAAAGCGAGACTGGCAACGAACGTCCATCTCGTCGTCGTGGACGACGTGAACGGAAAGAAGAAACACCGTCTGTCTCACCGGGTGTCGTCGCAACGGATGACACATTAAAATCTTAATCATCTCTAGGAGGAACGTACACATGACATACGACAAAAACAATTCACAACACACACAACAGTCATCAGGCGGAGGCTTTTTAGCCGGAGTCGTACTTGGGGGAGTCATCGGGGCGGCGGTCGCGCTTCTCACGTCGCCGAAGAGTGGACGTGAAGTACGGACGTACCTTGATGAGAAGACGGCCACTTCACGTGAGCGTTTGACGGTCAAATCGAAAGAAGTCCGTGAGAAGGCCGAACCGGTCGTCGGAGAATGGATTAAAGTCGCAAGCGACAAGTCGGCTCCGCTTCTTGAGAAAGCAGCACCGGTCCTTAACCTCGTGAAGGACAAAGCCCGTGAAGCGGCCGAGCTCAAACAGCAGGTCGACGAAGATGAACTGTCGATTGAAGAAGCGATGGAGAAGGCCGACCAACTCGTCGCTGAAGCAGAGGCGGAAGTGAAAGAGCAACTCGATCGAGCGGCAGACGAGACATCGAACGACTCGAAGGAAGCAACGAAAGATGACTCGAAGAAAGCAACGAAAGATGACTCGAAGCAAGCTGACTCATCTTCTGGCCAAGCCAAGAAACAAGAACAGGCCAAACCGGAGAGTAGTCGTGATGAGTCAACGAACCATGAATCGGAGTTTGAAGCACCGATTAAGGATTTGCTCGATGACGAGTCGAAACAAGAACTTAAAGAGTTGAAACAAGATTTGAAGAACGGCAAGAAATAAACGGTGATACCCAGGTCTCCTGGGTATTTTTTTTGTGGAATCTGTGTCGGCGACCATTTGTCTATGACAAAGCGAGAGAAGTTCGATATAATTAGGTTTCTGGAAAGAACGGCTTAGAAATGAGAGGGTAATTATGAGTCCACAAGATCAATTGAACCGATTACGTCGTGAAATGGATGAATTGAACCGAGAAATGCTTGATTTGCTCAGTCGTCGAGGAGAACTCGCGGTCGAGATTGGTAAAGTGAAACGTCTTCAAGGCGTCGAACGATACGATCCCGTACGCGAACGCGAGATGCTCGATTTTATTGCGGCCGAGAATCGAGGTCCTTTTGAGACGCCACGTCTTCAACATCTATTTAAAGAGATGTTCAAAGCGTCTGCCGAGCTGCAAGGGGAGGACCGTGATAAAACGCTCCTCGTCTCGCGGAAACGTCAAGCTGAGGATACGGTCGTCACGCTTGGCGGGGCGACGATTGGCAACGGACGCCCCCAATTGATTGCGGGGCCATGTGCCGTCGAATCATTCGAACAAGTGAACGCCGTCGCTGAGAAACTCGCCTTGTCCGGTGTGAAGATTATGCGCGGTGGCGCGTATAAGCCACGGACGTCGCCATACGATTTCCAAGGGCTCGGCTTTGACGGGCTCAAGCTGTTGAAACAAGCGGCCGACCGTCACGATTTACGAGTCATCTCTGAAATCATGACGCCAGGTGCGATCGACTCAGCGCTTCCATACGTGGACATCATCCAAGTCGGGGCCCGCAACATGCAGAACTTCGATTTGCTAAAAGAAGTCGGGAAGACGGATAAACCCGTGCTCTTGAAACGCGGGCTGTCGGCTACAATCGAAGAGTTCATCTATGCGGCGGAGTACATCATGGCGAGCGGGAACCATCAAATCATCCTTTGTGAGCGCGGCATCCGGACGTATGAACGGGCGACGCGCAACACACTCGATATCACGGCCGTGCCGATTTTGAAGCAAGAGACACATTTGCCGGTTATGGTCGATGTCACCCATTCGACCGGGCGCCGCGATTTGTTGCTTCCGGCTGCGAAGGCGGCACTTGCTGTCGGGGCCGACGGTGTCATGGTCGAAATGCATCCGAATCCGGCCATCGCCTTGTCCGATGCCCAGCAACAGCTCGATTTCGACCAGTTTGATGAATTTGTGAACGGATTGACGACACAATTCCCTCAACTTGATTTGGTAAAAAAGTAAGCTTTCCAATTGGAAACGTTTTATATGGCGTGAAGACAGGGTAAAATGATGACAGATACCTGTCTTCCTTTTTTGACACGTTTTTTGAAAATCGTTTGAAAATCATTGCTTGTAGGAGGAGTTTTAATGAATAGTAACAATGTAACGATCTATGATGTCGCACGAGAGGCCGGGGTGTCGATGGCGACCGTCTCTCGTGTCGTCAACGGAAACCCGAACGTCAAACCGACGACCCGTAAGAAAGTCCAGGACGCAATTGACCGTCTCGGTTATCGTCCGAACGCTGTCGCACGTGGTCTTGCGAGCAAGAAGACGACGACGGTCGGCGTCATCGTACCGGATATCTCGAACATTTTCTTTGCCGACCTTGCGCGCGGTATCGAAGACGTCGCGACGATGTACAAGTACAACATCATCCTCGGGAACTCGGATGCGAACCGGGATAAAGAGATTCACTTGTTGAACACGCTTCTCGGGAAACAAGTCGACGGCATCATCTTCATGGGCGGCCGTCTTCACGAAGATCTCGTCGAAGAGTTCAAGAAATCACCGGTTCCAATCGTCTTGGCCGCGACGTTGAACCAAGGCTATGACCTGCCGGCGGTCAATATCGACTATGAGCAGGCGGCATATGACGCGACCGAAATGTTGATTGGCCACGGCCACAAACAAGTCGGTTTCATAACTGGCCCGCTCGAGCAACAAATCAACGGCGAGAAGAAGTTCGCCGGTTATCGCCGGGCACTTGAAGATGCCGGTCTTCCGTTCCAGGAGAACGACGTCATCCTCGGTAACTACACGTACGCCTCGGGCCTCGAAGCGATGCAGAAGATGCTTGAGCGTGACGATTGCCCGAAAGCCATCTTCGCTGGAACGGATGAGATGGCGCTCGGCGTCATCCATGCAATTCAAGACGCGGGCTTCTCGGTCCCAAACGACTTTGAAGTCGTCGGCCACGATAACACGCGTCTTGCGACGATGATTCGTCCGAAATTGACGACGGTCGTCCAACCGATGTATGACATCGGTGCCGTCGCCATGCGTCTCTTGACGAAGATTTTGAACGCGGAAGAGATTGAAGAGAAGAACGTCGTCTTGCCACACCGCATTGAACGTCGCGACTCGTTACGAAACGACTGAACGAAAAAACACTTAAGCCGTCGACGGCTTAAGTGTTTTTTTTATAAGTAGAGTGATTTACGGTCGTTGGAGATGAACGGCCAGAACGCCCGTTTCGTCACTTCCCAGTTCTTTTCCTCGATTTGCTGGCGCCGTGGGATGTGGTCGAACGAATAGGTCGTATCGTCCCATCGCGTCGGTAACGGTTGATCGGCCCGATGCTGCCATTGCGCAATCCAATCGGCCGGAATGTCACCATGATAGGGTGCCTCGCGTGTCAGACCGGCCCACACTTGCGCCCAAGCGCGTGGCACGGTTCTGAACCAGTCATAACCACCACCGCCGAGGGCGACGAGCCGTCCCTCTGTATATTCATCGGCGAGCCGGGATGCAATTTGCGGGATTTGCTCGAACGTCCGAATCGTCGAGGCGAGGTGGGTGAGCGGGTCGAACGCATGTGCGTCGGCCCCGTTTTGCGTCAAAATGATGTCCGGCTTGAACCAAGCGCACGCCTCGCGTAACACCGTCTCATAACAATGAAGGAACGAGTCGTCCTGCGTGAAGGCGTCGACCGGGACGTTCCAACTGTAGCCGTATCCGTTCCCGTTCCCACGCTCGGTGACGGCACCTGTGCCAGGGAACAAGTAGCGTCCGGTCTCATGAATCGAGAGCGTCATGACGTCCGGGTCGTCATAAAACAGCCACTGTACGCCGTCCCCGTGATGGGCGTCAGTATCGACATAAAGCACCCGCATACCATACTGCTTACAGACGTGGGCGATGGCGACGGCCGCATCGTTATAGACGCAAAAACCGGACGCCTTCCGCTGCATGCCGTGATGTAGTCCGCCTCCGACGTGAAAGGCGCGTTCGACTTTCCCGCTCGCGACGAGGTCGAGCGCAAGCATCGTCCCACCGACGAGGCGGGCCGCCCCTTCGTGAATCGTCGGGAAAATGGGGGTATCTTCCGTACCGAGCCCGAACTTGTTCGCTTTTAGCCCGGTGAGCGTGCCGGCTGCCGCCGCTTGGACCGCCTCGATATAATCGCGGTCGTGGACGAGCGCCAAGTCTTCAATCGAAGCGAGTGGCGGGGCGATGCATTCATCACGTGACAGTTTTCCCGCTGTCGTCAAGAGCGAAGTCGTCAGCTCTAAACGAATCGGGTTGAACGGGTGGTCCGCATGGAAACGGTACGACGTCTCGTTTTCCCCGAATATGTAAGCCGGTCTCATTGCGACATCTCCGGCCCGAGCACGTCATAGCCTTCTCGTTTCAACCGTTCGATGATGCGGAGCGGGTTCATCGTCTGGACCCGGAACGAGATGATCCGTTTATACGGGTCTTCCGTCGGGTGGACGAAGACGTTGATGATGTTGACGTTCGTCTTGGCGAGAAGGCGCGTCACTTTCTCAAGCGTGCCGGTCGTGTTCTCGACAAGAATCTCGATTTGCGAACTCGGCTCAAGGGCACCGGTCAGCTGAACGAAATAACGAAGTAAATCGGTCTCGGTCAACACACCGACGAGTTTGCCTCGTTCGACGATCGGAAGGCACGTCAACCGGTGTTCATAGAACAGCGCGGCCGCATCTTCGAAAAAGTCGGCCGGGTGTGCCGTCACAAGATCGGTCCGCATGATGCTCGACACCGGGTTTTGAAAGTCGGCGCTCTCACTCTCCGGATGGAACACGCTCGTCGCTCCGCTCATCTCGAACTGTCCAATGATTCCGATGACTTGCCGGGCCGGATTCGTGACGATGAGGTGACGCACTTTATGGTCACGCATGAGCTTTGCCGCGTGGGCGATCGTATTCGTCGGTTGAATCGTCACGACGTGGCGATTCATCATTTGTTCAATCAGCATCGTAGCCCTCCTCAGTCATACATGAACCGGCGGCGGAGCCGGAGCGAGTCGAAATGGTCAATCGATTCTTGGCGGACGTTCTTGCCGATTCGTGCCATGAGACAGTTGGCCGGATGCGAGGCGATCTCTGGGTCGTCGGTCGGGAAGAAGACGAGCCCGCCGTGATTCATCATCTTCTCCATCACGTTCCGGTAGTCCCAAATCGATAGCCCGCTTCCTTTCAAATCCCAGTGCCAATAATATTCTGTCGTCAAAATCAAAAAGTCATCCATATGCGGGTCCATCATCGACACTTCGAGCAACTGTTTGCCAATGCGTTGGCCGCGATAGCGCGGGCTGACCTCAATCGCTCCGAGCTCGAGGATGTATGGGTCGTTCCCTTCGCTCCAGCGCTCATACGGGTCTGGATATAAGTACGTCACATAGCCGATAATCAACTCATCGACCCGGGCGACGATGATCCGGCCTTCTTTCAAGGCAGCGATTTCGACGAGCGCCTTATGTTGGTCTTCCGGCTCCCGGAACGCCGTCAATCCTTCGTCGAGGCGATACGTCGCAAGAACGTCACTCTCAATCGGTCCATCGATGATTACGGCTCCGAGTGAGGTTTCCCACACTTTTGAATGATACTGTTTTTCCATGGAGTCACCACCTTTTCCACTTCTTATTATAGCGCTTTCACGACCCGAGTTTCACACCGTTTTGGAGTTTTTGGAAATTCATTGATTTGTCATAATATTAACACTATACTGAAAGTGGTTATACCATTCATTGCAGGGGAGGCGAATCTTTAACGATGGAAAAATTGAAAGCGTTATCAGGGGAACATCAATTGGCGTCGTATGAAGATGCTTGTCAGTCGTTCGAGTGGACGCAAGCAGAAGCGTTATTGTCTTGGAATTTGACCGGGAATGTCAACATGGCGTATGAGGCGATTGATCGTCACGCAGAAGGGGAACTCGCGACGAAATTGGCCTTGCTCTACTTCGATGGGGATCGGGAAGAGCGCTACACGTACGCTGACATGAAACAAGAAAGCAATCGATCCGGGAACGTTCTGAAATCGGTCGGAGTGGAGAAAGGCGATCGTGTCTTCATCTTCATGCCACGGAGTCCAGAACTTTATTTTATTTTACTCGGTGCGATCAAGCTTGGCGCCATCGTTGGGCCGTTGTTTGAAGCGTTCATGGAACAGGCCGTCCACGACCGTCTGCTCGACTCGGAAGCGAAAGTGATCGTGACGACCGAGGCGCTGTTACCGCGCATCCCGTTGGAGCAGTTGCCGCAGTTGGAGACGATTCTCATCGTCGGCGATGACGTGTCAGAGAGCGGGAAGATCATCGATTACCGCAAGTTGGCACATGGCGCCTCGACGGACCTTGACATCACATGGGTCGACCGTGAAGACGGCATGATCCTGCATTATACGTCCGGCTCGACAGGGAAACCGAAAGGCGTGCTGCACGTCCATAACGCGATGATTCAGCACTTGATGACGGGAAAATGGGTGCTCGACTTGCAGGCCGACGACGTGTACTGGTGCACGGCCGACCCAGGTTGGGTGACGGGCACGAGTTACGGCATCTTCGCCCCGTTCTTGAACGGGACGACGAACGTCATCGTCGGGGGCCGGTTCAATCCGGAGTTTTGGTACTCGGTCATCGAACGGTTCGGTGTCACGGTCTGGTATAGCGCGCCGACGGCGTTCCGGATGCTCATGGGTGCGGGGGACGAGGCGTTTGAGAAGTACGACTTGTCGTCGCTCCGACACATCTTGTCGGTCGGTGAACCGCTCAACCCGGAAGTCATCCGTTGGGGCAATGAGTCGTTCGGCTTACGTATTCACGATACGTGGTGGATGACGGAGACTGGGGCGATGATGATTTGCAACTATCCGACGATGGACATCAAACCGGGTTCGATGGGGAAAGCCATCCCGGGTTGTGAGGCGGCCATCTTAGATGACCGTGGACAACCGCTCCCGCCGCATCGGATGGGCAATTTGGCACTCAAGACGCCATGGCCGTCGATGATGCGCAAGATTTGGAAGAACGATGCAAAGTATGAGAGCTACTTCTGGGGCGACTGGTACGTCTCAGGTGACTCGGCTTATATGGATGAGGACGGGTATTTCTGGTTCCAAGGCCGTGTCGACGACGTCATTATGACGGCAGGCGAGCGTGTCGGACCGTTCGAGGTCGAGAGTCGTCTCGTCGAGCATCCAGCTGTCGCCGAGGCCGGTGTCATCGGGAAACCGGACCCGGTCCGCGGCGAAATTATCAAGGCGTTCATCGCGCTTCGGAAAGGCTATGAGCCGTCCGACGAGTTAAAGGCGGAGATTCAAAAGTTTGTCAAAGAGGGGCTCGCGGCGCATGCGGCACCTCGGGAAATCGAGTTCAAAGACAAGTTGCCGAAGACGCGCAGCGGTAAGATTATGCGTCGTGTCTTGAAGGCATGGGAATTGAACCTTGAGACAGGTGATTTATCGACAATGGAAGATTGATTGAAAAAAAAGGTCGACACCGCGGTGTCGACCTTTTTGTCTTGCTTATTCGTCCGCGTCAGCCTCGGCCTCCGCTTCTTCTTGGGCTTTCTTTTCAGCCTCGGCTTTCTTCTTGGCTTCTTCTTCCGCTTTCTTCGCGTCTTCTGCCTTCTTCTTCGCTTCCGCCTCGGCTTTTTTCTTCGCCTCGGCATCTTTCTGTTCAGCAGCTTCGCGTTTCGCTTCTTCCGCCTCTTGTTTCGCTTCTTCTGCTTTCTGCTTCGCTTCCTCTTCCTTCTTCTTCTCTTCGACTTTCTTCTTCTCTGAGAACGTTCCAGAGTCTTGGAAGTCTTTTGACGTCACGCTAGATGGTTGCGTGAAGCGTGCGTTCGTGAACGTCTCCGGCTTATCCGCATACACGCGGTTCACGATTTGTGACCAAATCCGTTGCGTCCGCTGGTAGTATGGGCCGTATGGGTAAGCATCGGTCATCCCGAGTTTTTGGTTATCGTAACCAGACCAGACTGCGAGTGTGACGTCTGGCGTCGAGCCAACGAGATACGAATCTCGTTTCAATTGTGTCGTACCGGTTTTACCCATCCAGTCGCCCGGGGCGTTCAAAAGTGACTTGGCGTACGTCGCCGTACCTGACGTGTACACGTCACGCAACATGTCGACGACGAGGTAGGCCGTGCGATCGGAGTAAATCCGTTTCTTCTCAGGCTGGGCCTCAAAGATGATCTCGCCTTGGAACTCGACTTTATCGACGAAGTACGGGTTTACGTGTTCGCCGTAGTTGGCGAGCATCGCATACGTCGACGCGAGGTTGACCGGGCTGACTTCACCGACACCGAGTGCCATCGAGGAGGCTTTTCGGTTCGTATCCGATACGCCGATGCCCATATCGATGAGTTTCTGTGTGTCAGCCTCCATTTGGTTCCGTTCTTCATAAATTTTGACGGCAGGAACGTTCAATGATAGTTTGAGCGCGTCGCGGACAGTGACTGGGCCGCGGTACGTTTTCCCTTCGTTGTTGACCGGGTCTTTCCGTTCGCTGTAATCATATTGATAGAAGTATTCTTCGTCGATAATCGTCGTCGCAGGTGTGATCATGCCTGCCTCGATCGCATTCGCGTAAACGAGAATCGGTTTTGCGGTCGATCCGATTTGACGAGTCATCTGCGTGGCGTGGTTATATTCTTCAGTCTTTCCGTTAATATAGCGTCCACCGACGAAGCCGAGCACACGGCCCGTCTTGTTCTCGAGCATGACCGCGGCGGTCTGTTCCGGATAGCTCGTCCCGTCCGCATTTTGGTTCGGTCCGAAGTTATCCGCGTTTTTAGCCGGCTGCTGCATCGATTCGTGGATTTGCTTATCGAGCGTCAAGTGAATCTTATAACCGCCTTGACGGAGCGCGTTGTGCGCCCGTTTCCCGTAAGTCGAACGGACTTCGTTCCGTTCGTTTGGTCCGAGGTCGTTCAGGTTGATTCCGTCTTCTTGTAAGAAGTGGTTCGTCACGATGGCGAGCGCCTCACGTTCCGCTACGTCGACGAGATACGGATAACGGTCGCGCGGCTTCGATTGTGTCTTCATGAAGTCTTGCGTGATATCGTAGTTATACGCCGCATCATATTCTTCTTGTGTGATTTTCCCGGCGACGTACATTCGATTCAGTACCGTCTTCATCCGGTTGATGCCGGCGGTGACGTCTTCTTTAATGACTCCGCCTTGATAATATGGCGTGTAGAGGAACGGGTTTTTTGGAATCCCGGCAAGGAATGCCGCTTGCGGGAGTGTCAAATTCTCTGCCGACGTGTTGAATACGCCGCGAGACGCTGCTTCAATCCCGGAGATGTTGCGTCCCATCGAGTTGCGTCCGAACGAGACGACGTTCAAGTAGGCGTTCAAAATCTCATCTTTATCCATCGCTTTTTCGAGGCGGAGCGCGAGCAAAATCTCTTTCGCTTTCCGCTCGAACGACACTTCGTTCGTCAACATCTGGTTCTTGATGAGCTGTTGGGTGAGTGTCGAGCCGCCGGTCCGCTCTTCTGAACCGGTCGCTTCTTGCAAGATGGCACGGAGCGTCGCTTTCGGGACGACCCCGTCATGCTCGTAAAACTCGACGTCCTCGGTCGCTAACAACGCGTCGATGACGAACGGCGATACTTTATCGACTGGAATCGGCGTACGCACTTCATCGGTCGTGTAGTTCCCGATCCGTTCTCCGCTTCCGAAGTAAATGTCAGAGGTCGACGAGTACGTGTTGATTTGGGACGTCATCGTCTTATAGGCAGGGGTTGGCATGTCCTTGACGAGCGATGCGAAATACCCGGCGCCGATTCCGGCGCCTAAAAAACCGATGAGGACAACGGAGATGATCGTGAGCAGGAGTACGTTCCACGACACATCGTAAAATACATTGGCATAACGGCGGGCTTTCAAGGATGTTGGATTGTTCCATAAGTCTCGAATCTTTTGCAGCATGACAGCCTCCTTCATATGGTGTAAATCGATTGCAGACAGTAATATATTCGATTATAGCACAAGTCTTTCCCCACCTTATCGTGAATCGACCTTTCGTTGCAAGTTTCAATCTTGTTATTGACAACGTGGAAACCAAACTTATAAAATGAATGGCATAGTCATTATATCGATGCAATGAAGAAAGCGAAGTAGTCGGTGGACCGCTTGTCCAGAAAGCTAGTGGATGCTGTGAACTAGCCAATGTCAACTGATGAATTACACTTTTGGAGCATGCCGTTCGGCCGGGTCGAGACCGTTATCTCTCATGTAAAGTGGCCACAGCTGTGGCAATTAGGGTGGTACCGCGGAATCTCCGTCCCTTCTCGATATGAGAAGGGGCGTTTTTTTATGTCAATCGAAGGAGTGGGACAAATGGAATTATTGAATGATTTAGCATTTCGAGGACTCGTCAACCAAATGACGGATGAAGCAGGATTGAAAGAACAGTTGAAGAAGCCGACGACGCTTTACACGGGATTTGACCCGACAGCGGATTCGCTCCATATCGGGCACTTGTTGCCGATTTTGACGCTCAGACGTTTTCAAGAGGCGGGACATCAAGTCATCGCCCTCGTCGGTGGAGCGACGGGGATGATCGGCGACCCGTCTGGACGCTCGGACGAACGGTCACTGAACACGCTCGACACGGTCAAAGAATTCTCGGACCGTATTAAGGATCAATTGAGCCGTTTCCTCCCATTAGAAGGAGAGAACCCGATCACGATTCGCAACAACTACGAATGGACGGCTGAACTGTCCATCATCGACTTCCTGCGCGATATCGGAAAGCATTTCCCGATCAGCTACATGCTCGCGAAAGACTCGGTCGACTCGCGTTTAGAGAATGGAATCTCGTACACGGAATTCTCGTACATGTTATTGCAATCGTTCGACTTTTTGAAGTTATACGAAACAGAGAACTGCCGCCTTCAAGTCGGTGGGAGCGACCAGTGGGGGAACATCACAGCTGGGCTCGAACTCATCCGCCGTTTCGGTCATCAAGAAAAGGCGTTCGGTCTCACCGTGCCGCTCGTCACGAAGTCGGACGGTCAAAAGTTCGGGAAGACGGCTGGCGGTGCGGTCTGGCTCGATGCTGACAAGACGACACCGTACGAGTTCTACCAGTTTTGGATTAACGTCGATGACGCCGACGTCATCAAGTTCATCAAATACTTCACGTTCATGACGCACGAAGAGATTGATGCGCTCGCGGAAGAAGTTGCAGCTGCTCCGGAGAAACGTGCTGCCCAGCGCCGTCTCGCCGAAGAGATGACGAAGCTCGTCCACGGGGAAGCCGGTCTTGAACAGGCTGAGCGAATCACGAACGCATTCTTCAGCGGAGACCTCGCGTCACTGAAACCGGAAGACATGGACGCGGCGTTCAAAGGGATGCCGCAGTACGAACTCGATGGTGAGCGTAACCTCGTCGACCTTCTCGTTGAGGCGGGGATCGTCCAATCGAAACGTCAGGCACGGGAAGACGTGCAAAACGGTGCCATCTATTTGAACGGCGAGCGTGAACAAGCGCTCGATAAGACGGTGACACGTGCCGATACGCTCGGTGAGTTCACGATTATCCGTCGTGGGAAGAAAAAATATTTCGTGATCCGTCACGTCTAATGCAACCGTCCATTCTCGTCTGATTACGAGAATGGACGGTTTTTTGTGTTTCGAACGAACGCGGGTCTGATACGATAGAAGAAAGCGAGGAGGGTGAAAGATGGAAATTGAAGAGTTTTTTGGCGAACAGTTTCAGCAATGGCGAGAGCGATTCCGCTACTATGAGATGGCGATCACAGAGCTTGAAAGTGACCTTGGGATTATCGACCTCGACTGGCAAACACGACTCGGATACTCACCGATCGAACACGTTAAGACACGGATGAAGACGCTTCCGTCTATCGTCCGGAAGATGAAGCAAAAAGAATTGCCGCTCGAAGTGGATGCCCTCTGGGACAACGTCCATGACGTCGCTGGTGTTCGCATCGTCACGAGTTTTCGGGACGATATTTATGCGATTTTAGAGCATTTAAGGAAGCGAGATGATTTACAAATCGATGAAGTGAAAGACTATATCAAACATCCGAAACCGAGTGGGTATCGGAGCCTTCACCTGATCGTCCGGACGAAAGTATATTTGGCCGAACGAATCATCTGGGTACCGGCCGAGATTCAAATCCGGACATTGGCGATGGATTTTTGGGCGGCGACGGAACATAAGCTTCAATATAAATATCAGCATCAAGTTCCTGAGTCGTCACGAGCGGAACTGACCGAGGCGGCGAACATGGCGGATGCGCTCGATACCCAGATGGGCCGGATTCGTGAACAGATTTTAAAGAAATGAAAAATCCCCTTTCCTGCCGAGGCGGGAAAGGGGATAAAAGCATTAACGTGAGTAGTACTCGACGATCAATTGCTCTTTGATTTGGTCGTTGAGCTCAGCGCGCTCAGGAAGACGTACGTACGTACCTTCGAGCTTTTCAGCGTCGAACGTGACGAAGTCTTTTGTAGCTGGTGCTACTTCGAGCGCTTCAGCGATCGCTTTGAAGTTTTTAGACTTCTCACGAACTGAGATGACTTGACCTGGTTTTACACGGTAAGACGCGATGTCTACACGTGAACCGTCAACTTGGATGTGACCGTGGTTGACGAGTTGGCGCGCGCCGCGACGTGTGCGAGCGAGGCCCATACGGTAAACGAGGTTGTCAAGGCGTGACTCGAGCAAGAACATGAAGTTCTCACCGTGGATACCTTGCATTTTCCCTGCATCGTTGAAGATGCGACGGAATTGCTTCTCGTTGATTCCGTACATATGACGGAGTGCTTGCTTCGCTTGAAGCTGAAGACCGTATTCAGAGATTTTACGACGACCATTGCCGTGTTGGCCTGGTGCGTAAGGACGTTTTGCTAATTCTTTACCCGTTTCGCTAAGCGAGATGCCTAAGCGACGCGAGAGTTTCCAAGCTGGACCTGTGTAACGAGCCATGTTTGGACTCCTCCTTGTTGTTCATGTATTTTGCACAAAAGAACAACGGTGTCAAAGACGGGTGACGCCCCTTTCAAGGTTCAAGCACCTTCACTTGATAGCGAAGCTACGAGATGCTCCTCCGACAACGTCGAGGCCCGAAAGGTGGATACGTCTGTCGATGACTGCTATCGTCATTTCATGCACAAAAAATAGTATACGATGAATAAAACAGCTTGTCAATCAGATGAAGCGAAGTAATGTCTGGCAAAATTGTTCGAGGCCATGACGGTCGATTTCTGAGAAACGATCGAACTCGGGGCTGTCGATATCGAGCACGCCGATCGTCTCGCCGTCGCGAACGAGCGGGACGACGATCTCTGAGTTCGATGCGGCGTCACAGGCGATATGCCCTGGGAACTTGTGGACGTCCGCCACGAGTTGCGTTTCTTGCGTTGAAGCGGCTGTCCCGCATACGCCTTTCCCAAATGCGATATGGACGCAAGCTGGGAGACCTTGGAATGGGCCGAGGATGAGCGCGTCGTCACCGTTCTTCATATAGAAGCCGACCCAGTTGATCCGATCTAGAAATTGGTTAAGGAGCGCGCTCGCGTTGGCGAGGTTCGCGACTTCGTTCGTTTCGCCTTCTAACAGTGCAGCGAGTTGTTTGTTCAGCAGTTCATAGCCGGCGGCCAAGTCGCCAGAGTAAGCAGTCGTTTGAAACATATGATTCCCTCCTATATGAATACAAGCTCAGATATGCATCATCGTACACGCATTTTTTCAATTTGTCTTCCGAAACGTTTTTATGAGCGCGCAACATTCTCACGTCAAACCATTGGAAAACCTATGCAAATCCACTGTTGTATAATATGATTAAGTATATCTATACTTATAAAATACATCATTTTCTTCTTTACGATACATAAGTCCATGAAAGCGGCTTGGAGGTTGTGACAAAGATGGATTACGGATTATACGGGATTTTAATTGGAATCATCGTCATCGCGCTAGGGGCCATGCTCGCTAGTATGCTCATTCGAAGAAAGTATTACCAAAAAATTGATGATTTGGATATTCGCAAACAAAGTATTCTCAGTGCGAGTATCCCGGCCGAGCTTCAAAAGTTCAAGCAGTGGCCGATGGAAGGCGAGACAAAAGAGAAGTTCGATCGCTGGCATCAGTCGTGGGACGAGCTCGTCAGCGTCCATACCGGCCAAATCGATGAATCGCTTTATCGGTCGGAAGAAGATCTCGATAAGTACCGCTTCTTGAAAGTGAAATCGGACTTGGACGCGACGGAACAGTTGATTGAAGAACTCGAGTCGATGGTGCACGCCATGCTCGACGAGATGGATGAGTTCAATCAACACCATTCGTCGCTTCTCGACATCGTCAAAAAAGACGAGAAAGAGCTGTACCAGCTAAGAAAGACGCTCGTCTCACAAAACAATGCGTTCGGACCGACGTATCACCTCGTCGAAGCCGAGATTGCAGCAGCCGAGGCGAAGCGTAACGAGATGATGACGCTCAAACAAGTTGGGCAAGTGTCAGAGGCGTTCTTGGCGGGACAAGACTTGTCGGCGAAAGTGACGCACATTCGTGAACTCGTCGGTGTCATCCCGCAGTTCGTTCGGACCGTTCAAGTCGACTTACGACAGCAACTCAACCAGCTCCGTTCGGGCCACAAAGAGATGCAGATGGACGGATACGCCCTTGAACCGCTCGGTTTAATGGAAGAAATCGAACAGGCGGAAGACCGACGTCAAGCGCTTATGGAACGCATCGAACGACTCGAGTTCGACCATTTCGAGACGGACATGCAACAATTGAGCTCGGATATCGATCAACTGTTCGAAGCGTTCCGCACCGAGGTCGACGCGCGCCAATACGTGAAAAAAGAGTTCGCGACCGTCCGTGAACGTGATGAGAAGACAACAGAACTCATGACGCGATTGAACGAAGAGATGTCTCGCCTAATCAGTAACTATGAGATTAACGCCCGGGTCGGCGAAGAGTTCGAGCAGCTCGAGCGGGAACGGACGACGCTCTCGGCGAACGTCCATGACATCGAGCAAGCGCTCAGCGCCCAAATGCTTCCGTTCAGCCTCGTTAAATCGAAAGTGCAGGAAGCGAAACGGTCACTCGATCAATTCGCGGCCATGCATGAACGGTTTATCGACAACACGAACTCGCTCCGAAAAGAAGAACTCGAAGTGCGCAACAAGCTCGAAGGCTGGAAACGTGAACTGTCCGCCCATCGTCGTCTTCTCGCCAAGAGCGCGATGCCGGTCGTGCCGAACGATTTGATGAACGACATGCGCCAACTGCAAAAGAGTGTCCAGTCGCTCGATGAGCAGTTCGAGAAGGCGCCTTTCAACATGACGTACATCGTCGGCTTGAGCCACGACATCGAAGAGACGATGGACAACTTCCGGGACCGGGTCAAGGCGCTTCTTCGTCAAGTCACGTACGCCGAACAGCTGTTACAGTATGCGAACCGCTATCGCCGTCGTGACAACGAGGTGCACATCGCCTTGACGCTCGCTGAGAACAAGTTCTTGCACGGGGAGTATGGGACGGCCGTCGAAATCGGCGAGCGCGTACTCGGCCGTTTCGATGAAGCGGCGCCGCGTCAGATTCGTCAACGTGTCGAAAAGGGAATCGAGCACCAAGAATTGCTTCGAAAATAATCTATGCATGAAGATTGACGTAAACGGGAATTAACGTAGACGTCAATCTTTTTTGAATCGAGGAGGAGTTATGTGATGGGAACGTTATGGGTGAACGGAAAGATTTATACGTTGAATAAAGAAGGCGAGATGAGTCGGGCGATGTATGTCGAACATGGCCGCATCCTGAAGATGGGGGAAGAAGGGCAGCTGCGCCGTACATATGCGGGGCGTATTCAGGACATCGTCAATCTTGAAGGAAAGAGCGTCTATCCGGCGTTCACAGACTCACATATCCATTTAATCGGATACGGGGAAGCGCTCGATCGGGTCGATGCGACGGAGACGACCGATTTGAACGCGTTGCTTGAGACGATGAAACAAAAAGCGAGCGGGGATGATTGGATCGTCGCGGAAGGGTTCAACGATCGGCTGCTCGGCGAGATGCCGACGCGCGAGATGATCGATGCGGTCATCCCGGACCGTCCCGTCGTCTTGAAACGGGTGTGCCGCCACGTGGCCGTCGTCAACTCGAAAGGACTCGAGCGGCTCGGCTTGATTCATCATACGGTCATCGAGGGCGGAAAGCTCGGGCGCGATGCGGAAGGGAAGCTGAACGGGGTGCTCTATGACGCAGCGCTCGACTTGTTGCACCGCGAACTCGGTGGCAACAAAGAGAAGAACGTCGCCTCGATTCGACGGGCCGTCGACGCCTTGTTCAGTCACGGCATCGTCGGTGCCCATACCGAGGACTTATTCTATCACGGTGACCCGCTCGAGACGATTCAGGCGTATGAAGACGTGCTCGGTGACGTCCCATTTCACGCACATCTGCTCGTCCATGAACAAATCGTCGACCGTGTGCTTCAACACGATGCGCTCTACAAGCGACCGCGCTTTGACTTCGGGGCGATGAAACTGTTCGTCGACGGCTCGTTCGGCGGCCGGACGGCGCTCTTGTCCGAACCGTATACGGACGACCCGGTCCAACGTGGCATCGAAGTGCATCGGCCGGACCATCTCGAGGCGCTCGTGAAAAAAGCCCGGTCCTACGGGATGAACGTGGCGGCCCACGTGATCGGTGACGCAGCAGCTGAACAGTTCATCGGCTTGCTTGAGAAATATCCGGCCAAACGGGGGACGCGCGATCGTATCATTCACGCGTCGCTCCTCGATGACGCACTGTTGAAGCGCATCTCGGCGTTGCCGGTCTTGATTGATGCGCAGCCGGTCTTCCTGTCCGACGACATGGAACTACTCTTCGACCGCCTCGGCAACGAACGCGTCGACAACGCCTATCGCTTCAAATCGATGGTGGCAACGGGGGCGTTGTTCCTCGGTGGGAGCGACGCCCCGATTTCGGACGTCGACGTTCGAAAGGGGCTTTACGCCGCTGTCACCCGCCAGTCATTCGCCGGCTCGAGCACGCTCGCGCCGAACGAGCGTCTGTCGATGTATGAGGCGCTCCGGAGCTTCACGTACTCGCCACGCGTCGCCACGAACACGCACGGACGTGACGGCTTGCTCATCCAAAGCTATAATGCGACGTTCACCGTGTGGGAGGAAGACTTCTTTGACCTTCGGGGGATGGACATCTTGAACAACCGTCTCGTCATGACCGTCGTCGAAGGGACGCCGGTATATGAAGCGGACGTCATCACGACGTAACAAGAAAGAGCCTCCGCGTAGGAGGCTCTTTCTTTAGGGATTAGAAGAATGAACGTTGAACTTTATGCCAGAACGAGTTGTTGCGGAGCTTCACTGTCTTGACGACCTTGTCCGACAGTTCGATGTCGATGCGGTCGGTATACTTCAGGCTGAGCGCTTCATTGTCCATGCCGATAATCGGATAGTCGTTGCCGTCCTCGATGATGCGGAGCGACAGTTTGCGTGACTCGTGGACGATGAACGAAGAACCGAGCGTCCGGTAACGGTTGTTGTTGACCGAGGCAATCTCGCTCACTTGCATGCATGGGATGAGCGGGTCGACGACGGCGCCTGTAAGCGATTTGTTGTAAGCCGTCGAACCGGTCGGTGTCGAGACGACCATTCCATCTCCACGGAACGTCTCGAAATGAAGATCGTCGATGTATACCTCGATTGCGAGCGATTTGATGATACTCGATTTGATTGACGCCTCGTTCAGACAGAGAAGCGGTGTCGATTCGTTGATGGAAGCCGAAAGGAGCGGATATTTGCGCACTTCGAGCCCGGCCTCGATGCGGGCCGTGTTGTCCGAGAACAAGCGGTCGACTTCATCGAGTTTATGTATGTCGAAATCACAATAAAACTCGTTCAAGCCGCGGCCGAAGCCGACGTAAATCGCATCTTGGCGGAACCCGGTATAGCGGACGGCCTGGAGAAACGCGCCATCTCCCCCGATGGCGACGATGATGTTGGCATCCTCAGGGCGTTCGACGACGTTAAAGCCGTGCTTTTCCCCGATTTCCCGTAGTTTTTTCACTTCTTTTGTGAAATCGTTGACGTTTCGGTGATACAAATACACGTTGTTTCTCATTTGAGTCATCCCCTTTGTCGTATGTGTCTTCCCTATTATACCGTGTTTTGTTAATTGGATATAGGGAAAAACTGAAACAGCGTCGAAGCAGGATGCTTGTCATGACGCGTGTGCCATCGATATGATGGGGACGTACAATTCCGCTAAAAGGGGATGGAACAATGCCAACATTTAAAGGGAACAACGTAACGCTTCAAGGGAATCCAGTGAAAGTAGGCGACCAAGCGCCTGACTTCACGGCACTGACGACTTCATTAGACGAAGTGACACTCGCGGCCTATCCGGGGAAAAAGCTGATTAGCGTCATCCCGTCAATCGACACAGGTGTGTGCGATGCGCAGACGCGTGCGTTCAATGAGAAGGCGTCATCGCTTGGCGGAACGGTACTTACCGTCTCGAACGACTTGCCGTTCGCACAGCGTCGCTGGTGCTCGGCAGCGGGAATTGATAACGTCGTCACGCTTTCGGATCATCGTGATCTCTCCTTTGCAAAATCGTTCGGTGTCTTGATCGAGGAACTTCGTCTTTTGGCCCGTTCTGTCTTTGTCGTCGATTCAAACGGCACGGTCCAATACGTGCAGTATATGGACGAGATGACGGACGAAGTTGACTTCGATTCAGCGCTCGCAGCGTTCGCGGCAGCAAACTGATTCGCTTGGCGAATTCTCCGGAATCGTCTACACTAATAGAAGTGAAACGACCGGCTCTCAGTTAGAGAGCCGGTTTTGTATGGAAAGGATGAACGAAGATGGAACGATTCGAACAACTGTACCGAGATTGGAAACAAGATGTGAAAAAATTGGTGGCTGACCTAGATGTCTTACCGCTCGAAGCGTTGATTGAAGTGCTAGAGCGCGTCGACGTGGCGTCAGAGGACATGGATGATGTACGGAAGGCGGTCAGCCTGCTCGTCCTCGAGGAGACGACGACGCTCCCCCCGAACCATCAGCCGACGCCGGATGCGGTCAGTCTGTTTATCGGGTATTTGGCGACGAAGCTCGTCGAGGACAAGGCGACGCTACTCGAGCTCGGCAGCGGCACGGGCACGCTCGTCCATGCCGTGTTGTCGCAATTGAACGAGGCGACGGCACAGGCCGTCGAAGTCGATGAGACGATGCTCCGCTTGTCTTATGCCATCAGTAACCTGCTCGAGAAGCCGGTTTCCTATTTCCATCAAGACGCGCTCGAGCCGCTGTTCGTTGAACCAGCAAACTTGACGCTCGTCGACTTACCAATCGGCTATTATCCGAATGATGAGGTGGCGAAGACGTACGATCTGCACCGGACCGACGGCCACGCGTACGCTCACTTTCTGATGATGGAACAGGCGATGCGGCATACGGTTCCGGGTGGTCACGGCCTTTTCGTCATCCCGAACAATTTGTTTGAACAAGATGACGAAGGGAAATTAAAACAGTGGATGGACCGAGAGGCCGTCGTCAAAGGCGTGCTTCAGTTGCCTACGACGATGTTTAAAGACGAGCGGTATGCGAAGAGTTTGCTCCTGCTTCAAAAGCTCGGAGAAGGCGTCAAACGACCGAAACAAGCGCTCCTCGTCGAACTGCCATCGTTCACGGACGTCCGCGCTGTCGCCAATATCGTGAAACAGATTGATGATTGGTTTAAAACAACATAATTTTATTAGGCAAAAGACTTGAAAAACATATGTCATATCAAGTATCTTCATTATGATACAGTTATCGGTTTTCAAAAGAACAGATAAAGATACCCGTTTAAATCGAAAGGTAAGAGGTGTATGACATGACAAAAATTATGGCAGTCAACGCAGGTAGTTCGTCATTGAAGTTCCAACTTCTCGAAATGCCGTCTGAACACATGCTCGCGGTCGGTCTCGTCGAGCGCGTCGGGAAAGACGATGCAATCTTCACAATCAAATACGGCGAAGGACAGAAGTTCAACGTCGTGACACCGCTTCACACGCACAAAGAAGCGGTCGAGCTCGCGCTCGAAAAATTGATTGATCTCGGAATCATCGCATCGTTCGATGAAATCGCAGGGGTCGGGCACCGTGTCCTTCACGGAAAAGAGTTGTACGCAGATTCGGTCGTCATCGACGATGAAGTCATGAAGAATATCGAATCGTTCGTTGAACTCGGACCGCTCCATATCCCACCGAACTTGACAGGGATTCGTGCATTCCAGACGATTTTGCCGAACGTCCCGCAAGTCGCGGTGTTCGATACGGCGTTCCACCAATCGATGCCGGAAGAGAACTTCTTGTACAGCCTCCCGTACGAGTATTACACGGAGCACGGTGTCCGGAAATACGGTTTCCACGGGACGAGCCACAAGTACGTGACGCAACGTGCGGCCGAGCTTCTCGGACGTCCGCTCGAAGACTTGCGCCTCATCTCGTGCCACCTCGGCAGCGGTGCGTCAATCGCAGCGGTAGCCGGTGGTCGTTCAATCGATACGACGATGGGCTTCACACCACTCGAAGGAATCACGATGGGAACGCGCTCGGGATCGCTTGACCCGGCCCTCATCCCGTTCCTCATGCAGAAGACGGGCAAGTCAGCTGAAGACGTCTTGAACGTCATGAACAAAGAGTCGGGCGTTTACGGTCTCTCGGGAATCTCGAGTGACTTGCGTGACATCGAGCAGGCGGCAGCTGAAGGCAACCATCGTGCCGAAGTGTCACTCAAAATCTTCTCGAACCGCATCCACGGCTATATCGGACAATACGCGGCAGAGATGAACGGTGTAGACGCCATCATCTTCACAGCCGGCGTCGGGGAAAACTCGGACGTCATCCGTGAGCGTATCCTCCGTGGCCTCGAGTTCATGGGCGTTTACTGGGACCCATCACTCAACAACGGTGCACGCGGCAAAGAGTTGTTTATTAACTATCCGCATTCACCAGTCAAAGTCATCATCATCCCGACGAATGAAGAGTTGGTCATCGCGCGCGACACGGTCCGCATCGCGAACCTCGTCGAGACACACGCCTAATCAATCGTAACGTAAGGCCATCTTGTTCACATGGAACAAGATGGCCTTTTTTAGTGCTGTGGACCTAATTCGCGCAAATTCTCGATAGGAGAATGGTCAGCTTAGTGATCCTCGTTTGTAACAATCAGGACGAAAAAACGAAACTTTGTAACGCTCACGTCATAATAAAGCCATTAAATGTAAATTAATATTACGAAAGTTCATTCCTCGATGTAATAACGTCATCATTCTTTAAAAACAAGAACTTTTGTAACATAACCGTAACTTTCATGTCACTCAAATGAAGTTTAGTTGTAAACGCACATCGACTAGATTCGTCATATAGTTATCTGGACGAAACATACTCGTCTTGACTCATCGGATTACTGTACGCGTATCGAACACCTTAGAACATGACAACATGAACAACGACAAACAAACCGACTAGGAAAGGACGAACCACATGCTAAAAAAAATTGGAACGGTCTTATTACTGACGGTCATGACATTCGCCATGCTATTACCACAACAACAAGTCGAGGCAGCTTCTAAAACGTATGTCCAAAGCCAAGTGAACGGGTTGAACGTTCGGGCGGCGGCGCACGTGGAAGGGAAAGTACTCGGGAAGATCAATAAAGGGCACCAGTTGGAGCGCACCGGTTCGAAGGGCGCTTGGATTCGCGTCAACTATAAAGGGAAGACGGCCTGGATCGCCACGAAATACTTACGCACGGTCAAACCGGTCGCCAAGTCGAGCGTGAAAACGTATACGATGAACGCATCGGCCTACACGCCTTACTGCAAAGGCTGCTCGGGCAAGACGGCACTCGGCTGGAACGTTCGCACGCAAAAACATAACGTCGTCGCGGTCGACCCGCGCGTCATCCCGCTCGGTTCGAAAGTACAAGTGTACGTCGGCGGGAAGTTGATGGGGACTTACACGGCGGCAGACACGGGTGGCGCGATTAAAGGGAACAAAATCGATATCTTGATGTACTCGCAAAGTGCAGCGCTCAAGTTTGGGCGCAAGACGGTCACCGTCAAAGTGTTATAAATAAAAAAGAGATCAGCGCCGGTGCGGTTCGCCGGCGCTGATCTCTTTTTTATTGACGGACGATGAGGACGTCGCACTTGGCATAGCGGACGATGCTCTCGGAGACGCTACCGATGAAGAAGCGCTCGACGGCGTTCAAACCAGTCGCGCCACAGATGATGAGGTCGATTTCATTGTTCGGTGCAATCTTCTTGGCGATCGTCACTTTCGGGGAGCCGTACTCGATGACGGTCTCGACTTCTTTGACGCCCCGCTCACGGGCACGGTTGACGTAGTCATCGAGCAACTCTTTCGCATACGTCTCGGCGCGCTCGGTGATTGTCCGGTCATACGCCTCGACCGTGGCGAACGTCCGCGTATCGATGACGTGACCGATATACAGCTTCCCATCGTTACGAAGCGCGACGTCGATAGCTGTTTCGAATGCACGTTCCGCCTCTTTCGAGCCGTCGACGGCAGAGAGGATATGTTTGTAGACAATTGCCATGTAAATCCCAACCTTTCGCTTGAAATGTACGTGCGGCTTACATGTATAGTATACCACTTCTATAAAAATTCACGCCCGCTTCTGGCGAGATTGTGTGAAAATTTCACAACTTTCTTCGCGAGCAGGTTGAAGTTTGGAAATGGGGCGCGGGAACGGGTAAGATGTTACAGAGGAGGGATGACGATGAAACACGTGGTCATCACGGCCGGGGCCAAAGGGATCGGCCGGGTTGTGACAGAACGGTTGTTAGAGGAAGGATGGCACGTCAGCGTGCTACAACGGAGTCCGATTGATTGGGCGCACGAACGGCTACATATGATTGAAGCGCCGCTCACGGACCGAGAAGCGGTGCTTGACGGTTTCGAGCAGGCGGTGGCGCGGTTCGGTGAGCCGGATGCGCTCATCTTGAATGCAGGGCCCTACATCTTCGACCGCAAATGTCTCATCGACTTATCGGACGAAGAGTGGGACGAGGTCATCACTGGGAACTTGTCGGCCTCGTTTTGGCTCATGCGGCGGGCCATCCCCGCAATGCGCGCGAAACGGTTCGGGCGCATCATCACGTACGGCTTTCCGGAAAGCGCGACGGCCCCGGGCTGGCTGCATCGCTCCGCCTTCGCCGCAGCGAAGACCGGTCTCGTCAGTTTGACGAAGTCGGTGGCGCTCGAAGAGGCGGCCCATGGAATCACGGCGAATATGATCAACCCGGGGAACATCGTCGGGGCGCAAAAAGAAATGCGGATTGACGCAGCCGAGGCCGACGACCAGACACCGGTCGGTCGGCACGGGACAGGCGAGGACATCGCCCGGATGATCTTGTTCTTGCTCGCCGAAGAGTCGGACATGGTCACGGGAGCAGTCATCGATGTGACCGGGGGCGTGAACGTCGTCCATCAATACCGGAAGTGAGGGGATTCAGATGAAATTGGCCATCTTGACGGATATCCATGGGAACGTCCAGGCGCTCGATGCCGTCTTCAACCAGTTGGACGCGGCAGGCGTCACGGACGTGTGGAGTCTCGGGGATATGATTGCGATGGGGCCGGACTCGAACGAGGTCATGGCCCGTCTGCTCGACCGCGGCGTCCAGATGATCACGGGGAATCACGATGAGGCCGTGCTGTCGCTCCTTGAAGGGAAAGGCCATCCTGCGAGCTATGCGCATACGCGCCCGCACCACGAGTGGGTCGCCCGGACGTTGCTTCCGGAGTACGCCGATGTTTTATTTCAGTTACCGCGAACGATAGACCGAGTCGTAGGCAACGAGCGGGTTTATGGTATCCATTATCATATTCCTTTGGCGAAGCGAGCGGCGCCGATTGTCGAGGACCCGTTCCATGAGATTCTCGAGGCGACGCTTCCGAACATGCAACAACTGTTCGGCGACTATGAGGCGGACATCATCTGCTTCGGACATCATCACCCGATCCATTCGTTCGAGGACGAGTCGAAGCGCTACCTCAACCCAGGTGCGCTCGGCGTCGCGCGGGACGACTTGGCTCGATACGGCATCCTCTCACTCGATGAGTCCGGGGTCTCGATCGCGCTACAGGCCGTACCGTATGATAAGCGTGCGTTTCTCGAACGGATGGAACGGTTTGATGTGCCACAACGGGACGTCATGTATCGTTTGTTTTATTAAGTCCATAAGAAAAACCAGCCGCGCGGGCTGGTTTTTTTATTTGATCTCTTGAAGTGCTTTCGGATAACTCGTCAACAAGATCGGGCCGCTCTCGGTCATGACGACGTCGTCCTCGATACGGACACCGCCGACGCCTGGAAGGTAGATGCCAGGTTCGACTGTGAACGTCATCCCGGCTTGGGCGGTCATGTCGTTGTTGGCTGCCATCGATGGGAACTCGTGGACTTCGATGCCAATCCCATGGCCCACGCGGTGCGTGAAGTATTCACCGTATCCGGCCGTCGTGATCACTTGACGGGCTGCGATGTCAATCGAGCCGAGCGTCGCGCCGAGGTTCGCCGCGTCGATTGCGGCGAGCTCTGCTTGGAGGACCGTCTCGTATATCTCGCGCTGTTTCGTGCTGGCCTCGCCATATACGACGGTCCGCGTAATGTCGGAGCAGTACCCTTGCCAGACGACACCGAGGTCGAACAAGGCGAAGTCACCTTGCTTCAACCGGTTGTTTCCCGGTACACCGTGCGGGTCGGCGCTGTTCTCGCCGAAGAGGACGAGCGTGTCGAAGGACATCTCACGGACGCCTTGTCTCTTCATCGCATACTCGATTTCGGCAATGACCTCGAGCTCGGTCACGCCTTCAAGGAGGGCGCGAATCCCCGCCTCGATGGCCATGTCGGCGAGTTCGGCGGCGCGCTTCATGACACGGACCTCGTCTTGCGACTTGATCATGCGGAGCGCTTGCAACTCCTCGGTCAAATCGATGATTGAAAGTCCGGCGAAACCGGCCCGGAGTTGTTCGACCCGGTTATATGTCAAATGCTCGCCTTCGATGCCGATGCGCTCTGGGACGATTTGTTGGTCGAGGAACAGTTTGACGACTTTGTCCCACGGGTTCTCATGGTCCATATAGGTGACGATGTCGCCCGTCCAGTCGCTCGCCTCGACAATCCCTTTCTCAAGGGCGGGGCAGACGATGGCCGTCGTCCCGTTCTTCAAGACGAGGATGGCAATGAGCCGTTCGTGGGCCTCGGCGTAGACGCCTGAGAAATAAAAGACGGACGCTTTCGAGGTGATGAACGCGGCGTCCAACCCTTTCGTCGCCAAAGATTGTGCGATTTGGTTCGTTCGTTGGTTCAAGTCGATCCCTTCCTTCTCGTTCAATGATGTTCGAACTCATTATATCGTTTTCAAAATCAGAAAGGAAATGTAACCATTTCATTAGTACAGTTTGAACAAGTTGGACTGATACAGTATACTAAAAGTGACAGAAAATGTATTAAGGGAAGGGACTCGTGACATGACAACAAAACATGAACAGATCATTGCACATATCGAGTCGCTCGATGTGGGAGCCAAGATTTCTGTTCGCCAAATCGCAAAAGAGTTGGCGGTCTCAGAAGGAACGGCTTACCGGGCCATCAAAGAAGCCGAGAACTTGGGATTCGTCTCGACAATCGAACGGGTCGGCACGATTCGCATCAAGCGGAAGCATAAAGAGAACATTGAAAAGCTGACGTTCGCCGAAGTCGTCAACATCGTCGACGGGCAAGTGCTCGGCGGTCGCGACGGTCTTCATAAGACACTCTCGAAATTCGTCATCGGTGCGATGAAGCTCGAGGCGATGATGCGTTATATCGACGTCGATTCGCTCGTCATCATCGGGAACCGGGAGAAAGCACACGAGCTCGTCTTGCAGTCTGGCGGAGCCGTCCTCATCACCGGGGGCTTCGATACGACGGACGAAGTGAAGCGAATGGCCGATAAATACAGCATGCCGGTCATCTCGACGTCGTATGACAGCTTTACGGTGGCGACGATGATCAACCGGGCCATCTACGACCGTTTGATTAAAAAGGAGATTTTACTCGTATCCGATATCGTCATCCCGCTGCACGACACGTTCTACTTGAAGGCGGACGATACGGTGAAGCGTTGGCACGAATTGAACGAGCGGACGAAACATAACCGCTATCCCGTCATCGATGACCAAATGAAAGTCGTCGGGGTCATCACGGCGAAGGACATCATCGATCGGTCTCATGACACGGAGATTGAGAAAGTGATGACGAGAAGCCCGATCACCGTCGGCGTCCAGACGAGCGTGACAAACGCCGCCCATCAGATGGTATGGGAAGGCATCGAGATGTTGCCGGTCGTCGACAACTATGGCCGTCTACTCGGCATCATCAGTCGACAGGATGTGTTAAAAGCGCTCCAGCTCGCCAACCGGCAGCCACAAGTCGGCGAGACGTTCGACAACATGATCACGAACCAGTTGAAAGAAGACCCGACCTCGAACGGGACGGCGTTCACCGTCGAAGTGGCACCGCAGATGACGAGCCATATGGGGACGGCATCGTCAGGCGTGTTGACGACGCTCCTCGTCGA
This sequence comes from Exiguobacterium alkaliphilum 12/1, assembly GCF_000714435.1. Lineage (GTDB taxonomy): Bacteria > Bacillota > Bacilli > Exiguobacteriales > Exiguobacteriaceae > Exiguobacterium > Exiguobacterium alkaliphilum. Next base: position 94,724 of record NZ_JJMW01000015.1, read on the forward strand.
GGGGGCGACGCGAAGCTTGCGTCACATGAAAAAAGGGGATCTCGTCGTCGAGAACATCACCGTCTATTTCATGAAGCCGATTCAAATCGAGAGTCAAATCCGCGTCTCGGCCAACGTGTTCGATCTCGGACGGAAGTTCGGGAAAGTTGACGTCGAGATGACGCAAGGGACGCAACTCGTCGCCAAGGCGCTCGTGACGGCACAATTGATTGACCGCTAATAAAAATGAGCTGATGGATTCATCAGCTCATTTTTATATCATCACGATTGGTGAATCGGTTCATCGGCAGCGAGCGGATAGAGTTTCCGGTAGCGGATGAACCCGACGATGGCATTGCCGACACCGAGAACGAGCATGACGATGCTGACAATCCAGCCGACGGTCGAGTCGAGAATGAACCCGCCAATCATTTGGTTGATCGCGAACAAGGCGAGGAACATGCTGAGCCAAATGAGGGCCTGCGTGTTGAACAATGCTTTTCGATACGGCGTTTTCGTAAGATAGGCACGTCGTTTATAGACGAAGTAAGCGCCGAGGGCAAACAGGATGAGCCCGATCAGAACAAGTTGAGCCAAGTGAAGAAACCCCTTTCAGACAAGTAATCTGTTATCATCATACCATAGAATAACGTTCAAGAAAGCGAGGAATGGCTATGGCACATTGGCCAGAAGCAGCAAGCATCAAACAAGCAATCGAAGAGGCGAAGACGATTTTGATTCACCGCCACGTCCGTCCGGACCCGGATGCCCTTGGCAGTCAGTTGGGGCTAAAACGCATCATCGAACGCGCGTATCCAGAGAAGGACGTGTATGTCGTCGGTGGAATCGTGCGCGATTTAGAGTTTTTAGGGAAGATGGAACACGTCGAACCGGAGATGTACGACGAAGCGCTCGTCCTCGTCCTCGATACGGCCAACCACGAGCGAATTGACGGGCCACATGCGCTCAAAGGGAAGAGGGTCGTCAAAATCGACCATCACCCGGATGAAGATCCGTACGCGACACAACAGATCGTCGACACGTCGGTCAGTTCGACGTCTGAGATGATTGCTGAGCTCGCAGAGGCGTGGGGGCTCGCGCTCGACGAAGAATCAGCCTTCCTCTTGTTTGCCGGCATCGTCGGGGACACGGGGCGTTTCCAGTTCCGTAACGCGACGCCACGGACGTTCGAAGTGGCGGCGAAGCTGTTATCGTTCGGCATTGACACGGGCCGGCTATATCGTCAAATGTATAAGACCGATTTGGCGACGTTGCAACTTCAAGGTTATGTCTTACAAAACGTCCACGTGACGGACGCGGGGGTCGGCTATGTGAAAATCGATGCGGATGTGCTCCGGACGTTTCATGCGACGCCCGAGGCGGCGTCACAACTCGTCAACAGCTTCTCGGGGCTCGAAGGCTTAAAGTGTTGGGTCATGTTCGTCGAGAACAAGGATGAGATTCGCGTCCGCATCCGTTCGAAAGGCCCGGTCATCAACGAGGTGGCGAAGCGGTATCGTGGCGGCGGGCATCAAATGGCCGCCGGAGCGACGATTGACAAGTGGGAAGAGATGGAGGACGTCATTGCGGCGCTTGACGAGGTGGCGCATCCGTATACGTTCGAAAATGAAGAGAGCTGACCGCGGTCAGCTCTCTTCATTTTGTCTCGTCTGCTTTTGGGATGAACCACGTGCCGCGATCGGTCACGTCCTCGACGACATCGAGTTGATATTCGATGATGTACTTGCGGAGCCGTTCGATGATCTCCGGGCTGTCGGCGAACACGGTCTGTCCATTTTGCAAATCTGCCAGTTTATCGCGCGCGATTTGTCCCCGATTAATAATCATACGCTTTTACCCCCTTTTACGATGACTTTTGTCTATAATTATTGTATCAGAGAAGTGGTGATAGGAGTTTGACAATAATCAAAAAAGAGAGGAGGGGTCAGATGCTTCATTTGAATGTCCAATCGGCGTATAGTCTGATGCAGAGCACGGTTCGGTTGGAAGCCTATGTGGCACAGATGGCCGAACGTGGTAGCCGTGCCGTGGCGCTCGCCGACGAAGCATATTACGGCGTCCCTCAATTTTTTCGGCTGTGTGCGCGTTATAACGTCAAACCGGTCATCGGTTTGCGTACGGTGCTACGGGTCGGCGGGCTGGACGTGGCGGTGCTCGCGTACGCTGTCGAGGCGAGCCACATCGAACAGTTGTACCGGTACGTTGGGGGAGGGGCAATCACCGAAGCGACGGAACTCGCCATCGTCGTCTTACCTGATAATTGGAAGACGAGCGATCCGATGCATCGTCGTCGCCTCTTCCATCAATTGCTCAATCACGTAAAAGAGGACCGACTATGGCTCGGTCTGCCTGCACCGCAGACGACAGAGCACGTCCTCGTGTTGAAGCAGCTGCGGGCAATGCGTGAGGAACTCGGTGTCCGGCTCATCCCCGCTCCGGAGACGCGGTATATGCGCCAGGACGACTTTGAGGCGTATCGCGCTTTGGTAGCGATCGGGGAAGGGGACGTCATCTCGGAAGAGGACATCCATCACCGAGGGCGCCATGTGCGTCTGCCTAGCGAGATGAACGATTGGTTCGATGCAGACGAGCTCGCCGAATTGGAGCGTTTCGAGGCAGGCGTCGAGCCGATTCAGTTGCCGGAAGCGGCTGCTGCCATCCCTGAATTGTCGGAAGCCTATCCACGATTGAAGCGGCTCGTCGCCGAACGGCTAAAGCAGAAGGGGTTGCTCCGTGAACCGTATCTCGAGCGGGCGCGCTATGAACTCGAGGTCATCGAACGGACCGGCTTCGCCTCGTACTTCCTCATCGTCGAGGACATCGTTCGTTTCGCCAAGGGTGAAGCGATTGAAGTCGGGCCGGGGCGCGGATCTGCGGCCGGTTCGCTCGTTAGTTTCGCCCTCGACATCACCGAGGTCGACCCGGTTCAGTTTGACTTGCTGTTCGAGCGTTTCTTGAACCCGGAACGTGTATCGATGCCTGATATCGATTTGGACTTCGAAGACGAGCGCCGTGAGGAAGTCGTCCGCTACGTGCTCGAGAAGTACGGGGCACATCATGCCGCCCAGATTGGGACGCTTGCCACGTTCGGGGCGAAAGCGGCACTCCGCGACGTCGCCCGTGCCCTCGGCATGACGCTCGAAGAAGGGCAGGCGGCCAGCAAACAAGTGCGCGATGACGGTCTTCAAGGCGTGCGGTCTAATCCGACGAAGATGAAATGGTTCGCCGGCAGTAAGAAGCGGTCCCAGTTATTGAAGATCGCCTCGGAGCTCGAGGGATTGCCCCGCCAAGCCTCCATCCATGCCGCCGGACTCGTCCTCAGCCGGGAGGCGTTAGAGAACGTCACGCCGCTCCAACCGACGGATGGCGAACAAGTGACGCAATATAATATGAAGGATCTCGAGGCGCTCGGTCTTTTGAAAATTGATTTACTCGGCTTGCGGAACTTGACCCGGCTCCGGCAGATGGAGACGCTCATCCGTGAGTCCGACGCGATGTTCTCGTTGAAGACGATCCCGCTCAACGATGCGAAGACGCTTCGTCTGTTGGCCCGTGGTGACACGGATGGCATTTTCCAATTCGAGTCGGATGGGATGAAACAGGCGCTCCGTCAAGTGAAGCCTTCCGCATTCGAAGATATCGTCGTCACGATGTCGCTCTATCGTCCGGGACCGATGCAGTTTATCGAGACGTACGCGAAGCGCAAGCACGGCATGCCCTATCAGCCGGTCCACCAGGTCGTCGGTGAACTGATGACGACGACGCACGGCGTCCTCGTCTATCAGGAGCAAGTGATGCGTCTATTGCGTGAACTGGCCGGTTACTCGTACGCCGAGGCGGATTTGGTACGACGGGCCATCGCCAAAAAAGATGTCGCGACGATCGAAGTCGAGAAGGCGCGTTTTCTCGAGCGGTCTGCCGCTTCTTACGGAGAGGACTCGATGCGTCAAGTGTTCTCGTGGATCGAGAAGTTTGCCGGCTACGGATTCAACCGTTCGCACGCGGTCGCATACAGCCTGATCAGCTACCGGCTCGCCTATGTGAAAGCCCATTTTCAACGGGTGTTTTATGTCACGACCTATGACAAGACGAGTCAACTCGTACGGATGTTGCGAAAAGATAAAATCCCAATCTATCCGCCTGACGTGTTACACGGACAAGCCGGCCCGTTCCTTGAAGGTCCGGGCGTGCGACTCGGGCTCAAGGCGATCCTAGGCTTGACGAAGCGGGACGTCGAGCGTTTAATAGCGCATCATGAAACGTTTAAGGATGTAGGACAGTTGCGAGAGTTGATGGAGTGGGGCGCAAAAGACGAGTTGAAGCTGCGGCGATTGCTCGGTGCCGGTGCGCTCGATCGCCTCTATCACGGTGAGCGTAGACAAGCGTTCCTCGCCGTGACGCGTCTACGCGAACAAGCGGATACCCATCTCTTGCCGGATGAACTGTCCGCGCTCGGTTTGAAACGGACAGAGCCGGTCGAACCGAACTGGTCGGAAGAAGAGCGGGAGGCGCTCGGGACGTGGATCGTCCATTCACCATTAATGACAGTCGCACCGCTCAATGTGACGACCGTGACGCTCGATGAAGTATCAGTGGGGGAAAGGGGATTTGTCGTCGTATACGTCGATGCGATTCGCACGTTCAAAACGAAGAAGCATGAGGACATGGGTGTGATGATGGTCGACGACGGCGTCACCCAAGACGAAGTCGTCATCTTCCCGCGCGTGTTCCAAGCGTTCGGCCGATCGCTCTATAGCGGCAACGTCCTATTGCTCGAAGTCCATTCGAATGAGCGGGACGGCCGCCGCCAATGGATCGTCGAACGCGTGCGGCCATTGCACGGGCAGGCGTTGTTCGTCCGTCTTCGGCGCGAGACGTTCGCGGAGCTCGAAGAGTTGCTACATGCGTCACCGGGCGATGTGCCGGTCGTCTGTCGCTTTTCGGACTCGAAAGAAGTGAAGCAGCTCGCTTCCGCGTATTCGGTCAATCCGACGGAATCGTTGATGCAGGCGTTGAAGAAACGGTTCGGTGAGACGGAAGTCGTCTTGAAACGAGTGGACTCGAAAATGGCTGGTACGAAAACTAGTACCAAGTCATAAAAAGTGGTATAATCTGATTAATTGGTCTGACCACTTTAGAGAGAATGCCATGTTAAATAAGGGAGTTGAACGGTCAGATGCATGGAAAACACGCATCCTCATTTCACGAAAACATTTCGAAAATACGTTCGTTAATCGTTCAGGCGTCATTGAAACCGGGAGATCGTCTCCCGTCAGAGCGCGAACTCGCCGAGACGTTGTCGATTAGCCGGTCCTCGGTCCGAGAAGCGTTGCGCGCCCTCAGTTTTTTAGGGATCGTCGAGACGCGGCACGGTGGCGGCACGTTCTTGTGTGAGCAAGATCGACATCGCTACATCGAGATTTTGTCTGAGTTTATCGTGACGAAGCAGACGAAAGCGACCGACATTGTCGAGATGCTCCGTTTGCTCGAACGATTGGCGTTCTCAGAAGTCGAACCGACGAGAGAGCGCGTGCAGGCGCTCGAAGCGGTCTTGACCTCGGACCGCTTGTTCCGTCAACAGCTCATCTTCAGTTTGAAGAACGAGTTGTTCATCCGCATTTGGAGCGAGGTCAACCGCTTTTATGATGGGACGGAGACAGGTGACTTATATAGCTTAGACGAACGAACTGAACTGTTTGAAATGTGGCGTAAAGTGGGGATGCCGGAATGAACGAGGGGGAAGCGATGACTGCTTTTTTCAAGAAACCAAAACGATACATGCCGTTGCGCCAACGAGAACCAAAGATTGATGCGCCGCAAGGGTTGATGACAAAATGTCCAGCTTGTAAATATATGCATTACACGAAACAGTTGAACGAACATCATAAAGTATGCGACTGTGGGTATCATTTCCCGCTCAGTGCCGATGAACGCATCGCGATGCTCGTCGACAGCGGCTCGTTTGAACAGTTTGCAGGACCGAATGTGTTGCGAAATCCGCTCGACTTTCCTGAATATGAAGAAAAGTTGGCGAAAGACAAAGAGCGGACCGGAATCGAAGAAGCCATCGTCTGCGGACGGGCAACGATATCTGGTCAACCGTTCGTCGTCTGCGTCATGGACGCACGCTTCCGGATGGGTTCGATGGGCGCCTACGTCGGGGAAGCGATCGCTTCAGCCGTAAGAAGAGCGACCGCCGAACGCTTGCCGGTCGTCTTGTTCACCGCTTCTGGCGGCGCGCGTATGCAAGAAGGGATGGTCAGCCTCATGCAGATGGCGAACACGTCAATCGCATTGAAGCAACATGATGAGGCCGGCCTTCTTTATATCGCTTACTTAACGCATCCGACGACGGGCGGGGTCTCCGCGAGCTTCGCGATGCTCGGCGATTTGAACGTAGCCGAGCCGGGCGCGCTCATCGGGTTCGCCGGTCGCCGGATTATCGAACAGACGATTCGTGAAAAGCTTCCGGAAAACTTCCAAACCGCTGAGTTTTTATTAGAGGCGGGTCAGCTTGACGCCGTCGTTCATCGTGAACAGATGCGTACGTTTTTACACAACATGATCACGTTACATGGTGGAGGTGTGAACCGTGTTTGATCCAATCAAAGAAGTGAACGAACAACTTTATAAACTTCGCGAGACGGCCGAGACGAAAGGGATTGATTTGTCTCGTGAGATTCGCCATCTCGAAGCGAAGTTACACCGATTAGAAAAAGACATTTATGGGAATATGAAACCGTGGGATCGCGTCCAGTTGGCTCGGAACCCGAAACGGCCGACGACGCTCGATTACATCAATCAACTGTTCCCAGATTTCATTGAACTTCACGGTGACCGGCACGGATATGACGATGCGGCCATCGTCGCAGGGATTGCGACGCTCGACGGTGCACCGGTCACGATTATCGGACACCAACGCGGGCGGAACACGAAAGAGAACATGGCGCGGAATTTCGGGATGCCCCATCCGGAAGGGTATCGAAAAGCATTGCGCTTCATGAAACAAGCGGAGAAGTTCAATCGCCCGATCATCACGTTCATCGATACGAAAGGGGCGTATCCGGGTAGAGCCGCCGAAGAACGCGGACAAAGTGAAGCGATTGCGCGCAACTTGTTCGAGATGGCGACGCTCAAGACGCCAATCGTCTCGGTCGTCATCGGGGAGGGCGGATCTGGCGGTGCGCTCGGCATCGGTGTTTGCGACCGTCTGCTCATGCTCGAGAACAGCACGTACTCCGTCATTTCGCCGGAAGGGGCGGCCGCATTGCTCTGGAAGGATGCGAAACTTGCGGAACGTGCTGCTGAGACGATGAAGATTACAGCACAAGACTTGTATGGATTGGGGATCGTCGATGAAGTCGTCACGGAAGTGTTCGGAGGCGCGCATATGGATGTGTCATTACAGTCTTCACTTCTGAAGCCTGTATTAACACAACACATCAAAGACTTAGGACAACAGAGCCGAGACGAGCTGTTAAGCGGTCGTGCCGCCAAATATCATCAAATTGGCACAATTGGCTCGTGAAAACGGTAACAACCGCATAGCCAAACCGTTCAATCGTTCACCGGTTGACCGTTTCCGAACGTACCCCATGTTTTTTTTTCACATACTTGTGTTGTAAAACAAAGGTCAGACATGGTATTTTATTTTCAGATTTCGTTAAAACACATAAGAGGTGAGTGACGTGAATTTAAAACGTATTGCGGTATTGACAAGTGGGGGAGACGCCCCTGGAATGAACGCTGCAGTCCGTGCCGTGACCCGAAAAGCAATTTTCGAAGGTCTAGAAGTGTACGGTGTGTATAACGGCTATCAAGGTCTAATCGAAGGAGATCTCGTCGAATTGAACCTCGGTTCGGTCGGCGATATCATTCAACGCGGAGGAACATTCTTACGTTCGGCCCGTTGCCCTGAGTTTAGAACGGAAGAGGGTCGTGCGAAAGCGGTCGAGCAGTTGAAGAAATTCGACATCGACGCGCTCGTAGTAATTGGTGGAGACGGTTCATACCGTGGCGCCCAAAAGTTGACGGAACTCGGTTTCCCGACGATTGGACTTCCAGGTACGATCGACAATGACATCCCAGGAACGGACGCGACAATCGGTTTCGATACGGCGCTCAACACGGCGCTCGACGCAATCGACAAGATTCGCGACACGGCATCATCCCATGAACGGACGTATGTCATTGAAGTGATGGGCCGTGACGCAGGTGATATCGCACTTTATGCCGGTCTTGCCGGTGGTGCCGAGTCAATCCTCGTCCCAGAACGTCCAGAAGACTTGAGTGCGATCGTGGAACGCATCAACCATGGTGTGGCTCGCGGTAAGAAACACTCGATCGTCGTCGTCGCTGAAGGCGCCGGCAGTGCGGAAGAGATCGGAAAAATGATCGCTGAGAAGACAAACTCAGAGACACGCGTGACGATTCTTGGACACATTCAACGTGGCGGTTCCCCAACTGCTGCGGACCGCGTGCTTGCGAGCCGCATGGGTGCTTACGCCGTCGAAATCTTGCTCGAAGGCAAGGCAGGACGTGTCGTCGGCATTCGTGCCGGTAAGTTGATGGATCTCGATATCGACGAAGCGCTCGATCACAACAAGCACACGCTCGATATGCAGTTGATCGATCTTTCGAACCAACTTTCGATTTAACGAGTACCAGTGAACTCCACAGAGACGGGATCAGGTCGGTTGACCCCCCGTTTTCTGTGTGTAAATGTAATACATCCCCTAGGAGGTTTTTATTTATGCGTAGAACGAAAATTGTATGTACGATTGGACCAGCTTCAGAGAAACGTCTTCCGGAAATGATTGAAGCCGGTATGAACGTCGCCCGTCTCAACTTCTCACACGGTGACTATGAAGAGCACGGCGCACGTATCCGCGACATCCGCGAAGCAGCAAAAGCTGCCGGCAAAGTCGTGACGGTTCTTCTTGACACGAAAGGTCCTGAAATCCGTACACATACGTTTGAAGACGGAAAAGCACTCCTCGAAAAAGGAAAAGAAGTCATCATCGTCTCGACAGAAGAAATCGTCGGAACGAAAGATCGTTTCTCGGTCACGTACGAAGGTCTCTACGAAGACGTTGAAGTCGGGTCACGCATCATGCTCGATGACGGACTCATCGGTCTCCTTGTCGTTGAGAAGCTCCCGAACCGTGATCTTCGCTGCGTCATCGAAAACGAAGGCGTTATCAAGACGAAGAAAGGTGTCAACTTGCCTAACGTCAAGGTAAACCTTCCTGCCCTTACAGACAAAGACATCGCCGACATCGAGTTCGGGATTTCACAAGACATCGATGTCATCGCGGCATCGTTCGTCCGCCGTGCGTCTGACGTCGTTGAGATTCGTCAACTTCTTGAACGCAACAACGCGTCACACATCAAAATCTATCCGAAAATCGAGAACCAAGAAGGTGTCGACAATATCGACGAAATCTTGGCGATTTCTGACGGTTTGATGGTCGCTCGTGGAGATCTCGGTATCGAGATCCCGACGGAAGAAGTGACACCCGTCCAAAAAGAATTGATCAAGAAATGTAACGACCTCGGGAAACCAGTCATCACGGCTACACAGATGCTCGACTCAATGCAACGCAACCCACGCCCGACACGTGCGGAAGCGTCGGACGTTGCCAACGCCATCCTTGATGGGACAGATGCAGTCATGCTCTCTGGTGAGACGGCTGCCGGGGACTACCCAATCGAGTCAGTTCAAATGCAAGCAGCGATCGCTGTTCGCACGGAACAAATGCTCGACTACAAAAACTTGCTCAAAGATCGCCAGAAGCGCAGCGAGCACACGGTGACGGATGCAATCTCACAAGCGGTTGCCTACACGGCAATCAACTTGAACGCGAAAGCAATCTTGACGCCGACACAATCAGGTTACACGGCTGCCCGTACAGCGAAGTATCGTCCAGAGGCGAACATTATCGCGGTGACGGAATCAGAGCGCGTGGCACGTCAATTGAACCTCGTTTGGGGCGTATACCCGATCGTCGCCGACACGATGCCGAACAACACGGATGAGATGTTGGTACAGGCTTCTGAGGCAGCACGTCACGCTGGATTTGTCACAGATGGCGACCTCGTCGTGATCTCAGCAGGAATCCCGGCTGCGACTGCTGGAACGACGAACATGATGAAAGTTCACATCGTCGGTCACGCCCTCGCGAACGGACGCGGCATCGGTGAGCGCGGTCTCGTCGGCGAAGTCGTGGTTGCGAACAATGCGGAAGAAGCGAACGCGAAAGCGAAAGAGGGTATGATCCTCGTCGCACCGTTCACAGATAAAGAAATGATGCCAGCGATCGAGAAAGCGGCTGGAATCATCACGGAAGACGGCGGATTGACGAGCCATGCCGGCATCGTCGGACCATCGCTTCGTAAACCAGTCATCGTCGGTGTCGAGTCTGCGACATCAACGCTCCGTGATGGTCAGATGATTTCGATCGACCCACTCACTGGTAAAATCTACAACGCGTAATCGAATGCCAATCGAACCGACCTTAGCGATGAGGTCGGTTCTTTTTCCATTCAGAAAGAAGGAGTCATATGAGTGCGTATCTATTCTTATTGTTGCTCGTCTTAATTGGGATCGTCTCGCATAACCAATCGGTCATCATCGCCAGCAGCGTCTTGTTGATTATCAAGGCGGTCGGGTTCGGTGATCAACTGTTCCCGACGCTCGCCTCGAAAGGGATCCATTGGGGCGTGACAATCATCACCATCGCCGTCCTCGTTCCGATTGCAACGGGAGACATAGGTTTTCGTGAATTGTGGAATAGTATTAAAGGGCCGGTCGGGGTCATCGCGTTCGCTTCCGGGATCTTCGTCGCCGTCGCTGCTGGCCAGGGCGTTCAACTCATGCGCGTCGACCCGGTCGTGACGACGGCGCTCCTTGCCGGAACGATTTTAGCGGTCGGTTTTATGAAAGGTGTACCGGTCGGGCCGCTCGTCGGGGCAGGGATCGCCGCCCTCATTTTAGGCGGCTATCAACTGCTTGAGAAATGGTTTTGACAAATTTTGACGACTGGATACGCTTACATTTCTTTTTTTCAGTAAATTGTTTATACTGAATGGAGGACAGGACGGGTTGGCGTCGAAACACGATCGTGGGGAAAGCGTTCGGCGGCCGTTCTTATTCCCTACACATAGACTGGTTTCATACGGTCGACCACTTTTAAAGACTGAGGGGGAGTTATGGATGTCAACAACAAAAGGGTTAGAAGGGATTGTGGCAGCAGCCTCGAAAGTAAGTTCGATTATCGATGGACAATTGACTTACGGAGGGTACACAATTGATGATTTGGCGGACCACGCCACGTTTGAAGAAGTCGTCTTCTTGTTATGGAACGATCGTCTTCCTAAAGCGGACGAATTAAATACACTTTCAGCAGCACTCGTGAAGGAGGCGAAGTTACCGGAAGACGTCATCGCGACGCTCGAGCGGGCACCGAAATCGGCGAACGCGATGGCGACGATTCGCACAGCGCTCTCGCAACTCGCTCTTTATGACGACGAGTCAGAAGATATGAGTGACGAGGCGAACATGCGTAAAGCGATTCGGCTTCAAGCGCAAATCGCGACGATCGTGACGGCGTTCGCACGACTTCGTAAAGGGGAGCAACCCGTCGCGCCGAAGCAAGGCTTGTCGTATGCGGCCAACTTCCTCTACATGTTGAACGGAGAAGAGCCGAGTGAAGTCGCTGAGAAGACGATCGACAAAGCGCTCATCTTGCACGCCGACCATGAATTGAACGCATCGACGTTCACGGCCCGCGTCTGTGTCGCGACACTCTCGGATATGTATTCGGGCGTGACGGCGGCGATGGGTGCATTGAAAGGCCCGCTCCACGGCGGTGCCAACGAGGCGGTCATGAAGATGTTGCATGAAATCGGATCGGTCGATAAAGTCGAGGATTACGTTCGCGGCAAGTTCGAGCGTCGTGAGAAAATCATGGGCTTCGGTCACCGCGTCTACAAGGACGGCGACCCACGGGCGAAACACTTGAAAGAGATGAGCCGTCAATTGACAGCCCAAATCGGTGAGCCGGAATGGTACGAAATGTCGGAGAAAATCGACCACCTCGTCGAGACGGAAAAAGGCTTGAAGCCGAACGTCGATTTCTATTCGGCATCCACATACTATGCGCTCGGTCTTGACGAAGAGTTGTTCACGCCGATTTTCGCCGTGTCACGGATGTCTGGGTGGATCGCCCACATCCTCGAGCAATACGCAGACAACCGTCTCATCCGTCCACGTGCGGAATATGTCGGCGAAGCGCATCGTTCTTACGTGCCGGTCAACGAGCGCTAAGGCGAACGAAAAAGATCGAGTCACAATTTAGACATAAACTTTGGTAAACTAACAAGTGACGTAGGTCGGCGCAAGCGTCGGCCTACAGTAATGTACTTAGGGGGATTCATATGTTGACACAAGGTCAGAAAATTACTGTAGAAAACGGTGCGCTCAACGTACCAAACGTACCAACGATTCCATTCATCATCGGGGACGGCACAGGTCCTGATATTTGGAACGCAGCAGTTCGCGTCTTTGATGCAGCTGTCGAGAAGGCATATGGCGGCGAGAAGAAAATCGAATGGATGGAAGTGTACGCTGGGGAGAAGGCGTTCAACCAAAAAGGTGAATGGCTCCCGAACGAGACGCTTGATGAAATCCGTGAATATTTGATTGCCATCAAAGGTCCATTGACGACGCCGGTCGGCGGCGGGATTCGCTCACTCAACGTCGCACTCCGTCAAGAACTCGACTTGTACACATGCTTGCGCCCGGTCCGTTACTTCACAGGCGTTCCTTCACCGGTCAAACGCCCAGAGGATACAGACATGGTCATCTTCCGCGAGAACACAGAAGACATCTACGCAGGGATCGAGTACGCATCAGGCAGCGACGAAGTGAAGAAGTTGATTACTTTCTTGAAAGAAGAGATGAACGTCAACAAGATCCGTTTCCCAGAAACATCTGGTATCGGCATCAAGCCGGTATCGTCTGAAGGAACGAAACGCCTTGTTCGTGCCGCGCTCGAGTACGCGATTGCGAACAACCGTAAATCGCTCACGCTCGTCCATAAAGGCAACATCATGAAGTTCACAGAAGGCGCCTTCAAAAACTGGGGCTACGAGCTCGCTGAGGAAGAATACGGCGACAAAGTCTTCACATGGGCACAGTATGACCGCATCAAAGAAGAGTCAGGCGAAGCGGCTGCAAACGATGCACAAGCTAAAGCCGAGGCAGAAGGTAAAATCATCGTAAAAGATTCGATTGCCGACATCTTCTTGCAACAGATTTTGACACGTCCGCGTGAGTTCGATGTCGTCGCGACGATGAACTTGAACGGTGACTACATCTCGGACGCACTCGCTGCCCAAGTCGGCGGAATCGGGATCGCACCTGGAGCGAACATCAACTACGTGACAGGCCACGCCATTTTCGAAGCGACACACGGGACGGCACCGAAGTATGCCGGCCTCGACAAGGTCAACCCGTCATCGGTCATCTTGTCTGGAGAAATGATGCTCCGTCATATGAACTGGAACGAAGCGGCTGACCTCATCATCAACTCGATGGAGAAAACGATCGCTTCAAAAGTCGTCACGTACGATTTTGCCCGTCTCATGGACGGCGCGACAGAAGTGAAGTGTTCAGAGTTTGCGGATGAATTGATCAAAAACATGTAAGACATCAGCCAAACCAAGGGGGAGAGCACAATGATTCGTCGCAATAAGATCTCGGTGATCGGTAGCGGATTCACAGGCGCCACGACGGCACTGTATTTGGCTCAAAAAGAACTCGGTAACGTCGTCCTGCTCGATATGAAAGACAACGAAAACCCGACGAAAGGAAAGGCGCTCGATATGCAAGAGACGGCGCCGATTCAAGGGTTTGACTCGTGGATCACCGGGACGTCAGACTATGCGGACACGGCCGGGTCAGATATCGTCGTCATCACGGCAGGCATCGCGCGCAAGCCAGGCATGAGTCGGGACGACCTCGTCTCGACGAACGCCAACGTGATGCGAGCGGTCACGAAAGAAGTGGCACGATATTCACCAGATGCGATTTTGATCGTCTTGACGAACCCGGTCGACGCGATGACGTATGCCGCGTTCAAAGAGTCGGGCTTCCCGAAAGAACGTGTCATCGGACAATCGGGTGTCCTCGATACGGCAAGATTCCGGACGTTCGTCGCCGAGGCGTTGAACGTCTCGGTGAAAGACGTCTCCGGCTTCGTGCTCGGTGGGCACGGGGATGACATGGTCCCGCTCATCCGCTATTCGTATGCAGGGGGCATCCCGCTCGAGAAACTGTTGTCGCATGACCAAATCGAAGCGATTGTGAATCGGACTCGAAAAGGTGGCGGAGAAATTGTCCAGCTCCTTGGGAACGGGTCGGCCTACTATGCGCCGGCTGCCGCCATCGTCGAGATGGTCGAAGCGATTTTAAAAGACCAGCGTCGAATCTTGCCGGCCATCGCGTATCTCGACGGCGAATACGGTTTCCACGACCTCTACCTTGGTGTCCCGACGATTCTTGGCGCGAACGGGATTGAGCGTGTGCTCGAACTTGAGTTGACGGAAGACGAGACGGCTGCGCTTCAGCGTTCAGCCGACTCCGTCCGGTCTGTCTTGAACGTCCTTACATGACGAGGAAGTCCTGTCCACAATCGTGGGCAGGACTTTTTTGTGGAGATGAAACGGATTGGACCGTGCTACACTTGGGATAGAACGTGGATTTGTTTTGTTTTTGTAAAGATTTGCTTTGAAGTTGGTGTCGGGCGCGATTGCTTTGTAAAATGGAACATGAAGAAGACATTAGAGGAGGAACACGTGTGGCCGATAAAGTGATTGTTGTCGATGATGAAGTGTCGATTGCGACGTTGTTGAAATTTAACTTGGAGCAAGCAGGATTTGAAGTGGAGACTGCCCATGACGGGAAGACCGGTCTTGAGCTTGCGGAGAGACAAGACGCGGTACTCATCGTGCTCGATTTGATGTTGCCGGAGATGGACGGGCTCGAGGTATGCAAGCGACTGCGTCAACAAAAAGTAAATACTCCAATCTTGATGCTGACAGCAAAGGATGATGAGTTTGATAAAGTGCTCGGTCTCGAGCTCGGGGCGGACGATTATTTGACGAAACCGTTCAGCCCACGAGAAGTCGTCGCCCGCGTGAAAGCGATTCTTCGACGTTCGGCCCCGGCCGAGGTCGCCGCGGTCGATGAGGATGTCATCGAGATTGGTGACGTGAAGATCGTCACATCGAATTACGAGGTGTTCAAAAAAGGGGAACGTCTCGAACTGACCCCGAAAGAGTTCGAACTCCTCGCTTATTTGGCGAAGAACAAAGGGCGTGTCTTGACGCGAGATCAACTCTTGTCTG
Source organism: Exiguobacterium alkaliphilum 12/1 (assembly GCF_000714435.1). Taxonomy (GTDB): domain Bacteria; phylum Bacillota; class Bacilli; order Exiguobacteriales; family Exiguobacteriaceae; genus Exiguobacterium; species Exiguobacterium alkaliphilum. The sequence goes on from NZ_JJMW01000015.1 coordinate 110,135, forward strand.
CGATTTGGAATTACGACTTTGTCGGGGACACGCGAATCGTCGATGTGCACATCAGCCACTTGCGCGAAAAGATTGAGCCGGTGACGAAGAAACCGTCGTATATTAAGACGATTCGTGGACTCGGCTATAAGATGGAAGAGCCGATGTCCGAATGAAGACGTATCGCTCGCGCTTTTTAACGACGCTCATCCTGCTTGTCACGGGTGTGTTGCTCACGCTCGGGATCGTGCTCGGTCAGCTGTTCAAAGATTTCTACTTGGACTCGGAGCGCGACCGTTTGAAAGAAGATACGAAACTCGCCGCCCTATATCTCGATGGCGGGGAGTTGAACGAGATTCAAGATTATGTGGGCCAAATCGATGACGAGAGCAGTTTCGATATCTTACTGCTCAATCGAAACATGCAAGTCATCGCGGGTACCCCGTTCCGTGTCGGGTCGTTCGAATATCGCGTTGACCCGGAGACGATCTCGAGTGACGGGGAGTTCGGGAACGCCACACGTGACGACTTGATTCAGTTCACGAAACCGATCACGTTGTCGTCGGAGGAAACGGTGTACCTCAGCTTCATCCGTTACGTCTCGGATTTAGAGAGTGTATACAACCGCATTTGGATGACGATCGCTTTTGCCTTGTTCTTTTCATTCTTCATCATCTTGTTCGTGCTCCACAATTTGACGAACCAATTCATTCGGCCAATCGATGAGGCGACGATCGTCTTGCGCGAACTCGCCGATGGGAACTATCGGGCCCGCGTCTATGAGTTGCGAAACGATGCCGAGACGGGGAGTCTGGCCGGATCGATTAACGTCCTCGCGCGGAACCTCGAAACGATTTCACTCGGAGAGGCGGTCCAGCGGGCACGGCTCGAATCGCTCATCGAATATATGGGGGCCGGTCTTTTACTCGTCGACGAACGCGGCATCGTCACACTCGTGAACCGGTCGTATCGGGACATGTTCCAATACGATGAGTTGATGATTGGCCAGTTTTATCACGGGATTTTACCGAGTCCGGACGTCGAGACGTTAATCGAAGACGTCTATTTGACCGAAGAACCGCATCGGCGTCAATTGTCGATTCGGACCGGATTCAATCAACGGACGTATATGGTATCGGCGGCGCCGATCTTCAGCGATACGGGGATGCTCCGTGGCACGACTCTCTTGTTCAACGATATTAGTGAACTGAAGCGGCTCGAGAAGATGCGCAAAGACTTCGTCGCCAACGTCAGTCACGAGTTGAAGACGCCGCTCACGTCGATTCGTGGCTTCAGTGAGACGCTCCTCGACGGGGCGAAAGAAGTGCCGGAGCTGCGAGACCAGTTCCTCGATATCATTCAAAAAGAAGCGACTCGGATGCAGATGCTCGTCGAAGATTTACTCGAATTGTCGCGGCTCGAACGGGAAGATTTTCATTTGGAGTTCACGCCAGTGCAGTTGAATCAACTTGTAGAAGAAGTAAGTCTCGTCTTGAGCCAGAAGGCTGAGCGGAAATCGATTCAACTCGAGACGCGGCACGACGGGGAAGTGATGCTCCAAGCCGACATGAACCGCATCAAGCAGGTGATTTTAAACCTCGTCGCGAACGCGATCAACTATTCACCGGAAGGCAGCCGGGTCGAAATCGCTGTCGAACGAAATGACGCGATAGGAAGGTTGATCGTCAAAGACAATGGCATTGGTATCGCCGAGAAAGAGATAAGCCGCATCTTTGAGCGGTTCTATCGCGTCGATAAGGCGCGGAGTCGGAACTCCGGTGGGACGGGACTCGGACTCGCTATCGTCAAGCACATCGTCGACCTCCATCATGCGACGATTCAAGTCGATAGCGTGGAAGGGGAAGGGACGACGTTCACGATTGAATTCCCCTTGCCTTAACAAGGAGTTCACGTTCTGTTCATACCGTCTTAACAAAGACTTGCTATTCTATAGACGAGACCTCTTCATCATCTCGTGTCGTGTCCGGTGCTCATCTCCACACGGGCGCGAAGGAGACCCTTTTCTAGTCACTAGAAAAGGGTCTTTTTTTTCGAACGCATGTGCCCGTATGATATGATGGAGTCAGAAGCGAATGGAGGTTACTAGAATGAATAAATTGCTGCTCCTTGATGGGAATTCTCTGACGTACCGTGCATTTTTCGCGCTGCCTCCGATGACGGATGCATCGGGCCGGAACACGAATGCGGTGTACGGGTTCACGATGATGCTATTGAAATTGATGGAAGATGAGCGACCGACGCATTTCGCTGTCGCGTTCGATGCCTCGAAGAAGACGTTCCGCCACGATACATATGCGGACTATAAAGGGGGACGCGAGAAGACGCCGGGTGAGCTACGTGAACAGTTCCCGATCGTCCGCGAGATTTGTGAGGCGTTTGGCATCCAAGTGCTCGAGCTCGACAACTATGAGGCTGACGATATTATCGGGACGCTCTCGAAGCGAGACGAGTTCGACAACGTGACGATTGTGACGGGGGATAAAGACTTGTTACAACTGATTGATGACCGCGTCACCGTCTACTTGACGAAGCGGGGCATCACCGATGTCGAGACGATGGATGAAACGGCCTTTAAAGAGCGCTATGACGGTCTGAACCCGCGCCAGATGATCGATTTAAAAGGACTCATGGGCGATAAGTCGGATAACATTCCTGGTATCCCGGGTGTCGGAGAGAAGACGGCGCTGAAGCTATTGAACGCCTACGGATCGGTCGAAGGGTTGTATGCCCACACGGCTGAACTAAAAGGGAAACAAAAAGAGAAGGTAGAGGCGAACGAGCATGAAGCGAAGCTGTCGAAACAGCTCGCCACGATCCATACGGACGTACCGATTGAGGTCGACGTCGACCAGCTGGCGTTCCACCCGTATGACGTCTCGAAAGTGAAACCACTTTTCATGAGCCTGCAATTCAAATCGCTAATCGGCAAGCTTCAAACGGATGAAGATGCAGTCGAACCTGCCCCGAGGCAGGAGGTGACGCACATCGAGCTCGACGCCCAGGACTTGTCGCGTGCCGTGTTGTTCCTCGAGCAACTGCGTGAAGATTATTTCGAAGAACCGATGATCGGTGTCGCCATCGCCTCGAGTGCGGGCGTGACGGTCGGTGACGCCTCGCTCCTTAAGACCGATATCGTTAAAGAATGGCTGGCGGATGAAGCGCGCAGGACGATCTGTCTCGATGCGAAACAGACGATCATCCAGCTGAAACGAAACGGGCTCACGCTTGTCGGGTACGAGGACTTGCTCGTGGCCGGTTATTTGCTCAACTTGTCAGGTGGGACGACGCTCGATTCGATTGCGGCCCACTTCGAACACACGTTACCGGAAGACGATGCCGTCTACGGCAAAGGGGCGAAGCGCCACATCCCGGAACGTGACGTGCTCGAGCAACATCTCGCCGAGAAAGCGATGGCGATCTTGTCGCTCTTCGACCATGTCGCCGCGGCGCTCGTCGAGAACGAACAGACGTCGCTCTATGAAGACTTAGAACGTCCGCTCGTCTCGGTCCTCGCCGAAATGGAATGGGCCGGTATTCACATCGATGTGGCGACGTTGCAGGCGATGGAGCAAGATTTAGGTGGCCGGATCGAACAACTTGAGTCAGAGATTCACCATCTTGCCGGCGAAGCGTTCAATATTAACTCGCCGAAACAACTCGGCGTCATCTTATTTGAGAAGTTGGCGCTCCCGCCGGTCAAGAAGACGAAGACCGGCTATTCGACGGCGGCGGACGTGCTCGAGAAGCTGGCACCGCTCCATCCGATTATCGAACACATCATGCATTACCGAGAGCTCGGAAAACTCCAATCGACCTATGTCGAAGGGTTGCAAAAAGTCGTGAAGGAAGACGGGAAGATTCATACCCGTTACACGCAGACGCTGACGCAAACCGGGCGTCTCTCTTCGGTCAACCCGAACTTACAGAACATCCCGATTCGACTCGAGGAGGGACGCCGGATTCGTAAGGCGTTCACAGCAAGCGAACCGGGCTGGGTACTGTACGCTGTCGACTATTCACAAATCGAGTTACGGATCATGTCGCACATGTCCCAAGACGAGAAGATGCTCGATGCGTTCTTGCATGACGAAGACATCCATACCTCGACGGCAGCGAACGTTTTCAAAGTCGCCAAAGAGGATGTGACGTCACTCATGCGCCGCCAAGCGAAGGCGGTCAACTTCGGCATCATCTATGGCATCAGTGATTATGGATTGTCACAAAACCTTGGGATTAGTCGAAAAGAAGCGCAAACGTTCATCGACACGTATTTCGAACAGTTCCCGGGCGTGAAACGATTCATGGACGAGGCGATTGAACGGGCACGTGAACACGGATACGTCGAGACGATGCTGAAGCGTCGTCGCAACATCCCAGACATCCATTCACGCAATTTCAATCTGCGTGGGTTCGCGGAGCGGACAGCCATCAACACCCCGATTCAAGGGACAGCGGCTGATATCATCAAGAAAGCGATGATTGACGTCGATCAGGCGCTTCGAACCTCGACACTCCAGTCGAAGTTATTGTTACAAGTGCACGATGAACTCATCTTTGAAGGACCGAAAGAAGAGACCGAGGCGCTCGAGAAGCTCGTCAAACAGGCGATGGAGCACACGATTCAACTCGATGTACCGCTTCGCGCCGACGGCTCGTTCGGCGAGACGTGGTTTGATACAAAATAAAGACTAGAAAGGAACTTGTTATGCCTGAACTACCTGAAGTGGAGACGGTCTGTCGTCGATTACGGCCGTTCGTCTCCGGAAAAACGATTGAAGCCGTAGACGTGTTTGACGCAAAAATCATCCGTGGGCACGAGCCGGATCAGTTCGTCGAGCACTTGCTCGGTGAGACGATTCTAGACGTCGAGCGGCGTGGAAAGTTCATCTTATTCAAATTGACGAACGGATATCTCGTTTCGCACTTACGGATGGAAGGGAAATTCTTCCCGCATGACGAAAGAGTCAGTCCGGTCAAACATTCGCATGTCGTCTTCACGTTCACGGACGGGACGACGCTCCATTACAATGACGTCCGAAAGTTCGGGACGATGGAGTTGAAGACGAATGAGGAACTATTCGTCACACCCCCGCTGTCGCTTCTCGCGCTCGAGCCGTTCGATCCGGATGTCACGGCCGAAGCGTTACACAGACGGCTGAGCCGGATGAACGTCCGCGCCATCAAGACGGCGCTACTTGACCAATCCATTTTTGTCGGACTCGGTAACATCTATGTCGATGAGACGCTGTTTCGGGCCGGTGTCCATCCGACCCGACCGGCAGCGAGCTTGTCATATGCTGAAGTTGAGACGGTCCGGCAAGAGGCGATTGCCGTCTTGACCGAGGCGATTGAGCGAGGGGGGAGCACGATTCGGAGCTACACGAATCCAGACGGGGCGACCGGCACGTTCCAAGAGACACTTTACGTCTACGGACAGACCGGCAACCCGTGCCAGAAGTGCGGCCGGTCGATTGAGAAGATGAAACTAGGCGGACGGGGTACGCATTACTGTCCGCACTGCCAACAGTAAGAGGTGGAGAAGATGTTGAAGATTGGTTTGACAGGCGGAATCGCGACCGGGAAGTCGACCGTCTCACGCCTGTTTCGACAACGTGGCATCCCGATTATCGATGCCGATCAAATTGCCCGTAAGGTCATCGAGCCGAATGGAAAAGCGTTCGCCGCAGTCCGTGAAGCGTTCCCGGCGTGTTTCGACGGGGATCGATTGAATCGACCGGCGCTCGGGCGCGAGATTTTTCATGACGATGCGAAACGTCAACTCCTCAATCAACTCATGCACCCCGCCATCCGGGAAGAGATGGTCGAAGAGATGAAAGGGTACGCAGAGTCGGGCGAGACGGTCGTCATCTTCGACATCCCGCTCTTGTTCGAAGGGACGATGCGCGATCTTGTCGACTACACGGTCGTCGTCTATTGCCGGGAAGAGATTCAATTGATGCGGCTCATGGAACGGAACGGCTTGACGAAAGAGGAAGCACTCGCCCGGATTCATGCCCAAATCCCGATTGAAGAGAAAAAACATCAAGCAGACTACTTGATTAACAATAACGGGGCGCTCGGTGAACTGCCGCCTCAAGTCGATCGGCTCGTCAATCAGTTTCGGGACACGAAAAAAGAAGGCGTCTGACGCCTTCTTTCGTGAAGACGCATCCTCATTCAAGGGGTGCGTCTTTTAATTGAGCGGGTCGGATTCGGGTCTACCTTTTCGCCACGTGTCATAGATGGCGCGACCGTCGCTCGGGTGACCGTTGGAATAGTAAATCGGGTAAAGCGAGAAGAAGATATAGTAGAACGAGAAGTATGCGAACTGATACGTATAAATGGTCGGTTCGATTTCCCGTGCCAAGATGAATCCGTTCACGATTAAGATGCTCGCCAAGTTGAAAAGCGATCCGCCGGCATAGACGAGGCTCCTCGTCAGACGATTGCTCACTTTTAAATCGGTGAATTGACACCACGCATCATAAAAGTAGACGCGATTGAACTGCAATCGGCCGACTTTGAATAATTTTTTCCCCGTACCAATCTCCATGTCGAGTGATCCACCGAACAGTTTCGCGAAAAAGAAATGACCGAATTGATGAATCAATGTCACGATCGGCAAGATGATGAAAAATGAAATGACGAATTTATCGATGTCGCCCCAACCAAACATAAAACATTGCTCCTTTCCAAGCTCTAGAACGAATTTCCCTCTTTTATAAAACTCAAACTGTAAAAAAGTGAAAGAAATGTGACGATTGATAGTGAAAACGCTTCCAATTATCCGTTATAATGGTGTCGTAACGCAGAAAAAAGGGGGAACTAGAATGGGGACGAAAGTGGCGATCAATGGATTTGGACGAATCGGGAGAATGGTGTTCCGGAAATTGATGCTTGAGGGCCGGCATGAGGTCGTGGCCATCAATGCGAGTTATCCAGCCGAGACGCTGGCGCATTTGATTAAACATGACACGGTCCACGGACCGTTCGGGTTGACGGTTCGAGCGCATGGGGATGCGCTTATCGTCGACGGGAAGCGAATCGAACTCGTGGCCGAGCGAGACCCGGAGAAGTTGCCGTGGCGCGAGCTCGACATTGAAATCGTCGTTGAAGCGACTGGGAAGTTCAATTCAGACATCGGTGCGTCGAAACATTTGACGGCCGGAGCGAAGAAAGTGATTTTGACGGCGCCTGGTAAAGGCGACGTGCGGACGATCGTGATGGGGGTCAATGATCGGGAGTACACACCGGAGCACGACCACATCATCTCGAACGCCTCGTGTACGACGAACTGTCTCGGACCGGTCGTCAAAGTGCTCGACTCGACGTTCGGGATCGAGACCGGTCTCGTGACGACGGTGCATGCGTACACGAACGACCAAAACAACATCGACAACCCGCATAAAGACTTACGTCGGGCCCGTGCTTGTGGTACTTCGATTATACCGACTTCGACAGGGGCCGCGAAAGCGATTGGCCTCGTACTGCCAGAGCTTCAAGGTAAGTTGAACGGGATGGCGCTCCGGGTGCCGACCCCGAACGTCTCACTCGTCGACCTCGTCGTCGAATTGCGCCGGGACGTGACGGTCGATGAAGTGAACGAAGCGTTCGAGCGTGCGGCCCATGGGGAGATGACGGGCATTCTCGGTGTATCGACCGAACCGCTCGTCTCAATCGATTTCAATGGCGATGAGCGCTCGTCCATCATCGATGCGGATTCGACGATGGTGATTGGAGGGAACCATGTCAAAGTACTCGCGTGGTATGACAACGAATGGGGCTATTCATGCCGTGTCGTCGACTTGTTGGACATGGTCGCGAGCTACCTTCAAATCGGGCAACAAGAAACCCACGCCTAAAAAAATATATTTAACGAAAAATATTTTTAAAGAAATGAAACAAATGTCTTGTAACGACGTCCCAAACACGATACACTCTAACTCGTGAACTTCAATTGGTCTGACAAACGCAACTTAAAGGGTTAGGACCTCTCTGGACTAACTTGCCCCCGTGGTTGTGGGCGATTCAGGCACAAAGTGAGTGATCATCAACTACTTTGAGACCATTGATGTAAAGGGGGATCCACTAATATGGATACTATGGGACGTCACATTATTACAGAACTTTGGGAGTGCAATCCCGACAAATTGAACGATATCGACTACATCGAGCGCTTGTTCGTCGATGCAGCACTTCGCTCGGGCGCTGAAGTCCGTGAAGTTGCTTTCCACAAATTCGCGCCGCACGGTGTGAGTGGAGTCGTGATCATCTCAGAATCGCACTTGACGATTCACAGCTTCCCGGAGCATGGCTACGCATCAGTCGATGTGTTCACATGTGGGGACCGCATCGATCCGGCTACAGCGTCGCAGTATATCGCTGAAGGTTTGGACGCGAAAGTGCGTGAAGACGTCAAACTTGATCGTGGAATGGGACCAATCCGTGTTCCTGAAGCGCAAGTGGCAATCAGCAAATAATCAGATTGACCTTTTGAGGCTGGCCGATTTTCGGTCAGCCCTTTTAATTGTTTTGTTAACGCCTTAATTTTGATATGCTTAACGTATATAAATGAGTTGTTGAGGTGGAAAATGGGAGTATTCGATAAGTTTCAAACACATATCCAGACAGATGATTCGCATAAACAGGAAGCGTTGCGCACCCGTTACTATGCCGCGTCTCCGAACGCCGTCATGAAGTGGCTCGAGGAAACAATCAAGGCAGAAGGGCAGACGGTTCGCCGTGTCGATGCAGACCGAGGCGAACTCGCGTTTCAAGGTGACGGATGGGACGCACTCGCGACTGTCATTCAAGTCGACGGGGGACGGACAGCGGTCGACTTCACGTTGAACCGGGATAGCCGCTTCGGTCCAGACCTTCGTCAAATCGTGGTGACGTATTATGAGGCGTTACAACAAAAATTCCCGCTCCGAGCCATCGGAAACAAAACTGTTGAATGATAAGGAGGCTTGAGCATGCGTTGTCCTAAATGTGATCATAACGGAACGAGGGTGCTCGACTCCCGTCCAGTTCAGGATTTTTATTCAATTCGCCGTCGCCGCGAGTGTGAGCAGTGCGGCTATCGGTTCACAACGTTCGAGACGGTTGAACAAACGCCGCTCATCATCGTCAAGAAAGATGGGAATCGAGAAGAGTTCAGTCGCGAGAAAGTGCTTCGCGGGATCATTCGCGCCTGTGAGAAACGTCCGGTCACGCTCGAACAGCTTGAAGGTGTCGTCACGAAAGTCGAACAACAGTTACGTGCGCTCGGCCAGTCCGAGATTCCGAGTGAACAAGTCGGCGAACTCGTCATGAACGAACTCGCCCGCGTCGACGAAGTGGCGTACGTCCGCTTCGCCTCGGTGTATCGCCAATTCAAAGATATTTCCGTGTTCTTTAAAGAACTAGAAGATTTAATGAAGCAAGAAAAATCGACCAACTAAGGGCGGCCTTCTGGTCGCCTTTTTTCAGGGGAGAATCACTATGGAAAAAGAACGGACCATCTTTGGGACCGATGAACTGCTCATCATGAGCACGGGGCTCGTCGATCGCGAGTCCTATCAATCGCTCTATCATCTGTATCAACCGGTCATCGGGGTAAAAGCGCTCGCGCTCTATCAGACGCTTTGGAGTGAACTGAAACCTGGGAAAATGAAATCGAATTATATGTCACACAGCGCCTTATGTGAAATGCTCGAGTATTCGATTAGCGAGCTGACGGACAGCCTGTTCCGGCTCGAAGCGATTGGACTCGTGCGAACGTATAAGACGAAAGACGCGCGCGTCACGCAGTACGTGTATCAGTTGCGGGTCCCGCTCGCGCCGCACACGTTCTTGAACGACGGCCTGTTGTCGAGTTTTCTCTTCTATAAGGTAGGCGAGGTCCGCTTCAAACAGTTGCAAGGTCGATTCACGATCGACCCGCTTCCAGCCGGCATCGTCGAAGTGACGAAAGATTTTAACGAGGTGTTCGACGTCAAAGGCGTCAACCATATGGCGTTCACGCAAAAAAACTATGAGAAACCGGACCGTGCGAAAATCGAGATCAACTATACGTTCGATATGGACATCGTCAAAAAGTTGACGAACTTCCCGGTCGGCTTTTTCACGAAAAAGTTGGATGAGACCATCACGAAACTCGCCTACGTCTCTCAAATCGATGAAGAGTTGATGGCCGAAATGTTGAAAGAGTATTTCGTCCATGAAGCGTACTTGCCGCTCAGCGAACAAGAGAAGCGAGACGGCTGTCGCCAGATGGTGCTCCAGCTGAAGAAGAAGCAGACAAGGCATCGAAAAGCGAAGGCGAACGAGTTGACGAAGACCGAACTCGGGGACTTGGACGATCCGAACGTGATGGAGACGGCGCATCCTCATCAATACGTCTCGACGCTTCGGAAGACGCCGCAATTATCGAAGAGCGACGAACAACTCATCATCGAGATGGTCGATACGCTCGGACTCGCCCCAGGCGTCATCAACGCACTGTTCTATTACTGCATCGAAGTGAAGAAGCAGACGCGGCTTAGTGAGAATTACGTGATGCGCATCGCCACGAGCTGGAAGACGGCCGGGTATGTGCATGCGAAAGATGCGCTCGACCAAGAAGCGACACAAGACGCGTTGATTGAGAAGAAACAACAGAAGCGCGAGAACGTGCAACGGACGACGGTCGGCTCACGCCGCAAGACGCCGCAGACGGAACTGCCGAAGTGGCTTGAAGAGGACGCGAAAGAGCAACGCTCGTACGACCAGAAACGAAAACAAGAGCTCGAGGCGTCGGTGCCAGATGACGCTGAACTCGTCAAGTTGCTCAATGAGTTGAAAGAGAAAGGATGAGGGACATGGAACGTATCAATCAGACGCTCGCCCAGATGATGAATCGGAAAGAAGTTCGGGAAGCGTACGAGTCGATTCGTCGGCGTACCCTCGACCATCCTGGCGTGATCGCCTTCTTAAAGGCACATCCGGAGCTAGATGAGGCGGCAATCGAGCTCGGCTTCACGAAACTGAGCGAGTATGCCGAACAGATGGACGGAAAGGTGCTCATCGAGGCGAACGCCGTCATTCCGGGCCATCAGCCCGTCCTCTATGTCGACCTCGGACAAGTCGCCATCCGTTACGAGGAAACGGTCAAACATCGTCAAGCGCGTCGGCAAAAAGAGATGGACCGAAAGTTCAAGAGCCTGTTCTTGCCGGAAGAAGTGCGTGAAGCGAGCTTTGAATCGTTCGATTGGTCGGATGACGCCCGTAAAATCGCACTCCGTGAGGCGATGCGGTTCGTCTCCGGGATGAAGACGAGACAGAAAGTGAACGGTCTGTATCTGCACGGCAGCTTCGGCGTCGGGAAGACGTATCTGCTCGCAGCCATCGCCAACGAGTTGAAAGTGGCCGACATCGAGACGATTCTCGTCCACGCACCTGGCTTCGTTTCGGAAGCGAAACGGAAAATCCGGACCGACTCGTTCGATTCGTTTTTGACGTCGTTCCAACACGTGCCCGTGCTGTTGATTGATGACATCGGGGCCGAGGCGATTAGCCCGTGGGTGCGCGACGAGCTGTTCGGCATCATCTTGCAGTACCGGATGATGCACCGGTTACCGACGCTATACAGTTCGAACTTCAGTGGCGAAGAGCTCGAGACCCATTTCTCGATTGACGGATCCCCGCAAAATAAGATGAAAGCGCAACGGCTCATGCAGCGCATCTCGACGACGACGACACAAATCGAGTTGAAAGGTGAAAATCGTCGCCGGTAAGGATTGTATTTCTCGAACGGGTTGACTATACTAATAGCATATAATGGATGCAATGACAGAGGACATGAGACGTCGTCACGGGTTTCAAAGCGAGGGAAGGTTGGTGAGAGCTTCCTAGACACGCCGAACGTTTTACTCCCTCCGAGCACCGCACGGGTCAATCGTGCGGCGAGTCACACTCGTTATCGTGTGTTCGAGCCAAGCGTCTGCTTGGGAACGAGGGTGGTACCACGAGAATCAAAGCTCGTCCCTTTCATAGGGATGGGCTTTTTTTATTTTTTTATGAAAAGAGAGGGGAAGTTACATGATTCATTTGACATTTCCAGACGGTGCCGTCAAGGAGTTCGAAGCCGGCATCACAGCAGAAGAAGTAGCAGGTTCGATTAGCCCGGGCCTCCGTAAAAAAGCGCTCGCCGCAAAAATTGACGGGGAATTGATCGATTATCGTCGCCCGATCGAACAAGACGGTCGCATCGAACTCGTCATGCCGGACTCCGAGGACGGCCTCGACTTAATGCGCCACTCGACGGCTCACTTGATGGCGCAAGCAATCAAGCGCCTTTACGGTGATGAAGGCTCGATTTACCTCGGGATTGGACCGACAATCGAGAACGGCTTCTATTACGACATCGAGATGGACCGTCGTATCAACGAAGAGGATTTGCCTGAAATCGAGAAGATGATGAAACGCATCGTCGATGAGAACCTCGACATCACACGTGAAGTCGTTTCGCGTGACGAGGCGCTCGCCCGCTATCAGGCACTCGGTGACCCACTCAAAATCGAATTGCTCGAAGACATCCCGGCCGACCAGACGCTCACGATGTATCATCAAGGCGAATTTTTCGACTTGTGCCGTGGACCGCACGTCGCATCGACATCGAAATTGAAAGTGTTCAAATTGATGAGCGTCGCCGGGGCCTACTGGCGTGGCGATTCCGACAACAAAATGTTGCAACGCATCTACGGGACAGCATGGGCGACGAAAGAACAGCTCGCAGAACACTTGCGTCTCCTTGAAGAAGCGAAAGAGCGTGACCATCGTAAACTCGGGAAAGAGCTCGATCTCTTCTTCGTCTCGCAAGAAGTCGGTCAAGGTCTGCCGATGTGGCTCCCGAAAGGCGCCTCGATTCGTCGCACGGTCGAGCGCTATATCGTCGACAAAGAACTCGAACTCGGTTATCAGCACGTCTATACGCCGGTGCTCGGTTCGGTCGATTTGTATAAGACGTCTGGACACTGGGACCACTATCAAGACGACATGTTCCCGAAAATGGAGATGGACAACGAAGAACTCGTCCTTCGTCCGATGAACTGTCCGCACCATATGACAATCTACAAACACGAGCCACGTTCGTACCGTGAACTCCCACTTCGGATCGCCGAACTCGGCGGCATGCACCGTTATGAGATGTCTGGGGCGCTCACAGGCTTGCAGCGCGTCCGTTACATGGTGCTCAATGACGGGCACACGTTCGTCACACCGGAACAGATGAAGCAAGAGTTCAAAGACATCGTCCACTTGATTCAAGAAGTGTACGCTGACTTCGGGATTAAAGATTATCGTTTCCGCTTGTCGTACCGTGACCCGGCGGACAAGGAGAAGTACTTCGACAACGATGCGATTTGGGAGACGGCCCAGCGTCAATTGAAAGAGACGATGGACGAGCTCGGCCTCCCGTATTTCGAGGCCGAAGGCGAAGCGGCGTTCTACGGACCGAAGCTTGACGTCCAAGTCCGGACGGCGCTCGGCAAAGAAGAGACGCTCTCGACGGTTCAACTCGACTTCTTGCTCCCAGAGCGGTTCGACTTGACGTACACAGGACCGGACGGGAAAGACCATCGCCCGATCGTCCTTCACCGTGGGGTCGTCTCGACGATGGAGCGTTTCGTCGCTTACTTGATTGAGGAGTATAAAGGCGCATTCCCGACATGGCTCGCACCGGTTCAAGTGAAATTGATTCCGGTCTCGCATGTCCACGATGACTATGTCGCGGAAGTGAAAGCGGAGCTCGTCAAGCGCGGCGTCCGCGTCGAGACGGATCTCCGTGACGAGAAGCTCGGCTATAAGATTCGCGAAGCACAGATGAAGAAAATCCCGATGACGCTCGTGCTCGGCGATAAAGAGCGCGATGAGCGGGCGGTCAACATTCGCCGTTACGGCCAACAAGAACAAGTTTCGGCTTCACTTGACGAATTTATCGCGTCATTGACTGCGGAAATCGCCAACCGTTCACGTTAACTGAGGAGACCGTCCTTCGACGAAGGATGGTCTTCTTTTCGGTCTAAAGACGGATGCGGAATAGGTGTGAGAACACGTAAGGTAGAAGAAAGGAGTGATCATTTTGAATTTTATGAAACCATTCGTAGCGCTGACGATCGGTTCGGTCGTCGCGACGAGCATGATACCAAAAGTAAACGCAGAAGCCATCGTGGACGATACAATCGTCACGCTCGGGGAGTCGCTTTCCTCGAACCAGCAGCAGTGGGTGCTCGAACGTGTCGAGGCACCGGCCGGAATCGACCCGATTATCACGACAGTGGCCGATGAAGAGAAGTATTTAGGTGACGCGGTTCCACAAGCCCAGCGCGGGGGTGGCATGTACTCGTCAGCCCGCATCAAATTGATGGAGGAAGGCAGCGGATTGAACATTAAGACAGAGAACGTCACATGGGTGACAGAAGACATGTATGCGAATGCACTCGTCACGGCCGGCGTGACCGATGCGGACATTTACATCACGTCACCGATTCGCGTGACCGGTACGTCCGCTCTCACAGGCATCATGAAGGCGTATGACGTCACCGCTAGTGAGACGGGCATCGAACTGACAGAAGAACGTAAGGCGCTCGCCCAAGAAGAGCTCGCCGTCACGTCGGAGATCGGCAAAGCGGTCGGACAAGAGGATGTCGCCGGGCTCATGAACGACATCAAGGCGGCGATCGCCAACCAGAAACCAGAGACGAACATCGAAATTCGTGACATCGTCATTCAAGTGCTCAATCAAAACAACGTCCAACTGTCAGACACGCAGTTGAACCAATTGACGGGGCTATTTGAAAACATGCAACAAGCGAACCTTGACTGGGCATCGATCAGTGACGGGTTGAAAGGGGCCGGACAAAACGTTCAAGCGTTCCTCGAGCAAGAAGAAGTGAAAGGCTTCTTCGCCCGGTTGTTCGCCGCACTGAGTAACTTCTTCAAATCGTTGACGAACTAACTATACAAAAAAAAGGGCGCGAGCCCTTTTTTAATACCAGCGTTTATAAATGTAGTCGCGGGCGCTCTTGTTGTCATCGACGATCTTAAGGGTGATGCGGTTCATCTCTTCTAATAAATCGGTCAGTACGGCTTTTAACTTTTCATCTTCTAACCCATGGTGTCGCATCGTCTCGGTGACGATGCGTTCGACTTGGTCATGATAATCGTGATCGCTGCCTACATCTTTACGCCAATTCATGGCCATCCCTCCCTTTTTT
Organism: Exiguobacterium alkaliphilum 12/1; assembly: GCF_000714435.1. Lineage (GTDB taxonomy): Bacteria > Bacillota > Bacilli > Exiguobacteriales > Exiguobacteriaceae > Exiguobacterium > Exiguobacterium alkaliphilum. The sequence continues at coordinate 125,371 of NZ_JJMW01000015.1, forward strand.
ATTTTTATTCCCTCGCAAAAGGTATTGCGAAACGATGGAATGACTGTTATCATCATAAAAGTGTGAGCTACCAATTATTCATGCGCGAATTCTTGACATCTTTTCCTGCTAGTGTTAAGATGACATAGTGATTAAATACAACAAAGCAGAAGCGCCCGCTTCTCACCTCGTCCGAACAGATTCGGTCAGGTCCATCATGTACGTGAAGCAGCCGAGCATTCGTCTCTGTTGACTCCGAAATGATGTGTGGGCGGGAAACTGCCGACGCTTTTTTTATTGCCATGTTGTCTTATCAATCTAAAACTCGTGCATTCGCACGATGGAGGTGCTAACCATTAGCAAAGAGCTCTTTATCAACGAAAACATTCGTGCCCGTGAAGTTCGCCTAATTGGAGCGGACGGTGCACAACTCGGTGTGCAATCGCGCAATGAGGCATTGCGTTTAGCGGAAGAGGCTGAACTTGACCTTGTCTTGGTCGCCGACAAAGCTAACCCACCGGTCGCCAAAATCATGGACTATGGGAAATACCGTTTCGAACTTCAAAAGAAGGAAAAAGAAGCGCGTAAAAACCAAAAAGTCATCCAGATGAAAGAAGTGCGTCTCAGCCCAACGATCGAGGAAAACGATTTCCAGACGAAGTTGCGTAACGCGCGTAAGTTCCTCGAGAACGGAAACAAAGTGAAGGCGTCAATCCGCTTCCGCGGACGTGCCATCACGCACTCTGAAATCGGGAAACGCGTCATGGAGAAATTGGCGGCGGAATGTGCCGATTTGGCAACTGTTGAGCAAAAGCCGAAGATGGAAGGACGCAGCATGTTCTTAGTGCTGGCTCCGAAGAAAGAAGATTAATCATCGAGTCATAGTGGGGAGGAAATACTCATGCCGAAAATGAAATCGCACCGTGGTGCTTCAAAACGTTTCAAACGTACTGCATCAGGTAAACTCAAGCGTTCGCACGCTTACACAAGTCACTTGTTCGCTAACAAATCGACAAAAGCAAAACGTAAGCTCCGTAAAGGCGCTATCGTATCAGCTGGAGACTTCAAACGCATTCGCAACATGATCGCGAAGTAATACAGAAAGAATTTAGGAGGGAAACCATATGCCACGCGTAAAAGGCGGATATACGACTCGTCAACGTCGTAAAAAGCAAATCAAATTGGCCAAAGGTTACTTTGGCTCGAAACACATTCTCTTTAAAGTAGCAAAACAACAAGTCATGAAGTCACTCATGTACGCATACCGTGACCGTCGTCAGAAGAAACGTGATTTCCGTCGTCTTTGGATCACACGTATCAATGCGGCAGCACGTACGAACGGCCTCTCATACAGCCGTATGATGCACGGCCTCAAGCTTGCAGGGATCGACATCAACCGTAAGATGCTTGCTGAGCTTGCTGTGACGGATGCACAAGCGTTCGCGTCACTCGCTGACACAGCTAAATCAAAATTGAACGCTTAAGTTCAAACGAAAGCGCCGAGACCTTATCTCGGCGCTTTCTTTTTTCTCGTGAATTTCTTAAGATGAAGAGAAGGAGGGGAACGCATGGATCAATCGGTTCTGGCCATCGTCGCGTTAGCGCTCATCGTCTTGAACGTCTTCACGTACGTCCAAGCGAAAAACTATACGCACGGCAACGGTGAATTCAACATACTATACGCCTATGCGGGCGGCGCGATCGGTGCGCTGTTCGGGCTTCATTTGACACGGAAAAAGTCCGTTCATGCCCCAAAAAGCGTCCAATTACAAGTATTGATTTTAGCAGTGGGCTGGTCTTTAATGATTTTAGTACTGCTTTAAGTGGAGAATAGGAGGAGCAACCGGTGAACTGGACAACATTATTTGATCAGCAACGTCGTTTGGACGAACGGATCAAAGAAGAACATCAATTATCCGGGAACCAATTTGATGAGCGGTTACTCGCTTTGCTCGTCGAACTGGGGGAACTCGCCAATGAGACCCGTAGTTTTAAATTTTGGTCGACGAAAGGCCCGTCGCCTCAAGACGTGATCTTAGAGGAGTATGTCGACGGCATTCACTTCTTACTGTCGCTCGGCCTCGCCCTCGGATACGAACGGGAGTCGTTCCCGGCCGGTAGCTCGTATCTTGATGCGACTGATGCTTTTTTAGACGTATTCCGAAAAGTGACGAACTTTGGTTTGTCGAAAACGGAAGCGATGTACGAGACGCTGATGGCGGCATATCTCGAACTCGGATATACGTTAGGCTTCAATGAAGAATTGATTATGTTGGCGTATGTCTCGAAAAATAAACAAAACCATGAGCGACAAGATCAAGGCTATTAATCGGACAAGGGAGCGATCTAGAGATGAATGAATCCTTACATATGTTGAAACGATTGACTGATGCGACAGGCGTACCAGGGAACGAAGGGGAAGTGCGAAGTCTCATGCGCGAATACCTCGAACCACACGTCGAGTCGTTCGAACAAGACGGCCTCGGTAGCTTGTTCGGTCGTGTGACCGGAGACGCCGATGGCCCACGTGTCATGATTGCCGGCCACATGGATGAAGTCGGTTTCATGGTCACACGGATTGAAGAAGGCGGGTTCCTTCGCTTCCAAGCGCTCGGGGGCTGGTGGAATCAAGTGCTGCTCGCCCAGCGGATGGACGTCGTGACGCGCTCTGGGGAAAAGATTCCTGGCGTCATTGGGGCGAAACCACCGCACGTCTTGCCGATGGAAGCCCGGAAGAAACCGGTCGAGATCAAAGACATGTTCTTAGATATCGGGGCGACGTCAAAAGAGCAAGTCGCGGAATGGGGCATCCGTCCGGGTGATACGGTCGTGCCGCATTGCGAGTTCACGGTCATGAAGAATGAAGACTTCTTGATGGCCAAGGCGTGGGATAACCGAATCGGCTGTGCCATCGCCATTGAGGCGGCGAAGCGATTAAAAGAAGATCAGGCCCCAGGTGTCGTCTTCACCGGCGCGACCGTTCAAGAAGAAGTCGGATTGCGTGGTGCCGTCACGGCAGCCAACATGCTCAAGCCGGACGTCGCCATCGCGGTCGACACGGGTATCCCGGGTGACACGCCAGGCATGACGGCTGCCGAAGGATTGTCGAAGCTAGGCGAAGGGGTTCAAGTGATTTTCTTTGATGCGACGACCATCACGAACCCACGACTCATCGACTTGATTGTAGATGTCGCGAAGGAAAACGACATCAAGTATCAACTCGACTTGACGCCAGGCGGCGGAACGGACGCAGGCCGTTTCCACTTATCTGGAATCGGGATGCCTGCGGTCGCGCTCACGGTACCGGTCCGTTACTTGCATACGAACGTCTCGATTATCCATAAAGCGGATTATGAGGCGGCCGTCGAACTCGTCGTCGCACTCACAAAACGGTTGGACGACAAGACGGTCCAATGGCTGAAAGAGGGATAATATGACGAAAATCACGTCAACGAAAAGCGAGACGATTAAACGATTGAAACGCTTGATGACGAAAAAAGGCAGACAAGAGTCCGGCCAGTTCCTTGTCGAAGGCGAGCATTTGGTTGACGAGGCGATTCGTGCAGGTCGGCTCGTGCAGCTCATTGTCGGCGAATCATACACGCCGAAGCGTTCGTGGCGTCTTGATCAGATGCCCGTCCTCGAGCTCTCTGATCACGTGGCGGACATCTTGTCTGAGACGGAGAAGACGCAAGGCGTGTTCGCGGTCGTCAACATGTCTCCGGTCGAACGGAAGATGAAACACGTGCTCGTCCTCGATCGGATTCAAGACCCCGGTAACCTCGGGACAATGATTCGGACGGCAGACGCCGCCGGGTTCGATACGGTATTGCTCGGCAAAGGGACGGTCGACCCCTACAACGCCAAGGCGGTCCGGGCGACGCAAGGTTCACTGTTCCACGTGAACGTGCGCACGGTCGATTTACTTGAGACGTTACCGGAATTGAAAAGTGACGGGTTCCACGTATACGGGACGGCGCTCGAAAAAGCCAAGTCGTACGACCAAATCGATTTTGGGGACCGCGTCGCGCTTGTCATCGGGAACGAAGCCCAAGGCGTCCATGCGGACGTCCTTGCCCTCTGTGACACCCGGGTGCACATTCCGATGCTCGGCGACGCCGAGTCGCTGAACGCGGCGGTCGCGGCTGGGATTCTCATGTACCGGATCGCCTTACGTTAATCTTGTCAGCAATTCTGTTTCATGATAGGTTAATTATATTGAACGATATACGATAGACGTTGAAAGAGCATAGTACGCGAACTACCGAACGAGTACAGGGAGCATCGGCCGTGATTGGAAGCCGACGCCTCGGGCGGCGCCGAATTCACTCTGGAGTCGTGTTGGAGACAACACCGGGTTGGCATCTCGATACCGATGCTCTCAAGTGGGCCTTCGGGCCAAGTAGGGTGGTACCGCGATGATTCGTCCCTTCAGTCAATGACTGAAGGGACTTTTTTTGTAGAGGAGGAATTATTGATGAAAGAACAGTTACAAGCGTTACAACAGGAAGCCCTTCAAGAGATTGAGGTCGCCTCGACACAAAAGGCGTTGAACGAAGTCCGCATCAAGTACTTAGGAAAGAAAGGACCGATGACCGAGGTGTTACGCGGCATGGGCAAGCTCTCACCGGAAGAACGCCCGGTCGTCGGCGATCTTGCGAACACGGTACGCGCCGCAATCCAAGAAGCGCTCGAGACACGCATCGAGTCGGTGAAGGCGACAGAGCTTGAAGCAAAACTCGCCGCTGAGGCCATCGATGTGACGTTACCAGGACGTACATCGCTCCCGGGGCATACGCATCTACTCCAGCAAATCGTCGACGAGATGGAAGATCTGTTCGTCGGGCTCGGCTACACGATTGCCGAAGGACCAGAAGTCGAGACGGACTTGTATAACTTCGAGATGCTCAATCTTCCAAAAGACCATCCGGCCCGCGACATGCAAGACTCGTTCTACATCACGGACGAGACGTTACTCCGGACGCATACGTCTCCGGTTCAGGCACGGACGATGTTACTCGCAAACGGTGAACCGATTCGCATCATCTGCCCGGGGAAAGTGTATCGTCGGGATGAGGACGACGCGACCCATTCGCACCAATTCTTGCAAATCGAAGGGCTCGTCGTCGATGAACACATCTCGATGGCCGACTTGAAAGGGACGCTCGAGGCGTTCGTCAAACAACTGTTCGGTGAGACGCGTGAGATTCGTCTCCGTCCAAGCTTCTTCCCGTTCACAGAGCCGTCGGTCGAAGTCGATATTTCGTGTTTCAAGTGTGGCGGAAAAGGCTGTAACGTCTGCAAAGGGACTGGCTGGATTGAAATCTTGGGCGCCGGCATGGTACATCCACGCGTGCTCGAAATGGCGGGCTACGATTCGACGAAAATGTCAGGTTTCGCGTTCGGCATCGGTGTCGAGCGGATGGCGATGCTCAAACACGGCGTCGACGACATTCGTCACTTCTATACAAACGACTTACGCTTCATCGAGCAATTCTAAGGGGGACCACACATGTTACTATCAAAAAAATGGTTGAATCAATATATCGACGTCTCGGATTTGAGCGGGCAACAGCTCGCCGATTTGATTACAAAGAATGGGATTGAAGTGGAAGGCGTGACGAATCGGGCCGAGGGATTGAGCGGTCTCGTCGTCGGACGCGTCTTGACGTGCGAAAAGCATCCGGAAGCGGATAAGTTGAACGTGACGACAGTCGACATCGGTGGTGACACGGCTCAAATCGTCTGTGGCGCCCCGAACGTCGCGGCCGGTCAACACGTCATCGTCGCAACGGTCGGCGCGACGCTACCTGGCTTGAAAATCAAGAAGGCCAAACTGCGCGGCGTCGAGTCACACGGAATGATTTGTTCGCTCGAGGAACTCGGATTCGAGAAGAAGCAAATCCGCGAAGACGAACAAGACGGAATCCATACGTTCCGTGAAGCGGTCGAAGTCGGTGCGGACGTCGTCAGTCTCCTTGACCTCGATGATGAGGTGCTCGAACTCGGCTTGACGCCGAACCGTTCGGACTGTCTCAGCCTCTATGGCATCATTCACGAAGTCGCAGCGATTTTGGAGCGTCCGTACACGTTACCGGACACGGACGTCGCGGCAACTGGTCAAAATGACGTCACGGTCTCACTTGAGACAGACAACTGCCCGTATTACGCGACGCGACGCGTGGATGGGGTCAAAATCGAGGACTCGCCGCAATGGTTGAAGAACATCTTGATCGCAGAGGGCGTGCGCCCAATCAACAACGTCGTCGACGTGACGAACTATGTCATGCTCGAACTCGGTCAGCCGCTCCACGCGTTCGATGCGTCGAAGCTCGGCCGAGCCATCGGCGTCCGTCAAGCACACGACGGCGAGACGATTGTGACGCTTGACGATGTGACACGGACGCTCGATGAATCGATGATGGTCATCACGGACGGGAATGCGCCGGTCGCCATCGCCGGTGTCATGGGTGGTGCGAGCACCGAAGTCGACGCGACGACGACGAGTGTCGTGCTCGAATCCGCTTATTTCGTTCCAGCCTCGGTGCGGAAGACGAGTCGTGTGCTCGGGCTTCGTTCCGATTCGAGCGCTCGTTTCGAGAAAGGCGTCGACCCTGAGCGTGTCATGCGTGCGCTCGACCGGGCTGCGCAATTGATTCAGTCGATCAGCGGTGGGACCGTCAGTGACGCCGTGACGTCCGGGGATATCCTGTCGGCCGAACGGACGATTGACGTATCGGTTGCCTACATCAATGAACGTCTCGGTATGGAGCTCGACCGGGAGACGATCGTCTCGATTTTGAACCGCCTCGGCCTCGACGTCGAAGGCGACGAACTGTTGACGGTACGCGTCCCGTCCCGTCGTCCCGACCTCGAGCTACCGGCGGACGTGACAGAAGAAGTTGCTCGTCTGTTCGGTTACGACAGCCTACCGTCGAAACTGCCGGCCTCGACGACGAAAGGTTACTTGCCGCATGTCAACGTCTTGCGCCGTCGTGTGCGCCGCATCCTCCAAGGTGCAGGGCTATCGCAAGCGATTACGTACTCGTTGACGAGTGAGGCACACGCATCACGCTTCGGCGGCGAATCGGCGACAAAAGTACAATTGGCGATGCCGATGAGTGAAGAACGTACCGTGCTTCGGACATCACTCGTCCCAGGACTCCTTGAAGCGGTGCGACATAACACGGCCCGTCAACAAGCGAACGTTGGCTTGTACGAAACGGGACGCGTATATGTGAACGTCGGGGAGACGTTACCGCTCGAGACAGAACGTGTGGCCGCTGTCGTGACAGGCCTTTGGTACGACCATCGTTCGCAAGGCACACGCGTCCCGGTCGACTATTTCGTCGCGAAAGGGATTGTCGACACGTTGGCACAGACGCTTCGCACCGAAGTCACGTATGAAGCCGCTTCGATTCCGGACATGCATCCGGGCCGCACGGCGAACGTCCTCGTTGACGGAGAGGTCGTCGGCTATGTCGGTCAAGTGCATCCAGGTGTATCGAAAGACATCTACGGTTTAAAAGAAGTATATGTCTTCGAACTCGATGTCCAAGCGTTCGATACGGAAGCGACAGCGATTTATGAAGACGTGCCACGTTACCCGTCCATCACGCGAGACTTGGCACTCGTCTTAAACCGAGACATCCCAGCCGGTCACGTTGAGGCGACGATGAAACAAGCGGCCGGTCCGCTCTTGATTGACCTCGCCTTGTTCGATGTCTATACAGGTGAAAACGTCGGGGAAGACGAGAAATCGCTCGCCTTTTCACTTAAATATCAAGATCCGACGCGCACGCTTCAAGATGAAGAAGTGACAGCGTCGTATGAGGCGATCATCGCCGCCGTCAAAGCGACACACGGCGCCGACGTTCGCGCTTAACGCAAAAACTGCGATTCCTAAGCTTAGGAATCGCAGTTTTTTATTGCACTTCGAGCGCCAAGTCACCGAACTTCGTCCAACCGACGAGGCAAGTCACTTTATAAAGAAGGAACGTGATGACAGCAGGGAGCACGACGCCTGTGCCGACGAAGATGGCGAATGCCTCGGCGCCTTGAGCCGCCAAGATATTGAGTGGGGCGATCATCGAGTTCAAACCGAGACCGGCAATCTCGTACGGGACTTCGAGCGAGAACCAGAGCGTCGCAATCGGGGCGCTAACCATCGCCGCGATAAAGGGTGGCATGACGACGCGCGGATTTTTGACGACGTTCGGGAACTGGACTTTCGGTGTGACGAAGAATGATGCGACCAAACCGCCTGGGTCGGTTTGACGATAGGCCATGAGTGTGAACCCGACGAATTGGGCGGTACATCCGATCAAGGCGGCAGCACTCGCGACGGGGTCGAGTTGGAGCGCGATGGCGAGCGCAGCCGATGAGGCCGGGGACATGAGCATGACGCTAAAGACGAGCGCGATGACGAGTGATGTGGCGACTGGTGACGTGTTGACTGATGCGGTGATGCTCGCACTGATGGAGTTGATGAGCGGTGTCGTAACGGCAGCTGCACCGACTCCGACGATTCCACCACCGAGAACGGCGGAAACCGGGACGACCATCATGTCAAACTTCGTCTTGCCGAGAACGCGTTTTCCAATCCAGACAGCCGCAGCCGCTGCAATCAAAGCGCTGATCGGTTGACCCGGGACGAGCACGAGTCCACTTTCGGTCGGTTGGAGCGCGGCCCCGCCGACGGTTGCCGCAATCATCGAACTGAATAAAATGAGCGTGTTGCCGCCGAGTTGATAGGCCACACCTGCGCCGAGGGCCGGGGCGAGTAATGACTTGGCGACTTGGCCAATCGTGACGAGCATGCCGAGCCCTGTCATGTTTCCAATCGTCTCAATCAAGAGACCGACCCCGAGCGTGACGAGGACGGCGCTTGCCATCCCGGCTGATATTTTAATCATTCGATCCATTGCGTACTGTTTCACTTCCATCATCTCCTCTGTCTGTTTTCCAATAAAAAAACCTATCCGAATGGGATAGGCGCAAGTGGTTCACGGTGAGCGCCTCGTCCGAATCCATCGAAACAAGGGCCCAAAAATTCGTCTCGGTTTACGAGTCGATTTTCAGTCCCTTCGTCGAATAATAATCAGCAGGCCGTGTTGTGTCTGTGTATGCATGGCGTTTCGCTCCTCCGTTTTGCTAAGATTTGTCTTAGAGTAACATGACAATTTTCAATAATCAATATTTTCTGAAAATTTATTTGAAAAAAATTGGAACGATAAAATAAAAAGAGGTAGCAGCTCCCAAATTGAGAGCGCTACCATTCGCCATACATAGCGTTATGAGGTGCTAGCCGTGAGCAAGCCAACTTGTTCATCAATAAAATTCATCGAGACGGTGTTAAAGATATCCGGCTGATCGACGTTGACGACGTGACCAGAATCCTCGACGACATGAACGTTCGCCGTCGGCTGGTGTTTCGCCGTCCGTTCGACCGCTTCGAGAAACATGTAATCCTCATCACCCATCACATAAAGAATCGGGACGGCCGTTTGAATCGATGAGAAATGTCGGAGCAACGGATTCATGTTCTCGGTCATCTTGAACCAACGAATGAACTCGCGTTGGCATAGGTTAGCCGCATCGCGGACAAACATCATCCGTGACTTCTTATGGCGTTTTTTCGGCAATAAAATCCATGCGAACAGTTGATAGAGCCACATGTACGGCACGAAGCTTTGCACGAGACTACCGAGACGAATCAACAACGTCGATCGAACGTTGAATTTGACGATCGCGCCCCCGAGCACGACCGATGCGATTCGCTCCGGGTGATGTTCGAACATCGCTTGAATGACGATCGTTCCAAGCGATAGGCCGACCATATGGCCTTTTTCGATGTTCAAGTGGTCCATCACTTCGACCACGTCTTCGACGACGACGTCGAGCGTATACGCGTTGAGCGGTTGCGTCAACGACTGCTCGGCATCATAAGATCCGCCGTGGCCACGCAAGTCGAGCAACAGGACATTATATTTCTTTTTAAACGGTCGGATTTGACGATACCAGTGAGACAGGCTCCCCCCGGCGCCATGAATGAAGATGACCCAAGGATGATCGTCGCTTAATGTGTACGTTTTATAATGCAACATGAACGCTATCCTCCAAAAATTTTAAGTTCATTAAACCATAAAAATAATATACCATATGTCGCTTGGAAGCACTATCGTTTCAACTCGCTCAAGCGCAGCGCCTTCTTCGTGTTGGCGAAATGAACTTTGGCGATATCGTTCAACCGTTCGACACCATCACGTTTAATGAGCGAGGCGGCGACTTGGTCGACTTTGGCTCCCGCTCCTTTGGGCAACGTGAGGCCGACGGTTTGACTTAATTTGTCCATTTCTTTCAAAAAGAACGCGCGTGCCAAAATCGAGGCGGCTGCGACGGCGACGTGTAACCCTTCCGCTTTCGTCGAGAAATAGACGTCAGCATTGACGATGTTTCGCTCATGGCTCAGATGCTTGTAATAGACGTTCTTTTCCGCGAACTGATCGATTAAAATCGCATCCGGCTTCTCCTCGAGTTTTTCGAGAAGGGCCGACAAGGCGGCGTTATGGGCGATGGCCGTCATCTTCCCTTGCGTCATCGTCTTTTGCATCTTGTTGTACATCGGGTTATGGAGCGTCGCCTTCTGATACGGAATCGTCACATGTAAATCACGGGCGATTCGTTTGATCTCAGGGTCGGACAACAGTTTCGAGTCTTTGACGCCTAGTTCTTTGACGAGGTCGATCTTATCTTTCGAAACGTAAGCGGCGACGATGACGAGCGGACCGAAATAGTCTCCTTTTCCGACTTCGTCACTGCCGACGACCGACCAATTTGAAAAACCGTCTGGTAGTGTCGAGGCAGCCGCTACTTTTTTCGCCTCCGGCGTCCCCCATTTTGCTGCCTCCGTTTCGGCCGCCTGGCCTTGGAACATGACTTTACCCGAATTGTAAACGGTAATCACGCACGAAGGTGTTTTCGCACTGAATTTGGCGTAAGGCGGCGGATTGACCGCGTAGGGTGAATAACGCTCGATTAAGGCGTTTTGCGCCTCAATCGATAATTTGATGACTTGATTGCCCAACAGGAGCACTTCCTTTCTCTCTCGCAAATTAATTTTACATTTTTTTTGTATATTTTGAAACCAGTGCACCGGCTTTTCCGTATGAAACAGTGAGTCGAGTAGAAGTGAAATGAGGTGAGGCGAAAATGTGGTGGCGCGATGACACGGAGCAAGATGAGGCGGAATCCCTCTATAAACAAATTCTCGAGTTAGAATCGAGAATCGCCAAACTAGTGGCCCATCAAGTGCGGGTGCGTCGTCTACTCATGCAGGAGTCGTCGGAGACGACGGCAGAGCAAATCATTACGTTGCAGGCGGAAGTCGATCATTATTTGACGTTATTGCGGCAAGAGCGTGTGGAGGCCGTCGATCGCTACGATCGATTGCGGTTCGAGCAGACGTTAGGGCGCGTCCGTCAATCTGTTGAGCAACCGACCCGTCCGCTCTCGGAATGGGACACGATTGAACGGGCGCTCGCGCTTGAAGTCGAGCATTTGCGCCGCGTGCTCGCCTACGAGCATGAACGCCGAAGCGAGGAGGGGTGGTAATGGAGTCGATCGATCAACTATATTGGTGGGTCCTCATCATCGCGGGGCTCGGGACGTTCGTTTATATGCTGTTCTCGGATGCGTTCGATTTGTTTGAAGGCTGGTTCAATCCGGCCGTCATCCTTTCGTTCTTGGCACTCGGGGCGGGAATCGGTCTCATTTTGAATGCACTCGCGCACGTCTCGCCGATGATTGGGCTCGCCGTCGCCCTCGTTGGGTCTTTCGCTTTGACGACGCTTCTTTACTTATTCGTCTTGTTGCCGTTATCGAACGCGGAAGAATCAATCGGGATGACTGACGATTCGCTCATCGGCCTCGTCGGTCGGTTGACCGTTCCTGTCCCGGAAGGCGGGTACGGGGAAGTGCTCGTCGAGTCGGTGACCGGCTCCGTGTTAAAGACGGCGCAAAGCATCGACGGAAAAGCCATCCCGGCGGACCGTCGCGTCGTCATCATCGAAGTAGAACGAAACATTGCGGTCGTCATGGAATATGACGAACCGACAATCCGGAAGGAGAATGGATAGATGGATACAGTCATACTTGCAAGCATTATCGTCGGGGTGATCATTCTTTCCCTGATTTTTGTATTCGTATTAAAGTACCGTACAGTCGGACCGGATGAGGCGTTAATTGTCACCGGGAGTTACTTAGGGAAGAAAAACGTTCATAGTGACGCTTCGGGCAACCGGGTCAAAATCATCCGGGGTGGCGGTACGTTCGTCTTGCCGGTATTCCAGCAAGCAGAACCGCTCAGCCTTCTCTCGAGCAAACTCGAAGTCACGACACCGGAAGTGTACACCGAGCAAGGTGTACCGGTCATGGCGGACGGAACGGCTATCATTAAAATCGGGGGCTCTATCAGTGAGATTGCCACAGCAGCCGAACAGTTCCTCGGCAAACCGAAAATCGAACGTGAGAACGAGGCGAAAGAAGTGCTCGAAGGGCATCTCCGTTCGATCCTCGGCTCGATGACGGTCGAAGAGATTTACAAGAACCGTGACAAGTTCTCACAAGAAGTCCAACGCGTCGCCTCGCAAGACTTGGCCAAGATGGGCCTCGTCATCGTCTCGTTCACAATTAAAGACGTCCGCGACAAGAACGGTTATCTCGAGTCGCTCGGTAAACCGCGAATCGCCCAAGTCAAACGAGACGCGGACATCGCGACGGCCGAAGCGGATAAAGAGACACGCATCAAGCAAGCCGAAGCGATGAAAGACGCGAAGAAAGCCGAGCTCGAGCGGGCGTCAGAAATCGCGGAAGCCGAGAAAGAGAACCAACTCCGCATCGCGGCGTACCGTCGTGAACAAGACGTCGCCAAAGCCCGAGCCGACCAGGCGTACGAGCTCGAAGAGGCGAAAGCGAAACAAGAAGTCACCGAGCAACAGATGCAAGTCCAAATCATCGAGCGTCAAAAGCAAATCGAGCTCGAAGAGAAAGAGATTATGCGTCGCGAGAAACAATACGACTCGGAAGTGAAAAAGAAAGCCGACGCCGATCGATATGCGATCGAGCAGTCAGCTGAAGCGGATAAAGCCCGTCAAATCGCCTCAGCCGATGCCGAGAAGTACCGCATCGAGGCCGAAGCGAAAGCCGACGCCGAGCGCGTCCGCCTCGCCGGTCTCGCCGAAGCCGATTCGGAGCGGGCAAAAGGGGAAGCGGAAGCCGAAATCATCCGCTTGACCGGTCTTGCCGAAGCGGAAGCGAAACAAAAAATCGCCGAAGCGTTCGAGCAATACGGCCAAGCCGCGATTCTCGATATGGTCGTCAAGATGCTTCCGGACTACGCGAAACAGATTGCTGCGCCACTCGGAAACATCGATCAAATCACGGTCGTCGATACAGGAAGCGGCAAAGACGGTGGGGCCGGAAAAGTCACGGGTTATGCCACTGACTTGATGGCGTCGCTCCAGCAGACGCTCAAAGCCTCATCGGGGATCGACATGAAAGACCTGCTCGACAACTTCGTCGGGAAAGGGAACGTGCCGACAGACGATGCGCCGGAACGCAAGCTCGTTGAGACGGCAGCGACGACAGAAGAATAAATCACGAGGTCGCAGACGCATTCGTCTGCGGCCTTTTTTGTGAACATGCGCGAGATTTCCCTAACTTTCAAACGGAATGACTTCAAGCCGAGTCGAATCGTGTCGATAAGTGAGATGTCAGACCAATTGAGAGAGGAAGAATGTCATGAAAAAAGGAGTCATCTTCGGGTTGATGACCGCGAGCGTGTTGTGGTTATCGGCCTGTCAATCTGTCATCGATCGACCTGAGACCGCCATCGAGGAGCGGCAGTCGATGGGTGTCGTCTTATCGGACGTCGGTCTCGGGGACCAATCGTTCAGCGACGCGGCCATGCGGGGCATGGGTCAATTACGAGAGACTGGGGAATGGTACGTTGATTATCGAGAGCTTGAGGAGACGAAAACGTATGAAGCCGGCTTCGAACAGCTCGTAGCGGCAGGGCACGATGTCATCATCGGTCTCGGCTTTGCGTGCCAGGAGGACTTAGAGAAAGTAGCGGCCAATCATCCAGACCAACAGTTCGCCTTGATTGACGCCGTCTCGACGTTACCGAACGTGATTTCGGTCACGTTTGAAGAAGTAGAAGGGAGCGCGTTAGCCGGTGCGGTCGCAGGCCTTGAGACAGAGACAGGCAAAATCGGCTTTGTCGGCGGTGTCGACAATGAATTGATTCAAAAGTTCTCGACCGGCTTCTTACTCGGGGCGCAGGCGGTGAACGCCGATGTCGAACTCCTAGTCGATTATGCGAATGACTTTGCCTCACCTGAGATCGGGCAGCAGTTGGCCGAGAAACAGATCGAGGCAGGAGCCGACGTGTTGTATGCGGCGGCTGGATTAACCGGCGTCGGTGTCTTGCAAACCGCACAAGCGAACGGCGTGAAAGCGATCGGGGTCGATAGCGACCAATCGATGATTGCGCCGGACGCGGTCATCACGTCGATGTTAAAACAAGTCGACTTAGCCATCGTGGCAATCGCGGAAAACGTTCAAGAAGACGCGTTCAGTGAACATCTCACGATCGGTCTCGAACAAGGCGGGGTCGGTCTCGCCGCACTTCGACGCGTCCAGTGGAGCGACGAGGAACAAGAACGCTTTGACGCGTTCGAGAAACGGCTACTGGAGGGCAATTCACCATGAGTTTACGAAAACGATTTATTGTATCAACCGTCTTCACGGTCGTGTTGGTCGTCCTAATGATGAGTTACGTCTTGACGACGTTAAATCGGTTGCAAACGTATAACGAACAGTATGGCTCGCAAATGATTGAGCTGTCCCAGCTCGAGACGTCACTGCTTCAAGAGCAGTCGCTCTGGACATCGCTTGGCGAACAGATGAGCCCAGCGACCTTGAATCAGTTGGCACGCATCCGCGAGAACAATGTGGCCACGTTTGAGACGCTAGAGCGGACGTACTTGATTCCGACCTTCAATGAACATTTGGAGCGGGCGACGGAGAAGTATACACGCATCGGTGAGAACGTCGAGGCCGAGTCGGGTGGGATTGCGGCCCGAATTCAAGCCGCCAAGCTTGAAGGATTGCTGAACGACGTGAATACGCTACTCGTAAAGAATGGTTCGTTCTACGAAGCACTCCAACAGGAGGCGGCAGAGGAGACGAAACGGTTGTTTGTCATTTCCATCGTGCTCACGGCGTTCGTGATTGGCGCGCTCGCGGTGTACAACTTCTTCTTTGCCCGTTCCATCACGCGTCCGCTCGAGCAGACCGTCGAGGCAGCCGAGGCCATCGCTTCTGGTCGACTGATTTCATTGCCAGAGTCGACGAGACGAGACGAGATCGGGCGTCTTGAACGAGCGATGCAACATATGACGGTCTCCCTTCAAACGGTGATCGGGTCAATCCGGGTCACCTCGATGCAAGTCAACGCGATGACCGAGACGGCCGCGACCGAGAACGAGGCGGTCGTCAGCACGACGTCAAACATCACGAACGCGGTCGATGAGATGGCGAACGGTGCCCAATCGATTGCGACCGAACTACAGGAGACGCTCGAGTCGGTCGGCATCATGGCGGCCTCGTTCGAGACGAGCCTCCAACAGACGCGCCAGACGACAGAAGAGACGAGCGCGATGACGCGTGAAGTCCAAGACGGGATTGAAACGCTGATTGACCAAGAGCGGATTTTACAACGCTCGAGCGAACGGAATGACACGCTCGTCAAACGGATGGATGCGTTTGCGCGAAACACGGACGAGATTGAACGGATGGCGAAACTCGTCGAAGACGTTGCCGCCCAGACGAACTTACTCGCATTGAACGCAGCGATTGAAGCGGCGCGGGCCGGTGAGGCGGGGCGTGGCTTCGCCGTCGTCGCAAGCGAAGTGAAGAAGCTGGCCGAAGAGAGTAACGTGGCGACACGGTCCATCTTTGGGGTCGTCCAATCGATTCACGAAGAAGTGGAGCGGTTGAAACAGACGGTCGAAGAGGCGAGTCAAGAACAGACGGCACAACGACAAGCGTTCGGCTTGACGAAACAGGCGTTCACACGCATCCATGACCGGACAGACCATGTGGCCACATTCGTCCATACGATCGAGCGAGAGATGCTCGCCTCGAGCAGTGAAGTGACGAACGTGTTGAAGCGGGTCGAAGAAGTGAGCGGGGTGACGGAAGAGCTAGCCGCCGGAAACGAGGAAGTGGCCGCCTCGATGAAGGAACAACAGGCGAGCTTTGACCAAATCTTCGCCTTGATGCAAGAACTCGAAGGACAGGCAGGGGCACTTGCCAATCAAGTCCAACATTTTCAAAACGATTGAGACAAGTTTCGGCTTGTCTCTTTTTTATATGGGAGAACGGAATGGTTGGAATAGCGCTACCGATACACTATGGGCTGGACTAAGGACATAACCCGGGATGAGCGAGTGCCGAATGCATCGCATACTGTGGATGAAAGACGCATCGATAGGAGGAGACGGGATGGAAAAATGGAAGCGTTACGTCATCGGGCTGGTCGTGGCTTTATTCATGGCGGTCGGCTACATGTTCGCATCGAAACAGCCCGAGACGCCGATGGTCGAACAATTCGAACTCAAAGCGGAAGAGTCGGTTCAAGCGGAACCGGCAGCGGGGAAAATCGTCGTCTACGTGACAGGCGCCGTCGTCTCACCTGACGTATATGAGATGCCGTCCGGGGCAAGGGTCGGGGACGTTCTAACGCTTGCCGTTTTGACTCCGGAAGCAGAACCGGAGCAGTTGAACTTGGCTCAACTGCTCGTCGACGGCTCGAAGATCACCGTCCCGAAAAAAGGTGAACTTCTCGACGTCGTACCGGAGACGACGGAGACCGGTACGAACGGCGTCCACGTCAACAGTGCGACAAAAGAGGAGCTGATGACGGTCCCTGGCATCGGTCCGGCCAAAGCTGAAGCGATTTTAAACTACTTGAAAGAACACGGCCCGTTCAAGTCGTACGAGGAGCTTCGGAATGTGAAAGGGTTTGGTGACAAGACGTTGGAGAACATGAAGGGCTATCTGCTGGTCCCGTGAGATGCCACTCTTTCCGTTACTTCCAATCAGTCTACTCATCGCTTGGACCCATGACGTCTTGGTCCTTTCGGTCGTGCTATTCTTATTGCTGCTCGCTTCGTGGCGTGGCCAGGCTGTAAGCACGTATTGCGGCGCGATTGTTCTGGCCTTACTCGTCTTTTGGCACGATGAGCCGCCGGAGATCTCAACAGGTGAACGTGTCTTGTTTTCCATCGAGAGCCGGCGTGACAATGGTCGTTCCGTCCGATTGTATGGCGAGACGTCAGGGGCGAACGGGGTTTTAGTCGGACGTGATGTGGCGCTCGGCCGTCCGGGAGAGACGTGTCTCGTCACGTTCGAGCCGGATGCGTTCGCACCGCTCCGAAACGTCGGCGGGTTCGATGAAATGGCGTGGGCGAAAGGGGCAGGCCTTTCATTCAAGGGAAGACAAGTCACCGTTCACGCCTGTCGTCCGACGGCAGGCGTGGACGGGGCGATGCTTCGGTTCAAAGAGAGACAATTGGCACGCATCGAGGCGACGTATCGGGCCGATGTTGCGTTGTATATGGAGGCGCTTTTGTTTGGAGAAGGACGATTGTTGGATGAAGAAACCTCGTTTTCGTATCGGGTCACGGGGCTGTTGCATCTGCTCGTCATTTCGGGGTCACACATCGCCATGCTCGTCCTCGCGTTCAAATGGCTGCTATCTCCTCTCCCGTTCCATCGAGAGACGAAGATCCTCCTTATCGTCTTGATTGTGACGGCGTTCGGCTGGTTGACCGGCTTTTCACCGCCGGTCGCGCGCGCCGTCCTCGTCGCCGACATGGTGCTGATTCTTTCCTTGTTCGGCTATTCGGTCCGTGACCCGATGCGTCTCCTCAGCTGGTGTGGGGCGGGACTGCTCGCACTTCAACCTTACTTGTTGTTCAATCTTGGGTTCCAGCTTACCGTTGGGATGACGCTCTTTTTGATTGTGACGCGTGCGCTGTGGACGAACGTCCTCAGTCTGGCGATTTACGCGCAATGGGTCGGATTGATTTTGTTATGGCACGTTCAACCGGTCATCTCGGTCGTGGCGCCACTCTACAACGTCGTCGTCGCAATCCTCCTTTCGTGGGTGATCATTCCTCTCGCTCTCCTGTCGTATCTGATGCCATTCTATGAACCGTGGCTTCATCCGGTACTCGATGGGTTGCACGGGACGTTCTCGCTTCATAATATGTACAAGCCTTGGATCCCGCTCCATGAGCTGACCGTTTGGGGTTCGTTCGGGCTCGCTTCCGGACTTTGGGTCGGGTTGCTCCTGCTCGAGCGGCGCCGTTGGATTGGGTGGGGTGTCGCCTTTCTCACGCTCGGTGTCGTCACCTGGACGGCCGAATATAAAGAGCAGGGGCGAGTCACATTTTTAGACGTCGGGCAAGGTGACGCCATCGTCGTCGAGACGGACGGTCTCACGGGCGTGATTGACGTCGGCGGGGTATTCCATGACCCATCGGTACAGAAACGCTCGACGTTCGACCCGGGAGCAGACGTCGTCGCGCCTTACTTGTGGAAGCGGGGCGAGCGGGAAATCGATTTCTTGTTGTTGACCCATGCCGATCACGACCATACGGGTGGGTTAGAAGGGGTGCTTGATTCGATTCAAGTAAAGGAGGTATGGCTAGCGGCCGAGGCGACCGATTTGGAGAAGCGGAACGATTTGTTAGCGAAGCTCGAGACAAGGGACGTCCCGGTCCGTTACGTTCGTTCAGGCGACCGACCTTATCCGTGGCTTTGGATTGTCAGTCCGTCGGAGCGGAAAGCAGATGAAAATGCCAATTCGGTTTCGGCCTATTTAGCGGTCGGTGGGATGACGTACTTATTGACGGGTGACTTACCGGAAGCGGGGGAAGCCACTCTCCCGACTGTCGACGTTGATGTGTTCAAACTCGGCCATCATGGCTCGGACACGTCGTCGAGCGAGGCACTAGTAAACCGGATCGATCCGGAATGGGTCGTGGCGAGCGTCGGCAGGAACAACCGTTACGGGCATCCGCATCCAGACGTCTTGGCGCGACTTGTCGGCAGGCGCGTGCTACGGACGGATGAGGACGGGATGATCGTATGTGAACGTGGCGCTTGCCGAGGGATCGTGGAAACGAAGGTCAGTCGATGAAATGTATGATAAACTAAAAAACGATTGCTCCCCCGGGGCAATCGTTTCGTAGCTTATAAGCTTAAGAACTTGATGAGGACGCCAATCGCGAATAGCGTGAAGAAAAAGCCGAACGGTACGATGAAGCCGATCGCTGAATCGATGGCATCGTTTCGTTTGCATTGGACATCGTTCTCAAACGGGTTTTCGCTTGGTGGGCGAACAGAGTTAATATGCATAGTGAGTCCCTCCTTGAAATGGTTCCGTCCTAAGTATAGCGAATCGTTGAAGGATAATCTATGTTTTAGATAAGAATAAATTGTGAAAGTGGTGTGTGTTTTGAATGAACCCTGGCTCCATAACGGCAAAGTAGCCAACGTGTACGTCTTGTTCGGGACGGAGAAGTATCTGCTCGATTCGTGGGAGAAAGAAATCGTCAAGGCGGCCAACCCGTCCGGCGACCAGTTCGACGTGATGCGACTCGACTTACAAGAGACGGCGCTCGATACGGCACTCGACGAGGCGGAGACGGTCCCGTTCTTCAGCGATTATCGGACGGTCGTCGTGAAAAACGCCCAGTTTTTGACCGGCGCGAAAGAGAAACAAAAGCAAAATGTCGAACGGTTGACGGAATATTTGTTGCAGCCGGCACCGTACGCCGTGCTCGTCTTCATCATCGAGACAGAAAAACTCGATGAGCGTAAAAAAGTCGTCAAGCGCTTAAAAGAACGGGCCATCGTCCTCGAGGCGAAAAAGCCGAGCCAGACGGAGCTGATGCGTTACGTCGGTGACGAACTGAATCGACGTGGGCAAAAGATGGACCGCTCGACCGTCGAGCGACTTTTGTTCTTATGCCATGATGATTGGGGGAAACTCGTACGCGAGCTCGAGAAGTTGCAACTGTATGCGAGTGATGGTAGCGAGATCCCGCTCGAAATCGTCAACGATCTCGTCCCTCGAACGCTTGAAGACAATGTGTTCCAACTGTCCGAATTTTTAGTCGCCCGGCGTGCCGACGCGGCGCTACGGCTCGTCCGTGATTTAGAGAAACAAGGTCAGGAGTTGATTGGGCTCTTGTCGCTTCTCGCCCGTCAGTACCGGAACATGTATTTGACGAAGCAGCTGACGGAAAAAGGATATGGGGAAAAACAAATCGCGTCAAAGATTGGGGCGCATCCGTACACAGTGAAGCTGGCCGGGCAAGCGAGCCGGAACTTCACGGAGGCGCAGCTCGCCGCGGCGCTGACGATGATTGCCGATGCAGATGAGTCGATGAAGACCGGTCGTGGCGATAAACAAATCGTCTTCGATACGCTCGTCTGTCAGTTGACGCTCGTGTGAGGTGAGAAAATGAGTTTACGACAAGTGGAACTTGAAGATGTGATTCCGCTCAGGCATGAAGTGCTCAGACCGGGTCAGATGCGGGAGACGTGTTATTTTGAAGGGGATGACAACGAGACGACACGCCATTTCGCTTGGGTCGAGGACGGTCAGGTGTTGTCGATCGCGACCGTGATGGAAGCAGGGCGTGACGTCGACGGGAAGACAGTGCCGTACCAACTGCGGGGGATGGCGACCGACCCGGCCTCCGCCGGGCAAGGGATTGGCTCGTCGTTTTTACAGGCGCTGCACGAAACGGTCAACGACTCGTGGTGGTGCAACGCCCGCGAAGTCGCCGTGCGCTTCTATGAACGGAACGGCCTCGTCGTCGTCGGTGAGCCGTTCGAAATTCCCGGGATTGGGACGCATTACGTCATGGTATACGAAAAAACAGCCGGCTCCTGATGGAGGCGGCTGTTCCGGTTTGATCTCTAATTAGAGAGCTGCGATGCGAGCTGCGAGACGTGATTTGTCACGGCCAGCTTTGTTTTGGTGGATAAGACCTTTTGCTGCAGCTTTGTCGATTTTCTTCGTAGCGAGGACGAAAGCTTCTTGAGCAGCTTCTTTGTTTCCTTCGAGTACGAGAGCGTCAACACGTTTTACTGCTGTACGCATTGCTGCTTTCTCTTGCGAGTTTGCGACGCGACGCTTTTCAGAAGTTTTTGCACGTTTGATTGCTGATTTGATGTTTGCCATTGTTTGTCACCTCCTGAAACAAGAAAGTGTATGTTCTCATTACTTCAAGTAATCATTCAACAGAACAAGCACAATTGTAGCAAACGCTTATTTGAAAAGCAACCACTTGATGATTATTCTGAAAACTATATGTGGTATTGTTGTAGTAGGTCGTACACATACACTTAAGATTTTGATATAATGACACGGTATGCATGAGAAGGATAGGTGAACCCATATATGAACAACAAAGAATTAGAGAATCGTCAGAAGAAGATTCGCAACTTTTCCATCATCGCTCACATCGATCATGGAAAGTCGACGCTCGCTGACCGGATTCTTGAGAAGACGGGTGCGCTCACGGCGCGCGAGATGAAAGAACAGACGCTTGATGCGATGGACCTTGAACGTGAGCGCGGTATCACGATTAAGTTGAACGCCGTCAAGTTGAACTATACGGCTAAAGACGGGGAAGAGTATATCCTTCATTTGATCGATACACCGGGCCACGTCGATTTCACGTATGAAGTATCACGCTCGCTCGCGGCGTGTGAAGGGGCCGTCCTCGTCGTGGACGCGGCCCAAGGAATCGAAGCACAGACGCTCGCGAACGTCTACCTCGCATTAGATAACGACCTTGAAATCATCCCGGTCATCAACAAAATTGATTTGCCGTCAGCCGACGTCGAGCGCGTGCGCCAAGAGATTGAGGACGTGATTGGTCTTGACGCGAGTGATGCCGTACCGGCTTCAGCGAAAGCCGGGATCGGGATTGAAGAGATTCTCGAGCAAATTGTCGAGCTCGTCCCGGCACCGACGGGCGATCCGTCTGCGCCGCTTCAAGCCCTCATCTTCGACTCGTACTATGACGCCTATCGCGGTGTCGTCGCCTCGATTCGAATCGTCAACGGTTCGGTCAAAGTCGGAGACAAGGTGCAAATGATGTCGACCGGTAAATCGTTCGAAGTCACAGACCTCGGCGTCTCGACCCCAAAACCGGTGTCGGTGAAAGAGTTGAACGTCGGAGACGTTGGGACATTGTCAGCGTCGATCAAGACGGTCGGCGACGTTCGCGTCGGTGACACGATCACACTCGCGAAAAACCCAGCGACGGATCAACTCCCAGGTTATCGGAAGATGAACCCGATGGTGTACTGCGGTCTTTATCCGATCGATGCGGCGAAGTATAACGATTTACGTGAAGCGCTCGAGCGCCTCCAATTGTCGGATGCGGCACTCGAATTTGAGCCCGAGACGTCACAAGCACTCGGTTTCGGTTTCCGTAGCGGTTTCCTCGGCATGCTCCACATGGAAATCATCCAAGAGCGGATTGAGCGAGAGTTCGGGATTGACTTGATTACGACGGCACCGTCGGTTATTTATCACGTCACGACGACGTCAGGCGACGTCATCCACGTCGATAACCCATCGAAGATGCCAGAACAACAAAAGATCGAGACGATTGAAGAGCCGTACGTCAAAGCGGCCATCATGACGCCGAACGACTATGTCGGCGCCATCATGGAGCTCTGCCAGAAGAAACGTGGGACGTTCATCGATATGCAGTATATCGACACGACACGCGTCAAAATCACGTACGAGATTCCATTGAGTGAAATTGTCTACGACTTCTTCGATCAGTTGAAGTCGAGCACGAAAGGCTATGCCTCGCTCGATTACGAGTTGATCGGCTATCGTCCGTCACGCCTCGTCAAGATGGACATCCTTTTGAACAACGAAGTCGTCGATGCACTCAGCTTTATCGTTCACCGCGATTTCGCGTACGAGCGTGGGAAAGTCATCGTCGAGAAGTTGAAGGCGCTCATCCCGCGGATGCAGTTCGAGGTACCGGTCCAAGCAGCGGTCGGGACGAAGATTGTCGCCCGTTCGACGATCAAGGCGCTCCGCAAGAACGTCCTCGCGAAATGTTACGGCGGGGACATCTCGCGGAAGCGGAAGCTTCTTGAGAAGCAAAAAGAAGGTAAAAAGCGCATGAAGATGGTTGGATCTGTCGAAGTGCCGCAAGAAGCGTTCATGTCTGTCTTGTCGATGGACGAAGAATAACCGTTCGCCCTTATCAAACGATAAGGGCGATTTTTTTGATTTGGCAGGATATGGGGAAGGCGATACGGAATAGTACCCACTTACAGAAAAATAGAGGAGGAGAAGCAGTGCCGACTTATAATTTTTCAGCCGGTCCGGGGATGTTGCCCGCACCGGTGTTGGAAGAAGTACAATCACAACTTCTTTCCTATAAAGAAAGCGGCGTCTCGATCGTCGAGATGAGCCATCGTTCTTCGGCATTCATCGAAGTGGCAAGGGAACTCGAGCACCGGCTTCGCCGTTTGATGCACATTCCAGACACGTACGCCGTCCTGTTCCTTCAAGGTGGGGCGACGCTCCAGTTCTCGATGGTCCCGATGAATCTGGGCAAATCGGGCCGCTTCGCCTATCTCGACAGCGGGACGTGGTCGAAGAAGGCGATTCAAGACGCAAGCCGGTTCGGTGATGTCGTCCTTGCGGGTAGTTCGACGGCAACAACGTATGGGACGATTCCAGTTTGGCCGGAATCGATTCAAGACGTCGACTATCTTCATTTAACGTTGAACAACACGATTGAAGGTACCCGCTACACCGCGCTTCCTGAGACGAACGTCCCGCTTGTCGCCGACGTCTCGTCCAACATTCTGGCGGAAGCGATTGACGTCGAGCGCTTCGGCCTCATCTACGCCGGTGCCCAGAAGAACATCGGGCCGGCCGGGTTGACGCTCGTCGTCATCCGTCGCGATTTGATTGTCGAACGTGACCTGCCGTCATATCTCGCTTACAGCAAACACGTCGATACGCTCTTGAACACCCCGGCGACGTTCAGTCTCTATGTCGCCGAACGGGTCCTCGCTTGGATTGAAGCGGAGGGGGGCGTTTCGGAGATGGAGCGCCGCAACCGCGAGAAGAGCGAGCGATTGTATCACGCGCTCGATACGTCATCATTGTTCCGTCCGATTGTGACCGATACGACGTGCCGCTCGTTGACGAACATCCCGTTCACGACGGGGGATGACGTCACGGACGAGGCGTTCCGGAAGTTTGCAGAAATGCGCGGGTTGATTGAACTCGGCGGCCACCGGTCGGTCGGCGGGTTGCGGGCGAGCCTATACAATGCGATGCCGCTCGAAGGCGTCAATCGCTTGATTGAAACGATGCAAGAGTTTGAACAGGGGGGACACGATGTTTCATATTAAAACGTATAATCAAATCGCACAGGAAGGACTCAATCGCTTCGAACCGAGCGAATATGCCCTCAATGCGTCGGAGCAGGCGGACGCCTGGGTCATCCGGAGCCATGACGTGCACGAGGCGGAGATTCCGCCTTACCTGCTCGCTATCGCCCGCGCTGGAGCCGGGGTGAACAACTTGCCGCTCGAACGGCTGGCCCGTCAAGGCGTCGTCGTGTTTCACACCCCGGGAGCGAATGCGAACGCGGTGAAAGAACTCGTGCTCGCGAGCATGCTTTTGTCGGTCCGGCCAATTTTACAAGGCGTCCGTTGGGTCAACGAGCATACGTTCAACAGCCAGACGCTCCTTGATCGGGCGATGGAAGACGAAAAACGTAAGTTCGTCGGGGCGGAGCTTCGAGGTAAGAAAGTCGGCATCGTCGGCCTCGGGGCAATCGGCTCGGCGCTCGCGAGCGACTTGATTCAGCTCGGTGTCGACGTCGTCGGATACGACCCGCATCTATCGGTCGATGGGGCGTGGAACGTCTCCAAGCAAGTGAAACGGGCGCGGCACGTGAGCGAACTGCTCGCCGATATCGACCTGTTGTCCATCCATATGCCGCTCACGGCAGATACACGTGGCATCATCGACGCCTCATGGTTCAATCAAATGAAGCCGAGAACGACCGTGTTGAACTTTGCGCGCGGTGAGCTCGTGAACGATTCCGACTTGTTGGACGCGCTCGATGGGAACGTCGAGACGTACATCACCGACTTCCCGAAACAACAGCTTCTCGGACATCCGCGGATTGTCGCATTCCCACATCTCGGGGCGTCGACGAAAGAGTCGGAAGTGAACTGTGCCGTCCAGGCGGTCGACACGTTGAAATCGTATTTGGAGACCGGCAACATCCGCCACTCGGCGAACTTTCCGGACACCGAACTGCCGTACATCGGCAAGCGCCGTCTGGCCGTCCTCCATCTAAATGTCCCGAACATGGTCGGCCAAATCGCGAGCCGACTCGCTGAGAACGGAATCAACATCGACAACATGGTGAACCGGAGTCGAGGGGACGTGGCATATACGTTAATTGATATCGATAATCACCAGAACGAGAAACTGTCGGTCCACACGCTTTATGAGATCGAGGGCGTCATGCGCGTCCGTGAATTTTGAGGAGGAATGACCATGGTCGTATTCAAACCGTTTACCCCATACATGCCGAAACATCCCGAGGACGTCGCCGCCGACCCGTACGATATCGTCAGCGTCGAACAGGCACGTCTTGACGTCGAACAGCGTCCCGATTCGTTTCTTGCGGTCGATAAGCCAGAAGTATTCATGGCGGACATGCCGCTCGAGGCGTGGGGACAACGAGCCCGTCATGAGCTCGAGCGGCTTTACGAGAGCGAGTTGACCGAACGGACGAACGGATTTTACGTGTATCGGCTCACCGATCAAGGGCGTGTCCAGACAGGGCTCGTCGCCACGTTCTCAGTGGCAGATTATGAGGCAGGTCGCATCAAGATTCATGAGCACACGCGTGCCGTGAAAGAACGCGAACGCGTCGAGCACGTTTCGGCGACGAAAGCGCACACCGGACCGATTTTGATGAGCCACGCGCCGGACGAAGGGTTGCGTCGCATCCTAGACGACGCGACGACAGGGGAGCCGTTGTTTGCCTTCACGGACAGTCAAGGTGTCGTCCATGAAGGCTACGCCGTGCCATCGAAGCATCAAGCACGCGTCATCATGCTCGGGGCCAACATTCCGGCCATCTATATCGCCGATGGACATCACCGTGCCAAGGCTGCAGCCGTCGTCGCCCGGAGCCCGCTTCATGAAGGAGAGTCCAAACAAGAACGGGACCACTTCCTCGGCGTCTTGTTCCCGAGCGATGAGCTGACGATTTTGCCGTACCATCGCGTTTTGCACGATGTGGCACCTGAAGAAGTCGCGGCGCTACTAGACGGCCTCTCCTTTAGTTACGAGATTGAAGCCGCAGAAAATGTATTCGTCCCGACCGAGAGTGCGATGTTCGGTTTGGCTTTTCGAGACAAGCATTACAAGCTGACGAAGCGACAAGACGTCGAGGCGTTAGCCGTCGCGACGCTTCAACGAGACATCCTCGAGCCGTACTTCCGAGTCGAGGATGTTCGGACGGATGAACGCATCGATTTTGTCGGTGGAAAAGACGCGATTGAGCGCCTCGAAGCGTTAGCTAGGCGACAGGACGTCGTCATCCTGACGTGCCACGCCACGGCGATGGAAGAACTGATGCGCGTCGCGGACGAAGCGGGCCAAATGCCGCCGAAATCGACGTGGTTCGAGCCGAAACTGAAGAGCGGGCTATTCATCCATCGCTTTGACTGAACACGCATAGTGGCATCGCGGCGCAAAAAACGTTATAAATGGAAAGAGAAGAAAGGGGTGGCCGCTCATGGCTAAAGCCGTATATCTTCACATTCCATTTTGTGAACATATTTGTTATTACTGCGATTTCAACAAGGTGTTCTTAAAGAACCAACCGGTTGATGACTATTTAGATGCACTTGAACGAGAGATCGAACTATCGCTCGTTCAATATCCGACCGATACGATCGAGACGATTTTTATCGGCGGCGGGACACCGACCGCGCTCAATGAGGCGCAGATGAAACGACTCATGGACATGGTCGAACGTCATCTGCTCCCGCTCGCGTCTCCGAATCTTGAATACTCGGTCGAGGCGAACCCGAACTTCGTCAGTACCGAGAAACTCGATACGATGAAGCGAGGCGGCGTCAATCGCCTCAGTTTCGGCGTCCAGACGTTCGATGACGGCGGGTTGGAACGGATCGGCCGGACACACCGGGCAGATGACGTGTTCCACACCGTCAACGAAGCGGCGAAACGGTTCGATAACATATCCATCGACCTCATGTTCGGGCTCCCGGAACAGACGCTCGAACAAATCGAGCGCGACCTCGACTTGGCGTTCCAGCTGCCGATTCAACACGTCTCTTCCTACTCGCTCATTTTAGAGCCACATACCGTGTTCGCGATTCAAGAGCGAAAAGGGAAGCTGCGCCTTCCGGGTGAGGATATCGAAGTCGCGATGTATTTGAAAGTGATGGAGACGCTCGAACGACGCGGGTTGAAACAATATGAGATTTCAAACTATAGCCTCGAAGGACGGGAGAGCCGGCACAACCAAGTGTATTGGCGTAATGAAGAGTATTATGGCTTCGGTGCCGGGGCGCACAGTTATTTGAACGGGGAACGGCGGGCGAACATCGCACCCATCCCGCACTATATTAAAGCGGAAGGGTTACCGGTTCGCAGTACGACGCCGCTCGAGACGGTCGAGAAGATGGAAGAGGAGCTTTTCCTCGGTCTTCGCATGCGTTCCGGTGTAGCGTTCGAGACGTTTGAAGCGAAGTACGGCCAATCGATGGAAGCCGTGTTCGGTCACGTCTTGGCCGACCTTGAAGCGAAGCGGTTAATCGAACGGACGGACACGCACGTCCGGCTGACCGAGTCCGGTCTGCCGCTCGCGAACGAGGCGTTCGCCGCCTTTATCGGCGAGGCCCGTGTCGACTCTGATGCGGTTCAGTAAATTGCGCATACAAAAAGGGAATCCACGATGGATTCCCTTTTACGTTATAAGACGAGGTCGCGATAAATCGGCGTGAGCCGGCTGAACGTGTCCTCGACGAGCGCGAGGAAGGCCGCCTCGTTTTGGAGGATCGACGCATTGGCCGGAAGTTGGCGACCGATTAAAAAGTCGGCTTTTTTCACGTCTTTGAACCGGTGTAAAATTGTGTCGATTGCTTCTTCGGACATGTCGTCGAGCAAGAACGCCTCTTTCTTCATATGGTCGCCGGCGATATGGAAGTCCGGGAACGCCGATTTGACGTCAACCTGCATGAGACGCTCGGCAATCGCCGCCTTGTTTGGCATTTCATAGATGAAAGCGAGCCAGATGAAGACGCGGTCGTCGAACAGGCCGACCTGGAAGTGCGGGTGTTTCTTATAGCCACGTTTGTCGTGACAGATGGCCATCCACGTATCTTTCGGCGGATTGACCGTACGACGCGCATGTTTGGCGACGTGCAAGTAGAGCGGGATTCCGACGTCCGCTTCGAGTTGTGGACCGACTTCCTCATAGATTTGATGGAAGAGCGGTTGGATGGTCGAACGAATCCCTTCCATCCGTACATCGAGACCGTCTTGTGTGAATACGTCAAATTGTTGTGTTGTAAACATTTAATCACCTCACCTCGTATGATACCGAAATGAGTCGTAAGATGCATCGGCGGCGACTTCGGAACAACTGGAAAAAATGAAGCGAATGAATTGACAAATATGGAGAACGTGATAATATTTGAAGTGTGATTAGCACTCAGTAAATATGAGTGCTAATAAAGCGAGGCCAATCATTCAGAGAGGAGTGAAAACGTGCTGACGGAGAGACAATTGCTCATTTTACGAGCCATCATTGATGACTATATTCAGACGGCACAACCGGTCGGATCGAGGACGTTATCGAAACGAGATGATCTTTCGTTCAGTTCGGCGACGATTCGAAACGACATGGCTGATTTGGAAGATTTGGGTCTCATCGAGAAACCGCATACTTCAGCCGGGCGCATTCCTTCTGAGGTCGGCTATCGCTATTATGTCGACCACCTCGTCGAGAAACGAGTGATTGACGAACGGGAGACGCACCATCTCGGTGAACGGTTGCGGGCGTCGGCGCAAGAGTCGGATCTGCTCATTCGTCAAGCCGCTGACCTCCTCTCTGACTTGACCAACTATACGACGGTGGCACTTGGCCCCAATAGCCAAATGAATCGTCTGGCCCGCATCGATTTGATGCCACTCGATGAACGGCGCGGTGTCGTGTTGATTTTGACGGACCAGGGCCACGTCGAACATCGGACGCTTGTCTTCGAATCTCCGATGGCGCCGGACATGGTCGAGGAGACGATTCGGTTTTTAAATGATCGGTTGAAAGGGACACCGATCGGGCAGTTGAAGCAGCGCCTTGGCGAGGAAGTATCAAAGCTTCAACTCGCGAATCGAGAACAGTATGAGAATATGTTGCAACTGATTCAATCGACTGCCGGACTGCAACATCCGACCTCGCTCTATTTAGGCGGGAAGAAGAACATCTTCAATCAACCGGAGTTTCAATCGCTCGATACGCTCCGCCCGTTCCTCGAATGGATCGATGAACAGGAGCGCTTGACCGATTGGCTCGAATCGTTGCCAAACCGCGAGATTTATGTGAGCATTGGGAGCGAGAACGGGATCCTCGCGCTTCAAAACTGTAGCGTCATCACGTCGGATTATACGCTCGACGGAAAAACGTTCGGAACGATTGCGATGATCGGTCCGACGCGGATGGACTATCGGCACGGCGTCCAAATGATGGGGCAGTTGATTGAAGCGCTCAGGCGAACGAAATTAGAAGAGTGACGGAAAGGAGCCTCAACATGACAGTTGACAACCAGAACGGTCCAGACAAGGACGAAGTGCTCGAAGAGAAAGATTTTGAGCCGAAACAAGAAGCGACAGAAGTCGAAGTGGACGAGGTTTCAAATGCTCAGATTGTGGAAGAAACTTCTGAGGGGACGGATTATGAAAAAGAAATCGAAGCACTGCGAGCGAGCGAGCTTCGCATTCGCGCCGATTTTGACAACTTCCGTCGTCGGACGAATGAAGAGAACGCGAAACGCATCAAGTTCGCTTCCCAGTCAGTCATCGAGAAATTGATTCCGCTCATCGATAACTTCGAGCGGGCACTTCAAGTCGAAGCGACGTCTGACGATGCGAAACAGATTCAGGCGGGCGTCGACATGATTCACCGTCAGCTTCTCGATGTGTTGAACGGGGAACAAGTCGAAGCGATCGACGCGTTCGGTCAGCCGTTTGACCCGAATTTTCATCAAGCGGTCATGCAAGAGCCGAGCGACGAGTTCGATTCAGGCGTCGTGACGATGGAGCTTCAAAAAGGGTACACGATGCATGGGCGTGTCATTCGTCCGAGCATGGTAAAAGTCGCAGAATAACATTACTTAACTAGATGGAGGAATCGACAATGGGTAAAATTATCGGAATTGACTTAGGTACAACGAACTCATGTGTAGCAGTGATGGAAGGTGGCGAAGCAGTCGTCATCTCGAACGCGGAAGGGAACCGGACGACACCTTCTGTCGTCGCCTTCAAAGGGGAAGAACGTCAAGTCGGTGAAGTCGCTAAACGTCAAGCGATCACGAACCCGAACACGATCCAATCAATCAAGCGTCACATGGGTACGTCACATACAGTAGAAGTCGATGGCAAGAAGTTCACGCCACAAGAAATCTCGGCCATCATCTTGCAAAAACTCAAAAAAGACGCAGAAGACTACCTCGGTGAGTCTGTCACAGAAGCGGTCATCACGGTGCCTGCCTACTTCAACGACGCCGAACGTCAAGCGACGAAAGACGCTGGGAAAATCGCCGGACTCGAAGTCAAACGAATCATCAACGAGCCGACAGCAGCGGCACTCGCTTACGGCCTCGACAAAGGTGAAGACCATACGATTTTGATTTATGACCTCGGTGGCGGTACGTTCGACGTCTCGATTCTTGAGCTCGGCGACGGCGTCTTCGAAGTTGTGGCGACAGCCGGTGACAACCGTCTCGGTGGCGACGACTTCGACCAAAAAGTCATCGACTACCTCGTCCAAGAGTTCAAAAAAGAGAACGGCATCGACCTCGCCCAAGACAAGATGGCGCTCCAACGCTTGAAAGATGCGGCCGAGAAAGCGAAGAAAGACCTCTCGGGCGTGACAAGCGCGCACATCAGCCTCCCGTTCATCACGGCCGGTGCGGCTGGCCCGCTTCACTTGGAGACGACGCTCACGCGTGCGAAATTTGACGAATTGACAGCCGACCTCGTCGAGCGCACGATGGAACCGACGCGCCGAGCCTTGAAAGACTCAGGCCTCACGCCGTCTGACCTCGACAAGATCATCCTCGTCGGTGGGTCGACACGTATTCCTGCGGTCCAAAAAGCGATTCAAGATTTCACGAAAAAAGAACCGTTCAAAGGTGTCAACCCGGATGAAGTCGTTGCCCTCGGTGCTGCGATTCAAGGCGGTGTCCTCGCCGGTGACGTGAAAGACGTCGTCCTTCTCGACGTGACACCACTTTCGCTCGGAATCGAGACGATGGGTGGCGTCATGACGAAGTTGATCGACCGTAACACGACGATCCCGACTTCAAAGTCGCAAGTGTTCTCGACGGCAGCCGACAACCAGCCGGCCGTTGACATCCATGTCCTCCAAGGGGAACGTCCGATGGCACCGGACAACAAGACGCTCGGTCGCTTCCAATTGACGGACATCCCACCGGCACAACGTGGCGTCCCGCAAATCGAAGTCAAGTTCGATATCGATGCGAACGGAATCGTGCACGTTTCGGCGAAAGACCTCGGCACGAACAAAGAGCAGTCGATCACGATTCAATCGTCGTCAGGCATCGATGAGTCTGAAATCGAGCGTATGGTAAAAGAAGCCGAAGCGAACGCCGAAGCGGACAAACAGCGCAAAGAAGAAGCAGAACTCCGTAACGAGACAGACCAGCTCGTCTTCGCGACAGACAAGGCAATCAAAGACCTCGGTGAGCAAGTCGACGCTGCGGATAAAGAGAAGGCTGAAGCTGCGAAAGAGAAAGCGAAATCAGCGCTTGAAGGAACGGACCTCGAAGCGATTCGTACGGCAAAAGACGAATTGGCGAACGTCGTTCAAGAGTTGACGCAAAAAGTGTATGCGAACATGGCTGAACAGCAAGGTGCAGAAGGTGCCGAGGCTCAAACGGAAGCGAAAGACGACAACGTCGTCGACGCCGAGTTTGAAGATCTCGACGACCGTAAATAATAAAACGGATGGGAGGGCGCCAAAGCAGGTTTCTGCTTTGGCTCTTTCTATGTTAAGGTAGAATCGGTAAATTCGAACTTTAAAGACGAGATAGGAGAGACTAACGTGGCGAAACGAGATTATTATGAAGTGCTAGGCCTAGATAAATCGGCCTCGGCGCAAGACATTAAACGAGCGTACCGTAAGCTCGCACGGGAATATCACCCGGATATCAACCAAGAGCCGGATGCGGCGGATAAATTCAAAGAGATTGGCGAAGCATACGAAGTGTTGTCCGATGAGCAAAAGCGGGCCCAATATGACCGCTTCGGGTTTGAAGGGGCGAGCCAGTTCGGTGGCGGCGACTTCCAAGGCGGATTTGGCGATATTTTCGACATGTTCTTCGGTGGCGGTGGACGCCGACAAGATCCGAACGCGCCGCGTCGTGGCGAAGACTATCAATACGTCGTCGACCTCGATTTCATGGAGAGCGTCACGGGCAAGACGGAGACGATCGAACTCGAGATTGAAGTCGAATGTGACACGTGTATGGGCAGTGGTGCGAAACCGGGTACGAAACCGGAGACGTGTGGTCGCTGTGGTGGCAGTGGCGTCGAGACGGTCGAACAGAACACGATTCTCGGCCGGATGGTCAATCAGCGGCCGTGTAGCCAATGTCATGGGACAGGGAAGACGATTAAGGAGAAGTGCCCGACGTGTCATGGTTCGGGCCACGTGAAGAAGACGCAGCGCGTCGAAGTGAAGATTCCAGCGGGGATTGATAACGGTCAGCAGATTCGGATGTCCGGAAAAGGTGGTCCTGGCTTTAACGGGGGACCAGCCGGGGACTTGTACGTCGTCGTCCGTGTCCGTGGTCACGAGATTTTCGAACGGGTCGATCAACATATCGCGATGGAGATGCCGGTCACGTTCGCCCAGGCGGCGCTCGGTGCCGAAATCGAGGTTCCGACCGTCCATGGCAAAGTCAGCTTGAAAGTCCCGGCCGGCACGCAGACCGGATCAAAATTCCGACTTCGTGGAAAAGGGATGCCGAGCGTTCGTGGCGGTGGTCACGGGGACCAATACGTCACCATCGTCGTCATGACACCGACGAACATGACGGACCGTCAAAAAGAGTTGCTCCGCGAGTTCGAAGAGATTGGCGGCGAAGCGGGCGTCGAAGAACAACACGGGTTGTTCCAAAAAATGAAAAAGTTTTTTAGTCACTAAAAGGAGCGTGTTCAAACGATGAAATGGTCTGAAATTTGTGTCCACACGACACAGCAGGCGGTCGAGGCCGTATCGAATTTATTACATGAAGTGGGGGCACAAGGGGTCGTCATCGAGGACGTCGAAGACTATGACCAGATGATGGCTGAAGACCATTTCGGAGAGATTTGGGACGTCTCGGGACGTGAATCGTATCCGACCTCAGGCGTTTACGTCAAAGCGTACGTGCCGGCGTCGAGCGACTTTCAGGACACGCTCGCCGCGTTCCGAAAAGAAGTCGACCGGCTACGGGACATCTTGGACATCGGTAGCGGAGACGTGACCGTCGCCGAGCTCGACGAAGAGGACTGGGCCCACTCGTGGAAACAATACTATAAGCCCGTCAAAATCTCACAACAGCTCACGATCGTCCCGCTCTGGGAGGACTATGAGCCGCAACCGGAAGAGAACGTCATTCTCCTCGATCCGGGCATGGCCTTCGGGACGGGCACGCATCCGACGACGATGTTATGCATTCAAGCGATCGAGAATTACATTCAGCCGGGTGACCGCTTGATTGACGTCGGGACCGGTTCAGGCGTACTTGCCATCGCGGCGGTGAAACTCGGGGCGTCACACGTCGAGGCGCTCGATTTGGATACCGTCGCCGTCGAATCGGCGCGACAAAACGTCGAGACGAACGGGGTCGAAGCGCTCGTCGCCGTCAACACGGGTGACCTGTTGAAAGGAATGGACGGCACGTATGACCTCGTCGTCGCGAACATCCTCGCGGACGTCATCTTGCTCTTTATCGACGATGCGTACGACCGCGTCAAACAAGGCGGTTACTTCATCACATCCGGCATCATCGGTCAGAAGCGGGCGGAAGTTGCCGAAGCGCTCCAAACGGCCGGCTTTGTCATTGAAGAGACGCGTGTCATGGAAGATTGGGTTGCCATCATCGCGAAGAAGGGGTGAGCGCATGCAACGATACTTTCTGAACAGAGACGCGCTCGCGAATGACCACGTCGTACTACCGGCGGATATCGCCCATCATATCGGGACCGTGCTCCGCGGACAGCCCGGCTATCGGCTCGTCCTTCTCGACGGGGAAGGATACGAGTACGAGGCCGAGGTCGTGACACTCGAGAAGAAGTCAGGGACGGTACGTGTGATCGAGAAACGCCCGGCGACGACGGAACTGCCGATTGAGGTGACGCTCGCCTATGCGCTCCCGAAAGGTGACAAAGTCGAACTCGTCGCCCAAAAGGCGACCGAGCTCGGCGTGCACCAGTTGCTTCTCTTCGAGTCGAAACGGTCGGTCGCGAAGTGGGACGCGAAAAAAGCGCCGAAAAAAGTCGAGCGTCTTCAAAAGATTATGCAGGAGGCGGCCGAACAGTCGTATCGTGCCATCGTCCCGACGTGTTCGTACATCAGTTCACGAGAGTTGTCACGACAGCTCGAGACGTACGATGCCGTCGTGGTCGCCTATGAGGAAGAAGCGAAGCAAGGAGAGAAAGCGGCCTTTGCGACCGTGCTCCAGACACTTCGACCTGGGGCCAAGCTACTGCTCATCGTCGGGCCGGAAGGTGGCTTTGATGAGGGTGAAGTGATCGAGTGGACGGAACGCGGGGCACAGGCCTGTGCGTTCGGACCACGCATCTTGCGTTCTGAGACGGCGCCGCTCTACGCGCTCGCTGCCATCTCCTATGCGCTCGAATTGACGTAAAAAAAGCTCTCGCCGCGTGCGGCAAGAGCTTTTTTCATTTCTTCGTCAATGTGATTGTCTCTTTTGTGACGTTCCCCGCGAGGTCGACCGCCTCGAACGTGAACGTGTTCTCACCAGAGACGACAGGTAGCGTGAGCGTCTCGGTCCGAGAGAACGGGCGCATCTCATATGGCGCCTTGAGCGTTTGGCTGAACTTCAAGTCTCCGTTGACGAGTAATTTCACTTCGTCAAAGTTGTCTTTCACCGTCACATCCAAGCGGACGGACTGCTGGTTTTTATTAATCGTTTTTGGAAGCTTCCCGAACGAGATCGTCGCTGGTGTCGCATCGACAAAGATCGTCCGTTGGAAGTTCGCGACGTTACCGGCCGCATCTTCAGCGACAAAACGTAACTTGTGCACGCCGTCGGCGAACGTCCGCGTCGTGTTGAAGTCATAGCGCTTCGTCGTCTCGTTCCACGTGAGTGGGACGTCCGTGCCATCGACTTGGAACGATTGAATCGCAGAGGCGTCTTGAATCGAACCGGCGATCGGGATGACCGAAGTCGCGTACGGTGCGAGCGCGAGCGGGGCCGTCAAGAAGACGCCTGGCTTGTCGGCGTCGTTCGAGTACGCCACTGCTTTCGTCGTCGCGTTACCGGCATGGTCGGTGACGCGGACGCTGATGGAGTCGCTCTCGGCGAGCGAGGCGAACGTATGCGTCGCTGTCATGTCAGCGGATGTCGAAACGGCTTTCCCGTTGACGAGGTACTCGACCGAACGGACGCCGGCGAAGTCGTCTTTCGCTTGGACCGTCAAACTGTCGCCTTGCCATTTCGCCGTGAACGTCGGGTCCGTGTAGTCGACTTTGACCGGGAAACGAAGCGTCTGTGCTTCTTTTTTCATGTAATCGATGCTCGCTTCAATCTCGTAGAAGTACTTGCCGGCAGGTGCCGGTTTCCCGTTCAACTGGCCGTCCCACTTGTAGGCTGCCGAGTAGTAGTACGGTGTGTTGCGTCCGCCATCAAAGTAATTCTTCCGCAACTCATCGTCTTGGCGGAGGGTACGGACGACGTTTCCGGCTTCATCGACGATGCGGTACTTCACATCTTTCGCGTTTCGGAGCAACGAGAAGACTGGTGTCGCGGCGTCTTTCACGCCGTCACCATCTGGCGAGAAGGCAATGGCATCAAAGTTTAACGACTTGTCTAACTTGGAGCCTAGGTAGTTCCCGGCTTGATCGACCATGCCGGCAGTCTCATAGAATGAGCCCGACTCATAAACCGAAGCGTCGAAAATTGGTGCCTTGCCCCAGTCCCCTTCGAAACCGACGAACGGTACGACGAGATCCGGGTTTCCTTCAGATCCGTTCGAATCAACCAAACGGATGAAGCCGTCGACGAAGTACCCATTCTCGAACACGTCTTTCGCTGCCACAAGGCCGCTTAACGTTTTCGGATTCAATACTTGTGCTTTTGAGACATCGACAGCCACTCTGATTTCGGTCTTCTGGTTCGGTTTCAACTTCACGGAGTTGACCGCCTTCCCGTTGACGGTCACCGTCGCATTCTGGAGTGGTTGGGCTTCCATCGCGTTTTGGACGAGGCCTGGTGTGCGCTCGATGGCGAGGTCTGTCTGGAGCGATGATGAGATATCATACGAGACGGCTTCGTTCGACAAGTTCTCGACGACGAGCGTGAACGTCGCTTTGCTGCGGTTCAATTCCTTCAAGGCAACTTTTGCCTCTTTTGACGTCTTCTCATAGGCGACGGCCGGAGTCGAGACGGCAGCGTGCAACTGCATCAAGCCGGCTCCACCGCGACGTGGCGTGTACGGGATGTTTTGTTTCAACTGTTGATTGTATGGGCCGATATCGGTCACAGCTTTCGACGTGT
Source organism: Exiguobacterium alkaliphilum 12/1 (assembly GCF_000714435.1). Lineage (GTDB taxonomy): Bacteria > Bacillota > Bacilli > Exiguobacteriales > Exiguobacteriaceae > Exiguobacterium > Exiguobacterium alkaliphilum. The sequence goes on from NZ_JJMW01000015.1 coordinate 162,571, forward strand.
TAATCAACAAGTTTTTCGCCATCGTGACGCGATCGACGCCGTCGAGGTCGAACTGCTCATCGACACGTTGCAAGACGAGCGCCGCGCCCCCAGCGACGTGCGGGGCCGCCATCGATGTACCGCTCATGAGGCCGTATTGGTTATCGTTGAGCGTCGAGAAGATTTGACCGCCCGGTGCCGCGATTTCTGGTTTGAAATCGAGGTTCGGTGTCACGCCCCACGATGTGAAGTTTGACAACGCGCCAGCCGCGCGGTTGGCCACGCTAATTCGATCGCCGTTGAAGCCGATGCGCATCTGTTCGCCAGCGATCAGACGGTCGCGCAAGTCGTTCCCGTCTTTGATGCTGAGCGAAGCCATCGGGATCTTCGGGTTCGCCAAGGCCATGCTCACATAGTCGCCGTGACCGACTGTACCGCGGACGATGACACCCGCCGCACCGTTCGCTTCGGCAGTTTGTTGGATGTTCGAGTAGAAGTAACTACCGTCCCGGACCGCGAGCACGATTTTTCCTTCGATGTCTTTACCGACGTAGTTTGCCGGCTGACCGTCGCCGACGTAGACGATATCGTACTCGCCTTGTGTGAAGGCTGGTCCGTCTTGCTTTTTCCAACCGATTTTATCGGTCTTGTCACCCGAGCGGACCGAGAACGCGTCGAGCTGGATTTGGTCGTTCTCAAGCGAGGCGACCGATGTCGAAGCCGAACTAACGCTCGGTGAACCGACGACGCCTGTGTCCGGGTTATTGGCGTATGGCAAATCGAATCCGTTCCCAAAGTATGCCGAGTTCCCTGCCGAGATGGACATGAACACGCCATTGTCAACAGCGCGTTGAACGGCTTGTTGTTCCGGGGAATCGGCGCTGACGAATCCAGCGGTCGACCCGAGACTCATGTTGATGACGTCCGCACCGAGCTTGATGGCATCGTCAATCGCTTTGATATAAATGTCTCCATACGTCGAGGCGTAGTTCGGATCGTTACTGAATACTTTCAGTCCGAGGACTTGGGCCTCAGGCGCGACACCTTTCAATCCGCCAGTCTCTTCGTTTCCGTTCGCGGCGACCGTTCCGGAGACGTGCATGCCGTGCATCGATGCACCTGGCGAATCATCACGGATGTCGTCATTCTCGTCATAATAGTTGTATGCATACGGGACCTTATCGTTTATGTACGCGCCGGCCATCCCGAATTCGCTCACGGCCGATGTGACCTCGGATTCAGAGAGCTCGGCTTTTGACTGATCGCTCAATTTGAAGTCGCGATGGTCCGCATCGACACCGGTATCGATGACGGCGACGACCGTCCCTTCTCCTGTATAGCCGTAGTCGCCCCATGTCTGTTGGGACTGGACCATGCCGTTGCTCGTCACCATGTCTGGCTTCACTTCCGGACGTTCGTACTCGTTGACAAGGTGGACGGCCGCGACTTCTGGCAACGCCTCGATTTTTTCGATGTCGGCTGTCGTCACGAACGTACTAAATCCGTTGAAGACGGTCGTGAACTCTTCGATTGGCTCGGTCTTGACGCCTTTTTTCGCAATCGCGTCTTTCGCTTTCTTTTGCTCGGCCTTCACGAGACCGTGTGCCCGATCTTTCTCGGCTTTTGAAAGCGCATTAAACTTTTTACCTTTTTGTTTCGCTTGTTCAATGGCCGGGGCGCCGACGAGTTCGACGACGACACGAAGTTTTTCTTGTTTGTCACTGACGGCGACGTTCGCCGTGACCGACGGTTTGGCAAGGACTGGTTCGGCACCGAGACCGAGAAGGCCAGGCGTCAATGCGAGGCAAGTGGCGAGGGATACGTTAACGTAAAATTTAGGTTGTGGCAAAATAAATCCTCCATTCGTTTTCTAAAGATTTAATCCATTTGTGGAAAATCATAGCGGAATAACGATTTAATTTCCTTTTATTTTTTAAAAATCAGGGTAATGAATTTGAACAAATTAAAAAATTCTGACAATTACTTTTGTCCTAACGACTCATAATTGGATGGGTCTTTTTTCGTTTTGAGACATCGATTTATAAATAATGCGGCTGATTGAGACGAGAGCGATACAATTCACTTGAGATTTTTCAAAAAAGTTGATAAAGTCTGGGTATAGAATTCATATAAAACATATCAACATAGTCGGAATAAAGAAGAATGAGGTGGACCAATGGGACTTCAGTTTATGGATATTTTTAAAGAGTGGGCGTCACAATACGATGAGACGGTGAACGGGCACGACGAACAATACAAAGAAGTGTTCACCGGGTATGACACGATGCTTGACGAGGTCGTTGAGCAGTTAGACGGACGCGTGATGGAGTTTGGTGTCGGGACGGGAAACTTGAGTGCCCGTATTCTTAAACAGCACGAGTTGATTGCGATCGAGCCTTCTGATGAGATGCGTGAGGTAGCGATTCAAAAGCTCGGGATTGAAGTAAAGACGGGTGACTTCTTGAACTATCCGGCCGAGCAACGCGTCGATTCGATTGTATCGTCTTACGCGTTTCACCATTTGACAGACGTCGAGAAACGTCAAGCGATCGAGAGCTATGTCGAGCATCTTGATTCACCAAGGTTCGTCTTGCTCGATACGATGTTTGAGTCAGCTGAAGCACGGGCACAGATTATTAATTGGGCAACGGAACATGGTTACGCTGACTTGGTCGAAGATTTGAACCGCGAGTATTATCCATACACAGACACGATCCGGTCGATTTTAGAAGACAACGGATACGCTGTGCAGATGGAACAAAAAAACAAATTTGTATGGCTCGTCGTGGCCACGAAACAAACAGGAGGAACACAATCATGAAAAGTTATAAAGTCGAAAGCTTTAATTTAGATCATACAAAAGTACAAGCGCCTTACGTCCGTCTAGCCGGAGTGAAGAAAGGCACGGCCGATACGATTTATAAATATGATATCCGTTTCATTCAACCGAACGAGGGGCTCATGCCGATGCGGGCCGTGCACTCGCTCGAGCATTTGATTGCTGAAAACAGCCGTAGCCATTCGAACCAAATTATCGATGTATCGCCAATGGGTTGCCAGACAGGCTTCTACTGGACGATGCTCAACGACGGCGATTACGAAGCGATGCTCGACCTCGTCGAAGCGACACTGCGCGACGCGGCGAATGCGACCGAATTACCGGCGCAAAACCCGATTCAATGCGGAAGCGCGAACCATCATGATTTCGAGGGCGCCAAAAAACTTGCGGCTGATATGCTCGCGAAGCGTGACGAGTGGCACATCATCTTCAAGGACGAGGCGTAAATGATTGTCCGGGATGTGTATGAGCTTATCGGACATACCCCGCTCATCGAGTTGACGACGTTACCTGTCCCGGAAGGCGTCAAAGTGTACGGGAAGATGGAGATGCGAAACCCGGGCGGGAGCGTTAAAGATAGGCTCGGCCTGCAATTGATTGAGCGTGCCATCGAGCGCGGACAACTCAAACGCGGCGGGACTGTCGTCGAACCGACCGCCGGGAATACCGGAATCGGACTCGCGCTCGCCTGTCAAAAGTTCGGGATTAATCTGATGACGGTCACTCCTGAGAAGTTCAGTCAAGAAAAACAGGCGCTCATGCGTCTGCTCGGGGCGACGGTCGTCAACACGCCGACATCACTCGGGATGAAAGGGGCGATTGAACGGGCGAAAGAGCTGGCGGTCGAACACGACGCGTATTTGCCAGAGCAATTCTCGAACCCGGACAATCCGGACGCCTATGTCGAGACGCTCGCTTTGGAATTACTGAACGACATGCCGCAAATTGACGTTTTCATCGCGGGTGCGGGTTCTGGGGGCACGTTCACGGGTGTCGCGAAAACGCTCAGACCGCACGGGACGAAAACGATCGTCGTCGAGCCGGAAGGGTCGATCTTGAACGGTGGGGCTCCTGGCCCGCACAAGACCGAAGGAATCGGTGTCGAATCGTGGCCTGTCTTTCTAGACGAGGCTTACGTCGATGGCATCTATACGATTACAGATGAAGACGCATTCTACTACGTGGCCCACATGGCCAAGCGCGAAGGGCTTCTTATCGGAAGTTCGTCCGGGGCGGCCATCGCGGCTTGTGTCCAGGAAGCCAACCAGATGACAGAAGGCGTGATTGTCACGATTTTGCCGGACAGTGTGGAACGATATTTAAGTCAAGGGATAGTCGAGGAGGCAGAACATGCGTACAAAAACAGCGCTCATTCACGGCGGTAAAACGACGGACCCGTTAACAGGGGCCGTCACACCGGCGATTTATCAAACGAGCACATATAAACAAGACGGGATCGGAAATCTGCGGGAGGGATATGAGTACTCGCGTACGGCCAACCCGACGCGCACGGCGCTCGAGACGTTGATTGCTGACATCGAAAAGGGCGCGCGCGGATTCGCGTTCGCATCCGGGATGGCGGCCGTGTCGACGATTATAATGCTTTTAAAATCTGGGGACCACGTCATCGTCGGTTCTGACGTATATGGAGGAACGTACCGTGTATTCAATCGAGTATTTCAATCACTTGGCCTGGAGGCATCTTTTGTCGATACAGCCGATGAAACGGCAGTCCGCGCCGCGCTTCAGCCGAACACAAAAATGATTTACGTCGAGACGCCAACGAACCCGCTTTTGAACGTCACCGATTTGAAGCAAATGCGTCAAATCGCAGATGAGGCCGGAACGTTGTTCGTCGTCGACAATACGTTCATGACGCCGTACTTCCAAAACCCGATCGAGTTCGGAGCCGACTACGTGCTCCATAGCGCGACGAAGTATTTAGGCGGCCATAGTGACGTCGTCGCCGGTCTCGTCGTCTCCCGGACAGAAGAGCTCGGTGAGGACTTGGCTTTCCTACAAAATTCGGTCGGAGCCGTCCTTGGACCGCAGGACAGCTTCCTCGTCGTCCGTGGCATTAAGACGCTCGCCGTCCGCATGGAGGAAATCGAATCGAACGCGCTCGCGCTCGTCGACTTCTTGTCGAAACATGAAGCGGTTGGACGCGTCTTGCACCCGAGTATCGCAAGTGATGAGGCGAAGCAGGTGCATACGTCACAATCCCGTGGATTCGGCGGTATGATTGCGTTTGATGTCGGATCGGCCGAAGCGGCAGAACTCATCGTCGCTAAGACGCACTACTTTACACTCGCGGAAAGTCTCGGAGCGGTCGAGAGTTTGATTAGTGTCCCGGCTCGGATGACGCACGCGTCAATCCCAGCCGAGCGGCGTCTAGAGCTCGGCATCACGGACGGCCTCGTGCGCATCTCGGTCGGCCTCGAGGACGTGGCCGATTTGATTGAAGATTTAGAACAAGCGCTCGCATCCGTTGCGACGATTTCGAATTAAAGGAACAGCAAAAAGAGGCGGTGCTTTCGGCGAGGGCACTGAAAAACTTCAAATGCTTTTGAACAGAGGAGCGTCGTCCCGGATGGGATGACGCTCCTCTGCTTTCATTGCCATTCGAGCCCCCCTGTCCGGCACGCCTCTTTTTGTCATCAATATATGAAAGAAATGTGTTGAATGTCGCTAACGCATCGACTACACTGACGTTAATTGTAGAAGAGGGCAGGTGAATATGTTGAATAAAGGAGTCGTGACCACGGTCGGCGCTTACGTCATGTGGGGAGTCCTCCCGATCTATTGGAAGTTTCTACAGGAAATTCCGAGCAGTCAAATTCTTGCTCATCGCATCGTGTGGTCGTTTTTATTCATCTTGCTCGTCTTGAAGTGGACGAAACAGTGGACAGAGTTCAACTATGCGCTCCGCCATCGGGCGACGCGAAACGCCTTCATGTTAAACGGATTTATCGTCAGTGCGAACTGGTTTGTCTACATATGGGCCGTCAATAACGGTTATATCATCGAGGCCTCGCTCGGGTATTACATCAATCCGCTCGTGAGTATGGTGTTAGGGGTGCTCGTTTTTCGGGAATCATTAAACCGGGTCCAGTGGCTCGCCGTCGGGGTGGCCACGGTCGGTGTGCTCGTCTTGACGTTCGGATATGGCTCATTCCCTTGGATTGCCTTTATACTGGCCAGCACGTTCGGGTTTTATGGGATGGTGAAGAAACGACGCCCGCTCGCCTCGACGGTCAGCCTCGGTATCGAGACGCTCGCTGTCGTGCCGGTCGCAGTCCTGTTCCTCGCCTTCGAGACGTCGCGTGAGACGCTCACCTTGACGGCGTCCCCGATCATTTGGGTCGCTCTGCTCGGCACGGGCGTGATGACGGCGTTACCGCTGTTGTTGTTCGGCTACGGGGCGCAACATATCCCGTTCACGCTCGTCGGATTTTTGCAGTTCATCGCACCGACATTGAGCCTTGCGATTGGTGTCTTGTTATATCATGAGCCGTTCACGGCATACCATGTGTTCGCCTTCACGTGCATTTGGCTCGCCATCTTTTTCTTCAGCTGGAACAGTTGGGTCCAAACGAGAAAACGACGTCAACTCGTCTAAATGAAAGCTGTTACAAGCGTACAAAACATGATAATATGTTAGAGGTCAGACCTATATGTCAGACTTAACGATCAAAGGAGGAACTATACGATGGAATTAGCACGTTATATCGACCACACGGCTTTAAAGGCTGAAACGACGAAAGATCAAATTACAAAGCTTTGCGAAGAGGCGCTTGAGTACAAATTTGCGAGCGTCTGTGTCAACCCGACATGGGTAAAGTATGCAGCAGAACAACTCAAGTCAGATGACGACGTGAAAGTATGCACGGTCATCGGCTTCCCACTCGGAGCCAACACGCCAGAAGTGAAGGCGTTCGAGACGAAAGATGCAATCGCGAACGGTGCAGATGAAGTCGATATGGTCATCAACATCGCAGCGTTGAAAGACGGCGACTTGGAGCTTGTCGAGCGCGACATCCGCGCGGTCGTGGAAGCAGCGAACGGTACGCTCGTTAAAGTCATCTTCGAAACGTGCATGCTCACGAAAGAAGAAATCAAGACTGCGGCCGAGTTGTCAGTCAAGGCTGGTGCAGACTTTGTGAAGACGTCGACTGGTTTCTCGACGGGCGGCGCGACGGTTGAAGATATTCGCCTCATGCGCGAAACGGTCGGCCCGGATGTTGGCGTGAAGGCATCGGGTGGCGTACGTGACTTTGAAGGCGCGAAAGCGATGATTGATGCGGGTGCGACGCGCATCGGCGCATCGGCTGGAATCGCCATCGTCACAGGCGGTCGTTCAGATAGCGACTATTAACAACTAGTGGTTGACCTCACGACTTAATTTCACTATAATATGATATGACGTGTGAAACACGTTTCCTTAGTCGTGTAATTCGGAGGGAGGGAAAACTAGTGGAAACTCGTGTCCGTAAAAACGAATCGCTTGAAGACGCTCTTCGTCGTTTCAAACGCGGTGTTTCGAAAGATGGCACTCTTGCCGAAGTTCGCAAACGTCGTCACTACGAAAAGCCAAGCGTAAAACGTAAATTGAAATCAGAAGCTGCGCGTAAGCGTAAGAAATTCTAATTTCAGTTTCATTTGTAGAGAGGGTGTTAGCTCATGAGTCTTCAAGAACGCTTGACGGACGACATGAAGCAAGCCATGCGCGCCAAACAGAAAGATCGTCTTACGACGATCCGGATGGTCAAAGCGTCGCTCCAAAATGAGGCTATCAAATTTGGCCGACAAGATCTTACTGAGGAAGAGGAACTCACGGTGCTCAACCGAGAGATGAAACAGCGCAGAGACTCCCTCCGAGAATTCGAAAGCGCTGGTCGTGAGGACCTTGCTTCTAAAGTTGCTGACGAGATTGTCGTGCTAGAGGCCTATATGCCTGAACAACTCTCTGAAGAAGAGGTCACTGCAATCGTCAAAGCAGCTATCGCCCAGACGAATGCGTCGGCCCCATCTGATATGGGTAAGGTGATGGGCGTCGTCATGCCTCAAGTTAAAGGCAAGGCAGACGGTGGTCTTGTGAACCGAATCGTCAAACAACAATTGACGAATTGAACGAATTGGCAGGGTCTTTTGGAAATTCCAAAAGATTCTGCCTTTTTTTGCGTATTCTGAAACCACATTCAATCTCGTTTCGTATACACTAGAGATAAGAGGTAGCTTTTTATTTGGAAGGGGGTAGCAATACGATGACATTTGGTCTCGGAGTGATTCTGACAGTGTTTTTCGTCGGAGTCGTCCTTCTTGGAATTGAAGTGTTCGTTGCCGGTTTTGGGTTGTTTGGAGTGCTCGGTATAGGTGCGGTCGTCGCCAGTCTGATTATGGCAGGCGCCACGATCGGTCAGTTGTGGCTATCGCTCGGTTTGGCCACGGCCATCGTTGCCGGACTTGGATTTTGGGCGTATCGACGTTTGCAGTCGAATCGGTCGCTCATGTACAAGGGCCTTATTTTGACGGACTCGACGTCGTCAGAAAAAGGTTACTTGTCTCACGCCGACAAACAAAGTTTGCTCGGTAAGGTCGGCGTCACATTGACACCACTTCGTCCAGCGGGTACCGCTGAGATTGAAGGAGAACGAATCGATGTCGTGACAGAGGGTAGCTATCTCGATCAACAAACTAAAATTCAGGTGTATAAAGTGGATTCAGGACGCGTCGTCGTCCGAAGCTTTGTAGAGCCGAAGGAGGATGTAACAGAATGACACCAGAACTATTGACCACGTTACTCATCTCAGGTGGAGGTTTGATTGCCCTAGCGGTATTCTTCACGTTCGTACCGGTAGGATTATGGATTAGCTCGTTCGCAGCAGGCGTTCACGTTTCAATCTTTACGCTCGTCGGGATGCGTCTCCGTCGCGTCGTCCCATCGAAAATCGTCAACCCGCTCATTAAAGCGGTGAAAGCCGGACTCGGTTTGAACACGAACCAACTCGAGAGTCACTTCCTTGCCGGCGGTAACGTCGACCGTGTCGTCAACGCATTGATTGCGGCACACCGCGCCAACATCGAGCTGTCGTTCGAACGAGCGGCAGCGATTGATCTCGCTGGTCGGAACGTGCTTGAAGCGGTCCAAATGTCGGTTAACCCGAAAGTGATTGAAACACCGTTTATCGCTGGTGTGGCGATGGATGGGATCGAAGTAAAGGCGAAAGCCCGCATCACGGTTCGCGCCAACATCGACCGTCTCGTCGGTGGTGCCGGTGAAGAGACGATCATTGCCCGTGTCGGGGAAGGGGTCGTTTCAACGATCGGTTCGCAAAACAATCATAAGCACGTACTTGAAAACCCGGATTTGATTTCACGTACAGTATTGACGAAAGGTCTTGATTCAGGGACGGCGTTCGAGATTCTCTCGATTGATATTGCCGACATTGATATCGGTAAGAACATCGGTGCGGTACTTCAAACAGACCAAGCCGAAGCCGACAAAAAGATTGCCCAAGCGAAGGCGGAAGAGCGCCGTGCGATGGCGATTGCTCGCGAACAAGAGATGAAATCTTCTGTTGAAGAGATGCGCGCGAAAGTTGTCGCAGCTGAAGCCGAAGTCCCACTCGCGATGGCCGAGGCACTCCGCCACGGTAAACTCGGTGTCATGGACTACGTCAACTACTTGAACGTCCAAGCCGATACAGACATGCGTAAAGCGATCGGTCACCCAGTCGAATCTGACAATAGAGAGTAATCGATATGGATGGACTGTGGGTACTCCTACTCGCCGCGTTCGGGATCGCCTCGGCGGTCATGAAGCGGTTAGAGAAATCCTCGTCGACGACGGGAGAGCGTCCCCCAAGTTCGGACTTGAAACGCTATCTCGATACGGTCGGCGATATGATGAAAGAAGTCGAAGGTTCGCTTGAGGAACCGAAGCAAGGACAAGGCCAGGGACAAAAACTGCGACGCCGCGTCGCGGCTCCTGCGGCCCCGGAACAAACGTTAGGTCGTCCTTACGACCCAGACCGTCACGCGCCGAAGTCGCGAGAGCGACAACCGGCCGTCAGTCGGGAGTTTGAACAGACGGTGAAGATTCCGCCAATCACGGAGGCGGAATCGACACGTCCACAACCACAACCACGCATGTCGATGAAGCAAGTGAGACAAGCGGTCGTGTGGAGTGAAATCATTCAGCCACCCGTTTCAAAACGTAAGCGCTGAATGAAGCAGTGACGGGAACCGCCTTGATGTGTTGGTTTAATCCAACAATCAAGTGCGGTTCTTCTCGTTGCTGCTTTTTTGCTCGTGAAAGGGGCGGTCTTTCTTTCACGAACGGCTTGATAGTGCTAAAGTAAAGAGGGAACAATCTATTCAAGAGGGGGAGTATCATCCATTGATTATGACTGATAAAATTCCGTTCGTCATGGAGCATGCGAACGAAGCACAAGCACTCCTTGGACCGAAAGACGAAGTGTTCGAAGCTATCGAATCTGAGCTTTCCGTCGCATTGACACCTCGAGGAGAAGAACTCATCATTCAAGCAGACTCAGCCGATACGTTAGAGCTGACGAAACAAGTCGTCAAGACGTTGCAACAGCTCGTAAAGAAAGGCGCACGTTTGAACGAGAGCGATGCGATCAGCGTGATTCAACATATTCAAGTCGGGAAAGGTGACGAGTTGCTCGAACATTACGAACGCGTCGTCTTCACGACGAGCAAAGGGAAGCCGATTCGTGCGAAGACGGTCGGGCAGAGCCGTTACGTTCGCGCCATCGAGCGCCGTGACCTCGTCTTCGGAATCGGTCCGGCCGGTACGGGGAAAACGTATTTGGCGGTCGTCTTAGCCGTCCGTGCCTTGAAGGAAGGTCAAGTGAAACGCATCATCTTGACACGACCTGCCGTTGAAGCCGGAGAGAGCCTAGGCTTTTTACCGGGCGACTTGAAAGAGAAAGTCGATCCGTATTTGCGTCCGCTTTATGATGCCTTATTCGACGTCTATGGCGTCGAACAGACGAATCGCCTGCTCGAGCGCGGGACGATTGAAGTCGCCCCGCTCGCCTATATGCGAGGACGGACGCTCGAGGACGCGTTCGTCATCCTAGACGAGGCACAGAACACGACGAAAGAACAGATGAAGATGTTCCTGACTCGACTCGGTTTCGGGTCGAAGATGGTCGTCACGGGTGACTTGACGCAAGTCGACTTACCGAAAGGGAAAGCGTCCGGCTTACAAGAGGCGCTCCGCCTGTTAGAAGGGGTAGACGGGATTCATTTCGAGCACTTTACCGCTTCGGACGTCGTGCGCCATCCACTCGTCAAGAAAATCATCAACGCCTATAGCACGGATCTTACATGACGAAAGGGGGGGCACTGATGCAACGAGCACGTCATTGGACGGTGGCGGCGATTTCAATCGTCTTCTTCCTCATCCTTGGGGCAATCCTTTACTTTACAGTGCGCCCGACCATCATAAGCGTCGAACCACTCGGGATTGCCGAACAGGATATCCGCTCACCGATCACAATCGAGGACCGCGTGGCGACGGAATGGTTGAGGCAAGAAGCGACGAACGCCGTCGGCAGCCAGTTCTCGCTTCGCCGTGAGTTCGCCGATCAACAGATTGCGAAAGTCGAGCAGCTGTTCGCGGCGTTCGAGAACACGGATGACGAGACAGAATTAGCCGACATTAAAAGTCGTCTCAACTCGACTGATGCGAACGGATTTCTTGGGGACGATGAGTTGAACGCGTTGCTCCAGGCGAGTGAAAACACGCGAAGAACGGTCGAAGATGTCACCGTGACGGCGCTTCAGGAAGTTATGGGGAATCGCATCGAGACGAGTTCCGACTCAATCGCCGATGCACGAGACCGCGCCGGGACGCTCATCGATCAATCACCGCTCTCGCTCGAGTTTCGGACGATTGCCAAAAGCTTGAGCGACCAGCTCATCGTGCCGAACTACGTCTTCGACTCAGAAGCGACGCGGCAAAAGGAACAAGAAGCGGTCGATGCTGTCGACCCGGTCATCATTCAAGAGGGTCAACTGCTCGTCAATCAAGGAGAAGTCGTCACGCGCGAGATTTATCGTAAGCTCGAACTGAGTGGTGCCATTGACCCGAACCGATCGTTCGCACCGCTTTTCGGATCATACTTATTGAGCGGCCTGCTGACAGCTGGATTTTTGTTTATGTTGATTCGCTCAAAGATCAATGAGCTATTGCTCCGACCGAAAATCTTGATTACGGTATATGGTCTCTTGTTATTCCAACTTGGACTCTTTTTCGGAGTTGGCTATATCGGCATCGAATTCACAACGTACGCCTATGTGCTCGCGCCGACGGCCTTCGTCGTATTACTGCTCCGGATTTTGGTCGATGAACGCGTCGCCCTCGCATCGGCGTTGATCACGATGATTGCCGGGGCGATTGTCGTCAGTTATGGACAGAATACGAGCTTCATGACGCTCGTTTATTTCGCGACGGGAAGCTTCCTCGCGGTGTTCTTGGTCGAACCGAAGATTCAGCGGAAGCGACTGTTCTTGTCCGGCATCTTGCTCGGGATCATCAATATCATCATGGTGCTCGCCTTGTTGTTCTTACGAAACACGCAAGTGACATGGGAGATGGCGGCTTACTTGTCCGGCTTCGCCGTCGTCGGAGCGCTCTTGTCCATCGTGCTCACGTTCGGCTTCTTGCCGTTCCTCGAACCGTGGTTCGGCGTCTTGTCATCCGGACGCCTCGTCGAACTGATGAGCCCGACTCACCCGCTCTTGCGGAAGTTGTTGATGGAGGCGCCAGGCACGTATCATCACAGCATGATGGTCGCCAATTTGGCCGAGTCGGCGTGTGAGGCGATCGGGGCCGACGGATTGCTCGCCCGCGTGGCGAGTTATTACCACGACCTCGGAAAGACCGAACGACCGCTCCATTTCATCGAGAATCAACAGAACGGCGTCAATCCGCATGACCGACTCACTCCTGAAGAGTCGGCCGATATCATCATGGCCCATCCGTATGACGGGGCCGATCTTCTGCGGCGCTACAAGTTGCCACAAGAGATTATCGACATCGCCGAACAACATCACGGTACCTCGCTGTTGAAGTTCTTTTACGTGAAGGCGAAAGAGACGCGTGACGTATCCGAATCGCGCTTCCGTTATCCGGGTCCGAAACCGCAGACGCGTGAGGCGGCCGTCGTCATGATCGTCGATTCAATCGAGGCCGCGGTCCGGTCTCAAAAACAACCGACGCCCGACCGCATCCGTCAGCTCGTTAATGGCATCATTCGCGATAAGCTGCAAGACGGTCAGTTTGAAGATTGTGATTTGACGACGAAAGAAGTATGGCGTGTCGGCGAGAGTGCCTGTGAGACGTTGACTGGCCTCTTCCATGAACGCATCGAATATCCAGAACTAAAGAAAGAAGGCGACATGCATGCAAATCATCTCGAACGATGAACATGGATTACTGACGAGCGCACAACGTGAACTCGTCGAAGCGATTTTAGTCCACGCCGCAACAGAAGAAGACGTCGAGGAACCGAGTGAACTCTCGGTCACGTTCTTGACGAACGAGTTGATTCAAGAAATCAATCGGGATTGGCGCGGCAAAGATGCCCCGACGGATGTGATCAGTTTCGCGTTCGATGAGATGGGGGAAGAAGAGATGGATTTCATGCTCGACGAAGACGAGCCGCGCCTCCTCGGCGACCTCGTCATCTCGGTCGAGCGTTGTCGGGAACAAGCGGCGGACTACGGCCACTCATTCGAACGAGAACTCGGTTTCTTGGCAATCCACGGCTTCTTACATCTCCTCGGGTACGACCATATGACGCCGGAAGACGAGGCGGAAATGACGGCTCGGCAAGAAGAAGTGCTCGCCCATTTTGAGTTGAAGCGAGGCGAGGTGTGAGACCGTTTTGGTTCGCCGTGCAAGGGATTGTGCACGCGGCGCGGACCGAGCGGAATATGCGGATTCACCTCATCGCGAGCCTCCTCGTCGTTGTGTTCGCGATATGGCTCGACACGACGACGATGGAGAACTTGTTGTTATTTGGTTGGATCATTCTCGTCATTTCGTTAGAATTACTCAATACGGCCGTCGAACGGACGGTCGATCTTGTGACGCGCGACGTGAGGCCACTCGCCAAACAAGCGAAAGATGTGGCCGCTGGTGCCGTGCTTGTCGCCTCAGTCGGTGCGGCCGTAACGGCCCTCGTCATCTATTTACCGTATCTTCTCGCGCTCGTGTGAACGGGCGCGTCCTTATTCAAGACAATATGAAAGCAGGTGCACTATGTATCAAGAAGATTTTAAATCAGGATTCGTCTCGATTATCGGTCGCCCGAACGTCGGGAAATCTACATTTTTAAACCGCGTGATTGGCCAAAAGATTGCCATCATGTCGGATAAGCCACAGACGACGCGCAACAAAGTCCAAGGGGTGTACACGACCGACGACGCTCAAATCATTTTCATCGACACGCCAGGGATTCATAAACCGAAACACCGCCTCGGTGATTTCATGATGAAAGTCGCGACGAACGCCTTGCGTGAAGTCGATGCGATTCTTTTCATGGTCAACGTGACGGAACCGCGTGGCGCGGGCGATGATTTCATTATCGAAAAGTTGAAAGGGCTCGACACGCCGATCATCCTCGTCATGAACAAAATCGATATGATTCATCCGGATGAGATTCCAGCCGTGATTGAACAATATAAAAACCAGCTCGATTTTGCGGCATATGTCCCAATCTCGGCACTTCAAGGGAACAACGTCGAACCACTTCTTAAAGAGATTAAAAAGTTACTTCCGGAAGGCCCGATGTATTACCCGGCCGACCAAGTGACCGATCACCCGGAACGGTTCATCATCTCTGAACTGATTCGTGAGAAAGTGCTCCATAAGACGCGTGACGAAGTGCCGCACTCGATTGCCGTCGCCATCGAGTCGATTAAAAAACGCGAGAACTCGGAGATGGTCGATGTCGAGGCGGTGATCATGGTCGAGCGCGATTCGCAAAAAGGAATCGTCATCGGCAAAAAAGGTGCGATGCTCCGTGAAATTGGGACCGAAGCCCGTCAGGATATCGAGATGCTCCTCGGGACGAAAGTGTATTTGAACCTTTGGGTGAAAGTACAGAAGGACTGGCGCAACAAGATGGGCCAACTGCGCGATCTCGGTTTCCGCGACGACGAGTATTAAGCGATGTTACAAAAAGTCACGGGAATCGTCATCCGCACGGTCAATTACGGTGAGTCGAACAAAGTCGTGACGTTGTTCACCGAAGAGCTCGGTAAGGTCGCCGTCATGGCACGGGGGGCGAAGAAGCCAGGCAGTCGTCTTCATTCGTCGAGTCAACCGTTCGTCGAAGCCGTCTATATCTTTCCGGCGAGTCGTGGCCTTGGCCAATTGAAATCGTCGGATGTAATCACGTCGTACCCAGAAATCCGAAAAGACGTCGAGCGGATGGCGTATGCGATGTATTGGCTCGAACTCGTCGACCGGACCGTCGAGGACCGCGTGCCGAACCGTCCGCTCTACCGCATCTTGAACGAGGCGCTTCAGGCGCTCAATGCCGGGATGGACGCGGAGGTGATCACGCACCACTTTGAGCTGCGTATTCTTCACTTGCTCGGTGTCGCCCCGGTATTGACCGGATGCATCCGCTGTAACGACGTGACCGACCCGATGTACTTTTCGGTGACGGCGGGTGGCTTCCTGTGTGCACGTCATAACGAGGAAGGCTCGATTCGTTTGAGCGAACGGTTGGCGAAGCTGCTGTATTGGATGAGCCGTCATGAGCTTTCCGAGTTCAGCAACGTCCCGCTCACGAAAGAGACGCGGCTACTTCTTAGGCAACTGTTCGACGCCTATATGGATTCATACAGCGGACTCCGTCTCAAGACGAAGCGCGTGCTCGATCAAATGCAACGACTTCATTTGAACGATGATTGACTTTTTCGACAAGATTCGATACCATAATCTACGATTAGACAAATGAATGTAGCGTGCGCAATGAAGGAAATGAGTAGCTTTTTAACGATGGGGACAGCGAGTTCGGGCAGGTGGGAGCCGAGCGCCATGTGAAAAGTGAATGGCGATTCTGGAGCGCCCACAATCCAAAGAGTGGCCTCGTTTCGAGGCAAGTAGGGTGGAACCGCGGGTAATCCCGTCCCTATGTGCATGGCACATAGGGGCGTTTTTTGTCGTTTCAATACTTTTGGAGGTGTCACAACATGAAACATAAGACAGTACAAGAAATCATTTTGACGTTGCAAAACTTCTGGGCGTCAAAAGGTTGCCTGACGATGCAGGCATATGACGTGGAAAAAGGAGCCGGGACGATGAACCCGATGACGTTCCTCCGGAGTCTCGGACCGGAGCCGTGGAACGTCTGCTATACGGAGCCGTCGCGCCGCCCGGCAGATGGCCGATACGGAGAGAACCCGAACCGTCTCTATCAACACCATCAGTTCCAAGTCATCATGAAGCCGTCACCGGACAACATTCAAGAACTGTACTTGGAGAGCCTTGAACTCATCGGGATCAACCCGCTCGAGCACGATATCCGTTTCGTCGAAGATAACTGGGAGAACCCGACGTTCGGTGCGGCCGGACTCGGTTGGGAAGTGTGGCTCAACGGGATGGAAATCACGCAGTTCACGTACTTCCAACAAGTCGGAGGCATCGAGTGTGATCCGATCGCTGTCGAAATCACGTATGGTCTCGAGCGTCTCGCCTCGTACATCCAGGAAGTCGAGAGCGTGTTCGACCTCGTCTGGACAGATGGATTCAAGTACGGGGACATCTTCTACCAGCCGGAGTTCGAGCATTCGAAATATACGTTCGAGCTTTCAGATGTCGACATGCTGTTCACGTTGTTCGACACGTATGAAAAAGAAGCGAAACGCGCCCTTGATGAGAACCTCGTCTTCCCGGCTTACGACTACATCCTCAAATGTTCGCACACGTTCAACTTACTCGATGCGAAAGGCGCCATCTCGGTGACCGAACGTACCGGATTCATTCAACGTGTACGCAACATGTCGCGCGCGTGCGCGGCGAAGTTTATCGAAGAACGGGAACGTCTCGGTTTCCCGCTTCTTAATCAAGAGAAAGCAGGTGCCCTTGATGCGTGACCTTTTATTAGAAATCGGACTTGAAGAATTGCCAGCCCAATACGTCCTCCGCTCGGAGCAACAGCTAGCGGAGCGCGTCACCACGTTCTTGAACGACGCCCGCGTCAACTTTGGGACGGTCGACGTCTATTCGACGCCACGCCGTCTCGCCGTCCTCATCAAAGACGTCGAAGAGACACAACAAGATTTGACGGAGACGTTACGTGGACCAGCGAAGAAGATCGCCCAAGATGCTGAAGGGAACTGGTCGAAAGCCGCGGCCGGATTCGCGCGCGGTCGAGGCCTCTCGGTCGAGGACCTCTATTTCGCGGAAGAGAAAGGCGTCGAGTACGTCTTTGCGGACCGTCACGAGGCGGGCCAAGCGACGATGTCGCTCCTGTCTGGCCTTGAACACGTCGTGCGCGGCATGACGTTCCCGAAAAACATGAAATGGGGGACGAGCAGTCTCCGTTATATGCGCCCGATTCGTTGGATGATCGCCTTGTTCGGAACAGAGCGCATCGATTTCGAGATTGAAGGGGTCAAAACAGGCAATGTGACGCGCGGTCACCGCTTCTTAAGCACGGGTGACGTCACGATCGCTTCGCCCGACGCGTACGTATCGACGCTCGAACAAGCGTACGTCATCGCTTCATATGAGGCGCGTAAAGACCAGATCACGGCTCAAATCGAGGCGCTCGCCTCTGAACAAGGCTGGACGGTACCGCTCGACGCGTCATTGCTTGAAGAAGTGACGAACCTCGTCGAGTGGCCGACAGCGCTATTCGGTGAGTATGATGCGAGTTATCTTGAACTCCCAGAAGAAGTATTGATCACGACGATGAAAGAACATCAACGTTACTTCCCGGTCTACGTCGGGGACACGCTCAAGCAGTATTTCGTCACTGTCCGGAACGGGAACGCCGAGCACCTCGAGAACGTCGCCCGCGGAAACGAGAAAGTCATCCGTGCTCGTCTCGCCGATGCCGTCTTCTTCTACGAGGAAGACAAGAAGACGAAGCTTGACGATCAACTGCCGCGTCTCGACCGGATCGTGTTCCATGAAAAACTCGGCACGACCGGTGACAAAGTTCGTCGCGTGGAACGGCTAGCCGAGACGCTCGCGCCGCTCTTTAAAGCGGACGAAACGAAAGTCGCGCGTGCGGCACACATCCATAAGTTCGACCTCGTCAGTCAAATGGTGTACGAGTTCACGGAACTGCAAGGCATCATGGGCGAGAAATATGCCCTCATGCAAGGCGAAGACCGCGAAGTCGCTGCGGCCATCCGTGAACATTACATGCCACGGTTTGCCGGCGATGCGTCACCAACGACTGCGACCGGGGCAACGCTCGCGCTCGCAGACAAGCTCGATTCGATTGCCGCCTTCTTTGGAATCGGCATGATCCCGAGCGGTTCACAAGACCCGTTCGCTCTTCGTCGACAAGCGCAAGGTGTCGTTCAAATCCTTGGGGATTGGGACGTCGACATGACGATTGATGAGATTTTGTCACAAGTTGTCGATTCTCAGCTAGAAGCAGGACTTTACGATGCCGATAAAGAACAAGTCAAAGCGCAATTGAAAGACTTCTTCATGCTTCGTTTGAAGTATCGTCTGCAAGAGCGCCATGTCCGTTACGATGTCATCGATGCGATTCTTACGACAGGACTTTCGGTCACACGTCTCGATGCCCGTGCCGAAGCGGTGCAACAGTTCGTGTCGCGTGACGAGGCGAAACCGTTGATTGAACAATTGACACGGGTCGGCAACATCGCGAAGAAAGGTGAACACGGACCGATTGACGTCTCCTTGTTCGAGAACGACGAAGAACGTATGCTCCATGAAGCTGCCGAGACGACGGTGCATCAGTTGAATGATGCGGTCGAGGCAGGGGACTACGAACGCGCGCTCACGGCACTTCGCATCTTGGAGCAACCGATTAGCGCTTACTTTGAAAATACGATGGTCATGAGTGACGTGGAGGCAGTCCGCTTGAACCGTCTTCACGAGATGAAACGTCTGGCGTCGGCAATCGAGCGCGTCGCCGACTTCAATGCACTCGTGCTTTGACCAAAATAGAGGGGGTTGGCCATGCAACTGAATGAACGCCAACAGAAGATTGTCGAAATCGTGAAAGGGAGCGGACCGATCACGGGTGAACAGATTGCACAAGAACTATCGCTCACCCGGGCGACGCTCCGTCCCGACCTTGCGATTTTGACGATGACGGGCATATTAGAGGCGAGACCGCGCGTCGGGTACACGTTCGTCGGCAAACGCAACTCATCGATGCTGCGTGAGAAGCTCGATTCGTTGACCGTCGGCGACTTTATGTCGTCAGCAAAAGTCGTCAGTGACGAGATGACCGTATACGATGCGGTCGTGACCCTGTTTTTAGAAGACGTCGGTTCTTTGTTCGTCGTCGGAAAAGATAGTGAACTCGTCGGCGTCTTGTCCCGGAAAGACTTGCTCCGGGCCGCGATTGGGAATCAAGACCTAGACCAATTGCCTGTCAATGTCATCATGACACGGATGCCGAACATTACCGTCTGCGAGAAAAGTGAGACGTTGATTCGGGCCGGGATGAAGTTGATTGAAAAACAAATCGACGCGATGCCGGTCGTCGAAGAAAAAGACGGCAAACTGATCGTGCTCGGACGGATGACGAAGACGAATATGACAAAAGTGTTGATCGCACTCGCCAACGATGAGTCGTTCTGAGGAGGAAGCTGATTTGACAAAGAAACAACTCGTGTTTGTCGTAAGTGACTCGGTCGGTGAGACGTGTGAACTCGTCGTTCGGGCTGCGAGCATCCAGTTCCATGAAAATGCGATTGAGACGCTTCGTATCCCGTTCGTCGAGGATGAACAGACGATTCATGACGTCGTCACGCAAGCCCGGGCGCAAACGGCGGTCATCGCGTTCACGCTCGTCAACGAAGAACATCGCGCCTTGCTCGTCTCACTCGGGGAGCGGTACGGCGTGAAGACGGTCGACTTGCTCGGTGACTTGCTCGACGTCTTGTCGGGTGAACTTCAAGAGAGCCCTCGTGAAAAGCCAGGACTCATCTATCGCCTTGACGACGATTATTTCCGTAAAATCGAGGCGATGGAGTTCGCGGTGAAGTATGATGACGGTCGGGACCCGCGTGGACTGAAGAAAGCCGACAT
This sequence comes from Exiguobacterium alkaliphilum 12/1, assembly GCF_000714435.1. GTDB lineage: Bacteria > Bacillota > Bacilli > Exiguobacteriales > Exiguobacteriaceae > Exiguobacterium > Exiguobacterium alkaliphilum. Next base: position 182,685 of record NZ_JJMW01000015.1, read on the forward strand.
CGTGCTCGTCGGGGTCTCGCGGACATCGAAAACGCCGCTGTCCCAGTACTTGGCTTTGAAACGGTTTAAAGTGGCGAACGTCCCGCTCGTCCCGGAATCGCGGCCGCCAGAAGAATTGTTCGATTTGCCGCCGGAACGCTGCGTCGGGCTGATCATTTCGCCGGACAAGCTGATCTCGATTCGAATGGAACGCTTGAAATCACTCGGTTTGAAGCCGGAGGCGGACTATGCGCAACTCGAGCGCATCAATCGTGAGCTCGAGTACGCGAGAGGGATTTATGAACGGATCGGTTGTGAGGTGATCGACGTTACGAATAAGGCCGTCGAAGAGACGGCCGGTATCATTTTGCGTCATCTCGGTCATTCGTGACGCATTACGAGCACTCGTGTTAGTAATCGGAGTTGCGAACGGGTATAATAGAGTACTGACATTACAGTGAAACGGAACGTGAAGCGCGTTCCGTTTCGTTGCGAGTTTGGATGTAGGGAGTGGTGGAGTTGCCACGGATACCGGATGAAGTCATTGCGGAAGTGAAACAGGCAACAGATATCGTCGATTTGATAAGCGAACGGGTCGAATTGAAGAAACAAGGACATCGCCTCGTCGGGCTCTGTCCGTTTCATTCCGAGAATAGTCCCTCTTTTTCGGTGTCCCCGGAAAAAGGGATGTATCATTGTTTCGGTTGCGGTGCAGGCGGTAACGTCTTCACGTTCGTCATGGAGACGGAAGGTCTATCGTTCCCGGAAACGGTTGAACGGTTGGCCACACGGGCCAACATCACCGTCGAAGGTGGTGTTCCCGGAGACGAGGAACTATCGCACGACCAACAGATTCGTAAACAGATGCGTGACGCCCATCGTGTCGTCGCAGAACTGTATCATGAAGTGCTCATGAAGACAGAAGCAGGAGACGTCGGTTTGACTTATTTGACGAATCGCGGGCTCCATGAGGAGACCATCGCCGCATATAAGATTGGCTATGCGCCGGACCAGCGGCGATTTACTGTTGATTCACTTGAACGGCGAGGCTTCGACCTCGAAGTGATGGTCGAGGCCGGCTTGATTTCAAAGTCTAGAGCCGGTGAATATTTTGATCGGTTTGAAGGTCGGGTCGTCTTTCCGATTGCGGATCGAGACGGCACCATCGTCGGCTTCAGCGGCCGATCGATTGACGAACGAAATCCAAAGTACGTGAACACGTCCGACACCCCGTTGTTCAATAAGAGTGAACTGTTATTCGGCTTTCCCCAAGCGCGTGCGACGATGCGAAAACAGAAGCGTGTCTTCTTAGTCGAAGGCAACGTGGATGTGCTCCAAGTCGCCCAAGCGGGAACGAAAGAAGTGGTCGCGTCGCTCGGAACGGCGTTCTCGTCCGGACACGCCCGTGCGCTAGCACGGATGGTGGACGAGGTCATCGTCTGTTACGACGGTGACCATGCCGGGCAAGAGGCGACGCTCAAAGTCGTCCGCTTGCTCGAGACGTATCCGCTCGACGTCCAAGTGCTCCTCTTACCGGAAAAAACGGACCCGGACGACTACATTCGAACGAACGGGACCGAACAATGGCAACGGTTCGTCGACTCGGAACGTCTGTCTGTCCTCGATTTCATGAACCGCACACTCCGTCGCGGGAAAAACTTGAATCGAGAAGGAGAACGGATTCGGTTTATTGAATCTATGCTTGAGGAAATCAGTAAAAGTGACAACTCGATTCGGCGCGATTTATACGTGAAAAAATTGGCCGATGAGTTCGAGATTCCCGTTAACACGCTATTGTCACGGATGCCGGCGACGGGGAAAAAAGAGCAAGTGCCGGAGCGCGTGGCAGAACCTGAACCGGTGCGGCGACGTGCCTCGAAGGCGGCTGAGCCACGCTACTTGAAGGCGGAAAAGTTGCTGTTGCGTGCCTTGCTCAGCGGGCCGGATCGCGTGCGTTACGTACGAGACCGACTCGGGTTGGCGTATCAGGACGAGGTTCACCGGATGTTGGCGACAGCGCTTTATGAGGTCGTCTCGGAGGAGATGACGCTCGAGGAGTTCGAACAAGTCGTCCCAGCCTTCATGGAGCGACGATGCAACGAGCGTCCGGATTACGCGACACGATACGCGGAAGTTCGACTCATGGCTGCGCCTGATGAGCTTAGCGAAGAGGTTTTAGATGAATACATTAAGGTCATAAACAGTTATGAGGAACAGCGTCAAATCGAACGGGCGAAAAGGGATATCGCGCAAGATGCCGAAAGTATTGTAGACCAGGCATCGAAATTGCAAGAGCTCATTAACCGCAGTCGCCGTCTACGCGAACGATGAACGCGAAGGAAGTTTGGAAGGAGTTGAACTGCTAGATGGCAGAGAAGAAAAAAGAGGACTTATTTAACGCCATAGAGGAACTCGAGAAGTTAGGGAAGAAAAAAGGCGTCGTCTCGATGCAGGAGATTCAAGACCGTCTCAGCCACTTTGAGGTGGACTCGGACTTTATCGATAACTTCATCGAAGATTTAGAAGGCAAAGACATCCGCGTCACAGAAGATGCGGCCGATGCCGAAGAGACACCAGCGAAAAAAGAGGACGAAGAAGTCGATTTGAACGACTTGTCGGTCCCACCAGGCATAAAAATCAACGATCCGGTCCGGATGTATTTAAAAGAAATCGGACGCGTCGACCTTCTCAGCGCGAAAGATGAGACCGAGCTTGCGAAGCGGATTGAGCAAGGGGATGAAGAAGCGAAGAAACGGCTCGCCGAAGCCAACCTTCGTCTCGTCGTCTCGATCGCGAAACGTTACGTCGGTCGCGGGATGCTCTTCCTCGATTTGATTCAAGAAGGGAACATGGGTCTGATTAAAGCCGTCGAGAAATTCGACTACATGAAAGGGTTCAAGTTCTCGACGTACGCGACGTGGTGGATTCGTCAAGCGATTACACGCGCCATCGCCGACCAAGCCCGGACGATTCGGATTCCGGTCCATATGGTCGAGACAATCAACAAATTGATTCGCGTTCAACGTCAGTTGTTGCAAGACCTCGGCCGTGAGCCTTCTCCTGAGGAGATTGCCAAGGAGATGGAACTGACGCCGGAGAAAGTTCGTGAAATCTTGAAGATTGCCCAAGAGCCGGTATCGCTTGAGACGCCGATTGGGGAAGAAGACGATTCACATCTCGGCGACTTCATCGAAGACCAAGACGCGATGGCACCTCAAGACGCGGCGGCTTATGAGTTGCTTAAAGAACAGCTCGAAGACGTGCTCGATACGCTCACGGACCGGGAAGAGAACGTCCTTCGTCTTCGTTTCGGACTCGATGATGGTCGGACCCGTACGCTCGAAGAAGTCGGGAAAGTATTCGGCGTCACACGCGAGCGGATTCGTCAAATCGAGGCGAAAGCGTTACGTAAGCTGCGTCACCCGAGTCGTTCGAAACGTTTGAAAGATTTCCTTGATTGATTAGACATTTGAATAAAGTGTGAAGTTTTAGAAGAAAGGGAGGAAAATGAGTGATTTTCCTTCCTTCTTTATTGTTTTTTGAGTAAAATAGTGATGGGTAGAAATTTGGAATGAACATGAGGGGGAAATACAATGCGTAATCCATTGTTGCCATTTGCCGCGATCGCAATCGTTGCCATCATCGCCATGGTCTCATTATCTTATTTTGGCGTGAACCAAGCGCAACAAGCAGCGGAAGGTCCGGCTATGACTGAAATGAATCCGGAAGAGTTGTATGCTGCGAAAGGGTGTACCGGTTGCCACGGTGGTAACTTAGAAGGTGGCGTCGGCCCGGCCCTTACAGGTGTAGGGGAGCGCTTGTCGGCTGAAGAGATTGCCAACATTATCGTAAACGGTCAAGGTTCAATGCCAGGTGGCCTCGCGTCGGCAGAAGAGGCGGAAGTCCTCGCGACGTGGTTGCTCGAGCAATAAGACGGACGTACTCTCACGCATGAGGGTACGTTTTTTTATTGTCCGCATCACGAAATTTCGTTAACCTAAGATAGAAGTAGTCAAAAAGGAGTTGTCTTCATGCAAGAACAAGTAACGTTAGACCGTCGACTCAAACAAGTCGTCGATTTCATTCCGCACGGTAGCGTGCTCGCCGATATCGGTTCCGACCATGCCTATGTCCCGTGTTATCTCGTTCAAAATGGGATCGTCGACCGTGCGATCGCCGGTGAAGTGAATCGCGGACCGATGGAAGCGGCAGAGGCTCAAGTCGCTTTGATTGGGGCGACGGACAAAATCGACGTCCGACTCGGAGACGGGCTTGCCGTCCTAAATGAGGATGAGGCGACATGTATCTCGATTTGTGGGATGGGTGGCAGTTTGATTCGCTCGATTCTAGAAGCTGGGAAAAATAAGCTCGGAGCGGTCGAGCGACTCGTCTTGCAACCGAACGTTGACGGGGAGCATGTACGGGAATGGTTGCTTGCCTCAGGATATGTATTGATTGATGAGCAAATCGTTGAGGAGAACGATAAAGTGTATGAAATTCTTGTCGGCGAGCGTGGGAGCGAAACCCGGTACAGCCAAAACGAAGACGTACGAAAATGGCAACTGCTTTTCGGTCCTTATCTCTTAGAGCGTCGCCCCGACGCGTTTAAACTCAAATGGCGTCGTGAGGCCGACAAGTTGGACTACGTGCTCGGACAGATGCGTTCTGGCGAACAGACGGAGGCGCTCCTTGAAAAGCAACGGACGTTTACGCTACTACGTGACAAGATGAGAGAGGTGAGTGGATAATGGCAAACGGCAATCATATCATCCAACTGTTCGAATCGTTCGCCCCGAAGCACTTGGCCGTCGAAGGGGATAAGATTGGTCTTCAAATCGGTTCGCTTGATAAAGAAGTCCGAAAAGTGATGGTCACGCTCGATGTGCTCGAACCGGTCGTCGATGAGGCGATTGAGCACGAGATCGACTTGATTATCGCTCACCATCCGCCAATCTTTAGCCCGCTCGGCCAAGTGAATGACCGAAGCGCCGCCGGCCGGATCGTCATGAAATGTGTGAAGCATGACATCGCCGTGTATGTGGCCCATACGAACCTCGACGTGTGCGCCGGCGGGGTCAACGACTGGATGAGCGACGCGCTCGGCCTAATCGAGACGAGCGTCCTCATTCCAACATATGAAGAGCCCGTGTATAAGCTCGCCGTCTTCGTCCCGAAGACGCACGAAGCGGTCGTGTCTGAGGCGTTGGCAAGGGCAGGGGCCGGTCACATCGGTGACTATCGTGACTGTCAGTTCAAAGTGGACGGCATCGGCCAGTTCAAACCGCTCGACCACGCGGACCCGTATCTCGGTCAAGTCGGCAAGACGGAAACGGTCGAAGAAGTGAAGATTGAGACCATCATGACAGAAAGTCAAAAGAAACACGTCTTGCGTGCGATGAAACAAGCGCATCCGTACGAAGAAGTGGCCCACGATGTGATTCGTGACGAAATCGCTGGGCCGGTCCATGGCCTCGGCCGCATCGGACGCTTGGCGAGTCCGCTCACGCTCGAACAGTTCGCCCTCCACGTCAAATCGAGCTTCGGAGTTGAAGGTGTCCGAGTCGTCGGTGAGCCGGGCCGGATGATTGAAAAGGTCGCCGTCCTCGGCGGGGACGGAAACAAATACGTGTCGGCCGCGCACTTTAAAGGCGCGGACGCCTACGTGACCGGTGACCTTTATTTCCACGTGGCCCACGATGCGATGGCGCTCGGGCTCGCCGTCGTCGACCCAGGGCATCACGTCGAGAGCGTCATGAAACAAGGTGTCGTCGACGTGTTGCGTCAACGGTTCAATCAAGCGAAACTTGACGTTGAGTTGATCGTATCGACGACGAATACGAACCCGTTTCGTTTCCAATAATGAACAATCCCCGGCCTGTTCTAGGCCGGGGATTGTCGTCACTTGCGGAGCGCCTTCACTTTAGGAAGGATGCTTCGTAGTTCAAGGAATGGCGTTTTATCATGCGTGCTCAAGTCAGCAGGATCATATTGCGTCAAGAAGTCGATGACTTTTTTCGTGATCGGTGTCGGTGTCGAGGCACCGGAAGTGACAGCGACCGTCTCGACTCCTTCGAGCCAGGCGAGGTCGAGTTCGCTCAAGTCACCGATTCGATACGCGTTCGTCCCGGCAATCTCTTTTGAGACTTGGGCGAGCCGGTTCGAGTTGTTCGATTTCGGATCACCGACGACGATTAACAAATCGCAGTCCCCGGCCTGTTCGGCGACGGCTTCTTGACGAACTTGCGTCGCGTTGCAAATTTCGTTATGCACTTCGACGTGCGGGTAACGTTCTTGGATTTGTTCAATCAACGCCGAGACGTCCCATTGGCTCATCGTCGTCTGGTTCGTGACGAGAATGTTCGACTCGAACAAGCGGGCCGGCAACGCCTCGAGGTCATGCTCGTACTGGACGAGGTGGACTTTATCCGGGGCGACACCCATCGCGCCTTCCGGTTCCGGGTGACCGTGTTTCCCGATATAGATGACTTCATAGCCGACAGCCGTCTTCTCGCGAATCAAATCGTGTGTGACGAGCACGTCCGGACAAGAAGCGTCGACAATCGTCAACCCTTTTTCGATGGCCCGCTTGCGTACGAGCGGTGAGATTCCGTGGGCGGTGAAGACGACCGTTCCTTCATCAATCGTCTCGAGTGCTTGCATGCGGTCGTCACCATCGACTGTTTTGACGCCGAGGTCTTCGAACGCTTGTGTGACGTGGCGGTTGTGAACGATCATACCGAGTATATGGATTGGCCGTGGTAAATCTGGGTTGGCCACAGCCTCGTTGGCGAGTTTCATGGCGTCGACGACACCGTAACAGTATCCGCGCGGGCTGATCTTTTTAATTTTCATTATGCGATGAACGCTCCTTTCGCGATGCTTTCATACGTCTTAGTCTAACATTGTTTCGAAAATACGAAAAGAATTGCGTGTATTCATGCTATAATTTGAAGGTTAGAAAGGAGGGACACCGTGGAACGTTTGAAATCATTGTTAGAAGTACGTAAGTCATACTTCTTTCAAATCACGTTTATCATCTTCATTATCTTAGGGCTCGTCATCTCCTCTTTAGCGTTTTCGGCCGATCGCGTGACGGTGTCCCGTGCCGAAGAGCTGGCGAAAGATCAGTTCGATTATGCGATTGACGGCAGTATCGAAAATATGGAGACGCGGCTCGGGAAACTATACGAGGACCTCGTCTACCTTGGTGCGTATCTCGGCAACGAGCCGTGGATCGAGGAACGGATTCGCACCGGCTATTTGAATCAGCGAACGGGCTTCACCTCGATCTTCTATTATGACTTGCGAGAAGACGCGTTCACGTGGTACTCACAACGCCAAGTGCCGGCGATGACGCTGAAGTCAGACCCGAAATTCACGAACGTCATCACGTCAGGCGGTAACGAAATTTATATGAGTGACCCGATTTCCATCTCTGGAGATGTCGGGACGTATTTGTATGTCCCGGTTTTGGAAGACAATCGCCCGGTCGGTCTGTTCGGGGGCAGCATCAGCGTCCTCAACTCGGACTTGTATCGGCGTGTCTTGGAGTCGGCGAATGACAATATGATTTTGTATCTATTGAACGAGCGCGGGGAAGTCTTGTCGACGTCGTTCAACCTCGTCACCGATGCCGAGCGGCGCTTGTCGCGGTCGGTCATCGAATCGGCGAAAGACAAGGACGTACGCTCCATCATGAGCACGGACACGGACGTCTATATGTATGAACCGGACGCCCGGGTCAACGGTTGGAGCGTGCTCGCCAAACATAGCACCGATTCCGTCTATGAAGCGGTCTATGCGACGCGTTGGCAATATTTATTGATCACGCTCGTCACGTTCTTTTTAAGTATCCTCGTCGGATTGCTTCTATCTAAGACATTGACGAGCCCGCTCACAGAGCTCGTGCAGAACATTAAACGGCAACAGTCCCTCGAGCCGATTCAACTCGAACGGACCGGTTCCAAAGAAGTCCAGACGCTACTCGACACGTATAACGATTATTCGAGACGGATGGAAACGTCCCGGCGCGAGCAGTTGAGTCAGCAACAACTGTTGCTCCAACAAGAGAAGCTCGCCTCGCTCGGCCAGCTCGCCGCCGGGATTGCCCACGAGATTCGAAACCCGCTCACGCCTGTCCAAATCACGCTTCAAATGGTGAAAGAAGGGCACAGCAGTCAAGAGATGCTCGACTTGGCCTTATCGGAGCTCAACCGGGCCAATCACTTGATTACGACGATGCTCACGCTCGCGAAGCCGGAGCAGTCAAAACGAGATGAAGAGTGGATTGACATGGCTGAATTTGCAGCGCGACTCGAGTTTTTACTCGATGCCGAGTGTTATAAACGGGTGACGAAATGGGAACTGATCGTCCCGAACGAGATGCCACCGTTTTATTGCTCGAACGATATGCTCGTTCAAATCATCTACAACTTGTTCAAAAACGCGGTCGAGGCCGTCGATTCAAAAGGTGCGGACGGTAGCGTCACCGTGACGATTCTCTTCACGGAACGTGACTATCGCTTCTTGATTGAGGATAACGGCGTCGGTATGACGAAAGCACAAGTCCAGGCCGTCGGTTCGGCGTTTTATACGACGAAAGATAACGGGAACGGGCTCGGCTTGTATATGATTCGGGAATACTTGAAAGCCGTGAATGGACGAATGGAAATTGAAAGTGTCGAAGGAGAAGGTACGGCCATGATGATTAAAATCCCAAGGCGGTCCGACGTATGAAGGGATTCCGACACTATTGGCTATGGCTCCCGGTCGTATGGGCGATGACGATTTTACTCATCACATCGATTCAACTACCGGAACAAAAAACGAAAGATAATGAAGTCGGTTTCGTCTTTGTGAGCGACAAGCACGAACATGCGAACAAGTTGCTCGCCGCTTTCGTCAGGACGGCCAATCAAAAAGGGTTCATTCCCGTCCCGACGACGAGTGAAGATTCCCGTGTGCTAGAAAAAGAGAAACTCGATTCTTTGATTGATCGAGGCGTCGAGGCTATCTTTGTGACGACGCTCGATGAGACGTTCATCCGACCCTCTTTGGAGCGAGCGGAACGCGAAGGAATACCGATTATCGCCATCGACCGGATGATTGACCATGATAGCGTACTCACATCGGTCGTCTCGGACAACGTTGAAATCGGTCGGATGGCGGCGAATCATATCGTCGCGAAACATGCCGACCTGAATCGTCCGATTCGGGTCGTTGAGGTGAGGGGGACGGCCAAGGTGCGCTCGACGATTGACCGAAGCCTCGGTTTGACGGAGTACGACCGGGCTCATGACGAGCTCGAAGTCGTTGCCTCGCTCACGGGCAACTTCGACACGTTCCAAGCCGAGATTGAAATGTCACGCTGGTTAAAAGAAGACATCCCGTTCGATGCCGTCTTCTCGCACAATGATGACAATACGTTCGGCGTCGTCCGTGCCCTTGAGAGCAGAGGGTTGCTCGAGAAGACGATCGTCTCGGTCGACGGTGTGACAGAGATTTATCCGCTCATCCATAGCGGCAAGGTGGATGCGACCGTCGTCCAGTCCCCGAACGAGATGATTGAAGTCGGATTCAAAGCACTCGAACAGCATTTGAGCGGGAAAAAGATTTCCCGGCATTACTACTCATCGAGCTATTTATATGAAGGTCTCATAAAAGATTAATTGACAAATGATTAGATTCCGCTATGCTAGGAAAAGTGGAAAGAAACAGGAGGTGTATCGATTGAACAGCTTCCAACAGTTCAAATTGTTACCGTTTATCGTCGATGCCTTGACAGAAAAGCGCATCACCAAACCGACCGACATCCAAGCCCGGATCATTCCGGCTGCTATGAACGGTCGCGACATCATCGGAAAATCACAGACCGGTACAGGGAAGACGCTCGCGTTTCTCTTGCCGATTTTAGAAGCCATCAACCCGGAAGAGCAGTCGGTCCAAGCGATCGTCGTCGCGCCGACACGTGAACTTGCATGGCAAATTCATGAGGAGTTGAAATCGCTCCTCGTCAAACAACCGGAATTTATCAAAACAAGTTTGATTGTCGGTGGGACCGACCGTGAACGTCAAATCGATCGCATGAAAAACCCACCACAACTCATCATCGGGACACCAGGTCGTATCCTCGACTTGATGAAAGTCCAGGCGCTCTTCCCGCACAAAGTCACACACTTTGTCGTCGATGAGGCCGATCAAATGCTCGACATGGGCTTCTTGCCTGAGGTCGACCGCATCGCGCAGGCGTTGCCGGAAAAACTTCAGACGATGGTCTTCTCGGCCACGATTCCAGAGAAGCTCGAGCCGTTCTTGAAGAAATATTTGCATGACCCGCGTTACGCGGAAGCGAGTGCGGAGCACCGTGTCGTGCCGAAAATCAAGCACCACACGATTCCAGTGCGTCACCGTGACCGTAAAGAATTGACGGTCGAAGTCGCCAAAGCGATCAATCCGTTCGTCTGTCTCGTGTTCACGAACACGAAACAAGAAGCGGACGAGCTCGAGACGACGTTCCGCGAGGCGGGACTCAACGTCGGGACGCTCCACGGAGACATGCAAGCCCGTCGCCGGAAGCAAGCGATTAAAGATATTAACGACGCGAAGTATCAATACGTCATCGCGACCGACTTGGCTGCGCGTGGTATCGATATTAAAGGTGTGTCGCACGTCATCAACTTCGGGATCCCGAAAGATCTCGACTTCTACACGCACCGTGTCGGCCGGACGGGCCGTGCCGGGGCGACGGGTGAGGCGTACACGCTGTACGAAGACCACGAGAACGGTCCAATCAACCGTCTTGAAGAGCGTGGATTCACCTTCACGCACGTCGACGTGCGCAACGGGTCACTCCAACCGATCAAGACGCGCAAACGTCGTACGACCGACCGGAAGATGAAAGTTTCGCAGACGGCCCACAGCCGCATGGCCGGGGAAATTAAAAAGGCGAAGAAGAAAGTCAAACCGGGCTACAAGAAAAAGTTCAAGTACAAGTTGAAAGAGACGGCCTCACGCGAGCATATGCAGAGTCAACGCAAAGAGCGTCGTGAAATCCGTAAGAAAAACAAACGTTAACCCGTTAGCAGAATCGACTTCTTGGAGTCGGTTCTGCTTTTTGTGTACACTGAAGAGAGAAGATAGGAAGGGAAGATGATGACATTGAAAATTGGTTCACACGTTTCGGTTTCAGGAAAGAAGATGCTTCTTGCAGGGAGTGAGGAGGCGGTCTCTTACGGGGCGACGACGATGATGGTCTACACCGGCGCGCCTCAGAATACACGTCGGAAGCCGATTGAAGATTTGAATATTGAAGCGGCACTCGCCCACATGGCCGCGCATAACATCGAGGAGATTGTCGTCCATGCACCGTACATTATCAACTTGGGCAATACGACGAAACCGGAGACGTTCGAACTCGCCGTGTCGTTTCTTGCCGCCGAGATTAAGCGGGCGGAGGCGCTCCAAGTCGCACGCCACGTCGTCCTTCACCCGGGTGCTCACGTCGGGGCAGGGGAAGACATCGGGCTCGCTCGCATCATCGAAGGGTTAAACGAGGTGCTCACGGGTGATGAGACCGTCAAAATCGCGCTTGAGACGATGGCCGGAAAAGGGAGCGAACTCGGGAAAACGTTCGAAGAGCTCGCGACAATCATTGACGGCGTGACACATAACGACCGTCTCTCGGTCTGTCTCGATACGTGCCACGTCCATGATGCCGGATACGACTTAGTAAACGACCTCGATGGCGTCATCGATCAATTCGATCGGATTGTCGGTCTCGAGCGTCTCGGCGTCATTCATGTGAATGATTCGAAGAACGTGCGCGGGGCGAAGAAAGACCGACACGAAAACATCGGCTACGGGGAAATCGGCTTTGATACGTTGAACCGCATCATCCATCATGAAGCGTTCGCGCACCTTCCGAAAATTTTGGAGACGCCTTATATCCCGATTAATGACAAGACGAAAGTCGCACCATACAAGCAAGAGATTGCGATGTTCCGCGCATCTGAATTCGATGCGGAGTGGCGGGAGCGGTTCACGCTCGCGCATCAATAACCGATGAATCGGCTTCGAATCGACCCAGGCGCGTTTGACGCCTGGTCCGCGCTGCCGGTCTATTTTCAAGAGCAGAGTCCATTCTATGTCGAAGGCGATGTCGCGACCCCGACCGCGTTTATCGAACTCATCGGTCACGGCATCGTTGCCGAGGCGGAGGTGCTGCTCGTCGAGACGACGCAGCGGCCCGACGACCGCTATTGGCTTGAACCGTCCGTTGCGACTGGGGTGTACAGCCTTGTCGACTTGCTCGCCCTCGATTTTCATCATCCATTACTTCGGCTCGGCACGTATGACGAGGCGACGGATTATGACACGTTGAAGCGCCTTTGGGACGAGGGGTATCGTGTCCCGTCGAGACGGTGGAGCCGTTCTGCATATGAGGCACATCTCGCACGCGAACGACAATTTGAGCATCGGGTGTCACCGACGACCGTATGCGCCTATTGTGCCTTGGATTTATCAGACTTTTACGGGCCGCTCGCCAATCGATTGATGGAATACCACATCGATGCCGACGAGGAGATGTGGGTCTGCCCGACATGCCATAAAGCGTTACACTACAAATGAAAAGGAACGATGTCCACACGGACATCGTTCCTTTTTGTTAAAATGGCCAGTTGGCGACCGCGAACTGATACACTTTCATGCCGAGAAACACGCCGAAGATCCCGATGACCCCTGGGAGAACCGGTGGGGCTGGGAGCGGTAATTTCAAGGCCGTGAAAATCATGCCACAAATAAGGCCGGCGAGTAACGATAATAGGATTTCTTGCATCGTGATTCCTCCGTATAATGAAATGAAAACGTTTTATTGATATTAACCGAGTTCATTATACACCGTTCTTTTCGCTTTGAGAAGTCTAACATCAGTCATCTGTCATTTTTTCGTTCTCTGCTTTCAAACGAAGGACTTCACGTTCGGCCCAATTCGACGGCTCCCGTTCGAACACGCTCGGGATGTTGTTCCATCGCCCCCCCGTGTACTGGTGGATGATGATTTGGGACTGGATGCGTTCTTGACCTGGCTCCTGTTTGATATAGACATAACTGCCGTCGGCGCGTTGGCTCCGGGCTTTGACGTTATCGACGAGTTGGAGCGCCAGCATATCTTTGATGTACGATTTATGGCCTGAGTCAAGAATCGGGAATAAAATCTCGATGCGCTTCTTCATGTTGCGCGTCATCCAATCTGCCGATGAGCAGTAGAGATCTTCTTTCCCGTTCTGATAAAAATAGAAGATGCGAGAATGTTCAAGGTAGCGGTCGATGATGGAGATGACCCGGATGTTCTCGGAGATGCCTTTGATACCGGGACGAAGGCAGCAAATCCCGCGGATGATCAAGTCAATCTTCACACCGGCTTGCGAGGCATCATAAAGCTTCATGATGATCGCCTTGTCTGTGATTGAGTTCATCTTAGCGACGATACGTCCGTTCCCATACTTCTCATGTAGTTTGATCTCATCCTCGATTTTCTGTAAAAAGAAATCGAGCATATCATCTGGGGACGTCTCGAACTTGTGCCATGATGGGCGTTCTCCGTATCCAGATAGCCAGTTGAAGAAGTTCGTCGCGTCCTCGGCGAGCTCTTCGTTCGTCGTCAATAAGCCGATGTCGGTGTAGAGTTTCGCCGTCGAATCGTTATAGTTGCCGGTACCGAGGTGGACGAACCGTTGCAAGACCCCACCTTCAAGAATGCGGACGACGAGCGTGATCTTCGAGTGTGTCTTCAACTCTTTATAGCCATAGATGACGTGGGCCCCCGCTTTCTCGAGCTGTTTTGCCCATTGGATGTTCTTCTCCTCATCGAACCGGGCCTTGAGTTCGACGAGGACGGTCACCTGCTTCCCGCTCTCGGCCGCATCGGTCAACGCCTTGATGATGGGCGAGTCGCCGGAGACGCGATAGAGCGTCTGTTTGATGGCCAAGACGTTCGGGTCTTTCGCGGCCTGGGCGATGAAACGGACGACCGGGTCGAACGAATGATACGGATGATGCAGCAAATAGTCTTGTTTCAACAGGCTTTGGAACAAGTCTTTGCCGGACTCAAGCCCTTCTGGGATGAACGGAATCAACGTCTCGTTAATCATGTCGTCATATTCGGTCCCGATTTTATTGTAGACGCCGAACAAGAACGTCATATCGATTGGACCGTCTACGATGAAGATATCGCGGTCGTGTAAATCGAGCACATCCTGAAGCATGAACAACAGCTCTTTACTGAGCGAGCGCTGTTGCACTTCAAGTCGGATCGCGACCCCATACCGGCGCTTCTTTAGCTCTTTCTCGATTTGTTTAAGTACGTCACGACTGCCTTCTTCGTGGAACGGCATATCGGCGTTCCGCGTGATTCGAAACGGCATCGTCGATTCGACCTCATAGCCTTTAAACAGCGAATCGACAAATTGGATGATGATATCCTCGAGCAAGATGAGGTCGGCATGGTCTTCGTCTTCGGTCGGTAGTTCGAGATAGCGTGGCAAGACGGCCGGCACTTGGACGAGGGCGAGCCGTTTCTTGCCCTCCTCTTTAGACGCGATCTCGACGGCGATGTTGAGTGATTTCGACAACAGCATCGGGAACGGACGATACGCATCGACGGCAATCGGGGTGAGGACCGGGAAGACGTGGGTCCGGAAATATTGCTTGATGAAATCGAGTTGTGTCTTATTCAAATGTTTTGGACGCAAGAAACGGACGTCCTCGCTCGCGAGTTGTTTCGTCACTTTCTTGTACGTCGCATATTGTAGTTCGACGAGTTCCTGCGCTTTAATCGAAATCGCCTTAATCTGTTGCTTCGGTGTCAGTCCAGCCTTGTCTTCCGGTCGGTTGAAACCGGCGAGCACTTCGTCCTTCAAACCGCCGAATCGCACCATATAAAACTCATCGAGGTTCGACGAGAAGATGCCGAGAAACTTGAGCCGCTCCATGAGCGGGTTGCGGTCATCAATCGCTTCTTGGAGCACGCGTTCGTTAAAACTGAGCCAACTTAGCTCACGGTTGTTGAAATGTTCAGTTGTATAGATGGTCATGATGTCCCTCTCTCTTCTACACGTAGTTCGATGGCCTGGTCGATGGCGCGTTCGAGGTGTTTCTTATGTCGAACCCCGCGTTGCAGTTCAAAGCGGGCGGTGTCAGTCGTTTGTAAGTGGAAGACGAGCCCGTCCTCATTTGTCGCGACATCGAGATGATCGATGATTTGCCGCTCCGTCAAGTCGAGGGCGTCGACAAGTTTGACGATTGAGCCGAGCAGTTCAAGGCTTTTCAACATCTTCGAATCAAACCATTCGGGAAAGCCTTCGATATGTTGGTCGAGCAGTCGTCGCGATTTGTACGACGAGACGAGGGCGAGGGCGAGACGGTCCTCGTTATTGAGCCCTTTGAAGTCGTTCGTTGTAATCAAATGGAACGTATGGTCGCTCTTGTTGTTGTGGTCGATGTATTCACCGACGTAGGCAAGGCGGCAAGCGCCTTCTAACAGTCCAGGCTCATACGGTTTCGGTTTGATCACTTTCGTCTCAATCAATCCGGTATAGATTTGGCGGGCCAGATGGATGAGGTGGCGGTGACGCTCCGGATTGACGTCATACTGTTGCTCGAAATGCCGGAAGCTTTCCTCTTTCACATCGGCAAACCGGACCTCATCGTTCGCCTTCAAATAATATTCGTAGAACAGGCCTTCGCGGAGACCGTTATTGCTCATCGTGAACTCGGGTACTTTCAAATAGCGGGCGAGTTCGCCGATCGCCGTCACGGCAGGGGCGATGATATCGACCCGGTCTTTCGATAGGCCATCGAGCCGCCCGAGTTGCTTACTCGATTGGCCGACGAGTTCATCGACGACTTCCTCGAGCCGATCGGCATCGATCGTGTACTGATGAATCCCTTCAAGCGGAAAGTGAGACAGCGATTGTTCGACCCGGACCAAGTTTCGCGCCGTCCCGCCGACACCGACGAGCGGGACGCCGTGCGGTTCGAGCCAGTCGAGGTCTTTGAATGATTTTTTCAAGAAAGAGATGAGTTGCTTCCGCTCCTCTTTCGTCATCACTTCACCTTTCATGAAGTCGTTCGTGAGCGTAACGGCACCGAACGGGAAACTGTGATAGAAGACGAGCTCCCGGTCTTTGAAGTATGTCACTTCCATCGAACCGCCCCCGATGTCGACCGAGTACCCGTCCTCGATATACGTCGAGTTGACGATGGCCGAATAGCCGTAGAACGCCTCCTCATAATCGCTCAACAACCGAATCTCCATTCCGGTCGCTTGACGGACTTCGGCTAAAATCGCATCGGAGTTACTTGCGTTTCGAATCGCGGCAGTTGCCACAGGTAGCGTCTCCAAAACATCGTGGTGGTCATTCAAGCTGATAAAATGTTGTAACGTCTCAATCAACGAGCTAATTCCTTCAGCGGAAAGTTCATTGTCTTCGGTGATGTGGCTCGAGAGGCGAGCGACTTCCTTCACGTTCAGACGTTCAAAATACTGACCGTGACCGTTCACCTCAAAGATGACGTTTCGAATCGAGTTCGACCCGATGTCAATGACTGCTAATTTTTTTTCCACGGTGCATCCCCCTCTTTGCGTTACTTTCAGTTTACACCGAATTGATTGTAAACTCATCTTGATTTCAATAGGACGGACCCGTATCGTTCTACGTTATTTTTCTCAAACTTGAAGCAATCCGAAATGTTCTGTATAATACAGACGCCAAGAAGTAGAAATGATTACGATTTAATTAATGAGAGAAGGTTAACGATTATGACGACATCTGTCGTGAAACTAAATCACGTGTCCTATTACTATGATGGCACGGCCGCGCTCCGAGACGTTTCCATCGAGATTGAGCAAGGGGACTTCGTTGCCATCGTCGGCGAGAATGGGTCGGGTAAATCGACGCTCATCCGGTCGATTTTAGGATTGTTGACGCCCCAAAGCGGTTCGGTCGAACTGTTCGGCCGGCCCCAATCCCAGTTTAAAGATAAGTCCCGTATCAGTTACGTTTCCCAAAAAGCAGCCTCGTTTAACTCGGGCTTTCCGGTGACGGTCGAAGAAGTTGTCGCCATGGGGCGGTATGGGAGAATCGGCCTGTTTAAACGATTGAATATGGAAGATCAGGCCGCGATTCAAAACGCTCTCGAGACCGTCAATATGTGGCAATATCGAGACCGTAAAATCGGGAGTCTGTCGGGTGGTCAACAACAGCGTGTGTTCATCGCCCGTGCCATTGTCAATCAACCGGATTTGTTGATTCTCGATGAGCCGACGGTCGGTGTCGACCAAAAACATTTGCGCGATTTTTACGAGGTGCTTCACTTGTTGCGTGAGCATACGTCGTGCACGTTCATCCTCGTCACCCATGATTTGAACGTCGTGACCGATCTCGTCACGAAAGTCGTCCATCTCGATCGGGGCCGGCTGGCGTGTAACTGCGGTTTGAAAGAATATAGCGAACTGAGTGAGTTGACGGCCATCAAGCCGTATCCCGTCAAATTGCTCGTTCATGAAGGTTCCTCATGATCTCGGATTTACTCACGTATGGGTTTTTACGTTATGCGTTCATCGCGGCAGTCGTCATCGGGTTTACGGCCCCGCTCATCGGCTCGTTTGTCGTCGTTCGGCGGATGAGCTTGATTGCTGATGCTTTGTCGCACGTGACGCTCGCTGGGATTTCCTTCAGTCTGTTCCTCGGGCAATACGTGTTATTGTTCTCGGACTTGAATCCGCTCTATCTTGGGACGCTCGTCTCGGTGCTGGCGGCACTCGGGCTCGATTGGCTCCGTAACAAATACGTCCACTTCCAGGAGCTGTCCATCCCGATCATGATGTCGGCTGGGATGGGGTTGAGCGCGATTTTCATCTCGCTCTCTCGCGGCTTTTCGGTCGATTTGTCGACGCTGTTGTTCGGCTCGATTTCGGCGGTCAGTCCGTCTGACATCGTCTTGATTGTCGGTGTGGCGGTCATCACGGTCGTCGTCATCACCGTGTTTTATAAACAACTGTTGTTCTTATCGTTCGATGAGGAGCAGGCGAAAGTGTCGGGATTGCCGAGCACGCTGTTGCATCTCGTGTTCATGTTCGTCGTCGCCCTCGTCATCGCGGTCAGTATGCGAATCGTCGGGACGTTGCTCGTCTCGAGCTTGATCACGCTTCCGGTTGCGGCTGCGCTCCGGTTCACGAAGAGTTTCAAACAGACGATTGTATGGGCCATCATCTTCGGTGAAGTGGCCACAATCGGAGGGCTCGTCCTCGCCTATGAACTTGATGTGGCACCCGGTGGCGTGATTGTCCTTTTGGCCGTGGGTATTTTAGCTGTCGTCATGGGACTTGAAAAGATTGGGTCGTTGCGGAAGAAGGAGGCTACGTATGAATGAGACAGAACAACTGAATCGATTGCAATCCTCATCGTTGAAAGTGACGCCGAAGCGGGTTGAGATGTATGCGTACTTGGCTCAGGAGGAACGTTACGTCAGCGCCAAAGACGTGTTGGACTATATGCGCGCGAAGCACCCGACGATGAGTTTTGACACGGTATATCGCAACTTGAAGTCGTTCGCCGAAGAAGGGCTTCTTGAGGCGACTGAATTAAGCGGAGAGAAGGCGTTTCGAGTCACATGTAGCGCCGGGCATCACCATCACCATTTGATTTGCCGTGGGTGCGGCAAGACGAAACTGCTCGACCTCTGTCCGATGCGTTACGTCGAGGCGCTCGACCCGGACTTCGAAGTGATTGATCATAAGTTCGAGATTTATGGGTATTGTAAACAGTGTAAGGCCTTAAGGGATTGACGACGTCAATCCTTTTTTTGCTACATCGTGAAGGGGGAGCGAGAGATGATTTATACGGCAAACGAGATTAAACGAGCGGATGCGACCGCCAAGCAGCAAGGTATGCCTGAGACCGTGTTGATGGAGCGCGCGGCTTCAGCCGTGGCGCATCGACTTCAGCTTCCGGATGAGGCGTCTGTGCTCGTCGTATGCGGGACTGGAAACAACGGCGGTGACGGTTGGGTGGTGGCGCGTGAACTGGCACAGCGCGGACATGACGTCTTCGTCTGGTCGCCTCTTGGTGCGCCGAAAACAGACGCTACCTCGATGCATGCGGCATACGTCGAGCAGTACGTCACAATCGTTGACACGCCGCCATCGACCGACTGGATTGTGGACGCTTTATATGGGATTGGGTTGAGCGGCGCTGTTACTGGAAAGGGTCGCGACGTCATTTCGTGGCTGATGAGCCAACCTGCAAACATCGTCTCGATCGATGTGCCGTCCGGCGTCCCAAGTGACACCGCAGACGATTTCGATGGCCACGCCGTAACCGCGATGATGACGTACACGTTGCATGGGTTCAAGCGTTCGGCTTTCTTGCCGAAGACGGCACCGTATTACGGGGAAGTGGAGCGGGTCGATATCGGTTTGCCGCATACGTCAAGTTGGCGCGTCTTGACCGAAGCCGACTTTGATGACAGTCTGTTGACGCGGGAACGGTTCAGCCATAAGACGACGTATGGGCGCGGACTATTGATTGGCGGAAGCGAGCATTTGATTGGCGCGCCGTTTTTAGCGGGAAGGGCGGCACTGCGAACCGGAATCGGTTTGCTCGAGATGATTGTGCCAGAGCAGGCATCACCGCTTAAGGCCGGTCTTCCGGAAGCGATGTATACGAGCGCAGACACCATCGCAAATAAAGACGTGGACGCGATTGCGATTGGTCCTGGCATGGTCGAGGGCGAAACGCTCGTTCGTATATGGGAATCCGTTCGTAAAAAAACGATGCCTTTAGTCGTGGACGCCGGCGCGCTATCACACGCACATCTCGACGCAGCCGGAACTTTGATTCTGACCCCGCACCCTGGAGAGCTCGCGCGGATGACGGGGCAGACGGTCGAGGAGATTGAGGCGGACCGTTTCGGAGTGGCACGTGCGTTCGCGATGCGACACGGTGTCCACTTGATTTTAAAAGGGACGCACACCCTCATCGTCACACCTGAAGGGACGGGCGCCGTCAATACGGTCGAAGCGTCGGCCCTCGCCAAAGGTGGGAGCGGGGACGTCCTGACAGGGATGCTCCTTGCCATGTGGGCCAGGTGCCGACGCATCGAGACTCCACACAATCCGAATGAGCAAGCGGTGCTCTGGCATGCCCTCGCAGCGAAAAAAATGAGTGAATCGATGCATCCGGCGAGCGTGCTCGCGAGCGATGTCGTCGAGGCGATTGGGCGCATACAAAAAGAGGAATCCTGAGATTCCTCTTTTTTAGCGGGTGGAGATGGAACGGTTCGCCTCGAAACGGTTCACATAGTGGAGCGCTTCTTTCCAAGAGGCAATCCGTTTCACGCCATGCGGCAACGGTTTTCGATTATACGGCGCATCGAACAACAGCACCGGAATCTCGGTCTGCTCATGAATCGAGATGGC
Source organism: Exiguobacterium alkaliphilum 12/1 (assembly GCF_000714435.1). Classification (GTDB taxonomy): domain Bacteria; phylum Bacillota; class Bacilli; order Exiguobacteriales; family Exiguobacteriaceae; genus Exiguobacterium; species Exiguobacterium alkaliphilum. The sequence continues at coordinate 203,143 of NZ_JJMW01000015.1, forward strand.
GTTCTCGTACCGGTCTTCCATGAAGAGGTCGAGCGACAGATCTTGGACGACCCCGACCTTGTCGTGACTTCCTGTCATGATCAGTGAATCGAGCGGCAGCGCCTGCTGTTTAATCCAGTCCTCGGTCACAGAGCGGACGGCCTCGCTTCGCGCCGTCACGTAGTGGAGGCGATGCGTCTTTCGCATATGCCATAAAACGTCACTCACTTCCGTATGCGGCAGCGAGCGGCGATAAATTTCTTCTTCGTGCCCGTGTTCAATCATGAACTTCCAAAAATCATGTTGCGTCATCGTCGTATACGTGTGCAACTCATATTCGGTCGCGCGTTGATAATCAATCGTGTAACCGAGCGCGTCGTTCATGTAGTGAAAACAACTTTGCGGGTCCGTGACGGTCCCGTCGAGGTCGATTCCGATATGCATGTTGATCCCTCCTTGTTCACAGAGTCTATTTTAACAAAAACCCGCTCGGTTGCAACCGAGCGGGAGACAGGTTATTTCGATTGATTGGCGAGTTCTTGTTCTTCGAGTTCACGTGCGGCGAGTTTTTCGGCGACGATGGCATCGATTTCTTTTTTCAACTCTTCGACCATGGTCGCTTCCGGCACTTTCCGGATGATCTTCCCGTGACGGAAGAGGAGTCCTTCGTTGCGGGCGCCGGCGATACCGATATCGGCTTCACGAGCTTCCCCTGGGCCGTTGACCGCGCAACCGAGTACGGCGACTTTGATGTTGACGTTAATATTTTGAATGTATTCTTCGACCTCTTTGGCGATTGAAATCAAGTCGATCTCAATCCGGCCGCACGTCGGGCACGAGATGAGTGTCGCGGCGTTCGCAGCGAGTCCGAACGACTTGAGTACTTCTTTCGCGACTTTCACTTCTTCGACCGGGTCGTCTGAAAGTGAGACGCGCACCGTCGAACCGATTCCGAGTGAGAGAATCGCACCTAAACCGGCGGCTGACTTGAGTGAGCCGGAGAAGAGCGGGCCCGACTCGGTAATCCCGACGTGGAGCGGATAGTCAAACGTCTTCGCCGCGAGCGTGTACGCCTCGAGCGCGAGGTTCACGTCTGACGCTTTGAGCGAGATAATCGTGTTATAGAAACCGAGGTCTTCGAGGATCTTCACGTGGTGCATCGCACTCTCGACCATCCCTTGGGCCGTCGGATAACCATATTTCTCCAGGAACTGCTTCTCGAGCGAGCCGGCGTTGACACCGATTCGAATCGGGATGCCTTTCGCTTTCGCCGCGTTGACGACGGCCTCGACTTTTTCACGGCGCCCGATGTTACCCGGGTTGATGCGGATCTTGTCGACACCACTTTCAATCGCTTTCAGTGCCAACTTGTAGTCGAAGTGGATATCGACGACGAGCGGGATGTTGATGCGGCTCTTGATTTCGGCCAACGCATCTGCGGCCCGTTCATCCGGACATGCGACGCGGACGACTTGGCATCCGGCCTCTTCGAGACGTAAAATCTCGGCTACGGTCGCCTCGACGTCATGTGTTTTCGTCGTCGTCATCGATTGAATGATGACTTCATCTGATCCCCCGATGATGAGGTTGCCGACACGAATCGGACGAGTTAGTGAACGGTGTAGTATTTCTGACATATACATGATCTCCTTCTTTTGGAAAGGTTCCAATCGATATAAGATGATAGGTTTCCTATTTATCATAACGAAATGTTTATGAAAAAGCACCCAGCAAGCGTTCATGAGATGTGCTCTTTACAAAAGCTAACGTTATCTTAACAGATGCTTCATAATTTTCCACCGTCTTAAGACCGATATAGTAACCGAACCAGCAAGATGGAAAGGTGTGAATCGGATTGCAGTGGATAAGAAGTTGGAGAAAGCCGATATGGAAAATCGAGCGCAAGTTGCAGTGGATGCTCATGCCGAGCGTCATCCTATTATTTCTTATAACGTTCGCATGGTTTGCGTTCGAGGCAGAGAAACAGCTCTCGCTAGAGATCGAGAAACGGTTGAACCGAGAGGCGACGGTCGTCCGGGAATCCGTGAAAGTGACGTATGGAGCCTATGTGGCGAATAAGCAAGCGCTTGAGCGTTCGCTAAAATCGACCTATATGCAACAAGCCTCTCTCTTATCCGCGGACGGACTCGAGGCGAGTCAATATCTCGTTCGGGAAGGAGACCTGGCTCTATTGACAGGAAAGCCACTTCGAACGCTTGACACTGAAACGGTGCCAGACGGTGACACGAACCCTCGCTTCATCGAGAGCGCGGACACATTTATTTCGGTCATTGCCATCCCAGAACTACGAGCGGATTATCTCCTCGTTGTTTCGAAAGAATCCGTGCTCGGTGCGATGTGGGCGCTCCGAAAACAGATCATCGTAATGATTGGTGGATCTGTCATCGTCATCATGTTGTTGTTCAGCCACCTGATTCGTCGCGAATTACGGCCGGTCACCCTTTTTTCTGAACGACTACGCGATGCGGTGAATACGAGAACGTTCGACCCTGTAAACTTGTATGCTAAGTCATCTGAAATGTTGCACCTCGAGCGAGAATACAATACGTTGATTGAGTTATGGAACACTTCGATTCACATTTTGACGAAGACATCGATGGCACTTGAGTCGAGTTTACCTACGTTCACGAAACAGCTTGAACGAAACGCCGAACAGTTAATCGGGTTTCGAGAAGTGGCCACTTCATTAGAAGAGACGAGTGCGTCCTATCAGTTTTACACGAACGAGACGACGCGTCGTTTTACCGACGTCACACGTCAGATTGACGAGTTAAATCAAGACATTCAACACGTTGACGAACAAGCGGAGGTACTGGTGAAGTTGTTGATGAACGAACGTTCGTCCTTCCATTCCTTGCACGGTGAGAGTCAGCAGTTCAAACAGAAGGCGGATGCAATTCAAAAGCGGTTGCTCGAAAGCGAAATCGTGTCAAAACAGGCCGAACACGCGTTGCGAACGATTGTATCGATGGCGGCGGCGACGAAAATGTTGGCGCTCAATGCATCGATTGAAGCGGCTCGCGCGGGCGAGCACGGGAAAGGGTTCGCTGTCGTCGCGAGCGAAGTGGGGCAACTGGCGAAAGTGACGAACGATGCCTCGATTTCAGCGGTTTCGGCAATCGAAGCAATGCGGTTCGAGCGAGATGAGACACTAGGGGACTTAGAGCGATTCAATGCAGACATCGGGGATTTAGGGGATCAATTGACACGACTGGAGTCAGGGATTGAGATGATTGACGCTAGTGTCCGGCGTCAGGTCGAATCGTATCAAGCGATTGGAGAGATGACGAGAGCGACGGGAGAAGAGCTGTCACAGATGGCGCGGGCGGTTGAGCCGCTCGAAGAAGTCGGGCAGGCACTTGAAGAGAAATTACAAAGTTTTTATAACGGAGTCGACGTGTTTTCCGACGCACAGACGACGTTACACGTCGCAGGTGTAGAACTTCGTGCGCAGAGTCAACACGTCCATGACGTCCTCCATACGCTGCAACCGATACAAAAAGACAACCGAGACCGTTAACGGGATTGGGCTAACCTAAATTTTTGAGACAATAT
>NZ_JJMW01000016.1 GCF_000714435.1 Exiguobacterium alkaliphilum 12/1
TCTACTGAGTTATGTCCCAGCCTCTTTTCATTTTAATGTGTACTAACTATCAAACATGTCTTCTTAACGTTCGTTAACGGGAATTACTATTAGAAAAATCATTTTATGTTTTTCATTCAAATATTCACTTGAATATTAACCAAGGAAAGGTATATACTATATTCAAGTGAACACTTGAATATCAATGGGGTGATAATGTGAATAAGAAAGATACTTGTGAAATTTTTTGTTATGACGAGGAAAAGGTCAATCGAATACAAGGTGATTTAAAAACAATCGATATTGTTAGTGTTGCCCAAATGTTAAAAGCAATTGCGGATGAAAATAGGGCAAAGATTACCTATGCTTTGTGTCAAGATGAAGAGTTATGTGTGTGTGATATAGCAAATATTATTGGTATTACGGTGGCAAATGCTTCTCATCATTTAAGGACCCTTCATAAGCAGGGGATTGTAAGATATAGAAAAGAAGGAAAACTAGCGTTTTATTCGTTAGACGATGAACATATTAGACAAATAATGATGATTGTACTAGAACATAAGACGGTTTGTCAAATTAAGCGCAACACTTCC
>NZ_JJMW01000017.1 GCF_000714435.1 Exiguobacterium alkaliphilum 12/1
GAAGTGTTGCGCTTAATTTGACAAACCGTCCCAAAAAAATAAAAAACTATTTGGCCGGGCATGTCGAGAGATGGTCGTTGACGAGACCGGTCGCCTGCAGATGGGCATAGACGGTCGTCGGACCGAGAAACTTGAATCCCCGACGCTTCAAGTCTTTACTGAGACGCTCGGACAGTTCGGTCACGGCGGGAATCTCTTCGACAGAACGCCATTCGTTGCGGACCACTTGATGATCGACGAACGACCAAATATACGCATCGAACGAACCGAACTCGGATTGGACTTCGAGGAAACGTTTGGCGTTGTTGATGGACGCCTCGATTTTACGCCGGTTTTTGACGATGCCCGTGTCTCGCATCAAACGTTCGACATCCTCTGCCGTGAAGGCGGCGACACGGTTGACGTCGAAATCGGAATAGGCCGAGCGGTACTGCTCACGTTTTCGTAAAATCGTCAGCCAGCTCAAGCCGGCCTGCGCGCTCTCGAGCGTCAAGCATTCGAAATGCTTCTGGTCATCGTGCACCGGTTTCCCCCATTCTTCATCATGATAGCGGACGTAGAGCGGGTCGGTCCCGCACCACGGACAACGCATGGCTTCATTCATTCGTCTCAGTCCTTCCAACGTTTACCTATAGTGTAACACGTTGAACCGGTTTTCGAATGCGACGGCGGGGTATAATAGCGAAGAGTGGAGGGTGATCAAATGCGTGATTGGATGATTGGGATCATCGAACAGTTCGGATATGTCGGCATCGCGTTCATGATCTTTATCGAGAACGTGTTCCCGCCGATCCCGTCAGAAGTCGTGCTCTTGTTCGGCGGTTTCTTCGCCGTAAAGACCGACTTGATGATTTGGCTCGTGATCGTCGCGGCCACGGTCGGGGCGATCGCCGGGGCCGTCTTGTTATATGGCATCGGTTTATATTTGGATGTCGAACAGATTGAGAAGTGGACGAAAAAGTATGGGAAGTGGATTCGGCTCGATCTCGACGACGTGCATAAGGCGGATGCCTGGTTCGACCGGTATGGGGGATGGATGGTCTTTTTCGGTCGGCTCATGCCTGTCGTCCGTAGCTTGATCTCGCTCCCGGCCGGCATGTCGAACATGCCGTTCGTCAAGTTTTTACTGCTCAGCACGGCCGGGACGCTCATCTGGAACTCGATTTTAATCTTTATCGGGATTCGGGTCGGGGAGAACTGGGAATCGATACTCCGTTACCTTGACGTTTACTCATACGCCATCTATGCGTTGCTCGCTGTCGGCCTGATTCTGTACTTCATCTGGCGGAAGCGCCGAAAACAAAAGAAATCGAAACAAGCCTCTTCGTTTTGAAAACAAAAAAACGGCTAGACCGGGTGCTCCGAAGAGCGTACGGTCTAGTCGTCTTTCTTTTGATTCGGTCTCATCTTTTCAATCGTCTGTTCGGTCTTCTCCGCTAACCGTTCCGAGAAACGGAACAAGACGATTCCGATGATGGCCGAGACAAAGATATAGAGACCGACGAACAGGTTGATGGCACCGTTCGATAGTGCCGTGAACAAAATCGAGAACTCCCCGCGCGGAGCGAGCGAGAAGCCAGCCTCGTTCGCTTGGACGCGGCTCAGTCCGTACATCCGCCCACCGATCCGTCCGACGATCCACTTCGACAACACGCCCCAGACGATCAACACGAAAAACAGCGCGTTGATGATGACCCCTTGTTCGAGGTTGATGGAAATCCCGAACGAGATGAAGAAGATCGGTAGGAACAAATCGCGAACCGGCACCGTCAAACGCTTCAACGGACGGATATCGTGGATGCCGGCGAGCATGATGCCGGCGATGAATGCCCCGAGAATCTCGGATAGGCCGAACACCATCCCGATCCCTGCGAAAAAGAGAATCAATCCGATTAATCCGATGCTCGCGTCGTCTTGACGGAGCAAATGTTTGACCGTCCGTGGATGGCGCGTCACGAACTTGATGCCGAGGAACAAAAGAACACCGAAAACGAGGAAACCGACGAACACTTTTCCGACGTCGCTGAACACAATCGGTTCATCTTGAATGATGAACGGTGCAATCGTCAAGAGGAGCGGGGCAAAGATATCCTCAAAGATGAGTAGCGCAAGCACGAACTCTTTAATATTTTCATGCTTATGCTGATGGCGCTCGAGTAGCCGTGCGGATATCGACGAACTCGTCGCATACAACACCGCGCCAATCAAGAACGCTTGTGGGACGTCAAGACCGAACGCAAGCGCAATCAACATCGAGACACCGAAGGCGAGACCGATATCGAGGACACCGGCCTTCCATACTTGCCGCATCCGCTTTGTCAGCTCGTTTATGGGAAACTTGAGGCCGAGCAAGAAAAACAACAAGACGATGCCGATCTCACCCGCAATTTTGAACACTTCGTTACCGTCCCAAAAGAAACCGACGATGACGCCGATTCCGATGAACGCAAGAATGCTTGGAAAGAATAAACGCTCAATCAAAAGGCTGACGATGGAAATGAGGGCGAGTGCCGCGCCAAGGAAGATAATGATGTTGATGTCAAGATTCATGCGCCACCTCCTTCACGGGTGAACAGTGGAATCCGGTTCACTCTTTCGGCCATTGATATTCCATCCCGACGGATTCAGGACGCGAGTAATCAAAACCGAAATGCCGATACAGCCCATCGGCCGGGATGTCCGCAATCAGGCTGATGATTGCCGTCTCGTCCGCTTCTCGCAAAATCCATTCCATCAGATGTTCCATGATGAGCTTACCGAGCCCGAGCCCTTGGCAGTCCGGGTCGACGACGATATCGACGAGGTGGAACACCATCCCCCCATCACCGACGACACGCCCCATGCCGACCATCTCATCGTTCAAATATAGGCAGACGCCGAACAGCGTATGGGCGAGCCCTTTCTCGGTCGCCTTGTCCGACCGTTTCGGCATGCCGGCTTTGACGCGTAAGCGCTGATGTTCTTTCGGAGACGGCGTCTCATGCTTCACGTTGACTTCATTGACCATGTTTAAATCCCCTTCCACACTAGATGAAATTATTTTCCCGATATATTGACTCGATAAACCTTGATTTGTGAAGGACAACTTCTCCATAATGAGACCGTATGAAAGCAAAGGAGGGGGACTATGCTAGAGAAACAATCGATTTTACCGGCGATCCGTGACATGCGGGATTTAGAAGTGTTTTTGGCGAGCGATTTCGTCGTCGGGGTGTTGCTTGAAATCCATATCGCGAGACTCGATGCCGTCTTTCGACTCTTGTCCGAGCATGGGAAGAACGTGTTCATCCATTTGGATTTGATTCAAGGGATGAAAGCGGATGAGTATGCGACCGAGTTCGTCTGCCAGACATATCGTCCGTATGGGATCATCTCGACGAAAGGGAGCGTCATTTTGAAGGCGAAACAAAAGCAAGTGAAGACGGTGCAGCGACTGTTTCTCATCGATTCGAGCTCGCTCGAGCGAAGCTATCGGATGATTGAACGCACTCGGCCGGATTATATCGAAGTGCTGCCAGGGCTCGTCCCGAAATATATTCGTGAGGTGAAGGCGCGTACCGGCATCCCGGTGTTCGCCGGAGGCTTGATATCGACCGTAGATGAAGTCGAGGCGGCGCTTTTGGCGGGCGCATCGGTCATCACGACGTCGAATCGCACGCTTTGGGATGGACGCTACGTCTCAAAATGAGCATGGCGGGTATAGACAGAGGAAGGAGGGGACCAATATGCAAGAAACGATGATCATTACGGGAATCAGCCAAGGGATTGGAAACGTCTTGGCGCGTTCGTTTTCAAAGGCGTATCGCGTCATCGGTCTCGATGTGGGGGATGACCCGCAACTGAGTGGTGTGACGTTCATGCAAGTGGATTTGGGGGATCACGAGGCGGTGGCCGAGACGTTCGCGGCGATTGGCGAACAGTTCGGACCGGCCCATGTCCTCATCAACAACGGTGGGGTGTCCTCGCTTGAGACTCCGATGACCGAGCTCGACGTCAAGACGTTCAAACACGTGATCGATGTCAACCTCGTCGGGACGTTCGCCTGCGCCAAAGCCTTTTTGACGCTGAACGAGAACGCGGCATACGGCCGTATCGTAAACGTCGCCTCGACACGGGCACTCCAGAACGAACCGGATTGGGAAGCGTATGGCGCATCGAAAGGGGGCATCGTCGCGCTCACGCATTCGATGGCCGTCTCGCTCGCGGGACGTCCCGTCACGGTGAATGCGATTAGTCCCGGGTGGATTCACACGTCGGACGAGGTTCTACGTGATATCGACCATCGCCAGCATCCGTCTGGGCGGGTCGGGACACCGACCGATATCGTCCGAGCCGTCACATATTTGATTGACCGTGACAACGATTTCGTGAACGGGCACAACTTGATCGTCGACGGGGGCATGACGAAAAAGATGATTTATGAACCTTGATGTATTAGGACTATTACCCTAAATTTTAAAGCGCTGCATGCGTGAATATACCTACCGACGGGTATGTTACGGATGAAGCGCTTTTTCTAATACGAGGAGGGGTCCCGATGCATCGATTGGTTGAGGAGGCACTCAGATTCGCGGCCGCGCGACATGACGGTCAATTTCGTAAAGGATCACGTATCCCATACGTGACACATCCGGTCGCGGTGGCGATGATCTTGACCGAAGACCACCAACCGGTACCGGTCGTCGCGGCAGCGTTACTGCATGATGTGCTCGAAGACACGTTCACGACGAAAGATGAGCTCCATGAACAGTTTGGACCGGAAGTCGCACGGCTTGTCGAAGCCGTCTCTGAGCCGGATAAGAGCCTGCCTTGGGAGCAGCGGAAGCAGGCGATGCTCGAACGTATCCCTTCGCTCGAGTACGATGAGATCGCCTTACTCGTGGCGGACAAGTTACATAACCTCCGCTCGATTCGGCTCGATATCGATGTAGTCGGAAAAGGGGTTTGGTCGCGGTTTCGCCGGCCGCTACGTGACCAGTCATGGTACTATCATGAACTGTTAGAGGCGCTCCGACCGTTCCAATCGACGTCAGGACTCATCGAAGTGTACGAACAAGAGTTGAATCGTTTGTTTTACGGGACAGAAACGGAGCGCGTGCTTAAACTTCAAAAATTGTCTACCGTCGTCACGAACGGCTTCCAAGAAGAGGATTGGGTGCAAGAGGCTCCGACGCTCTATCAGACCGCTTTCGAGTTGGACGAGACGATGAGCGTTACTGAACGAAGTGACAGAAGTGGCGGTGATGACTCCATTTTGAAAGGGTTGACCGAGCTCTCGTATCGGACGGCATTGACGAGCGAAGACATCGTGAGATTGACGAAGTGAAACGATTGTCATCCGGGACGAACCGTGCTATAGTCGGGTTGAACATAAGAAGGGGAGTAGCGACCACGTTCGTGGTCGGTGGGTCGTCATTACAGTGCAACGCACTCGGTCCATCGAGCTTCTTTTAGTCCGCAAGACCTTTTTATGGATGCTTTTTTGGCGTCCGTAAAAAGGTCTTTTTTGACGTTTAAAATCGAGGGGAGAAAACGCAATGGTATTTGTTTATTTTTTACTCGCGGCCGCCATCACGGTGTATGCAGCGATCAAACTGTCGACGTATGCAGACGTCATCAGTGAGAAGTCATCGATGGGAGGCGTCCTCGTCGGAACGCTTTTACTCGCAGGCGCGACGTCGCTACCTGAGGTGACGACGAGTATCTCGGCGGTCATGATCAACAACCCGGATATCGCCGTCGGGAATATGCTCGGCTCAAACTTGTTCAACATCTTCATCTTGGCGATGTTCGACCTGTATTTCCGTCAAAAACGCCTGTTCAACGAAGCGAGCCGCGACCACTTGTATACGGCTGGGCTCGGTCTCTTATTGACGGTGCTGACGATGATCGCCCTCGTCGTCCGTATCGATTTGACGTTTATCGGCATCGGGGTCGACGCCTTGTTGATCGCCGCCTTGTACGGGATTGGGATTTATTATATCGGCAAGCGGCCAAAAGCGCCGACGGCGACACCTGAAGTCGAACAAGAAGTCGTCGTCAGCACGACCGAGTCGATTACCGTGAAACGGGCCGTTATCGGTTTTGCCGTCGCCGCCCTCGTCATCATGGCGGCAGGAACGGCGCTTTCCATCTCCGGTGACCGAATCGCAGTCGTGACCGGCCTCGGCTCGAGCTTTGTCGGCAGCTTCTTGATCGCCGCCTCGACTTCGCTACCGGAAGCGGTCGCCGTGTTCGTCGCTTTGAAACTTCGAAACGTGAACTTGGCGTTCGGGTCAATTTTAGGGAGCAACATTTTCAACATGGTCATCATCGCCATGTCGGACGTGTTCTATCAGAATGGATCGATTTTGGCGGATGTCTCGGCGTCGCACTTGGTCACAGCCGTCGGCATCACGATTTTGTCAATCTTGGTCATGTATAGCGTGCTTCGCAAAGACGTCACGTCGAAAGTTCGTTATATCGTCCCGTCTGTGCTCGTCGTTCTCGTCTACTTCGTCTCGTCTTACCTGATTTTCATTGGTTGATGACACGGTCGCTCTTGCGGCCGTGTTTTTTTTCATTGAGGCGTGACCGGGCATTTACGTGGGTATAGTAGGAGGGAAGGAGGGGTGACGATGCAAATGCATTCCGTTGAGCGGTTGAGTGAATACGTCCTCTTGATTCCCGCTTATAATCCCGATCAGGCACTAGTTGAATTGGTGCATGCGTTGAAACAGGAAGGTTTCCTCCACATCGTCGTCGTCAATGACGGGAGTGCGGAAACGTGCCGACCTGTGTTTGAGGCCATTGAGCCGCACGTATCTCGGCTTCTTGAGCATGAAAAGAACGCAGGAAAAGGTGCGGCCTTGAAGACCGGCATACGGTACATCGTCGACCACTACCCAGAGACGTTAGGCGCCATCACGGTCGATGCCGACGGCCAGCATTTACCGTCCGACGTCCACCACGTCTACAGCGAAGGCGTCCTCTGGCCGCATCATCTGATTATGGGGTGTCGCGATTTTTCAGGGGAAGCGATTCCGTTTCGAAGCCGGTTCGGTAATCAAGTGACACGCCTCGTCATGACGATTGGGAGCGGACTTCGTTTGAAAGACACCCAGACCGGCCTTCGGGCCATCCCGGTCCGCTATGCGAGACAGTTGCTCGACGTCCCTGGCAACCGTTACGAGTTCGAGATGAACATGTTGACGTTCACGAAGCGGATGCACGTCCCGATTCATCAGACACCGATTCAGACCGTCTATGTGGACGAGAACGCCTCGTCGCATTTTCGTCCGGTCATCGACTCAATCTTGATTTATCGTATGTTTCTCGCTTATTCGTTATCATCTGTTGCATCGTTTTTAATGGACATCGGCGTGTACGCGCTATTGATTTTCCTATTGAATCCTTGGTTCGATACGGCGCACGTCATCGTCGCGACCGTCGTCGGTCGAGTCGTCTCGTCCTTATTCAACTATTTCGTCAACCGGAAAGTCGTCTTCAAATCGAAAGCGAGACGGGCGATGGTCAAGTATTTTGGCCTCGTCGGGGCACAGATGGCGGTCTCCGCTGCCCTCGTCTATGCGCTCTTCTTCGTCATTCGAGACGGCGAGGTCATCTTGAAAGTCGTCGTCGACAGCTTCTTGTTTATCGCCAGTTACTATGTACAAAAACGCTGGATTTTCAAACGATAAAGGCCCGACAGTTGTCGGGCCTTTATCAGTAGGCGAGCTTTCCGATTTTAACGGACGTATAGCGATGAAGCTCGCGCGGGTCGGCGATGCCGGTCTTCATCATCATGTCGCGCATGAGGAGCGCACAAACCCGTGCGTCCTCGGCAGCGTTATGATGCAGGAACGGCTCGTTCAAATACTCGGCCATCGTGTTCAGCTTATGGTTCGGGAGCTGGGGGTACAACTTACGGGACAACTTGACCGTACAGCCATACTCGATGCTCGGGAACGTATATAGGTCATATTTGGCGATCGCTTTTTTCAAAGCGCCCATATCGAACGAGGCGTTGTGGGCCATGACGAGATCGACCTTTTGGAGCGTCGGATAGAGCAGTTCGAGCACCTTGGGCAGTGTCGGGGCATCCCAGACATCGCTCGGCCGAATGCCATGGACACGGATATTCCCTTGGTCGAAGTCTTCTTCCGGGTTGACGAGAAGCTGGTTCGTCTCGACGACCTCGCCGGCGTAAAGCAAGCTCCAGCCGACCGAACAGATGCTTCGGCTGTCACGGTTGGCGGTCTCGACGTCGATGGCTAAAATAGAATGTGACATAATCGTTCCTTTCTTCTTACGAATTGAATCCACAAAAAAAGTCTAACATAACGTTAGACTGAAAAGCGATTAAGCGGCTGCTAAATTGCGGCATGCTTCGGCACAGCGGAGGCATGCCTCGGCGCATTGTTGGCAGTGGTCCATCTGATGGCGACCACATTCGACGGCGCACGTGTCACACACTTGCGCACAGAGGGCACCGATTGGTTTCGCGAACGCCGAATCGGTCTCGAGTGCGTTCAAGGCGAGGGCGCAGACGTCGGCGCATTCGCGCGTCAAGCGAATGCATTCTTTCACCATCAATACGTCTTCTTCTTGTAAACTTTTTGAAAAACAATGATTGCTCGTCCGCATGCAGTCGATAATCGCTGAAATCGTCTCTTCAATTGATTCCCGGTCCATGATAAGTCCCCCTTAGCAGAATAATGTATCTTCAAATCATTACCCGATACCGTATCGCTTAAACCGCGCCGGGACGACAAAAAAAGTCACTTCACGAAAGTGAAGTGACCTAGTAATGGAGCATAGCGGGCTCGAACCGCTGACCTCCACGCTGCCAGCGTGGCGCTCTCCCAGCTGAGCTAATGCCCCGTTCGAAAATTATTATATCATCCTAGTAAAACGTTTGGCAATGCCCTTTTTCAAAAAAGATTCAAAAGTTTAAACCGTTGACGCAATGGGAAAATCAACGATGATGTTATATTACGAAAGCAGGTGAATCATATGGGCATGATTTTATTGGCATTGCTTCCGGCACTCATGTGGGGGAGTATCCCGCTCATCGTATCGAAAGTCGGCGGGAAGCCGATTCAGCAGTTAATCGGGACGACGATGGGTGCGATGGTCATGGCGTTCGTCATCTTTCTCGTCTTCAATCCGGAGTTCACGACCCTTGCCGTCGTCACCGGATTCATCTCCGGAATCTTTTGGGCGCTCGGACAGTATCTTCAGTTCCAATCGTTCCAAATCTTGAGCGTCTCGAAAGCGATGCCGATCAGTACCGGGATGCAGCTCGTCGGAACGTCGCTCTTCGGGGTCATCGTGCTCGGGGACTGGGAGACGTCGACCGAGCTCTGGCTCGGATTTTCGGCGCTCGTCTTGATTATCATCGGGGCGACGATGACGTCGTATCAACAGAAGAAAGACTCGGATAGCGCCGGGGCGTTGAAGAAAGGTCTCCTCGTCCTCCTCGTCTCGAGTCTCGGGTATGTGACGTACGCCGTATTGACGAACTACTTTGAAGTCGACGGCATCACGGCGATCGTCCCGCAATCGGTCGGGATGTTCATCGCGGCGCTTCTCTTCAGTCTTCGTGAGAAGGACGTGAAACGGTTCGATCCGAAGACGTTCAAGAACATCTTGGCCGGGATCGCCTGGGGGATCGGGAACTTCGGTCTCTTCGTCTCGAGTGGAGAGGTCGGGGTCGCCACGTCGTTCGCCTTGTCGCAACTGAACGTCGTCGTCGCGACGCTCGGCGGGATTTATCTATTGAAAGAAGAGAAGACGTCGAAAGAGCGCGTCTTCGTCTTTATGGGCATCGGGCTCATCGTCGTCGCCGGCTTCATGCTCGGGATTGCGAAAAGTTGAAAGACGGGCGATTGCCCGTCTTTCATGATTGCCAAGCCACGTCGATGAACGCGTCTCGTCCAGATTTCTTCCGGTCTGCTTTATAGTGGTCCGGATTTTTTTTGTGGAAATCCTGATGATACTCTTCGGCCGGATAGAACGTGTCGGCCGGTAAAATCTTTGTGACGATCGGATCCTTAAATCGTCCGCTCGCGGCGAGTTCGTCGCGACTCTGCTCTGCTTTCACGCGTTGTTCCTCCGAATGATAGAAAATGGCCGGCGCGTATTGGCTGCCGCGGTCTTGGAACTGGCCGCCGTCATCAGTCGGGTCGGTCTGAATCCAATAGAGCTCGAGCAAACGTTCATAAGCGAACAGCGACGGGTCGAACGTGATCTCGACGACCTCGTAATGCCCGGTCGTGCCGGTCTTCACTTGTTCATACGTCGGATCGTCGACGTGTCCGCCCGTATAGCCGGATACGATTGATTCGATTCCGGGCTGTTCCTCGAACGGGGTGACCATGCACCAAAAACAGCCGCCCGCGAATGTTGCTTTTTCCATAAAAAACTCCCCCTGTACACGTATTGTCCAAATAAAAACGCCCATGTCATCGACATGAGCGTTCTGTCATATCGTCCAAGGCAAACGCCTTGCTGGAAGTAGCACCTTGCCGAAGCAGGTTGCTGTGAAGTCATAGAGCCAGGTCTCTCGTTCACTCAAGATATCGATATGTAGTTGGTGAAAGCATCATACCATCTGTCCGAAAGTGTCGTCAACGATTAGGTTTTCGCCGAAGTTGCAGCAACGTGGCCCCGACAATCAAGACGACGAGGACGATGGAGAGCGGTAGCGTATACGGGGCCTCCCCGGCATAGAGCTGTAAGAAGAACAAGACAAAGACGGACAACAAGACGAGTACGTACGAACGGTTCATAGTAACCTCCCTTTTTTTTCAGTTTACCAAGTTACACATTCGTTGGCGAACGAAAACAGGAAATCAAGTGGAAATAGCGAATACGAACGAGTGAGCAAAGGAGGAATCAACATGACTGAACCAAACCCATTTTTCGAACTCGATATCGAGACCGCCCATCTCGGATATAAGGAAGGAACGTTCACCGCGCGTGACGTGACGGCCTATTATTTGACCCGAATCGCCGCATTGAACGACAAGCTGAGAGCGGTCATTCAAGTGAACCCGGACGCTCTGTTCGAGGCCGAGGCGGCCGACCGGGCGTTCCGACGTGGTGATCGCTTGCCGCTGCTCGGCATTCCGGTACTGATTAAAGACAACGTCGAGACGGCCGGTCAGATGAAGACGACGGCTGGGGCCGTCGCCCTCGCGCATCACTTCGCCGGCCGAGACGCCCACCTCGTTCAAAGTTTACGCGCGAGCGGGGCCATCATCCTCGGGAAAGCGAACTTGTCCGAGTGGGCCAACTTTTTGACCGAGGGGATGCCGAACGGCTGGAGCGGGGTCGGGGGCCAGACGCTCAATCCATATGGGGACAAGCTCGATGTCGGCGGGTCGAGTTCAGGTTCGGCGTCCGCGGTCGCGGCGAACATGACGCTTCTCGCCGTCGGCAGCGAGACGAGCGGCTCGATTATCCATCCGAGCGTCCATAACGGCATCGTCGGCATCAAGCCGACCGTCGGTTTGATTAGCCGGAGCGGCATCATTCCGATCTCTCGGTCGCAGGACACGGCCGGCCCGATGGCACGAACGCTCCGGGATGCGGTGCTTGCCCTTGAGGCGATGGTCGGGGAAGACCCGGCTGACCCGGCGACGACGCACCTTCCGGCCGGTCCGCCGTATCGGACGTGTCTCGATGAACGCCAAACGGTCGGGATGCGCGTCGGGATCGTCAAGATTGATCTGTCGGAAGAAGAACAGGCGCTCTATGATGAGGCGATCGCCTTGCTGAAACAGAGCGGCATCGAGGTCGTCACTGTCGAACTGCCGTCGACAACATCGCTCGACCAAGGCGATATCCTGTATCATGAGTTTAAGCTCGGAATCGAGGCGTATCTAGCCTCGACGACGCTCTCGTATAAGACGCTTTCGGATTTGATTAACTGGAACAGCAGTCATCCGGAGACGATTCCGCACGGACAGAAGACGTTCGAGAAAGCGGACGAACAATCGGGCCGCTTGATTGAGGCCACCTATCTGACACGTCGCCTCGACGACGTCCGTCACGCCAAGACGGACGGCATCGACCGACTGTTGGCCGAGCAGGCGCTCCATGCGCTCGTCTTACCGCATGACCACAATTATGACATGGCCGCGAAAGCCGGGCATCCGACGATCACGATTCCGTATGCCGTCAAACAGAGCGGCGCTCCGTTCGGGTTGTCGTTCACGGGGACGAGTTACGCGGAGCGCGATTTGATCCGCATCGCCTACGCGTTCGAACGTCATGTCACGCGGCCGCTTCCGCCGTTGTAAGAACGTTGCACCCTTCGACGCGGTCCGCTACAATGGGAATTATGCGGATTGAAGAAAGGACAGATTGCAATGAAACCATCTATATACGGGCTGACGTTTGATCAGCTGACGGACGTCTGTGTCGATTTTGGATACAGCGCCTACCATGCGAGACAGATTTGGGACTCGCTCTACATCGACCGGGTCAAGTCGATGGATGCCATCAACGTGCGTGAGGAAGTGAAAACAGCGCTCGCGGAGCGTTACGTCATCTCGACACAAGAGTTGTTCGTCAAACAAGAGGCGGGCGACGGGACGGTCAAATTCTTACTTAAACTCCACGACGGCCACTATATCGAGACGGTGCTCATGCGTCACAAATATGGTCGTTCGGTCTGTGTCACGACACAAGTCGGGTGCAATATCGGGTGCAGCTTCTGTGCGAGCGGTCTGTTGAAGAAGACACGCGATTTGACGGCAGGCGAAGTCGTCGAGCAGATCATGACCGTGCAACATTACTTGGACGAAGTCGGGGAAGGAGGCCGCGTCAGTCATATCGTCGTCATGGGAATCGGGGAGCCATTCGACAACTTCGATCACTTAGTCGATTTCCTTCGTGTCGTCAAAGACGAGCGCGGTCTCGCCATCGCGCCGCGGAAAATCAACGTCTCGACGAGTGGGCTCGCCGATAAGATTTACAAGTTCGCCGACCTCGATTTGCGCATCAACTTGGCGCTGTCGCTCCACGCGCCGAACGACGCGCTCCGGACACAGATCATGAAGATCAACCGGGCGTTCCCGCTCGACAAGCTCATGCCGGCCATCCGCTATTATGTCGAGAAGACGAACAAGCGAATCACGTTCGAGTACATTCTTCTCTCGAAAGTGAACGACTTGCCGGAACATGCCGAAGAGCTCGCCGACTTGATCGCGGACATCAAAGACAAGTCGTACGTCAACTTGATTCCATACAACCCGGTCAACGAGCATATCCAATATGAGCGCAGTACGTCGGAGGACATCATGGCGTTTTACGACATTTTGAAGAAACGTGGCGTCAACACGGGTGTCCGTCTCGAACATGGGACCGACATCGATGCGGCCTGCGGACAGCTCCGCAGCAAGCATATGAACGTGGAAGGTGCCAAATAAGTCGATTCTCCCGCTAACCTCAGCGGGAGTTTTTTTGTTGACGTCCGGACGCAGGACAGGATAAACAATTTTCAGAAATAGGACTAGAGACGTCCGGTCTAGGGAATAGTCTTTTGACATCACAGGAGAGAGTGGAGGCTATTTAATGGAGAACGTGAACGCGACATGTTGGATTCGAGTCAGAAATACGCTTGGGGAAGGGCCGTGTTGGGACGCTGAGTTGAAGCGATTCTACTGGGTCGACATCGAAGGGCACACGCTCTGGTGGTACGATGAGAAAGAAGATGAGCTCTCTTCAGCCGATATGGGCCAACAGATCGGCTTCGCCGTTCCGAAAGTGACGGACGGTGTCATCGTCGGATTGAAGGACGGTATCTATGAATGGGACGAGTCCTCAAAACAACTCGACAAGCTCGTCGAACTCGATGATGCGGACGGCGTGCTTCGATTCAACGACGGCAAGGCCGACCCGTACGGACGAATCTTTGCGGGAACGCTCCATTTGGAAGACGAGGAGAATGAGGCCACACTCTATCGGTTGGACCGCGACGGCACGACCGAAGAGATGCTCACAGGTCTGACCTTATCAAACGGTCTGACGTGGTCACCGGACCACAAATGGTTTTATCATATCGACACGCCGACCGAGACGGTTCGACGTTATCCGTACGACTTGTCGTCCGGTACGTTTGGGGAAGGGGAGGTCGTCATCGAATTTAAGGATGAGGACGGCTTCCCTGACGGCATGACCTCGGACGAAGAGGGTCATTTATGGATCGCCCACTTCGCCGGCGGTCGCGTCTCGCGTTGGAACCCCGAGACGGGCGAGAAAGTGCTCGAAGTCATGGTGCCGGCGCCGAACGTGACGTCATGCTGTTTCATCGGGGACGACTTGAAGCAACTCGCCATCACGACCGCGCGTGAAGGGATGGATGACGAGGCGCTCGAAACGTATCCGGATGCCGGGTCGGTGTTTAAAATCGATACGGAAGTGAAAGGGATGCCACTTTATCGTTTCGGACGTTAAGGAGGGAGAATCATGGTGAAACGCATGCTCGTTCGCGTAGGAATCGGTCTCGCGCTCGCGGCGGTAGCGCGAGTCGGGGTGAAGAAATACCTCGACGACCGCGAGACGAACGATCATTCTTACCTCGAACCGAAATGGGACGAGACGCCGAGCGTCGACGCGGACAAAGATGAGGATGAGGTCGGCTTGACGCAGCTCGATTCGATCTATCGGGCCGAGTGGCAGGCGAACGCTTACCCGCGTTCCGAGGCGGAACGGAAAGCACTCGAAGAATAGCCATGCCTGAAACACGCTCCGTGCGAGCGTGTTTTTTTGTTGACAAGATGGTCAATCCCGTTCATTATCTAAAAAGTAATGATTACTATTTGGGGGCTGTTAATGATGAAACGAATTCCAATCACCGTGTTGTCAGGCTATCTTGGGAGCGGCAAGACGACGTTAATGAACCATATTTTAAACAATCGCACCGGCAAGAAGTATGCCGTCATCGTCAATGATATGAGCGAATTGAATATTGATGAGCGTTTAATCGAACAAAGTGGATTTTCGCGGACCGATGAGAAGCTAGTCGAGCTGTCGAACGGTTGCATCTGTTGCACGCTCCGTGAAGACCTCCTCGAGGCGGTCCAAGAACTCACGAACGACCGTGAGCTCGACGGGATCATCATCGAGTCGTCCGGAATCTCGGAACCGATTCCCGTGGCCCAGACGTTCACGTATGCCGATGACGCGCTCGACATCGACTTGACGAGCCGTGTCTATATCGATGCGATGGTGACCGTCGTCGACGCTTACCGGTTCTTGAAAGATTTCAACTCCGGCGAGTCGCTCCATGAGCGGAAACAAGCGATCGATGAGACCGATGTCCGCGAAGTCGTCGACCTGCTCGTCGACCAGGTCGAGTTCGCCGATATCATCGTCCTGAACAAGGCAGACCGAGTATCCGAGACCGAGCTGAACGAGATGGCTGGTTTGTTGAAGACGCTCAACCCGTCAGCAAAACTGTTGACGTCGGTCCATTCGAACGTCGATTTGACGGAACTGTTAGACGTCAAGCTGTTCGATTTCGAGCAGGCGATGCATTCGGCCGGCTGGATCCAAGAGCTTGAGGCGGAAGAACATACGTCGGAGACCGAGGAGTACGGCATCAGCTCGTTCGTCTATCGTCGGCGTCGCCCGTTCCACCCGGAGCGACTCCATGCGTGGATTGAGCAGTTTCCAGAGGAAGTCGTCCGAGCGAAAGGATTCCTTTGGATCGCCTCGCGCAACGACATCGCCTGCTTGTTCTCCCAGGCCGGATACGCCTCGACGCTCGAGCACGCCGGACGTTGGCTCGCGACGCTCCCGGAAGAGGAGCGCCGGCTCATGTTCGCGGCAGAACCGGAACTCGCCGACGACTATATCGAGCCATACGGCGATCGCCAGACCGAGCTCGTCTTGATCGGGCAGCAAATGGACCGCAAGACCGTCGAATCGGCGCTCGACGCCTGCTTGTTGACGGATGCCGAGATGGCGCTCGACTGGGCGACGCTCCAAGACACGCTCCCGGGGAACGGTGTCGTCACTTTCTCATAAACCGTTTACAAATCGAAATCGCTCGTCTATACTGTTCCTTGCATGACCAAACCGCATACATTGGACTACACTAGGGGTGCTTCGGCTGAGATGTGAGCATGGCTCCAATCCCTTATGACTCGATCCGGGTAATACCGGCGTGAGGAAGTGTGGCACTTTTTCTAATGGATTTCAATTGGACGAGTGGCCGCATTCTCATGGATGCGGCTTTTTTTGTGCACATAGAAAAAGGGGGAATACAACATGAACAACCAATGTGGAACGAGCCCGATCGTCGGGTTCCGCTTTACACTGAGCCCGATGACGTCCGATTTCGTGAGCGTCATCAAAGGGGCATTGAACGAGACGGACTTACAGAACGTCTGGCGCCATACCGATGACGTCTCGACGGTCATCCGGGGACGGAGTGAACACGTGTTCGATGTGGCCAAAGCCGTCTTGTCCCATGCGACGAAGACGGGCGCACACGTCTCGATGAGCGGGACATTCTCCGTGGGCTGTCCGGGAGACACGACGGGGGACAACTTGCTCGACGTGACGAGTGAGCTGGCGAACGGTAAGGTCGCGACCCAGTACGTCTCTTCCCAGTTCGCGCTTTATCCGCTCGGGGACGCGGAGTATATGGACATCATCTATGAAGAGATCGACTTCGCGAAAGCGCGCGGTGTGTTCAACGAGTCGATGCATTACGCCTCCGGCATCCACGGCGACATCGAGCCGGTGTTCTCGTTTTACGAGGCGACGTTCGACCGGGTACGGGCGAAGACGAGCCACGTCGTCATGACGGTGACGATCAGTGTGAACAGTCCGTCACATGAGGGACAAAACAATGCTTAAGTCGTGGAAGTTAAAGGAGATCGTTTTGTTGTCGATATTATCGGTCGTCTTCGCCGTCGTCTATTTGGCGTTCGTCCACGTCGGAAATTTATGGGCCGGGCTGATTGGGCCGATCGCCTATGAATGGATTTTCGGGATTTGGTTCATCGTCTCGATTATCGCCGCCTATATCATCCGTAAGCCCGGTGCCGCCTTTTTGTCGGAAGTGCTCGCGGCGACGATTGAGATGATGATCGGGAACGCCATCGGACCACGCATCATTCTCGTCGGGATCATTCAAGGACTCGGGGCCGAGGCGGCGTTCGCCGTGACCGGGTATAAACGATATGACCTGTGGGTGCTCATGCTCGCTGGCTTCGGTGCGGCCGTGACAAGTTTCGCCTATACATACGTCATGGGTGGCCTCGCGGCACTCAGCCCGACGTACGTGGCGACGATGTTCGCCCTGCGCGCCACGAGCGGGATGCTCATCGCAGGGCTCGGTGGAAAGATTTTGAGCGACTTGTTGCTCAGGACGGGTGCGCTCGAAGGCTACGCGCTCGCACGTCAAGGACGCGCCCATGGTTGAGGCGGAGCAGTTGACGTTTCGTTATCCCGGCAAGTCGACCGACGTATTGGCAGACGTCACGCTCACGCTCCGGGATGGGCGGACACTCATCAGCGGGTCGAGCGGGTCGGGGAAATCGACACTGTTCGCCATGATGAACCGGCTCTATCCGGACAACTGTGACGGCATCGTGACCGGAAGGCTCGACTTGTTCGACCGGCCGTATGACACGTACGCGGCCGGCGAGGTGAATCGTCGGGTCGGCACCGTGTTCCAAGACCCCGACAGTCAGTTCGTCATGCAGACGGTCGAGGAAGAGCTGATCTTTACGCTCGAAAACTTTCACGTCCCCCGCGAGGAGATGATGGGGCGCGTCGAGATGATGTTACGGACGTTGCGGCTCGACAATTATCGACATCGCTACATCCATGACTTGTCTGGTGGCGAGAAGCAGCAAATCGCCGTCGCCTGTGCACTGATTGGCCGTCCGGAATGGCTCCTCCTTGATGAACCGCTCGCCCATCTCGACCCGGAGACCGCGGCTCGGTTCGTCCGTTGGCTCGACGGCGTCGCCCGTAGCGTCAACGTCGTCGTCATCGAACATCGCCCGTACGTGTGGGGCGATTTCTTCGACCGGCAAGTCGAACTTATGGAGGGGCGAATCGTCTACGATGGACCGTTCGAGATGCGCCCCGACTATACGTTCGCACCGATTACGAGCGAAAAAGGGAAACACAATTTATTTCACATACCGAATTTAAAACGAAAAGAATTCGAACTCGCAACGAGTGACTTGACCGTCGCCGAGGGAGAGGTCGTCGCCATCCTCGGTCGTAACGGGAGCGGCAAATCGACATGGCTCAGGAGTCTCGCCCGGAACCATCGCGACGTCGGGCTCGTCCCGCAATCGCCGGCACACCTGTTCGTCACGAGCGAGGTGGCGCACGAGCTCGCGTACGGACACGATCACCCGATTGAAGACGTGTTGACGCGGCTCGGTCTCGAGCGATTACATGACGCCCATCCGCTCTCGCTCAGTCACGGACAAAAGCGCCGACTCGCGATTGGCGTGATGTTGCTCTCGGGGAAACGACTCATCGCGTTCGATGAACCGACCGCCGGACAAGACGAGGCGTCGCTCGGTGCGCTTTATGACTTGATGGAAGAGCGGGCACGTGACGGTCAGGCCGTGCTGTTCGTGACGCACGACCTCAACTTCGCCCGGGCTGCGAATACGTATTATTTGATGCACGACGGGAAGTTGAACGGTCCGTATGACGCATCGATTTGGGAGCAGCCGGAACTCCTTCAGGCTCATGGGTTATGGATGGAGGGGATGGGATGACGTTTCATGAGATGAACCCGACGCTCAAGTTTTTGACCGTGACGTGCCTCATGTTCGGTCTCGCCTTCATGTACAACCCATGGACCCCGCTGCTCGTCTTTACCGGCACGCTCCTCCTGCAAACACTGTTCGCCGACGTGAGCTGGCGGCGGTGGGGACTGTACATGATCCCGTTTCTATTGACCGCGATCGGGACACTCTGGACGACGCTCGTCTTCGGAAGAGAGGCGGGTGGGGCGGTCGTGTTCACGCTGTTCGGCAACGACGTGACGGAAGAGAACGTGCGCCTTGCCGTGACGCTCGCCTTGCGCGTCTTGGCGTTCACGGCACTCTCACTGTTGTTTACGCTGACAACGGACCCGAAGCGTTTCGTCTACAGCTTGATGCAACAAGGCAAGCTATCACCGAAGATCGCCTATAGCGTCTTCGTCGGATTTCGGTTCTTTCCGATTTTAAAGAGCGAACTGATCCAGCTCTATGAGACGCACGCGCTCCGGGGCGTCCGGCTCGAGACGCGACTCGACCACGTCCGACATGTCCCGAAGCTATTGATTCCGCTCCTGGCCGGTTCGATCCGCCAAGCCGAACGGATCGCCTTCTCGATGGAGGCGCGCGGGTTCACGGGGGAACGCCGCAGCACGTACGAGGTCGTCCCCGTCACGCGGAACGATTTCGTCTTGGCCGCATGTTTAGTCCTCTTGTTCGTCGTGAGTATGTGGGTGGGGATCCGTTAAAAAAACAGGACGACTCGTCCTCAGGCTGTTGACGAATCCATTCGTAAAAAGCGAATGGGTTCGTTTTTTGTGTTCAACGAGCTCGATCTAGTCACCCTGACACGGAATGGATGACGTACGATGTCGACGTTCGTTTCGGCCATCGTGGCGACAGAAAAAAACGGCCGCCAGACGGCGACCGTTTGCGTTACTCGTCCGACGGCGCCCCTACCCTGCAGGAAAGCAGTCCGACGGAGACCCAGCAGCGACGTAAGTCGCGATGCGGCTCCGGGATTGCCTGCGGAAAGCGTGGGCGCCGGAAGGACGGGCGATTCGCTTGATGTTAGTCAACAAGCTGAGGACGACTCACTCGGAGTCGTCCTGTTTCGTTTCTTTGACGATACGGAACTTCGGTTTGATTGATTCGTTGTTGAACGGCTCGAGCACGGTGTTCTCGTTGGCCATTCGAATCTGTTGCGGTTCACCTTTGGCGGTCGTCCCGATACAGAACATGTTCGCCTCGTGGTCGGCGAAGAGCGTCTTATACGCGGTCGCGTGATGCATGAGCCGACCGGGCGATCCCCAGCCGACGATGACCATGCCCCTGCTCTGTTCGACCTCGTCGAGCGTCTCCTCGACGTAATGGAAGTTCGTCTCGTCGAGTTGAGACTCGACGTAAGGCAGATTGTCGTTTATGGCGAGCGTCGGGACGAGACTGATGACGCGCACTTCCCGAATCGGTTTGTCGAGATGGTTGCGCATGAGCATGTAAGCCCGTTGCGTCGTCGTCCCAGACAAGAACGCGTCACTCATTCGAGGGGAATAGATGATGACGGCGCAAATCACGCCATCGACGACATCGGTGAACTCATAGGAGCGCATATAGCGTTTCGTCTTGTCGTCATTGAAGACCGACTTGACTCGAATCGTCACTTCCTCGATTTGTGTATTCATATCGTTTCCTCACTTCAACTAAAGATCAACGGTCACGTCAGACTCGCGAACCATTCCAAGTAACGAATTGCGTAGCGTGCGACTTGCTGCTTCGTCGACTTCGCGTCACCGGGAAGGAGCGTGACTTCGTCTTGATACTGTTCATAGTAGGACATGACGTTGTCTACGTACTGTTCGCTGCGATTATACTCGAAGATGGCCGAACGGATCGATTCGGTCGAATCGGTCGATCGGCCGCCGTGTTCACTCAAGTAATAAGCGGCCGCATGGGCCGAATCGATTAAGCTGTGTGGGTCGGCTTGTCCGTCATTGTTCCCGTCACGGCCGAGCCCGCCGTATTGCTCAATCAACGTCAAATCCGTCAAGTCGACCTCGTCCTCAGGGACGTCGCCTTTTTGGTCGTCCGTGTCATATTGCCAACCGAGCCAAGTCCGGGGCATGAACTGGAACGGACCGATCGCACCGACCGATGACCGCATCGAGGCACTGTGTGAAAAAATCGTCTCGACGCGATGGACGGCGGCGAGTAGGCGCCAATCGACGTCATACGTGTCCGCGGCGTCTTCATAGACCGAGACATGATCCGACGGGACACCGTGATCTCCATAGTAGGCCCGGTAAAGGGCGTTGTTCACTTTGTCATCTTGACCGAACCAGCCGATTGCGACGAGGAACAACACTGTCACAAGCATGATACTGGTCAGTCGCAGCATCAATCGTTTCAAGATACCGCCTCCTAGCTTTCTAGACAATACCCGAATAGTGTAGCATATAGCTAACAGGAAGGACAGGAGTGGATATCGATGCTCGAACGAATCGTCTTTACCGTCATTCTCGCCTACTTATTGATCATTCAGCTGTTCAACGCCCGATTGATGAAATCGATGATCACGTCGCTCGGTCGGGGACGCGTCTACGAGGAGGCGATCAAGTCCGCATGGGGCTTGACGCTGTTGCTCGTCGCACTCGTGTTCTT
The DNA here is from genome assembly GCF_000714435.1 of Exiguobacterium alkaliphilum 12/1. GTDB lineage: Bacteria > Bacillota > Bacilli > Exiguobacteriales > Exiguobacteriaceae > Exiguobacterium > Exiguobacterium alkaliphilum. Next base: position 21,393 of record NZ_JJMW01000017.1, read on the forward strand.
GTTCGACGTGCCGGGTGATGCGGTTGGCCTTGCCTTCATGCCCGACGTGACCGATGCACGGGCGTGGAACTATTTCGTCTTTAGCTGTGTCCTCATGGGCGGCCTCTTCGTCTTCTATTTGTCCGTCTTGACGTCGGCGCGGCTTCGGGCACGGCTTCGTCCGCACTATGAGCTTGAGATTGAAAAAGTGTTGTTGCCACGGACAAAGGAAGAGGCACAGGCTTGGAAAGCCATCTCGGTCACGGCCGGGATCACGGAAGAGTTTATCTTCCGCGGCGTCTTGATTTATACGCTCGCGCTCTATGTCGACCTCTCGGACGGATCGCTCGCCTTAGCGAGCGGCGCCTTGTTCGGTCTCGCCCATGCGTATCAAGGCGTCCGTGGTGTCATCGTGACCGGCGCCGTCGGCTTCGTGTTCGGCTACTTGTTCCTCGCGACAGGTTTACTTTGGCCGGTCATGGTCTTGCATGTGTTACTGGATCTGATTGCTGGCCCGATTCACGTCGCCGAGCCAAAAAATTCGTGACGGCGGCCTCGTAGGCGTCTCGGTCTTTTAAGATGCAGTTCGTATGCTCGGCATCGTGGATCAGCGCGAGCTCGTTGCGCCGGTTGAGGGCGTTCATTTCGATGGACATCCACGTCGGGACGAAATCGTCGCGCGTCCCGTGGACGAACAACACCGGGGCGCTCGTCTCGGCGAGCGAACGCTTCGGACTGACTTGGTGCATCAAAAACCCGGCCCGGCTCCAAAGGAAATAGTTGATTCCGGGGAGCAATAAGTCGCCTGGCAGCCGATGTAGGTTGTTCAATTGATGACGCATCAGTTGGCGCATGTCATCGAACGGACACTCGGCAATCAAGAAATCGACATCCGTGAGCGGTCCCGCCTGTAAGATGGTCGCCGCACCCATCGATACGCCGTGAAGGCCGACCTCATCGACCGTCTCATGGGTCCGGAGCCAATCGACCCAGTCGACGATATCGTGTTTCTCGTGATACCCGTACGAGGCGTAGACGCCCTCGGACTCCCCGTGTGATCGCAAGTCGACGGCGAGCAGGTTATACCCGAGCCGGTGGAACATGGCCAAGTGCGGTGCCATGAAACTGTGCGAAGCCGTGTAGCCGTGGACGAAGACGATCCATTTTTTTGCCTCGCCGTTCCGGTAAACCCGGCCGTAAAGGCGATAGCCGTCCCGAGATTGGAGCGAGACGTGTTCGAACGGCACGTCGTGATAGAACGATTGATCTTCGGTCGTGTACGGGGCGAGCAGCATCTCCGGTGTCTTCCGTTTCCCTCGCGTCATCCGTTTGAAGGCGTAATAACTGATGGCATAGTAGCCGGTGAACAGTGTCGCGAGCCCGTATTTCCATTTAGCTTGCATGAACATCGCTCCTTTCTCCATCATTGTACCCGAAACGTGACGTTTCGTTCACGTACGAGTTGCGTCTCCGGGCGCAAACGTGACGATTCCGCGACCGTTCCGGTAAAAGACGTTCATTGCACGCTGCATGGATGGGGATTATGCTTAGCCGGTAGAAGAAAAGGAGGGCTCCGTGTGACGCGTGAGGGGATGTATCGGCTGATTCAAGCTTGTGTGGAAGGGGACATCGACTATGTGACGGAGGAGGGCATCTCGATCATCCAGCGCGGCGAACATGGGACGAATCAGCTGTCACCCGTACTCGATGCCTTGATGGACCGATATTTGGACGGGGCAGGGCGCGACATGCAACTATCGGTCCGGTCGCTCGTCACCGCTTCGGGCGTGGGACCGGACGAGACGGTGCGTGCGCTTCTCGCCCTCACGGACGTGTATCTCGTTTCGAACCACATCGAAGAACGGCTGCTCACGATTCGTCACATCGAGCTCGACTCGTCGAAAGGGATGACTGTGCACGTGACGCTCTGTGCCTGGTTGGCGTTTCATCTGGAGATGGTTCGAGAAGCGGCCCAGCTCCGGGTCGGTACATGACGAAAGGGAGTGGCGATGTTGCCACTCCCTTTTTAAACTGGATTCAACTGTCCGTCACGCAAGCGGAGGACGCGGTCGCACACGTCGAGCATCCGTTCGTCGTGCGTGATGACGATGACCCGTTTGTTGCGTTCATGAGCCGCCTCGGCCAGGCGTTCCATGACGAGACGGCCGTTCGGGTAGTCGAGGCTCGCCGTCGGTTCGTCGGCCAAGATGAGTTTCGGGTCATTGATGAGGGCACGGGCGACGGCGACCCGTTGCCGCTCCCCTCCGGATAGCCGGTTCGGTAACTCGTTTGAGCGATGGCCTAACCCGAGGTCCATCAGGAGGGCCATCGCGTCGCCTTCGGTCTCGCTTTCGGCTTGGACGAGTTCAAGCTGCTCTCGCACCGTCAAATACGGGACGAGTTGCGCGTCCTGAAACACGAATCCGATCTCGTTCAACCGCAACTTCCGCCGGGTTTCCTCGTCGAGCGAGAAGACGTCGACCGTGTCGAACGACAGACTGCCCGCATCTGGACGCTTCAACAAGCCGAGGATTTGCAGCAACGTACTCTTGCCGCTGCCGCTCGGCCCGATAATTCCGATGCACTCACCCGGTGATACGGTCAAGTCGACACCGGTTAAAATCGGTTGCTCATAGGCGTGATGAATGTTGGTTAACTTCATTTGATGCGACCTCCTAACGCGTCGGCAGCATCGAGCCGACGAAGTGTCTGTAACGGTAACACCGTACCGAGTAACGAGATGATGAGGAAGAGGGTGCTATAAAATGCCACGTTCGACCATTCGAACTGGAACGGGACCGCTTCGGGTACGACACGCGTCATAAGCAAGGTCACGAGCATCGCGATGGTACTCGCTGCAACGACCGTGACGAGCACTTGCCAGACAAGCGCCGCACCGATCGTCCGTGACCGAATCCCGATCGCTTTCAAGATGCCGAGTTGCGGTAGTTTCTGTAACGTCACCATATAAAAGAATGCGGTCAGGATGAACGCCCCGATGATGAGGAGGAACGCACGCATCATATCGAACGTCCCTTGCTCGGCGGAATAACCGGGCACAGATTCGATGATATCTTGTTTCGAATGACGAGTGAGCGATGTGACCTCGTCTCCGAGCCAAGCTGAGACGTAAGTCGGCCCGCCCGCGGTCTGTTGATACGCGTCCCACGTCTCCATCGTCGTCCAGACGACGGGGCCGTGGCTGAATCGTCCGTCTGTCACACCGATAATCGTGAAACGGTACCCACTGACGAAGTCCTCGACCGTATCGCCGACCGCATACGTCTGTAAAAAGCTAGGGTCGACGAGCACTTCTCCGACAGAAAGATCGAGTGTCGGCCCGATGGTTGAGTCTGTCGGCAAGGCGAACAACGTCGCATCTTGCTTCGTTCCGTTCACGAACGTGAGCGGTTTCACGGCGAGCGGGGTCACCGCGTCGATTGGCGTCTCTTCGATGAATGAACGCGTCAACTGTCCGTCCGCGTCGTCTGTCAGTTGGAACGTGTCAATGTCGAGTTCGCGCACGCTTGCCCCGTTGTCATAGGCGAGCCCGTCCGCGAGCCCGGTGATTAGTGTCGTCAACAAGACGATTGCGAGTGTGATCAGGAGGATGAGTCCGTACTGACCACGTTTTCGCCACATTTCTTTTAGTCCGAGTGTCATTATAAAAAGCCTCCTTCATGTCGATGAAGGAAGCATACCGAACGAATATGAACGGAACATGAACACGTCACAGTTGAATCGTGAACGTCGTCCCCGATCCGGGCGTGGACTCGACTTGAATCGTGCCGCCGTGCAAGCTGACGATGTCGTGGACGATCGAGAGTCCGAGCCCGGTCCCGGCCGTCCCACGTGACGCGTCACCTTGGAAGAAACGTTCGAACAGGTGTGCCCGCGTCACGTCATCCATCCCGTGCCCATCGTCTGAGACGATGATTGTGACACGTTCGTCTCGTTTCAACTTGATTCGGATGGTCCCGCCTTCGCGCGAGGCGTGAATCGCGTTTTGAAGCAAGTTCATCCACACTTGCGCCAGCAAGATGGGGTCACCTTTCACTGTCATGTCGTCGAGGTCGGTGACGACGGCGATCCCTTTTTGGTCGAGTTGGAACGAGAGCCCGCGAATCACGTCTTCGATTGACGTGGTGAGCAGAACATCTTGCTCGAGCGAGATGTCGGCCTCGTCGAGCCTGGCGAGCAGGAGCAGTTGTCTTGTCAACGACGACAGCCGCGTCGTTTCGTCACGGATGATTTCAGCGTACGGTCGGGCCTTCTCGTCGGTCAACTCGACGAGCGTCGAGGCGTAGCCGGTTAACGACGTGAGCGGGGACTGGAACTCGTGCGAGACGTTGGAGACGAAACGTCGTCTTGCTTGTTCGGACGTCTCAATCGTCCGGGCCATCTCGTCAAACCGGCGAGCGAGGACGCCAATCTCGTCGGAACGCTCGAGCGGCAAGTCGCGCGGTGTCTTTCTAGAGGCGACCGATGCCGTCGCGTCGGTCAACGATTTGACGGGCTTGACGATCGAACGTGTCGCGACGGCGATCAAGAGAAATGCGAGTCCGGTCAAGAGGGCGAAGAACAACCCGACGAATAGATGCAACTCTCGGATTTGAGCCGATAAGTCCGGCCGTATAAAGACGGCGTCGACACCGTCCGGGCCTTCTAGTGGAAACCCGTACGTATTGACGACTTCATTGTCGAACAGTCCGAGCAAAAACAAATGGAACGGGTAGTCGCGCATCCCTTCATAGACGGTTCCTTCCCGTACCGAGGTGACGGTCCGCTCATCGATTGACTCGTCGCGGAACGAGCCACCGTACCGCATGACCCGACCGTCGGCTTTGACGACGTGGAGCTGATACCCGGTGCGGGCGAGGAACGTATAGAGGGCGGACTCGTCCTGGTCTGTATGATTCGAGAAGTAGCCGACGGCGGTGCTCGCCGCCTCGCTTGTCTTCTCACTATAGGTCGGTTGCCACCATGTATAGTACGCGACGTTGCTGACGAGCAGGGCGATCGCGCCGGAGAGAAGTAAAATCATAAACACGGTCAAGACGATGCGCGTATAAAGGGTCCTCATTCGATCACCTCGAACGTATAACCGACCCCGCGCACGGTCCGAATCGAGACGACGTCACTTCGTAAACGGGTCCGCAGCCGTTTGATGTGGACGTCCACGGTCCGGTCGTCGCCGTCGAAATCGAGCCCCCAGACGTGTTCGATCAGCTCTTCCCGGCTGAACACGCGGCTCGGGAAGGCGGCGAGCTGATAGAGCAGCTCGAACTCACGTTTCGGCAGATGGATCGTCTCGCCGGACAGCTCGACCCGATAGTGGCGTAAGTCGAGCGAGAGCGGGCCGGCGTGAATCGAGCTCGCGGCCGTCCGTTCGTATCGTTTCGAGATCGCCTGTAGACGGAACAACAGTTCATCCGGAATGAACGGTTTCGTCATATAGTCGTCGGCGCCGTGTTCGAACCCAATCCGTTTGTCGTCCCATTCACCGAGCGCGGTCAATAAGATGACAGGGATGTCGAGCGTCGCCTTCATCCGGCGGCACAGTTCCCGTCCATCCATACCCGGTAACAGGATATCGATGACGGCCGCGTCCGGCGGGTCGGCCATGAACGCTGCTTCGGCCGTAAACGGGTCCGTGACGAGCATCGTCCCGTGCCCGGCGCGGCGAAGGGTCTCGTCGACTAGACGGAGGATATGTTCATCGTCTTCAACAATCATAATCTGCATTGGTCTCGTCCTTTCTATCCGTACAAAAAACGGCAGCGGCCAACGCCGTTACCGTCTCATTCGTTGTCAAGTCGTGCCCAAGTTACCGTGAAGTGCGCGCATCGCTCGCAAGAAGGCGTCCTTGAAGTATTTGTCTTCTTGCGTCTCAAGTGTCTCAATCGCGGTCTTGTCCCCGGTGCTCGCCTTGACGAGCAAATTGATGAAAGCGCCCCAACGCTTCACGTGCTCTGGCTTCGGATGGTTCATCGCGGTCGTCAACGTGAACCAGTACGGCTTGTCCCGGCGCTGCAACGTGGCGATCAGTTGTTTCGCCGCTTTCGCCTCGTCCTCGGTCGGCAGTGTCGCCGTGGCGAACCAACCGATGAGCGAAGCGCTCATCGATTCAAGCGATTCGCGCAACGCCGGATCAATCGCTTGGCGGCCGAAATCGGTCAAGTTGACGAAGACGAGCCGGTCTTTCAAGTCCATATGGGTGATCCACCCGCTCGCCGCTTTTAGTTTTTCTTTGTCTTTCGACTGGGCCTTGAACGTGAACCCGTTCTGTTTGCCGATATAAATCCGGAACTGCCCGCGGTCGACGTGCTTGTCGACTTTGAACTCGACGTCTTGCCCGACTTGATACGGCTGATTCTTCTTGTTCAGCGTCTGCCCTTTTTTCAGCTCGGGCCGGCGGACGATATAACGGAGTGCCTCCTGTTCGGTCCGGTCGTCGAGCGTCCATAGGTTGTGGGGCGTCACGTTCTTGAACCGGTGGCGCCGGACGTAAATGTATTGGTCGAGTGCGTCAATCGCATCGGCGACCGTACGCTTCCCTGATAAATAGTCGTCCGCGATGTCGCGTAACGTGAGCGATTCGAGACGGTCGATGTGACCGTTGTACGGGACGGTCCCGATCACGAACAAGGCCGTCGCGATCAGCTCGCTTTCTCGTGGGGTCAAAGGACGTTTAGCCATGGTGCACTTCCTCTCTACGGTCGTATACGTCTAGTATAGCAAAAACCGTTTTCTTCATGTAGATTGAATGAACCGAATGGAAAATTTGTACAGGCTGACAGGATTTCGGCGCATTTCTCCGAATATTTGTTAAGATAGAGTTAACAATGGGATGTGGAGACGAGGTGATGAGATGAAGCTGTCGATTGAGTCTGGCGACTATATCGTCTTAATCGAGATCAATAAAGAAGTGTTGAAGTGTACGTCACTCGAAGAGGCGACGTTCGCAGAGCGGGACCGCTATGAACTCGTCGGCCGGATGAGCGAGCGGTTGCCTGCCGAAGTGATCGTCCCGTCCGTCATCGACTATATCCGGTTCGGAAGCGGGTACATCGGGGACACGATCATCTGGAACAAAGAGACGGAATCGTTCTTCTGCCAACAGTTCGAGACGATTGACGGGTCGCCTCTCGGAGAGGACTTGGAAGGGTTCACCCCGGACCCGTATCGCACGGAGCTGGCACGGTATTATACGTATTTGACGATCGGAAAAATCGTCGACTTCGAGATGGAGCATCCCGACAAACTTGACTATTGGTGAACTGTCGGAAAAATGTCATACTCTTTTTTTATGAAAAAAGGGAAATCGTATCGTAAATTTGAGATAATGGTCCCATCTTATGAAGTGTGAATGGAGCGTAAGGCGATGAAGAAAATGATTTTACTGACGGCGTTGGCATTACTCGTCCCGACGACAGCCGGGGCCGCCAAACCTGTCATCTTGGAGAAACACGGCTACGTCGTCGCGGAGCCGCGCGTCGGAAACCAATATTACATCAAACAGACCGGGACCGACTTGACGTGGAACACGACGAGAGGGTCGGGCGATATCGTCGTCGCGCTCATCGACTCATCGGCCGACCGTAGCCATCGGGAGCTGTTGAACGTGCCGCGTGTCGTCAACTCGATGAAAGGGCCGTATAGTGTCGACTATCACGGTACGCACACGGCCGGCATCATGTCAGGCCTTCACAACAAGTACGGTATCGCCGGTCTCGCCCCGAACGTCCGCTATCACTTCTATAACGTCTTTTATGGGAGAAACTCAGAGTTCACGGATTCCTGGACCGTCGCCAAAGCCGTCGATACGGCGGTCGCGAAAGGGGCGACGATCATCAACTTGTCGCTCGGCGGCCAAGACTACGACCGGGTGCTGGCCGATTCGATTAAACGGGCCCGGGCGAAAGGTGTCGTCATCGTCGCCTCGTCTGGCAATGACGGCGCGACGAAAGTCTCGTTCCCGGCCAATATGAAAGAAGTCATCGCCGTCGGTGCCGTCGATTCGAGACATCGGCTCGCCGCGTTCTCGAACATGGACAGCCAAGTGAAGGTCGTCGCACCGGGTGTGAACGTCCTATCGCTCGGCTTGAAGAACAGTTTTATCTTTATGGATGGGACGTCGATGGCCGCGCCGATGGTGACGTCGGGAATCGCGCTCGTCAAATCGGTCAACCCGTTTCTGACACCGACCGACATCGACGGGTTGATTCAAAAGATGCCGCGCGTGAGCGGGAAGTCGTATACGGAACTGAACACGAAACGGTTGCTTGATGCGACCCCGCGCCCGGTAAGCGTGTCTGCTCCGGCGACATTGACGAATCGATACGTCCAAGAAGCCAAACTCTCCGTCATGAACCGCCCGAACTTGAAGACGACGTACACGCTCTATCAAGGCACGCGCAAAGTGAAGACGCTCCCGGCGAACGGGGGAGCGTTCACGATGTACGCCGGCGGCGACTGGTTGCCGAGTGGTCAATATCGGCTAACGGCCGTCGTGACGGATGGAAAGTATAAGCGCACGTCGAGCCGAAACGTCACGTATGTCAATCCAGTTAAAACGAATGTGACGGTGAAGGCGACCGACGAGGCGACGTTCTCGGTGACGACGACACGTAAAGGCACGGTCACCATTCTCGACGCGAGCGGCAAGACCGTGTACGAAGCGCTCCATGTTCCGGGCACGTTCCCGGTCCGCGGCGATACGACCAATAAATTGACGGTCATCCTGAAACCGACTGACCTCACCGAACGCATCGTCTCGACGACATTCACACCGCCACCGCCACCACCAGAAGAGGCGACGGAAACGATTGAAGCAACATAAAAAACCACCACCTGGTCCGACACGTCGCACTTGGTGGTGGTTTCATATATTAGTCGATGGTAATGGGCTCACCAATCCAACGAATGCTCGCTTCTAGCACGTTCCCGTTATCATCGATATGTTCAAAACTTAACTTCCCGTCGGCGATGATGTCGCACAAGCCGGCGCGGACGAGATCGCTCCAAGCACGACGCGTCTGAATCGATGCATCATACATCGGAATCGATTCAGGGAAACGTTCATGGAGATGGGCCAAGTTGTGATGATCGAAATGATACGGCCGCTTAGACATCTCATTCGGTGCTTTAATGTCGAACGGCTCGAACCCTTGGACGAGTCGATTTTTACGATAGAAGGCGAAGACGCCGTTGTTCAGGTGGAGCGCTTTAATGTCATCGATTTCAATCACATAGGTCAGCCGTTGAATCCAACCGTTCTTTGCATCTTGACGCATCAAAATCCCTCCTTGTTCAATGGAACACGCCTTATTTTAGCGCTGACGGCCATGAAAATCAAGTTCAGGTTGTCGGTTGTCAACGAGACGTTTATCGGCTACAATGATTGAGGTGACTATGAGGTCTGGACAATCGCGGGGCGCAAGCTTTGAGGAAAGTCCATGCTCGCACAGCCTGTGATGGCTGTAGTGATCGTGCTACACGAAACGATAAGTGTAGGCAACGCAAGTTGACGGCAGAAGAAGCACCTAAGTCCTCGGATATGGTGCAAGCTTCTTGAAAGTGCCACAGTGACGGAGTCTGTCCGGAAACGGTCAGAGTGGAACGAGGTAAACCCCACGAGCGAGAAACCCAAACTATGGTAGGGGAACTTCCCGACTGGAACCGAACGGGACGGAAGGCGCCAAACGGCGCAGATAGATGATTGTCACTCCATCGTGCCAGGGAGACCGCTACGAGCACCGGAGTACAGAACATGGCTTACAGGGCAGCATAGTCTCTCATTAAACATCGACCAGGAGTTCAAGCAATCCTACTTGAGCTCCTTTTTACTTGACCATTTTAGGACGAACACATAGAAAGTAGGGATACGATGGCAAAACGTAAATTAATCGCCACCGCAGCGATGGGAATTGAGGCGCTCGTCGCCAAAGAAGTGCGCGACCTCGGCTACACGTGCGAAGTCGAGAACGGACGCGTCTATATCGACGCGGAGATGGAAGACATTCCACGCTTGAACTTGTGGCTCCGGACGGCCGACCGCGTCAAGCTCGTCGTCGCTGAGTTCAGAGCGACGACGTTCACGGAGCTGTTCGACGGTGTCGTCGAATTGCCGTGGACCGACCTCATGCCGTGGGACGCTCGCTTCATCGTCGACGGCCGCTCGGTCAAATCGAAGCTGTTCTCGATCCGTGACTGTCAAAAGATCACAGAGAAGGCGATCGTCGACGCGATGCAACGCGGCTATAACAAACCGGGCGAGTGGCTCCCGAAGACGGGCGCCTATTACCCGATCGAAGTCGCCTTATTGAAAGATGTGGCGACGATCACGATTGACACGTCAGGAGATGCGCTCCACCGTCGGGGCTACCGTGAGCTCCACTCACAGGCACCGCTCAAAGAGACGATGGCCGCGGCAATGATTCAGCTGACGAACTGGAAGCCGGACATGCCGTTCTATGACGTCTTCACCGGTTCGGGGACGCTCGCCATCGAAGCGGCGCTCATCGGCCGCAACATCGCACCGGGCCTCAACCGTGAGTTCTGCTCACAAGACTGGCCGTGCGTGCCGAAGAAGGCCTGGTACGAGGCGATTAACGAGGCGAACGAAAAAGCCGAGTGGGACAAACCGCTCAAAATCTACGGCATCGACCTCGACCCGCGTATGGTCAAGCTCGCCAAAGACAACGCGGAGCTCGCCGACGTCCGTGACGCCATCACGTTCGTCCACAGTGACGCGGCCGCGTTGAAGCCGAAAGAAGAGTACGGTGTCATCATCGGGAACCCGCCTTACGGTGAGCGTCTGCAAACCGAGGACGAGATTATCGACCTGTACGAGCGGATCGGCCGTCAGTTTGATAAGTATCCGGGCTATAGCGTCTACATGTTGACGAGCTATGAGGACTTCGAGAAGGCGTACGGCCGCCCGGCGACGAAACGCCGCAAGCTGTATAACGGGAATATCGAGACGCAGTATTATCAATACTTCGGGAAGCGTCCGCCGAGACGTCCGGTCGAAGCGGCCACAGAAGAGTAATAAAAAAACCGCCACATGGGCGGTTCGAGACCGTCGACACGTCGACGGTCTTTTTTGTATGTGAGACAGGACGGACGTCAACCCTGTAAATAGAGCGCTAACATCGATTCGACCCAGTCGAGCTCGTCACCGTCGTACACAAGGTTCCCGTTCGCGATCAATTGCGCCATGCCATGGACCGTACTCCACATGAGGACGATCTTGTCCGGATAGTCAGACGTGTCGGTCGGTGTCGTAGCCAAATAGTTGAGCGCACACCTCCGGAACACGTTGAACGCTTCGACCGAAGAATCAATGGCCGCGGGTCCGATTTTGATGGGGACGGCTTGGTCAGAGGAGAAGATGAAGTACCGGTATGCCGGATGCTCGACTAAAAACTGGACGTAGCAGACGCCCATCTTGACGATTTGTGCGCCCGGCTCGTCCTCGTCCTGCATCGCCTTCATGAGCGCGGTCGAGAAGGCGGTCCAAACGGTCTGCCCAATCGCTTGAATCAGTTCATCCTTGTTCGTAAAATGTCGATACGGTGCCGTATGACTCACCCCGCAACGTTCGGCGACTTTTCGAATGGATAATCCGTTGACACCGGATTCATTGATTAACGAGAGTCCCTCGTCAATCAATTGTTGGCGGAGCTCGCCGTGATGATACGTTTTCTGGTCCATCGAATCCCTCATTTCTCGTTCGTCTGTCTCACCATTATAAAAGAAAAATGTTGACGGTGTAAACATAAAGGCGTAGACTAAAATCAACAAATGTTTACATTGTCAACATTGAAAGGGGAACGAGTATGATGAACCAGACTGCGCTCATCACAGGGGCCTCGAGCGGGATCGGGCTCGAGCTGGCACACGTGTTTGCGAGTAAAGGATATGACTTGATTATCGTGGCCCGTCGCGAGTCCTTGTTACTCGACTTGGAGCGGCAACTCGAATCGATCCATCCCGTCTCCGTCACGCCGGTCACGCTCGACTTGTCGTTGCCAGGAAGTGCGGCCACGCTCTATGCACAGACGTCGTCGAGCGGACGACATGTCGATGTGTTGGTCAACAATGCCGGTTTCGGTGACTATGGTGATTTTACAGAGACGGACGTGCAAAAGAATCACGATATGTTGCAAGTGAACATCGTCACGTTGACGGCACTCACCCGTCTGTATACGCCGGCGATGCTCGAGCGTCGGCATGGAGGTGTCATCAATTTGGCCTCGATTGTCGCCTTTCAGCCTGGCCCGTTGATGGCGGTCTATTATGCGTCGAAGGCGTACGTGCTCTCCTTCACCGAGGCGTTGGCCTCTGAGCTCGCCGGTAGCGGCATCGCCGTGACCGCGCTCTGTCCTGGGCCGACGGAGACCGGGTTCGCCGACGTCACCGGTCTCGAGAAATCGGTCCTGTTCGAGCGGTTCCGGCCTGTCCCGGCAAAAGACGTGGCCGAGTTCGGCTACAGGGCATGGGAAAAAGGGAAAGTCGTCGCGATCTATGGGTTACCGAACAAGTCGCTCGTCTTCGGGGAGCGGTTCTTGCCGCGGGGTGTCACCTCGAACTTGATGAAATGGATGCAAAAGAAAGCGGTCTGACGAGACGAAAACGACGCCCCTGTTAAGAGGGGCGTCAGCTTGTTGACTAACATCAATCGAATCGCTCGTCCTTCCGACGCCCACGCTTTCCGCAGGCAATCCCGGAGCCGCATCGCGACTAGCGTCGCTGCTGGGTCTCCGTCGGATTGCTCTCCTGCAGGAGTCGGGGCGCCGTCGGACGAGCAACGCAAACGGTCGCCATCTGGCGGCCGTTTGTCTTTTTCTGAGGCCTCGATGGCCGAAGAAAAAGCCTCGGACATGTTCTTCGAACCGGGGGAAAACGGGAAAAGGCAGATAAACGCCGAACCCGTCCGCTGACTAAGGAGGAACCCATATGTACCGTGCCCACCCGGAGAAGAGACATGAACCGATCCGGACGCAGACCACCCTGGACCAACTGGTCCCGCAAGACCACCTCGTCCGAAAGCTCGACCGCCACATAGACTTCTCGATCGTGCACCGGCTTTGCGCGCCCCTGTACTCGAACACCGGACAACCCGGCATCGACCCCGAGATCATCATCAAGATCATCCTCCTCGGCCCGCTGTTCAACATCCGTTCCGTCCGCCAGACGGTCAAAGAGGTCCAGACGAACCTCGCCTACCGCTGGTTCCTCGGACTCGGCATCGATGAGAAGGTGCCCGACCATTCGACGATCAGCCAGGCCTACCGGCGTCGTTTCAAAGGGAAGGACGTCTTCCAACAGATCTTCGAGGACATTTTGGGCCAGGCCGAAGCCCACGGCTTCGTGTCGGGGCGAATCCTGATCACCGACTCGACCCACATCCGTGCCAACGCGAACAAGAAAAAGTTCGACAAGGTCGAGGTCGAACGTGTGGTGAACACGATCGAGGACGAACTCCTGGACCGGGTGAACGAGGAACGGTCGGACCGGGGAAAAAAGCGCTGAAGCCCGCCCCACCCAAAAAGGAGAGCCGGTTCATCAAGGTGAGCCGGACCGACCCGGACGCGGGCTACATGTATCGTGACCAGAAGCCGGAAGGCTTTTTCTGGCTGGCGCACCGGACGGTCGACGCCAAACACAACTTCATCGTCGACGTGCACGTCACGCCCGGGAACGTCTCAGACAGCACCGTCTACGTCGCCCGTCTCGAGCACATCCTCGACCGGTTCGCCTTTCCGTTAGAAGCGGTCGCCCTCGATGCCGGGTACTTCACGACCGAGATCGCGAAGGCGCTCGTCGAGCGCGGCGTCTTCGGGGTCATCGCCCGGCGTCGCTTCGGCGGGAAGAAGGGGATGTACCGGAGGACGAGCTTCAACTATGTGTCAGAAGAGGACGTCTATATCTGCCCGGCGAAACAGCGTCTCACCTATCGCACGACCGACCGACACGGCTATCGCCACTACGCCTCCGACCCCGCGATCTGCCAGAACTGTCCGCTCCTCGAGAAGTGCACGTCCAATCGCGCCCACCGTCGCGTCATCACCCGTCATCTTGACGAAAGCTACCGCGAAGTGGTGAACCAGAACCGGCTGTCCGCATCCGGACGATCCCTCTATCGCCTCCGGCCGCAGACCGTGGAGCGCTCGTTCGCCGACGCGAAAGAGCTTCACGGGCTCCGGTTCACGTTCTACCGGGGGACCGAGAAGGTCCAGCGCGCCAACCTGGTGGCAGCCACCGCACAAAACATGAAGAAGCTGGCCAACCTGTTGGCCGAAAAAGACCGTCTACATAGCAGTTCTTCAATTTTATGTCGGGCAGAGCGCCTCGAGCTCGTTGAACACAAAAAAAGACGAACCAAATCGCAAGGGGCGATTTGGTTCGTCAACAGCCTGACGCCCCTGTTAAGAGGGGCGTCGTTTCATGACCAGTCCGTCACTCGCCGACCATGCCGTCGTTGTCGTTGTCACGCATGTACGGATAAAGCCAATGGTCACGCGTGATCGGCATCGTGAAGCCGGCGTCTTTCGCCTCTTGTATCGTCACGTGTCCGTTGCCGTTCGTATCGACGGTCGAGACGTCGCCTTCGTCTTCGGGCCGAGCGGTCTGTGGCGACTTCTCGGTCAATCCGAGTGCCGCGTTCACGTCGTCCGGGTTGACGTTGTCGAATCTGTCGACGATGACGTTCCCGTTCAGCGTGTATGTATACTGATAGTGAGACGGGATATGGGTCGAAGGGGTTGAATAAGTGATGAGCGCCTCGAAGTCGGTGACGCCGCCCGCGTTGCGAATCATCGTCTCCATATAGGCTTGGTCCCCGTGCCGGTTGAGCGTGCTGTTTTGGGGGGTGATGTTATAGGCGTTCGAGACGCCTCCGAGCGAGTCGGCGATGACGCGTACGAGCTGACCGAATTCATTCGTGAACGCCCAATACGTCCGGTCGCCATAGCCGACATCGACGACGACGTTCGCTCTCCGCTCGCCGGATAAATCACCACCGTCGACTTCGATCAGCTCGAACCCATCGAAGTGTTCAGGCGAATCGGTTTGTTCGGGCGTCGTCGTTTCGATTGCTTGAGACTCGGTCTCGATCGGTGTCGATGTGACGGAGTCGGTCTCGGCGGCACAGCCGACGAGGAGCAGGAAGCCGAGGGGGAATGCGAGAATCGTTTGATAAGATGTCATATGTTGCCTCCTACGATAAATGATGTATCCGTCTAGTGTAGAAAGGATTGTGACGTTTGACAAGCGATTGCACCTTACCCGACGTCGACGTCGGATGTTGGAGGCTGCCGCATGGTACAATCGTAAACGAGGCGTCGAGAAGCGGCATGGCCCGGACGTGTCGGGGAGGCGTTTCAATCATTTCGATACAGGCTATACATACGTATACATCGTGAGAGGAGACGAGTCATGCAGACATATACCGTTGAATACGCGTTTCAAGACAAAGAGCAGACGACCCGGACGTGTGAGGTCCAGCTCGACCGCACGCCCGATTTGAACGACAACGAGCAATTGGCCCAGATGTATCAGATCGTATCGGATGCGATCCGTAAACCGATCACAAGCTTTGAAATTTTAGCGGTTCGCTGACACATCACCCCTGGGCATGAGCCCGGGGGATTTGTTTGGTCGACCGAAAAGGAGAGGTATCACGATGAAATTGATTGTCGTAGGAATAGGGGCCGTCGCAAAGAAGGCGTACCTCCCGGTTTATGCCGGACTCGACGGGGTGGAGGTGCATCTCGTCTCACGGGATGCAGCCAAAGCCGAGCAACTTGTTGCAAAGTATCGGTTCAACGGTCATTCTCGCTCGCTCGAGGAGGCGCCGCTCCAAGACGCGGACGCCGTATTGATCCATTCGGCCACGGCCGCCCACGTCAGCCAAGTGACGTACGTGCTCGAACAGGGGCGACACGTGTTCATCGACAAGCCGGTCACGTTCACGTTCGAAGAGACCGAGCGCCTCGCCCGTCTCGCGGCGTCACAAGGCGTCGAACTCGTCACCGGGTTCAATCGTCG
Source organism: Exiguobacterium alkaliphilum 12/1 (assembly GCF_000714435.1). Lineage (GTDB taxonomy): Bacteria > Bacillota > Bacilli > Exiguobacteriales > Exiguobacteriaceae > Exiguobacterium > Exiguobacterium alkaliphilum. Next base: position 37,428 of record NZ_JJMW01000017.1, read on the forward strand.
CTTCGCCACGGCGACGTCTGCATTAAAAGAAGTCGAAGACCCGAACATGGTGCTGATTCAGAAAAATCGGACATACAATCCGTCGACGCTTCGAGAGTTCATCGTCGAGGATTTCGTCCATGTCGTCGATACGCTCCGTTACTTGACGGGTCGCCAACCGATCGAGGCGCTCACCGTCCGACCGCGGTTCGAAGGTGACACGTTAAAGCAGCTGCAGATCCAGTTCACAGCGGGCGGCATCGAGGCGATCGGCATCATGAACCGAGACAACGGCTGTACAGAGGAAGTGATGGAAGTGATGTCTTCGCGGCTGAAACGAGTATCTCGCGACGTCGAGCGCGTATACGACCATACCGCGACTGGTGTCCTCGAACACGCCTTAAACCCGTGGGAGTCGAATCTGGACCGCCGCGGGTTCACGTCGATGATTGAGTCGTTCTTGGCTCTCGTCGCCGGAAAACCGAACGAGTCGGTCCGGGCCGAGGACAGCCTCGAGACACATTTGATTTGTGAACGGATCGTCGAGGCGGTCAAGCGCCGCTGATTCGTTTTCCGCTGTCAGAGAGCGGGTAAGAACTCCTTAAAGAGGAGGGATGTAACGTGGACTTTCAAGATGTCGTCTCACAGGCGAACGATTTGCTATGGACGTATGTCCTCATTTTTGTGTTGATTGCCGGTGGGATTTTCTTCACGATTCGGATGGGCTTCGTCCAATTCCGGATGCTGCCGGAGATGTTCAAGTTGTTGTTCGTCAAAGGATTGAAGCATGAGAAAGGGCAGGTATCCTCGTTCCAGGCGTTCGCCATCGGGACGGCCGCCCGCGTCGGTACGGGGAACATCGCCGGTGTCTCGACGGCGATCGCGCTCGGAGGGCCGGGTGCCGTGTTTTGGATGTGGCTCATCGCTTTGATCGGTTCGGCTTCGGCGTTCGTCGAGAGCACGCTCGCCCAGGTGTACAAAGTGCATGACGGGAAGGCGTGGCGTGGCGGTCCGGCATACTACATCGAACGGGCGCTCGGACAGCGTTGGCTCGGTATCGTGTTTGCGATTTTAATCACGTTCTCATTTGGGTTCGCTTTTAACTCGGTACAAGCGAACACGATTGCCTTGTCTGTCAACAACGTGTTCGACATCGACACCGTCTGGGTCGGCCTCATCTTGGCCGTCGTCACGGGCATCGTCATCTTCGGCGGGATTCGCTCGATTTCGACACTGTCGGGGATCATCGTCCCAATCATGGCCGGCGGCTACATCCTGTTGGCGCTTTGGGTCGTCTTGACGAACCTTGATGTCGTCCCGGCCGTCTTTTCGGCCATCTTCTCTGAAGGTGTGCTCGGGTTCCAACAGTTGTTCGGCGGCGCGGTCGGTGCGGCCGTGCTTCAAGGGATTCGACGCGGTCTGTTCTCGAACGAGGCCGGCATGGGATCCGCTCCGAACGCGGCCGCGACGGCCGAGGTCAGTCATCCCGTGAAGCAGGGGCTCATCCAATCGCTCAGCGTCTTCGTCGACACGCTCTTTATCTGTACGGCGACGGCGATGATCGTCTTGATTTCAGGTGTGCCGGGCTCAGAGGAGCTTCAAGGGATCGAGCTCGCCCAAGAGGCGCTCTTGACGGAGATCGGTCCGGTCGCGACCTCGCTCATGACGATCGCGATTCTCTTGTTCGCCTTCAGCTCGATTTTGGCAAATTACTATTACGGGGAGACGAACATCGAGTTCATCTCGGAACGCAAAGTCTATCTCGTCATCTATCGGATCGCCGTCGTCGGGATGGTCATGTTCGGTGCCGTCCGCTCGGCCGTGCTCGTCTGGTCGATCGCCGATATCTTCATGGGCATGATGGCGCTCGTCAACATGTACGCCATCTTCCGATTGAGCAAGATCGCCCGGGTGCTGCTCGACGACTACGTCGCCCAGAAGCGGGCCGGGAAAGACCCGCATTTCAGCCGGGATGACGTCGACTTGCCGGGCAAGGAGCACGTCGAGGCGTGGGAGCCGAAGCGTGAACATATCAGTTGAGCCGAAGCAAGGGCCATCATCCGGTCCTTGCTTTCAATCGATTATAAAATATTTATTTCAATTACCGAATTTATTTTAAAAAAACACTAAAGAAAAGAGTTAGAGTCATGCTACACACATTCAAAATTGTATTCAAGCGTTTTTTCGTGGAACGGTTCTTCGACCAGGCGGCGATGCTCGCGTATTATTTCATCTTGTCGACGTTCCCGTTCCTGTTGTTCGTGCTAGGGATCGTCGGGCTTTTGCCGTTCTCGAGTGGGGATGTGATTGAGGCGCTCGCCCTCGTCATGCCAGAGACGAGCTTCGAGCTGTTAGAAGGCAACATCGAATCCATCTTTGACGACTCAAGGCTTGGTCTCGCCTCGATTAGCATCTTGCCGGCGCTATGGATTTCATCGATGGCGGTTCAGTCGCTCGTCCGTTCGTTGAACGATGCCTATCGATTGATTCGAAACAAATCGTTCTTGCGAGGTGCGCTCCAAGATATCGCCGTGACGCTCGCGCTCATGTTCGTACTTCCGTTCTCGCTCGTCATCCCGGTCGTCGAGGCGGCGCTCCGTGAAGTGTCGACGCACATCATCTTCATCGAAGATATCGTAGCCACCTACGCCCAGATTTGGTTTTATTTCCGCTGGATTGTCGGGTCGCTCGTCTTGTTCAGCGTGTTCTTGCTCGTCTATAAATGGTTGCCGAGCCATCGCGGGACGATTCGCGACAGCTGGGGTGGGGCGGCGTTCGCCACCATCGGTATCTTGACAGTCTCGAACGTGTTCAGCTACTATTCACAGTATGCAAACTATGAGCGGTTCTATGGCCAACTCGGGGCGTTCATCGTCTTGCTCATTTGGTTCTACTTGGCTGCTTCCGTCATCTTGATCGGCGGGCTGCTCAACGCGACGCGCATCGAGCAAAAAGAAAAATCCGATTAACGTGTAATTGCAAGTTAGCATTCTTCGATACGGGGAATGGTATTCGTAAGATCGCATCTTTTAATCGGAGGTGGGAAACATGGATATGCAACGGCTCGTACACAATCGTCGTTTCATCGATCAATCATTGTTTTACCTCGCCTTACAATTATGGAAGTGGATCATGTTGCTACCGGTCTTGTTCTATTTAGACGTCTCGATGCGTGTCGCCCCGTTTTCCCAATATGTGATGGTCAGTCTTTTGCTCTACGTGGCATTTCGGGTCGTCCAGTATGTGATTGCGAGCCGAGCCTCTTTAATGGAGCTGCTCGAATTCGGGTATGGCGTCTTATCTCTCGTGCTCGTCACGTCACTGCTCATTGAAGTAGCCGCTTCCCCGACGGCCATCGCGTTTCTCGTCGCCGTCTTTCTCGTCCACCCGACGCTCGCCTTGCATCATTACCGTGATTTCACAGAACGCAAATGGCTCAACAAGCAGTTTCGTCTATTCAGTCCGATGCTCAAGCAAGGTGAGATCCCGGTCCATGTGCTCGTCTTGACGGAAGATGAGATCGTGATCACGGCCGAGAGTGGGAAAGAGTTTACGTATCGTCATATTTATTGGGGCGGCTTCTATTTCGAAAATGTCTCTTAAGGTGGTTGTTTGATTGGAAAATGTAATCGTCATCAGTTTTTGGATCGTCGCGTTCCTCGCGTTCTTCAAAGGGGCGTATGACATGTTTCGAGAGTACCGGACGACGAAACAACGTTCGGTCCTTTACTTTTTAATCGTCTTGGTCTTGACTTGGTTCTGGTTCAATCCGTATGAACTGACCGCGCTACACCCGTTCGTCCTCATGGCTTATTATTGGAACCGGAACCGGACGCTGCGGAACGTCATGCTCGTCCTCGTGCTTGTCCCGTTCGCAATCCGTGTCTGGTTGCTCGCCTCGACGATGTGAATCCAATGACATAAGAAAGGCTCGCCCCATTGTTCGGGGCGAGCCTTTTGAAGCTTATTCTTCTTTGGCGGCGGCGAGTTCTGCCTCCATCTCAGAGAATTCGCGGTTGATTCGTTTTTGTTCACGTTGGTTCGTGAACGTGCTGACGAGGACGATGGCAAGCATACTGAGGAAGAAGCCTGGCACCATCTCATAGATGACGTTCGATAAACCAGTGACGATCCACAAGATGACCGTGATGGCACCGACGAGGATTCCGGCGAGCGCACCTTGGCGTGTCATCTTCGTCCAATAAAGCGACAAGAGAATCGCTGGTCCGAAGGCTGAGCCGAATCCGGCCCATGCATAGCCGACGAGGGTCAAAATCGTGTTCGACGGGCTGAGCGACATGAGCGTCGCGACGAGACCGACGAGTAACACCCCGATCCGTCCGGCGAGGACCATCGTCTTCTCGCTGGCATCTTTATTGAAGAACTTCCGGTAGAAGTCTTCCGTCAACGCAGATGACGTGACGAGCAGTTGTGACGACACCGTCGACATGACCGCCGCGAGAATCGCAGCGAGCAAGAAGCCTGTGATGAACGGGTGGAACAAGACGTCCGAGAATTGGATGAACACCGTTTCCGGGTCGGCGAGGGCATTGCCTTGACCGCGGAAATACGCGATTCCGACGAGTCCCGTCATAACGGCACCGATAATCGATACGGTCATCCAACCCATCCCGATGCGACGAGCCGTCTTGAGCGATGGCACGTCCTTGATGGCCATAAAGCGGACGATGATGTGCGGCTGACCGAAGTAACCGAGTCCCCAAGCGAGGAGACCGATGATGCCGAGCGTCGTCGTCCCTTTGAATAAGTCGAACAGGTCCGTGTTGATGGCCGTCGCCGTGTTGACGGCGTTCGTCATCCCACCGACGTCAGTCAATGCGACGATTGGGACGAGGACGAGCGCGAGGAACATGATGACACCTTGCGCGAAGTCCGTCCAGCTGACGGCCGTGAAGCCGCCGAACAGCGTGTACAAAATGACGACGCTAATCGTGACGATGACACCTGTCTGATAGTCGATGCCGAACGAGCTTTCGAACAACTTACCGCCCGATACGAGTCCGGCCGACGTGTAGAACGTGAAGAAGATGATGATGACGGACGCAGACAAGATCCGTAGCCAGTTCGAGTGATCTCGGAACCGATTCTCAAGGAAATCTGGAATCGTGATCGAGTCGTTCGCCATCTCAGTGAAGACGCGAAGACGCGGAGCAACCAACAAGTAGTTCAAGTAAGCTCCGATGACCAATCCAACGGCTAACCAAATTGCTGATAATCCCGTGGCATACATTGCCCCCGGTAGTCCCATTAACATCCACCCACTCATATCTGACGCTCCGGCCGACATGGCGGTGACACCTGGCCCCATCTTGCGGCCACCTAACATATAATCCGATGAGTCGGTCGTGCGTTTATACGCGACATAACCGATTGCGAGCATCATCACGAGGTAAAGCGCGATGGATACCCATTCTTGCCATAACATTGTATTACCTCCTGTACGCGATTCAAATATGGTTCAATCGTCCGTTCGGACAATGTGGTTTCATTCCCACAATGTGACGAAAGCGGACGGTAAAGACGAACTTGTGACTAACCTTAACGGACCTCGGAAGTCATTGCAAACTGCAACCTTTTCATAAAAACGGCTCTAAATCGCATAATACCAAGGCATGAGCCTTACTTTTTTCACATATAAAGTTTAAATTTTCTGAATTTTCGTCACCTTGTCGAGACGTCTTTGTCATCTCGTTGTAACAAAAGTGGTGGATATCCGATGAAAAAATAAAAAGGGACGGCTCATTCGAGCAGTCCCTTCATTAACTATGTACGTTCTATTCGAGCGTCCGACCGAAGGCGATTCGTTCGACCGTCCGCATCGTCGGGAACGTTTGACCCGACTTTGCTTGCATCGTCACGAGCGCATACTGTTTGCCCGCTTGTTCCATCAAAAAGACCATCGTGTAGCCTGACTCGTCCGTATATCCCGTCTTCGTCGCCGTCACTAAATCAGAGTAATGGATGCTGCGCTCGTTCACGGCCGAACCGAGGTGATACCACCAACGACGTTTGCCGTTCCCGTCCTTGTCCGTGAACTTTGCCTCGTACTCATATGTGCCGGCAATCTCGACGAGCTCTGGATAACGAGCGAACACATAAGCAATCTTCGCCATGTCATGAGCTGTCGTGTAGTGGTCCGGGTCAGAGTAGCCGTGGGCATTCATGAAATGCGTTCCCGTCAAACCGAGGACTTCCGCCCGAGCGTTCATCCGTTCGACGAAAGCGGTCGTCGTCCCGCTCACATACTCGGCAAGGCTGTTGGCCGCATCATTGCCCGACTCGAGCAACGTCGCATAGAGCGCTTGGCGGACGGACAACGTGTCACCGACCGCGAGGTGTGCGATATGACTGTCCCATGGGATGTCGAGTGTCGACGGTTTGATCTCGACGAGTGGAAGGTCGAGTTCGCCGGCGAGACTTGCTTGCTCATAGGCGAGGAGTGCCGTCATCAATTTCGTCGTGCTCGCCGGATAAACACGGGCCTCCCCTTGTTTATCGAGTAAAATGACGCCGTCTGTCAAATCGACGAACGTCATCGCGCCGACGAGGATCTCTTCATCGTCTACTTGTTCCATGACGTCTAGTCGCCAGTCGCTCATCGGGATATTGGGAAACGTCGGACCTTGACTGACCGGTTCGACGACAGGAGCCTCGATTGAAGGTTGGACGGGCGTCTCCCGTTTGAACCCGACAAGGGCCGGGATTAATGCGACGATTGCGAGCAAAATCAAGCCAAAAATGATTCGTCGCATCATATATGTTCGTTGTTTATGTCTCCGTGTTCGATTCACTCTACATTCGCCCCTTTATTGTTTACTTTTCTACCATAATGGATATCAAACAAATAAATCGTCAGAAAAATCAAGAAACAGGTCAATATTTTTTTACAAGGCTCAGGATTCCGTTCCATAAATGTAAACCGTGTCGAAATCCATATGCGGAGATAGGCAACGTCTGACGAATATAATAAAGTAGTGATGTAAGGATAAATGAACAGGGGTGGTCATGACATGGAATTGACAAAGCAGTGGCGCGAGCATTTTAAACAGTTGCGCGCCTTCGACGAGGCGATCTCGTTACTTTATTGGGATATGCGGACCCAAATGCCGGAACAGTCGGCACCGTTACGGGCGGAGACGATCGGGTATCTTTCGACCGAGGCGTTCAAGCGTCAGACGAGCGAATCGTTCAAACGACTGCTCGACGAGATGGAAGGGGCAGATGGATTGACGCCAATCGAGTCCCGCTCGCTGTCTGTCGCCAAGACGCAATATGAACGCAATGCGAAGATTCCGCCTGAAGAGTACCAGGCGTACGTCACGCTCGTGTCAGAAGCGGAGACCGCTTGGGAGAAAGCGAAAGAACGGGATGACTGGGGGATGTTCGCACCATATTTAGAAAAGATTGTCGCGTATCAACGGAAGTTCGCCGATTATTTCGGGTATGCGTCACATCCGTACGACGCGTTGCTCTATGACTTCGAGCCAGGGATGACGGTCGCGCAACTCGACCGATTGTTCGAAGGACTGCGCGATGAGCTCGTCCCGCTCATCCGTCAACTGAAACAGGCGGGGGCGCCCCTCGACTGGTCGATGGACCAGAAGGCGCAAGAACGAATCTGTCACGACTGGATGCGGGTCGTCGACTACGATTTGAGCCGCGGACGTTTGGATGCGACCGTCCATCCGTTTGAGATTACGATCAACCGTCGGGACGTCCGCATCACGACGAAATATGATGAGGCCGACTATCGGAACGCCTTGTTCGGTACGATGCACGAGGCGGGGCACGCGACGTATGAGCAACAAATCGATGCCGCACTCGACGAACTCGGACTCGGCGGTGGTGCCTCGATGGGCATCCACGAGTCGCAGTCGTTGTTCTTCGAGAACTTCGTCGGCCGAAGCGTCGCTTTCTTGAAGAGCGTCTACCCGAGCCTACAAGCCGAGCATCCGCCGCTTTCGTCCATCGATTTCGAGACGTTCTATGCCGGGGTGAACGAGGCGAAACCGTCACTCATCCGAATCGAGGCCGACGAGTTGACGTACAGCCTTCATATCATCATCCGGTATGAGCTCGAGAAGGCGCTCATCCAAGGCACGTTGTCCGTTGCCGAGCTGCCGGCGGCGTGGAACCGCCTCTATAAAGAGTACCTCGGTGTCGACGTCCCGAGCGACGCGAAAGGCGTGCTTCAAGACGTGCACTGGGCGGGCGGTTCGTTCGGTTACTTCCCGAGCTATGCCCTCGGTCTCGTCTATGCGGCCCAATTGACGGAGACGCTACGGGCCCAACACCCAGAGCTTGACACGTGGATTGCGAGCGGGGAGTTCGGTCCGATCAAGCAGTGGCTCGAGACGAACGTGCATCGCCACGGCAAATCGCTCACACCGAACGAGTTGATTCGGGAAGTGACGGGGGAAGACATCTCGGTCCGTCCGCTCGTGCGCTATTTGACGGCCAAATATGGCACAGCGTGAGCCGATGAAGCTATACGCCCACCGTGGGGTGATGGCGCACTACCCAGAGAACACGATGTCGGCGTTCAAGGCCGCTATCAAGGTCGGTGCGGACGGCATCGAGACGGACGTGCACATGACGCGGGACGGGGAACTCGTGCTCATCCATGACGAATCGCTCGAGCGGACGACGGACGGACGTGGCCGTGTCGTCGACAAGACGTTCGCCGAGCTCCGGACAGCCAACGCGGCGTTCCGGTTCGGGGGAGAGGAACCGATTCCGACACTCGAAGCGTTCCTCAAGTTGGTCAAGCCGACACCGCTCCTCGTCAACCTTGAGCTGAAGACGGATGTCGAGCACTATCGGGGCATCGAGCGTCGTCTCATCGAAATCGTTGAACGGACCGGTTTTCCAGCCGAGCGTCTTATCGTCTCTTCCTTTAATCACGAGACGTTACGACGTTTACGCGAGTTGACGACCGAATATGAACTTGCCGCCCTGTCCTCAAAACGGATGACGGACCCGGTCTCCTATTTGAAACAGCTCGGGGCGAATGCGCTTCATCCGAGCGTCCGCGCGTTAACCGACGCCGAGATCGAGGCATTGGTCGAAGCAGGAATCCGTGTCCGGCCGTACACGGTCAAGACGGAAGAACAATTGCATCGCTTCAGCAGGCTCGGCGTCGACGCGTTATTCGTCAACGACGTCGAATGGGCCCGAGCACATTTGACCCCGTGACAATGTATGTCACGGGGTTTTTATTTAATCGAGACAGGGAAGTAACAATATTGTAAAGAAAGCGGTAACACTCGAAGAAGGCGTCACAGCACATTCGAGACACACTGTCGCCTTTACGCCATCGTCCCGTTGTCTTAAGTTTAAGATGTCACCAGCTACATAGCAATCAGATGTAGCACGCTATGCAGCACTACACCAAATCTGTTGTACGTAGTCCATCGGTCACACTTAAGGGGAAAAGGGAGGAAATTTCACATGAAGAAACTGATGTCTCTACTCGGAACGCTCGCTCTCGCGTTCGCACTCGTCTTACCAGTCAGCGCGGACGGTCACGACGGCGATGCGATGGTCCGGGTGCTTCACGCTTCACCTGATGCTCCGGCGGTCGATGTGTATGTCAACGGCGAAGTCGCGGTCGAAGGCGCAGAGTTCAAAGCGCTCACTGACTATTTGACACTACCAGCCGGCGACTATAACGTCGAAATCAAACCAGCCGGTGACTCTGAGACGGTCGTCGTCGCAGCGGATCTCTCACTTGAAGCTGGCAAATTCTATACCGCTGCAGCGATTGGACAACTCGAGAACATCGAGATCGCAGCGATGGAAGATGACGCCAACTTCGAAGATGGCAAGTCGAAAGTCCGTGTCGCTCACTTCGCACCAGACGCGCCAGCAGTCGATGTGGCACCGAAAGGCGGAGACCCGCTCTTCTCGAACCTCGAGTTCAAAGCGGTATCTGACTACGGTACACTTGACGCCGGAACGTATGACCTCGAAGTTCGCCCAGCCGGCGCAACGGACGTCGTGAAGGCGCTCGACGGTGTCGCCCTTGAAGGTGGTAAGAACTACACGGCATTCGCGATCGGACTCCTCGAAGGTGAACCAGCGTTTGAAGTATTGCTCGCAGCAGACGGCGGGGAAATGGCTGGAGCTCCTGAGACTGGACAAGGCGGACTCGCCCAGTCTGCTTCGATGAACTGGTTGCTCGCAGCAGCAGTCCTCGGTGCGGCAGCGGCTGGCTTCTACGTCTTTCGTCGTAAGCAGCAAGACGCCTAAGCTTTTACTGATTGGATCGTTCGCGTTTCTCTCGATGGCCGCTGAGGTCGATGCGCCGGACAAAGAGTTCCGACTCCCAACCGTCGGATTCGCCGAACCGCTCGTCCTCGCCTCGACCGAGGTCAGTCGGCAGTCGTTTCACCGGGAAACGTTCATCCCAAAACGACTCATCATCCCATCCATTGATGTCGATGCGACAATCGAACCGGTCGGGAAAGACCGACTCGACCGGATGGACACGCCGGATGACGTCAATGCAGTCGGATGGTATCAATACGGCGCACGTGCCGGCGCAATCGGCAACGTCGTCTTATCCGGACATTTGGACGATCTCCAAGGTCCGGCCATCTTCAGCGAACTCGCCACGTTACAACTCGGAGAGACGGTGACGCTCCAACGTGACGAGCGAGTCGCACAGTATGAGGTCGTCTCCGTGAATCGATACCGGCTCGAGGACGTGCCGCTCGCTTCCATCTTCGCGGCCACACAATCCGAACGGTTGCAACTGATCACCTGTGCAGGGCCTTATGACCCTGAACGTGGGTATCGCGATCGAATCATCGTGACTGCGAAGCTCATACGAAATTAAATCGATGGCCCGGAGTGATTGCCACTCCGGGCTGTTTATTGTTAAATGGGGTGTCGTCACTTTTATTCAGGACGCGGAACGGGGAAGATAACTATCAAATCATTTAGAAAGTATGTCGCATCGGTCGGTCTTTGGCTTATGATGTACCTTCTCGTCTATATCGCCACAGAACAGGCCGCTTGGAGCTTGTTCCTTGCGAGTGCGATCTATGGAATCTGGTTCAACGTAACCAAGAGATCAGTCAGAAGGCAGGCACGCGCGATAAATCGAGAGCTAAGAGGAATGCGCCTTCGCAACGAGGACGATTTGCATAAAGAGGCTAAACGTAGGTGGGAAGAAAAGAAACGGGATCGAGCGACTCATGAAAACTAAATAATAGATGTAAAAAAATAAGCCATAAATCCATCATCGGGATGGGTCCATGGCTTATTTTGATGTCGTCGTAAACCGTTACGCGTCCATACGGTCGAGCAACTTCGACAAGACGATGAGCTCTTCGTCAGAGAAGTCCTCGAACACGTCCATCAAGTACTCGATTTTCATGTCTTCTAACGTCTCGAACAAGGCGCGGCCTTCTTCAGTCGCTTGGAGTTCGACGACGCGGCGGTCGCGCTCGCTCCGTTCACGCGAGATGAGTCCTTTCTTCGTCAACTCATCTGCGAGTGCCGTGATCATCGAGGCCGAGAACTGGAACTCGTTCGAGAGTGCCGAAGCGATTTGGGGACTCGTTTGGCAGAGTGACCGAAGGATGAAAAATTCGTTACGCGTCAAATACTGTGAGAACATCGCCCGGAGGTTTTTTTTCACTCCACGATAGTTCATGCGGATCCCGCGTTCGGCGTCAGCGACGAGCTGACGGCGGGATGCTGTCTGTACAGGGGTTGTCATCCTCGGAAGTACCTCCTACTTAAAATCATTATTTGCATATATTTCAGTACATAAAAACATTCTACAATAAAAACATGAAGTCTGTAAAGTTATGTCGGCTCTTCCCGGATCCGTAATTGTTGGATGATTTCGTCATAATGTTTCAAGTCTGGATAGAAGCGACGGAAGAAAAACTCAATCTGTTGGTCGTCCCCTTCCACGAGCAGTTTGGCGAGAACCGCATAGACGACACCCATCCCTTGACGGGGAAGGAGCGAAGACGGGAGAAGCGCCGAACAGTTCACGGCCCGGTTGAAATACAAATCGAGCGTCTCGCTCAAGTCGTGGAACGTGCGAATCTGGGCGTAATGGAACATGCGCGTCAGCTCGATGATTGTCGACAAGTCCGTCTCGAGCAACCAGTCGCTCTGGAAGATGGCGTTGTCGAGCTTCTCGACCGTCGGATCGTTCGCGATATAATAGTTCAAGTTGTCACGGGTGATCGTCACTTCTTCAGGGGAAGCGATGATTCGTTCGACCGTCTCCTGTTCGAACGTCCGGAGCTGTTTCCGGATATTGACGAACTCTGAATCAGCGATCTCGAGGAGCCCGGCTACGCGGCTGAAGCTACGCTTGATTTCTGGGGGGACGGCGTTCGGGTTCTTATAGCCGAGGTCGTGCTCAATCTCGGCCCAGGCGTGTTGCAAGATGGAGCGGACCTGAATCTCCGCTTCTTTCTCCTGATAGCGCTCATATTCACCGAGCGCGAGCCGCTTGTCGCTCAACCCGACGACATAATGGACGGATAAGTAACCGAACTCGTTCGCATCGAGCAGCGTCGATTTGTCAATCGACTGTTCCCGGTCGATCCGAAACTCTTCTTCGAGGATTTGCGCGACGGCCCGGACATCGTCATGAAAATACGTGACGATCCGTAGCCCGGCCAAGTCCTGTACGTCCCGAAGTGACCGATATTGATACGGCTTCCTGGATAGTTTTGCATAGAGGCTCTCGGCCTCTTTCGCCCGAGCGACGATGGAATGGAATTGGATCCCGGCGTTGTCGAGCAACTCGCTGAGCAATTGCTTCAGTTTGGCCGCGAACGCCTCATAGTCTTCTTTCTCATTCAAGTAGTCGAGCATGATCGCATTCATATCTTGTTTCGGCATCCATATCACTCCTTGTCTCATTGACATAAGTATAGCATCATTGATTTGAGCGTACATACTGAGGAGTCAGCGAGGAGGAGAGACATGAAAGCGCATCATACGTTTCGCTCAATCGAGCGTGAGAAGCTCGAGATCATCGCTTCGCTATTGCAGCAGGCCGGCTATCGGATCACACGAATCACCCCGAGACAGGGAGAGCTGACGTTCAAGGCGACACGGGACGGCGTTCATTCGGGAGAAGACGAGCAGGCACGGGTCGGTCAACTCGTCGAACATTTCAACATCGAATCTTGGTCCGTCACGTTCACATGAACCATCCTTCAAACAATCCGTCAGAAATCGGGTTTTAGCGCTCATTTTTTGGGAATAGTATATTATTCGATTTTGACTGTGAACGTTTAGGAGGATGAAGGATGTTAGAAACGAGAATCGTACGAGATATGACGTCGGTCGACCATGAAGTGAACGGGATGGTGTCGGGCGGCTGTGTGAACGAGCACATTTACTTATTTGCCAAAGATGAAGAATTGACGCTCCGTCTCGCCGCCGAGGCCGGTGTCCAGCCGTATCGGATCACCGAGAAAGGACTTTGGGAGTCGCTCATGTCCAAGTTCACGAAGAACTCGGACGACCGCATCGAGCAGCTCGAGAGCCTCGGCTTGACGAAACAGATGGTCGAATCGCTCGAAGGCGAGATTCAAGACGGAAAAATCGTGTTGGTCTGCGACAAATCATAAAACAAGACGGAACTGACACGTGTCAGCTGGGCTAACCTAAATTTTTGAGACAATATAA
>NZ_JJMW01000018.1 GCF_000714435.1 Exiguobacterium alkaliphilum 12/1
GGTTGCTCTACCACTGAGCTATTGCGGAACGTTGCTTGAATTTATCGAAGTAACGCTTTAAATTGTAACCGCAAACCAGAAACCTGTCAATCACTTTTTTAGAAAAGCTTTAATTTCGCGTGCCGTTTCTCGGCGACTTCTATAAGATAGCACGGTCCGAAAAGACCGTCAACACTTTTCCACAAAAAAAGTTGAGCAAAATGAAATCATTTTGCCCAACCCCGACTTTCTTCTTTATATGCTCGTCATGACTTCTTTGGTGCGAGCATCGTCAAGCTGATTCGACCTCGATTCGCATCGACTTGTTCGATCCAGACCGTCACGATATCTCCGACTGCGACGACGTCGAGCGGATGTTTCACGTATCGGTTGGACAGTTTCGATATATGGACGAGCCCATCTTGCTTCACGCCGATATCGACGAACGCCCCGAAGTCGATGACGTTTCGGACCGTTCCTTGAAACTCCATCCCAACTTGAAGGTCTTCTAGGTTCATGACATCCGTCCGAAGCAACGGCTTTTGAATGTCCTCACGCGGATCGCGTCCCGGTTTCGCGAGCGACTTCAAGATATCTTCAATTGTCGGCAATCCAGCATTCAACTTTTCACTGAGCGCACTCGCATCGACTGTCTTCAATCGGTCTCGCAACTCGGCCGTCCCGACTGCTTGCTTCGAAACACCGAGTTCCTTCAATAGAGAGAGTGTCAGTTTGTAACTCTCCGGGTGAATTTCGGTTTGGTCGAGTACGTCGCTTCCGTTCGTGATTCGCAAAAAGCCGGCAGCTTGCTCATACGCCTTGGCTCCAAGGCGTGGAACTTTTTTGATTTCTTTTCGCGTGTCGAATCGGCCGAACTCATCGCGATACGCCACGATATTTTTCGCCGTCGTCTTATTCAAGCCCGATACGTACGTCAAAAGCGATTCCGAGGCCCGGTTCACATCGACCCCAACCATATTGACGACACTCTCGACGACGAACTCGAGCGACGCCTTCAGTTTATTTTGACTGACGTCATGCTGATACTGACCGACCCCGACAGACTGCGGGTCGACTTTGACGAGTTCGGCCATCGCATCTTGAATCCGTCTCGCAATCGAGACAGCGGACCGCTCCTCGACTTTCAGCGCCGGAAATTCGGTACGGGCGACTTCTGAAGCCGAATAGACGCTCGCCCCGGCCTCATTGACGATCGCATACGCAATCTCACGCTCGGCTTTCTTCAACCAGTCGGCGACGAACTGCTCGGTTTCCCGTGACGCAGTCCCGTTTCCGATGACGATGACGGAAATCGGATATTTCTTCACGAGCGAGGCGAGCACTTTTTCCGAACCGGCCACGTCATGTTTCGGCGCTGTCGGATAGAAGACTCCGACTTCTTCGACTTTTCCGATCTCATTGACGACGGCCCATTTGCATCCCGTCCGATACGCCGGGTCGATCCCGAGGACGACGACTTCCCGGAGCGGCGGTTGCATGTACAGCTGCTTCAAGTTTTTGGCGAAGACGTCAATCGCCTGTTCTTCGGCCGTCTCGGTCAACTCACTGCGCATCTCGCGTTCAATCGCCGGGAATACTGACTTTTTATACGCCTCTTTGATGGCGACGGTGACGAGTTCACGTTTCTCGGCCGGGAGTCGTTCGAACGGACGCAGCGCCTGATTCATGAACGTCGTCTCGTCAAACACGAGTTTGACTTGAAGAACGTCCGTCCGCTCTCCACGGTTCAAGGCGAGGACACGGTGCGGGACAATCCCGGCGACTTTTTCCTCGTAGTCATAATACTGTGAAAAGACTTCTTTCTCATCTTCCGCCTGCTTTTTCTTTTGTGAACGAAGCAACGCTTCTTTCCGGACCCGGGCCCGGAGCGATTGACGAAGTGACGCCGTCTCGCCCCACTCTTCTCCAATGATTGCTTGGGCGAACGGCAGTGCCTCGTCGAGCGGCGTGTCCCCGGCGAGCTGTTGTGCGTCTTTCAACGAATAGGCGGACGGGTTGCGATACCAGTCGGCGAGCGGTTGCAACCCCTTCTCGCGGCCTTGCTCGGCTTTCGTCCGTCGCTTCGGTCGGTACGGCAAATAGATGTCGTCGACTTGTTGCAACGTCGTCGCGGCTTCGAGCGCGCGTGCGAGTTCCGGCGTCGCTTTCTCGAGCTCTTCTAATTTCGCGAGCACGTCGGACTTTCGTTTCTGCAAGCTCTCTTCATATTGAAGGGCGTCAAGAATCGATTTGATTTCGACTTCATCGAGGTTCCCCGTCATCTCCTTACGGTAACGGGCCATGAACGGGATCGTCGCGCCGTCAGCGGCGAGTTGTCTCACCGTCTCGACTTGACTTTCTTTTACTTGTAGCGTTTTCGCGACTTTCGTGATCATCTGAACCACTTCCTTTTCTAGTCTCTAGTTGAAGTGTAGCAAAGAGCAGACAACAAAAAAACGATGACTCCTCAGTCATCGCTAGAAAATACTTCATTGAGCGGCACTTTGATGGCTTCTCGCAACTTCTCGAGGGCACGACGCTGAAGGCGTGAAACGTGCATCTGCGAGATGCCGAGCAATTCGCCCGTCTCTTTTTGACTCATATTTTTGTAGTAGGCGCATTCTAAAATCGCCTGTTCTCGTTCGTTCAGCACGCTGAACGCTTTTTCGAGAATGAGTCGTTGGTCGACCGACTCGTAGCCCCGCTCTTGACTCCCGACGAGGTCGAGTAGCGTGACCGTGCTTCCTTCGTTATCCGCTTCGATCGAGCTATCGACTGAGAGCGCTTGATAACTCTTACCCATCTCGAGCGTTTCGAGAATCTCTTCATCGGATACGCCGAGATAATCGGCAATCTCATCGATGCGCGGTGAACGTTGAAGCTCGGTCGTCAACTCTTCGACCGTCTTCTTAATCTTCGGCCCGAGTTCCTTGATGCGACGTGGTACGTGAACGCTCCACGTCTTGTCCCGGATGAATCGCTTGATTTCACCGATGATGGTCGGGACGGCGAACGATTCAAAACTGCGTCCGAATTCCGGGTCGAAACGACGGAGCGCCGCGAGCAGTCCGATCATCCCGACTTGGACGAGGTCATCATGGATGGCCCGGCCCCGGGAGAACTTGCGCGCGAGTGCTTCGACGAGGTCCGAGTAGCGATTGATTAAGAGCATCTGGACTTCCTCGTTTTGGTCGTCCTGTTGATAGCGTTCAATCCACTCTAATACTTCATCATCACTGTGATGGCGTTGTTGAGATTTTGCTGGCACTCTGATCCACCTCGTCCCTGTTAAGGAGTTTCGTCATCGTCACTTTGACACCATTGTCTTTGTTGATCGAGACGTCGTCCATTAACGCTTCAATAAGGAACAGACCGAGTCCTCCTTCGTGAAGCGATTCGATTTCAGCCGTCTCTTCGACCGGCGCCGCTTGGCGTTTCACATCGTCAGCAAACGTCTTGCCCGAATCTTCAATCGTCATTTCTAAACGATCCGTGTGAACGCCGCACGTGAGTTTCACTTCACCTTCTTGATCGTCATATGCATGTTGGACAGCATTGCCGCAAGCTTCCGAGACCGCGATTTTGATGTCTTCGATCTCGTCGTACGTATATCCCATACGATTCGCGATTCCTGACACGACTAAACGGACCACACCGACATATTCCGGTTTGGCCGGGAACGTCATCACCGTCTGTTCGATGTTACTCATTGCGTGCCACCTCTTACGTTCGTGTTAATCGAGAGCAATTTGTGAAGGCCTGTCAATTCAAAGAGACGATTGACGCGGTCGGTCACACCGACGAGCGACAACTCTTTCTCGTTGCGTGTTGCTATTTTAAGGGCGCCGACGAATACGCCGAGACCTGTTGAGTCCATATAATCCACTTCATCCAAATGAACGACGACGTTTTGCTCCGTAATCGCCGGATGCAATACTTCCTTCAGTTTGGGAGCGGTATATGTATCCACTTCTCCGGATACGTAAAGGTGTAATTGATCTCCAATGACTTGCTCGCGAATCGCTAAATCCATCGTTATTCCCTCCTAAAGTTGCGTACAGAAAAATTGAGTACGATTAAAAATAATTCCCGTATTTCATAATCTTAAACCTATATTTTAATTTTTTTTGAAAAAAAACCGATACCCATGTACCGGTTCTGTTCATATGTAAGCTAGAGAGGGATTAATCCCATACTAATCTCTAGCGCTCTGTCCACTTTGTGCATCGTCTCATCATCAAGGTGCGTGACCTTGTCTGTCAGACGACGTTTATCAATCGTTCGAATCTGTTCAAGCAAAATCACTGAGTCTCGTTCGAGTCCGTGTTTGACTTGATATACTTCCACATGAGTCGGCAGTTTTGCTTTTTGGATCTGAGCCGTAATCGCAGCGACAATGACGGTCGGGCTAAAGCGATTGCCGATATCGTTTTGAATGACGAGGACCGGGCGAACTCCACCTTGCTCTGAACCGACTACGGGCGACAGATTCGCATAAAACACGTCACCACGCTTTACGATCACTCCGCTCACACCCCGCTTACTTGACGTAAGAGAGCATGTTCGGCTTCCGTCTCAATCATCAGCATCTCTTCTGCCATATTCAAATTAAACGCGGCCATCTCTTGATAGCCTCTCGCCAATTCTTCACGCAGTGTTTGTTGTCGATCAGCAATTTCTTTGGACAAGTACGTCACTACATCGTTCAATGACAATGATTCACGATCTTTCATCGAAATCGGACCCCCATGCTGCGAGAACCGATCTGGAACGGACGCCAATGCACCCGCTGTTCGCTGTTTCAACATCTTACACCTCCAGAATCGTTTCAATGGACTGGCGGAATGTTTTTCCCGCGTTCTTTATCAATATAACACGCGAGTTTGGGAAAATATAGAGGATTCGAGAAAGAATTCAGATAATTTCACACGTTTTCTGATTCACACATAGTGTCTCGGCAGTCGTCCGGTCAACTGACAGACGACCTCATAGTTAATCGTCTCCAAATGCGCCGCCAATTCGTCAATCGGCACCGGACCGCCGACGAGCGTCACGTCGGTACCGACCGGGAATGCTCGCGGCAGTTTAATCATGAAACGGTCCATGCATACCCGCCCGACAATCGGACACCGGTTGCCATTGACGTCGACTGCGAAGCCGCCCGCCTTTCGAATCCAACCGTCCGCATAACCGACCGGCACCGTACCGATCCACTCATCTTCTGTCGTCGTGTACGTCGCCCCATAACTGATCGTCTGCCCGGCCTCGAGCCGTTTCACTTGCATGAGCTTACTCTTCAGCGTGAACGCCGGCCGCAAAAAGGAGTAGAATGACGCCATCTCGCTTGACGGGTAGAGTCCGTAGATGGCGATGCCGACACGGACAAGGTTATACGGCACGTCTTCACCAGCCATCCGAATCGCCCCGGCCGAGTTCGACGTATGGATGTACTTGAAGCGTGAACCGAGTCCGTCCATTAAACGATCGAAACGGACTTGTTGCTCGTGATAAAGCGCGCTATCCGGTTCATCGGCCGTCGCAAAATGTGTATAGATGCCTTCGATGACGAAACGGTCATCGGCCACCTCAAGGAGCGCGTCAAGTTCTTCTCGCGTCCGAAGACCGAGCCGGCCCATGCCGGTGTCCACTTTCACATGGACGGTGAGCGGTCGTTCACCAAGATGCGCTTTCGCTTCCTCGAACCATTCCGCCGAGAACACCGAGAGGATGACGTCATGTTTCGCCGCGACGCCCGCATATTCCGGGAACTGGGCTTCCATGACGAGGATCGGTGCGTCGATACCGGCCTCACGAAGCTCAATCGCTTCTTCAAGCAAGGCCACCCCGAGCATCGTCGCCCCGTTCTCGAGCGCGATCGTCGCGACCTCGACGGCACCGTGCCCGTACGCGTTCGCTTTGACGACCGCCATCAATTGTTGTGGGATGCGACGCTTAATCTCGCTCACGTTATGCGCAATCGCTGCCCGGTCAATTTCAATTTTACTTGGACGATACATCGGAATCCTCCTCTTCAATGATGACTTGGGCCACGGCGTATTGTTCACTATGGCTAATGCTGACATGAATCCGTCCCGGCGACGGTGCCGTCATGACTGGCCGTCCCGTCTCGTCGGGCAACACTTCAATCTGTTGCCATGACAATCCACGGGCGATGCCCGTTCCGACCGCTTTGGCGTAAGCCTCTTTCGCGGCGAAGCGGCCGGCAACGAACTCGATGCGGCGTTGTTCCGGGTAGTTCGACGCGAGTCCACGTTCCGCCTCGGTCAAGAGCCGTTCCATGAACCCCGGCTTCTGTATCGAGCGAGCAATGCGCTCGAGTTCGACGAGGTCGATGCCGATTCCTACAATCACAGGATACTCGCTCCTTTCCTTTTCCACTCGTTTCCTTATACAATTAAGGAAAGAGGTGATGCTATGTTTAGTCGTACTGAGAATGTTCAAACGTTCATCCGAGCATACCCGCTCGTAACGCTGTTCATTGTAATCCAACTAGTCGTGTTTGTCATCGATTCTTTGATGCCGGGACTTCAGATCGTCGCACGGGGCGGATCGTTCCACCTCGCGCTCGCAGATGGGCAGTGGTACCGTCTCCTGACGGCAAACTTTATCCATCTAGGACTTGGCCACTTGCTGTTCAACTCGTTCGCGCTCATCATCTTCGGCCCAGCGATGGAACGCATGGTCGGGCATGTGCGGTTCGCGCTGTTTTATCTCGTCGCTGGCGCGCTCGCCAACCTACTCACGTACTTTACCGTGAGCCAACTGTTCTATCTTCAGGCCGGTGCCTCGGGCGCGATCTTAGCGATCCTCGGTTTCTACGTATTCATCGGACGTTTCCGTCGGACGCTCATCTACAGCCAAGACGCGCGACTCGTCTACATCTTCGTCGCCATCAGTGCCGTCTTCACGTTAATCGGTTCGAACGTCTCGCTCTGGGGGCACGTGTACGGATTCCTCGCCGGATTCCTGCTCGCCTATCCGTTGTCGCGCTATACGGTGCCGTATTCACGGCCGCTCCGTTACGGGAAGTACAAGCCGCGCAAGTACGTACCGCCCATCATTCATACGGGTGAAGGGAAATGGATCTTTTACGTGATTATCGGACTCGCCGTCTTCGGCCTGTTCGCACGATTCTTATGACAAAAGGAGCTTCGCCAGTCGTCGGCGAAGCTCCTTTTCGTTAGGCGAGCAATGTAATCATCAGTGCTTTTTGGGCATGGAGCCGGTTCTCGGCTTGGTCGAAGACGAGCGACTGCGGGCCGTCCATCACGTCCGCCGTCACTTCTTCACCGCGATGAGCCGGCAGACAGTGTAGGAAAATCGCTTCGTCCCGTGCCGACGCCATCAACGTTTCGTCCACTTGGAACGAGGCGAAATGGGCGAGGCGCGTTTCCGCCTCCGCTTCTTGCCCCATGCTGGCGAACACGTCCGTATAGACGACATGTGCGCCCACCGTCGCTTCGGCCGGGTCGCCGTAGAGTGTGACGCTGCCGCCGGTCGTCTCGGCTAGCGCGACGGCCTGATTGTAAATCGTCTCGTCGACCGTATAACCGTCCGGCGAGGCGACGCGGATATGCATTCCGCTCAAGGCACCGCCAAGCATGAGCGAGTGGGCCATGTTGTTCCCGTCACCGATGTACGTCAACACTTTCCCTTGGCGCGTCCCGAACGTCTCCTCAATCGTCAAGAGGTCGGCGAGCACTTGGCACGGATGATGCGTGTCCGTCAACCCGTTGATGATTGGAATCGAGCCCGCCGTCGCGAGCGTCTCGACCGTTTCATGGGCGTACGTCCGAATCATGAGTGCGTCGACGTAGCGGCTCATCACTCGAATCGTATCCGTGATCGGTTCACCGCGTCCGATTTGAAGGTCGCTCCCGCTCAAGAAGAGCGGGTAGCCGCCAAGCTCGACGACCCCGACCTCGAACGAAATGCGCGTGCGCGTGGACGCCTTCTCAAACAATAAGGCGACCTTCTTACCGGCAAGCGCCGTCCCATACGCGTCCGGATGTCGTTTCACGTCGATCGCCAAGCGAATGAGTTCATCTAAATCCGTTGGTGTCAATTCCTCGAGCGTCAACATGTGTTTGAACGTCTTTGTCGTCATAACGGTAATTCCTCCTTTGTGTGCGCCTGTAACGGACGGACCGGCACTGGTGTCGTGTCGACCGTCGCTTGATAGTAACGGGCGAGGTGTTGCTCCGAGATGACGTGGACGCCGTTTCGGACGGCCGCCTCCCGTATCACTTGTTCAGCCGGTACGTGCGAGAAGAGGACGGCGACGTGTTGGAAGTCAATCGTCGCGTCGAGCGGTACCTCGCCGAACGTCTCCCACCCTTCCCCATACACGATTTGTGGTCGCGCCATGACCCGGGTCGTCGTCGCATCGTAACAGAACCGTTCGGCAACGACGGGGATTGGACTGAATTGAAGCGTCTCCCCTGTCGAGCGCATGATCGGTCCTGTGAGCGGGTCGACACCTGGCAGCTTCAAACTTGAGAAAATCGGCGTCTTCACCGCATAACCGGTCAGTTGTTTCCGTTCGACCGGTAAGACGCCTTTAAGCGAATGGCCGAGCGCGGCGCGTGTCGCCCATTCGATGAGCGGTTCACCAGTCACTTTGCTGACAATCGGGACGGTCCGTGACGCCCGCGGGTTGATTTCAAGCACGTAAATCGTGTCGTCTTTTAAGACGAACTGGATGTTGAGCGCCCCGCGATATGTGAGTGCCTGACCGATTCGTTTCGTGATCGTGTCAATCTGTCGTTGGTGTGCCTCGGACGTCTCGACCGGCGGCATGACCATCGTCGAGTCCCCGGAATGAACCCCAGCCGCCTCGATTTGTTCCAAGATGGCCGGCACGTAGACGGTCTGCCCGTCCGTCACGCAGTCGACCTCAAGTTCGCGCCCGGCGACGTAGAGGTCGATGAGGAGCGGATAAGCGAGGTCTGGACTGATTCGGGCAAGGTCCGCCTCGGATTGCAAGATGTGCATCCCTTTCCCACCGATGACGTAAGACGGCCGGACGACGCACGGGAAGCCAATCCGGTCGACCGCTTCATAGAGAGCAGCGGTAGTCCCGACTTCTTCTCCCGGGATGTGCGCGACGTCAATCTCGTCAAGAAACGCATAAAAGCGGTCCCGGTCTTCCATTTGGTCGATGACGGCAGCCGAGGCGCCGAGCAAGCGATATCCAGCCGCCTCCAGACCGTGCGCGAGCGCGATGCCCGTCTGACCGCCGAACTGGATTAAGACGTCACGACACCCTTCTGCCTCGAGGACGTGTGTGACGTCTTCTAGCGTGAGCGGCTCGACATACAACCGGTCAGCGACCGTGAAGTCGGTCGAGACCGTCTCCGGGTTGTTGTTGATCATGATGGCCTCGATACCTTGCTGTTGAAGTGCCCGGACGGCATGGACCGAACTGTAGTCGAACTCGATGCCTTGGCCGATGCGTATCGGACCGGCCCCGATGACGGCGACTTTCCGCGTCTGACTCGCCTTCACTTCCGTCTTTCCGTGCCACGTCCCGTAGAAGTAAGGGGTCGTACTCTCGAACTCGGCCGCGCATGTGTCGACCATGTGATAGACCGGTCGGATGCCGAACGTCGCACGCAGCTCCTTGACGTCTCCCATTGTTATGCCTGAGATGGCGGCGATTTGTGCATCGGTGAACCCGAGCCGCTTTGCCTGTGACATGTTCGACTCCGTCAAAAAATCGGTGGATTTTGTCATCGTGACGAGCGTCTCGAGCATCGCCATGAAGTGCGGCGCGATGCCCGTCTTGTCCTCGAGTTCACTGCGCGAGGCGAGACCGCGGTCGATGAGCGCGAGACAGGCGTGCAGGCGACGGTCGGTCGGGGCGAGTACTTCCTGCCACAGTTCATTCGCATCGGCTCGCTTCATCCATGTCGGATAGAGCGGGGCCTGCTCGATCCCGGCACCACGCCACGCTTTTTGAAGCGCCTCTTCAAGTGTCTTCCCCATCGCCATGCTCTCACCCGTCGCTTTCATCTGGGGACCGAGGGCGCGGTCTGCCCCTTTGAACAAGTCGAATGGGAAGCACGGCACTTTCGCCGTCACATAGTCAAGCGTCGGCTCGAAACTAGCCATCGTGCCGTTCGTCACCGGGTTCACGCAATCATCCAACCCTTCGCCGAGCGCGAGACGCGTCGCGATCTTCGCAATCGGATAGCCGGTCGCTTTCGAGGCGAGGGCCGAACTCCGCGACACGCGCGGGTTGACCTCGATGACGTAGTAAGTCGGTTCAGTCGGATGAACGGCAAACTGGATGTTGCAGCCACCGACGACGCCGAGACTCGAGACGATCCGAAGCGCTGCACTCCGTAACGTCTGGTGCATCGTATCCGATAGCGTCTGTGCCGGAGCAAAGACGACCGAGTCGCCCGTATGCACCCCGACCGGGTCGATGTTTTCCATGTTGCAGACGATGATGCACGTCCCTTTCTCGTCACGCATCACTTCGTACTCGAACTCTTTGAAGCCGGCGATACTCTTTTCGACGAGACATTGCGAGATCGGGCTCGCCTCAAGTCCGCGCCGCGCCATCTCATAGGCGTCCGAGACGGTCGTCGCGATGCCACCTCCCGTCCCCCCAAGGGTGAACGCCGGACGGACGATGAGCGGGACTCCAGCTGTTTGGATGAACGCATCGAGCTCGTCGAGCGTCTCGATCGTCGTACTCACCGGGAGCGGTTCCCCGAGTTCATGCATCTTCTGCTTGAAGCGTTCCCGGTCTTCGCCGTCACGGATCGTCTCGAGCGACGTCCCGAGCAGGGCGATGCCGTGCTTTTCGAGCACCCCGGCCTCATCGAGCGCGAGCGCCAAATTGAGCGCAGTCTGTCCACCGACGGTCGCGAGTAGGTGTGTCGGCTGTTCGGCTTCGATAATCATCTCGGCCTTTTCGAGCGTCATCGCCTCGATATACGTCTTGTCGGCCATACCCGGGTCGGTCATGATCGTCGCCGGGTTCGAGTTGAACAAGACGACCTCGCATCCCGCTTCCCGAAGCGCCTGACACGCTTGCGTACCTGAATAATCGAACTCGGCCGCTTGCCCGATGATAATCGGACCGGAGCCGATGACGAGCACTTTCTTATGCATATACGTTCACCCCTTGTTGAATCATTTCATCGAATTGATCGAATAACGCCTGCGCCTCTTTCGGTCCCGGGCTTGCTTCTGGATGGAACTGCGCCGTCAAAATCGGTGCCGTCGGATGTGTCGTCCCCTCTACGGACAAGTCGTTCACGTTCTCGAACAACAGCTCGAGCGGTGTCCGTTCGAGACTGTCGCGCGTGACGACGTACCCATGGTTTTGTGACGTCATCCACACCTCGCCCGTTTGGACGTTTCGTACCGGATGGTTTGAACCCCGGTGCCCGTACGTCTGCTTCTCAATCGATGCCCCGAACGAGAGTGCGATGAGTTGATGTCCCATACAAATCCCAAGCGTCGGATAGCGAAGCGCCACCTCGCGGACCGTCTCAATCCGGTCCATCAAATCACGCGGGTCGCCCGGTCCGTTCGAGACGAGCACCCCGTCCGGTTTCAAACGATGAATCGCTTCCGCCGGCGTATCGTATGGTACGGTCGTGACGCCATAGCCGCGTGCGAGCATCGCCTCGACCATCGACGACTTCACCCCGAAGTCGAGACAGACGATGTGTCCTTTTTGATTCGTTCCGAGTTGGACCGGCTTCGCGGTCGTGACCGTCTCCGTGATTTGTAAGAAGTCGCCTTCGACTTGCCCGTTCGAATTCATCGCCAGGAGCCCCCACTGATCACCTTCCTGGCGGAGCGTATGGACGAGCGTGCGCGTATCAATTCCAGACAAGACGGGAATTCCCGCTTGTTCCAACCAGTCTTTTAACTCGTTTGACTGTCCGTTTCCTGTGAGCGTCTGGACGATTACGCCAGCGACTTGGATATCCACACTTTCAGACGCACCGGCCTCGAGACCATATTGTCCGATGAGCGGATACGTGAAGACGATGACTTGTCCGGCGTACGATGGGTCCGTCAACACTTCTTGATACCCGGTCATCCCGGTGAAAAAGACGACTTCCCCTTTACCGAGCCGGGCACTCGTCTCCCATGTCCCGTGAAACGTCATCCCGTTTTGTAACGTCAATGTCCCGTTCATTGCACCATCTCCTTTGTGACGACCTGTTCGATGATGGCGAGCGCCTCATCGATTTCTTGTTGACTGACGAAAAGTGACGGCAAGAACCGAATCACATCCGGTCCGGCTGCGACGACGAGGAGCCCTGCATCCCGTAGTCGATTGATCAAATCGGCCACTGGTTTTGTTGCGACGAGTCCGAGCATGAGCCCGAGTCCGCGCACGTCAATGAACGTGTCCCCATCGACGAAACGCTCAAGACCCGACTTGAAGTATGCGCCCATCGCTTGGACGTGAGCCAGCGCCGCATCCTCGAATAACACATCGAGCGTCGCCTCGGCCGCGGCCATGGCGAGCGGATTGCCGCCAAACGTCGACCCGTGGCTACCGGCTTCAAATACGGCTTCTGCCCCAGGTGCCGTTACGAGCGCACCGACAGGAAAACCGCTCCCGAGCCCTTTCGCGAGAGTCACGACGTCCGGCTTGAGCGGAGTCTGTTCGAACGCGTATCGGGTGCCGGTTCGGGCGATCCCGGTCTGCACCTCATCGATCACCACTTTGACCCCATGTTCATCCGCTTTCGCTTGCAATGCCGCGAACCATGCGACGTCACCGACGACGACGCCACCTTCCCCTTGGACGACTTCGAGCCAGACGGCCGCCGTCTCGTCATCGATGAAGTCGAGTGCCGCGCTGTCGTTGAACGGTGCATGGACGAAGTCCGGCACCATCGGCCCGAAACCGGCCTTCACTTTGTCTTGCCCGGTCGCCCCGAGCATCGCGAACGTCCGGCCGTGAAACGATTTCGTGAACGAGACGATTTTCGTCTTGCCCGTCCATTTCCGAATCAGCTTGAACGCCGCCTCGTTCGCCTCTGTCCCGCTGTTACAGAAGAAGGCGCGCGTCAAATGTGTACCGGCGACGAGTTTCTCCGCCACACGTTCCTGCCCGCTAATCGCATATAGATTGGACGTATGCCAAACGTTGCCAAGCTGTGCCTCGATCTTTTCAAGGACGGCAGGATGGCGATGTCCGGTGTTACAGACGGCGATGCCCATGACGAAATCGAGGTACTGTTTCCCCGTCGTGTCCGTCACGTACGATCCGTCTGCCTGTTTAATCTCAATGGCTCGTTGCCCATATGTGGGAAGTAGTGCGCTCATCATGTCCCTCCTTTAGTTGTGTCCCGGTTGCTGTCGGGTCGTTCCCGTCTCGAATGATGGCAAGCGCCACCCCCCCGTCTAGTGCGGAGCGGAGCGCCTCTGTCTTTGGAATCATGCCCCCGTATATTGCTCCCGACTCAATCGCCTGTTGCATCGCATCGACGGTCAGCGTCTGTTGAACCGTACCGTTGATTCGAATACCCGGCACGTCGGTGATCATCTCGAAGTGATCGGCTTTAAGCGCACAGGCGACGGCGACAGCACAATCGTCCCCGTTACAGTTCAGGGCGCCGTTTGTTCCGAACAGAATCGACGTCACGACCGGCACGTAGTGGTTTTGAACGAGTAGCTCAATCAACGACACATCAACGGTCTCGACTTCACCGACGGCCCCGAGTTCTTTGATTTGACGCCCAGTGAGCATCCGTCCGTCGACACCCGATAATCCGACCGCATTCATATCAGACCGACCGAGCGCCGTCACGATTTCCGTTTGCATCTCCCCCGCGAGGACACGTGTCGCCCCGGTCAACACGTCCTCCGTTGTCACGCGACGTCCGTTTTGAAAGACGGGCTTGATTTGTTGGCTCTCACAGTAAGCCGACAATCTCGGTCCCCCACCGTGAAGTAAGATGAGTTCATTTCCGGCTTCAACCCATTCTTTCCACTCTGTAAAGTAGTCGTGATGAAGCGTGTCCCAGACGCTCCCACCGAGCTTGACGACTTTCCGCTCGCTCATGTCCGATAACTCGCATTGATTTTGACGTAATCGTACGTGAGGTCGCAGCCATAGGCGCTGCCCGTTCCCGTTCCGTCGTTCAAATCGATCCGGATTGCGACGACGTCTTGTCCCATCTCCGCCGAGGCGAGTGTCTCGTCGAACCAGACCGGCACACTTTTCGATAAGACAAGTTGAGAGCCGATCTGGATGTCGACCCGACCGACGTCAATCGGTTCTTTCGTCGCCCCGACGGCCGCGATGATACGTCCCCAGTTCGCATCTTTGCCATAGACCGCTGTCTTCACAAGCGAGGATCCGACGACCTGTTTCGCGATGATGCGGGCCGTCTCGTCCGTCTTCGCCCCGACGACGTTGACTTCAATTAGCGTCGTCGCACCTTCCCCGTCACGTGCGATTTGTTTGGCGAGGTCCGTGCAAACGTCCGTCAACGCTTTTGTGAATTGATGATACGCGTCCGTTCCCGCCTTGATTTCTTCTGTGTCGGAAGCGCCGCTCGCCATGACGAGCACCATGTCATTCGTCGAACTGTCCCCGTCGACGGTGATGTTATTGAACGAGGCGTCAACGCTTTGTTTCAGTGCGACGTGTAACAATTCTGGCGCGATGACGGCATCGGTTGTCACGAACCCGAGCATCGTCGCCATGTTCGGATGAATCATACCGGAGCCTTTGGCGACCCCGGCGACCGTCACGAACGTATCGCCATCCGCGTAACGGACCCCGGTCGTCTTCACTCCGGTGTCTGTCGTTAAAATTGCTTCAGCGAACGCCCCGGCCTGTGCCGCATCCGGCTCAGGCGTCAACAATTCGATTCCGGCTAAAAGCGTGTCCATCGGCAACAGTTGCCCGATGACCCCAGTCGAAGCGATCGCGACTTCATCAGCTTCAATCCCTAAATGCGCGGCTGCTTTCGCTCGCATCGCATAGGCGTCCGTCAATCCTTGGTCGCCGGTGCAGGCGTTCGCGTTCCCGCTGTTGACGAGGACGGCGCGAATCTTTCCGTTTGATGCTTGTAGCGTCTGTTTCGTCACTTGAATCGGCGCCGCTTGAAATTGATTGGTCGTGTAGACGGCCGCCGCGCTCGCTAGTTGTTCACAGACGAGCAGCGCCAAGTCTTTGCGTTTTCGTTTCAATCCGGCATGTACGCCTGTCGCGTGAAACCCTTTCGGTGAGACGAGACTCACCGGTGGACTCATCGTTAAATCTGTCATGTCATCCCTCCTATATGTATTGTGGTTGGGTGCTTAGCCCGAGCGCTTCATTGAATCCGAACCGGACGTTGACGTTTTGAATCGCCTGTCCGGCTGCCCCTTTTTGCATGTTGTCGATGACCGAGACGATGGTGAGCCGTCCGGTCCGGTCGTCTTTATACACCCAGAGATCACAATAGTTCGACCCGACGGCCGTCCGAATCTCAGGCTCCCCTTGTTGCACGCGAATGAACGGCTCTTGTCTGTACGCACGACTCAATAGATCAATCCATTCCGTTTCCGTCTGATCAATCGTCGGGACGACATGCATCGTCGCCATGATGCCGCGGTTGATTGGTAAGAGGTGCGTGGAAAGCGAGACGGTCGCCTCAACGCCTGTCATTTGGTGAATCGTCTGTTCAATCTCTGGGATGTGTTGATGCGTGTGAATCTTGTATAGCTGTACGTTCTCATTCGAGCGAGCGTGATGCGTCTTCGTGCTCAAAGCTTTGCCGGCACCGGTGATGCCCGAGCAGGCCGAGACGATCACCTCGTCCGGCTCAATCAATCCGTCTGTCAGAAACGGCAGGAGACCGAGCGACACGGCCGTCGCGTAACAGCCAGGGTTTGAGATCCATCTCGCCGTCCGCACGGATTCACGGTTCCATTCCGTCAACCCGTAAACGGCCTTCGCCTGTGTGTCGGCATGGACAGGCGCTTTGCCGTACCACGTCGCGTACACCTCACCCGTAAGGCGCAAGTCACCGCTCAAGTCGACGACGACGCCTTCGAACGCGTCCAGCTGTTCAATGTATCGAGCCGACACCCCGCTCGGCGTCGCGAGGAACAAGACGTCAAGCTGGTTCAACTTCTCCGGTTTGAACGGTTCGAGCGTCAACGCGCCCGTCTCCATCCACGGATACAAGTCAGAGAGGCGCAGCCCCGCACTCGAGTCGCTCATCACGCACGTCACTTGTAAGCGCGGATGCGCCGAAATCAATTTCAATAGTTCCATGCCGGCGTATCCCGTCACACCGACGATTCCACACGTGATCATCTGTCGTACCTCCTCAAAAGAATAATCCGATTAAACCATACGCATATTTATACTGTCAATTGTATTTTTATACAAAGTGTACAAAGCGATGTGGAATCGGTCGAATGACGAATAGTTTTTTCACGTTAGGGGAATGGAAAAATTATGCGAAACATAGAGGAGGAATTTGTTGATGAAACGTTTGAAATGGACACTACCGATCACGGCATCACTCTTTTTGATTACAGGATGCGGCTCGTCTGACGAAGTCACGAACCAACCGAGTGACGCACCGGTCGAAGACGAGGCGAATACGGAGAACAACTCCATGTATACGTTCGACAAGTTCGAACTTGAAGTCGACTATGCGGACGTTGATGACGCCATCAAAGTCGATTATGAGGTTGAGAACAATTCGACCGAGGCTTCGTATGAACGGAAAGAGGATGACCAGAACTTGCGCGGGGACGAAGCGATGCAAGAACTCGATCCGGTCTTCGGTCAATTGAACTTCGACCAAGACACACCGGACGAGGAAGTGTTGAATCAAATCAAGGCAGCGTTTAACATCGCGGACGATGCTGAAAAAATCGAGGCGGACGTCACGTTCACGGACGGAACCGAGAAAGAATATAAGCAAGAATAACAAATGGCCAAGCGGAGTCCGCTTGGCCATTTGTATTAGAGTTGGTTTTTGTGACGTGCCTCTTGAAGCGCGTCCATCAAATCTTTTACGTCTTCCACGAGGTTTTGGATTGTGTCTTGGTTCTCTTCATAGAGCGCCTTCAAATCCATGACGCGGTCTTTCAAGCTACCTTTCGGTGACGCTTGCAAGCCGACCGAATGCGCTTGTGTCGATGTGTCCGCTGACTTCACGCGTGATTTTAAGCCTTTCAACTGACGAACTTGTTGCTCGCGTGTCTCGCGATGGAGAAGTGACGCACCTGCTCCGATGATGGCTCCAGCGGCCATACCCATCCAAAAGTAGTTCTTGTTCATTAAAAATCCTCCCCTAACGTGACGTTATCTTTTATTATAGGTTATCCGCTTCCGTGACGACATAGTGTTTTATGATCGGACCTGCACCTTTTTGTTCGACGGCATCTTTCAGCCATTCTTGAAATAGGACATAGTCTGTCGAGTCACGGAACTTGTTGCCGGCCTCGGCGAATTGGATGAGCACGATGCCGTGATTGTCGTCCGGGTCGACGCCGAGACGATACGCCGTGAAGCCATCGTGCCCGGCCCCAAGACGTGATTTTTCAGTCAACAGACGATGAAACAAGAGCGAGCGTGCATTCGAGTCGACGGGGACGTTCGCATAGACAATATTCCCTTTCGACGCGAATTGTCCTTCCGCTTCTTCGATGCGGAACGTCTTTCCGCTTTGGAACGGAGACTTGTCCCCTTCCGCGAGTAAAATCGTCTCATTGCCGCTCGCGACGAGCACGTCCGGGTTTTCCCGGAACCGGTCGGCGACGCTACCAGAGGCGAACGTCATATACAGGTTAGACAAGTTCCTCACACCCTTTCGCGAGCATGATGTCTTTCTCCGTGATGCCCCCTTCGTCGTGCGTCGACACGGTGAGCGTGACGTTGCGATACTCGATTAAGATGTTCGGATGATGATTGAGCGACTCGGCCAAGTCGGCGACGAGGTGCACGAATTGAATCGCCTCCGGGAACGTGTCGAGACGATACGTCTTCTGGAGTTCCCCTTCGACGACGTCCCACCCGTTCAAGCGCGACAATTGTTCCGATAGTTCGGTAGATGACAACAGCATCGGTCCATTCCCCTTTCGCTTACAGTTCTACTTACACCTACTACCCGACACAGGCGAAAAATAATCTTTTTCGCATCATGCAAAATGATTTAGAATAAGAAGGATAGCCAACTATTTTGCACTTGAGAGGAGACCTCCTATGCGCGCATTGATCGTCATTGACTACACGTTCGATTTTATCGCAGACACGGGTCGTTTGACTTGTGGAAAACCCGGGCAAGATATAGAAGAACGAATCGTTCAGTTGATCGAGGCGTTTTCGCCCGAAGATTACGTCGTCATCGCGAACGATGTGCACGACGCCGGTGACACGTATCACCCGGAAACGACACTCTTCCCGCCCCACAACATCCGCGGAACAGAAGGGCGCGACCTATACGGCGCCGTCAAAAAAGCAGCTGAACAGGCCGACCATTGGATCGATAAGACGCGATACAGCGCCTTCGCCGGGACCGACCTCGACCTTCGTCTACGGGAACGAGGCATCACCGAAATCCATCTCGTCGGTGTGTGTACCGACATTTGCGTCTTGCATACAGCGGTAGACGCCTACAACCTCGGCTACAAGATGGTCATCCACGCGGACGCCGTCCAAAGCTTCAACCCGATCGGCCATGAATGGGCGCTCGAACATTTTGTCACGACACTCGGAGCGACCGTTACCGGGAAGTGACACGAAATCAGAAAGGAATTCACTATGTTACATCGGAATTTAGCGCTTCACACG
The DNA here is from genome assembly GCF_000714435.1 of Exiguobacterium alkaliphilum 12/1. Lineage (GTDB taxonomy): Bacteria > Bacillota > Bacilli > Exiguobacteriales > Exiguobacteriaceae > Exiguobacterium > Exiguobacterium alkaliphilum. Next base: position 18,788 of record NZ_JJMW01000018.1, read on the forward strand.
GACCTGTACCTCCCACGTTGGATGTACATCTACTGGAAACAAGGACGTCACAATGAAAAAGTCGTCTTCGATTTATACTATCGCTCGAACCCGTTCAGCGGCGGCTACGTCGTCTTTGCCGGGTTACAAAACATCGTCCACTACTTGGAGAACGTCTCGTTCACCGAGGAAGACATCACTTATTTGAAAGAGCAGCTCGACTTCGAGGACGAGTTCGCGGACGTACTGCGTAACTTCAAATTCACGGGCTCACTCTACAGCGTCCGTGAAGGGGAGATTATCTTCCCGCACGAACAAGTCGTCCGAATCGAGTCGACCATCTTTGAGGCGAAACTGTTCCAGACGGCGTTCTTGAACATCGCCAACCATGAATCGCTCATCGCGACGAAATACGCCCGGATTCGCCAAGCGGCACCGAACGAGACGTTGCTCGAAGGCGGCGCTCGCCGTGCCCAAGGAGTCGACGCCGCGTATTATGGCACACGGGCCGCATATATCGCCGGGTTTGACGTGACGAGTCTCGTTTCGGCCGGCCGTGATTTCGATGTACCGACCGGCGGGACGATGGAACATGCCGATATCCAATTCCACGACGATGAATTGACGGCGTTCCGCTCGTTCGCCTCGATGTACCCGGACAATACGAGCCTGTTGATTGACACGTACGACACGCTCAAGTCGGGACTCCCGAACGCGATTACCGTCGCGAAAGAACTCGAGGCAAACGGATACCGCTTGAAATCGGTCCGCCTCGACTCCGGTGACTTGGCCTACTTGTCGAAACGGGCCCGGAAGGCACTCAACGAAGCGGGTCTTGACTACGTCAAAATCGTCGTCTCCGGCGACCTGGACGAATACGTCATCCAAGACTTGCGGATGCAAGGGGCTGAGGCCGACACGTTCCTCGTCGGGACGCGTGGCATCACCGCCTATGAGCAACCGGCCCTCGGCATGGTGTATAAACTCGTCGCCCGTGAAGACAAAGACGGCACGTTGAAGCCGGTCATCAAAGTGTCCTCTTCGAAAGTGAAGACGACGACCCCACACAAGAAAGAACTGTATCGCATCATCGACAACGAGACGAAGAAATTCAAAGGTGACTATATCGCCTTGTCGGATGAGCCGGTCGAGACGTATTCCGAGATCGACCTCATCGACGTGCGCGACCCGGCGTTCAAAATCAAAACACGCAACTTCAGCGTCAAGCGCTTGCTCGAACCGATCTTCTTAGACGGCGAGCGCGTCTATACGCTCCCGAGCGCGAAAGAGATTCGCGACTATCACCGTGAGCAGATGAACGGCTTATGGGAAGAGTACAAGCGACTCCGTCTGCCGGAAGTGTATTCGGTGACGTTCAGCAAACCGTTATGGGATTTGAAACTCGAGATGATTCGCCAGACGCGAATCCCGAAATAAAAGAAGAGGCTGGGACATAACTAGCCAGTTCTAA
>NZ_JJMW01000019.1 GCF_000714435.1 Exiguobacterium alkaliphilum 12/1
CAAACGGTCGCCATCTGACGGCCGTTTTTCTATTTCTGTCGCCATGATAGCCGAAACGAACGTCGACATCGTACGTCATCCATTCCGTGTCGGGGTGAGTAGATTGAACTCGTTGAACACAAAAAAGACGAATCAAATCGCAAGGGGCGATTTGGTTCGTCAACATCCTGCGCCGAGTTAACGTTCGGCGTTTTATTTTGGCTTTGCAACAAGTGAACGAACGTTTGATTTCTCTAAAAATGCGTTCATCAACATGATGAGCCCGGTGACGACGAACAAAGCCGAAAATCCAAAATGGACGACGATTTGAGATCCGAACAACGGACCGAGCAAGTTCCCCATAAACTGGGCGGACTGATTGTATGAGAAGATTCGACCTGTGGCGAAGCTCGGCGTATGTTGCCGCAGCAACGACTGTACGGACGGCAGGAGCGCCGCTGTCGCGAACCCGAGACCGAAGCGCAAGAAGACGAGCTGTGTTGTCGATGTGACGAACGCCTGTGGGATGAGGAGCGCGCTATAGACGATGAGCGCCCAAAACAAGATGCGTTCCGCGCCGAATCGGTCCGACCATTGGCCGAGCCGCGGCGCCGAAATCAGGGCGGCGACTCCCGGGGCCGAGGCGACGATTCCAGCAAGAAATGCGAGCGACGTCGTGTATGGGTTCAACTCGCGGACGTATAGCGTCAACAACGGACCGATCGATTGTGTCGAGAACGTGATTAAGAACGTCGTGAGAAACAAGCTGAGAATCAATTGCGGGTGACGCACGGAGCGGATAATCGATTTCGTCGAATCGAGTTTTTCGCGCGCCACGGGCACGAAGTCTTCTTTGACGAAGACGAGCGTGATGAGGAACGTCAAGAAGAGCGCGCTTCCGGTAAAGAGAAAAACGGATCGAAGCCCAACCCAGTCAGCGAGCAGTCCGCCAATCAACGGACCGAGGAGACCACCGGTGATGCCGCCGGTCGACAACGTACCGAGCGCCCAGCCACTTTTCTCTTTTGGTGTTTGTGAAGCGACAAGCGTGATGCCGGCCGAGATGAACCCGGAGACGGCACCCATCAAGAGCCGAAGCCCGACGAGCTGATAGACGTCTTGGACGAAGCTGATGAGCGTCATGACCGTTGCCATCCCGAGGCTTGCCCGGATGAGCATCAACTTGCGCCCTTTTTGGTCGGCGAGCCGTCCCCACAGCGGGGAGACGATTGCGGCGACGAGGAACGTGGCACCGAACGCGATGGCCGACCACGTGACGACGTCGTCCGGGTCGTGCACACCCAGCTCTTCAATGAAGAGCGGCAGGAACGGCAACACGAGACTCATCGAAGCGGCCGTCAAGAAACTCCCGAGCCAAACGATGAGTAGATTCTTTTTCCACAGTGGCACCGTGAGCGTCACTTCCTTTCCATCATATTCTACATACGGTATATCTTACACTTTATGAAGTAAAAAGTCTAAAAAAAAAGAGAAGGCCGAAGCCTCCTCATCCATTGCTCCGGACGACGATATGGTCGACCGAGCGGACACATTGATTGTCATACAGCACGTATACGGGTCCGTCATCGAGCACTTTCCCGTCTTTTGAGAACTGAAGATAGACGGTGCGCGCTTCTGCGAGCGAAAGCGTCAACGTCGTCTCCCCGTAAAAGCTGACGTGGGTCGCCGTCGTGAGCGGTTCGGCGTTTTGCAAAAACGGAGCGAACGGCATGGCGAACGAGTCGCGGAGCGCAGCATCTTTATCGGCGCGTGACATCGGCTTGTTGTGGTCAATCCGAGCGCCTTGGGTCAGTCCCTCGTCCCATGCCTTCCCCATTTTGGCATAGTAGGCGTCCTGATCGCTTTCGAGTTCAGAATCAAGTGCTTCGACATTTCGCTTGCGTTCGTCAAAAATCCAAACGGTCGGGTCGATCGTCAACGCGTGACGCACGGCCCCGTCCAACGGAAAAATCATTGGTAGTCCCCCTTTATTCACGATACACTGTTCATTATACAAGGTTTGGCATCAATTTGGGAACAAGACAGAAACTCGCTTTGAATCACGACTGTTCATTGAATTATGATGAAATATAATGTACAGTTGAGTTATGACAAACAGTCTGTCATTGTACGGAGGAGGGGTCGTAGTGGCGACAAATTTGGCTGCAGTCCAACGGGAGCAAGCGCTTCAATTACTTGAAGCCGATGCGGAGAAAATCCGTTGTTTGATTGAAGTGCAGTTAGAAAACCTAAAAATGCCGAAGTGCCCGCTTTATGAAGAGGTGCTTGATACACATATGTTCGGTCTATCACGCCAAATTGATTTCGCGGTCCGTCTTGGACTCATTTCAGACATTGAAGGTAAAGGACTGCTCGATTCATTGGAACAAAAGTTATCCGCGCTCGCGGAAGCTTCAGAACTATGAACCTTATACTCAAACTGTGCAAGCGGCGCTGTTTGAGTATTTTTTTATAATGGTCAATCGGATTGCTGTACATAAGGAAGTGAACAGATGAAAACGAGATTTCAGTATTTTGATTTTACGTTGTTTATCGCCGTGCTCATGCTCGTTGGCATCAGCTCGGTCATGATTTACAGTGCCAGTGTGTGGAACCGCGGGGATTATGCGAATAGTGGTCTGTTTTACCGACAGCTCGTCTACGCCGGAATCGGGATCGTCGTCTATTTGGTGGCGACGCTATTCCGCTATGAGAACTTCCGGAAACCACATATCCTGTATGGGCTGTATGCGTTAACGGTCATCCTGTTGTTCGTCACATGGGCGATGCCGCCACTAAACGGGGCTCGGGCGTGGCTCGTCGTCGGCGGCTTCACGATGCAACCGGTCGAGATCGCCAAGTTCGCGCTCATCTTGCTCTTGGCGAACTATTATCACCGCCTGTGGAACGATGACCTCAAAGGTCTCCCGGGCCGAATCGGACGGGCCGCCATCGTCAAAAAAGGGTGGCGTGCTCAAATCGGCGCATTCTTCTTGATTCCGATCATTTACTTTTTCCTACCGTACGCCATCGCCATCAATGGACAGCCGGACCATGGGGGGCTGTTCGTCCTCGGGGCCATCATGTTCATGATGTGGCTCGCTGTCGGCTCACCGCTTCGGATTATCGTCCCGGCAATCTTGGCGGGAATCGGCTTCGTCTATGCGATGTATACGTTCGTCTTCACCGATAACCAAGTGAGTCGCGTCGACGTCGTGTTCAATCCGTTCATGGACCCGGAAGGTTACGGACATCAGTTGCTCATGTCGATCATCTCCATCGTCCATGGGGGCTTGACGGGCGTCGGGCTCGGCAACAGTTATCAGAAGTACGGGTACTTGCCGGAGCCGGAGACGGACTATATTATGTCGATCATCGCGGAAGAGCTCGGTTTTGTCGGCGTGCTCGCCGTCTTGACGCTACTCTTTTTCATCGCGTTCCGGGCCATCAACATCGCCAACCATTCGGACAACCATTTCGCCATGTTCGTCTCGTTCGGGATTGCGGCCCAGCTGATGGTGCAAACGGCCATCAATATCGGGGCGATGTCGGGCTGGTTCCCGGGTACCGGGGTCACGCTTCCGCTCGTCAGTTACGGGGGGACGTCACTCATCATGACGATGGGCATCCTCGGCGTATTGAGTAGCATCTCGATGCGAAACCGGCATCGCGAAGCGACGAGACGGGCTGAGATTCGAGAAAAGTCAGCAGAAAACGTTCAAAGCTCGTCGTTGCATGTAGTAAGGTAAGACTGAAAGGACTACTTTAATGGGGGGAATTCATTTGAAACCAATTAGCAAATTACTAGTAGCCAACCGTGGGGAAATCGCCATTCGCGTATTTCGTGCCGCCACAGAGTTAGGGATGCGCACTGTCGCCATCTATTCACAAGAAGACAGCGGGTCGTTACACCGTTTTAAAGCGGACGAAGCGTACTTGGTCGGTCTAGATAAAAAGCCGATTGATGCGTACCTCGATATCGAGGACGTGATTCGAATCGCGAAACAGTCGGGGGCTGACGCGATTCACCCAGGCTACGGCTTCTTGTCGGAGAACATTGAACTCGCACGTCGTTGCCGCGAAGAAGGCATCATCTTTGTCGGGCCGAACGAATCCCACTTGCATGCGTTCGGCGACAAAGTGCGCGCCCGTCAAAATGCGATTGCGGCCGGGCTTCCGGTCATTCCGGGTTCAGATGGGCCGCTCACATCATATGAAGACGCCTTGGCGTTCTCAAACGAGCACGGTTTCCCGCTCATGGTCAAAGCCGCGATGGGCGGAGGCGGACGGGGGATGCGTGTCATCCGTTCAGAAGCCGAGATGAAAGATTTGATTGAACGTGCCAAGTCAGAAGCGAAGCAAGCGTTCGGTTCGGACGAAGTGTACATAGAGAAACTGGTCGAACGACCAAAACATATCGAGGTCCAAATCCTCGGTGATGACCACGGTAACATCATCCACTTGTTCGAGCGCGACTGCTCGGTCCAGCGCCGTCACCAAAAAGTTGTCGAAGTCGCACCGTGTGTGACGCTCTCGGGAGAGTCGCGCCAAGCGATTTGCGACGCGGCCGTCCAGCTGATGCGCCATGTCGGCTACGTGAACGCCGGGACGGTCGAGTTCCTCGTCACAGAAGACGAGTCGTTCTACTTCATCGAGGTCAATCCGCGCATCCAAGTCGAGCATACAATCACCGAGATGGTGACCGGATTCGATATCGTCCAAACGCAACTCATGATCGCGCAAGGCGAGTCGCTCCACGGTGAAATGATTCACATGCCGAAGCAAGAAGATATCAAGTTGCTCGGTTTCGCGATTCAATCGCGCGTCACGTCAGAAGACCCGGCCAACAGTTTCATGCCGGACACCGGGAAGATCATGGCATATCGTTCACCGGGCGGTTTCGGGGTTCGCCTTGACGGCGGGAACGCTTATGTCGGGGCTGAAATCTCACCATATTATGACTCGCTCCTCGTCAAGTTGTCGACGCATGGGATGACGTTCGAACAAGCTGCTTCGAAGATGGTCCGTAACTTGAACGAGTTCCGGATTCGCGGCATCAAGACGAACATCCCGTTCTTGATTAACGTGATGAAGCACCAGAACTTTATTAGCGGTGACTATAACACGTCGTTCATCGATGAGACGCCGGAACTGTTCGTCTTCCCGAAACGGAAAGACCGTGGAACGAAGTTACTCAACTATATCGGCGACGTCACGGTGAACGGATTCCCGGGCGTCGGATTGAAAGACAAACCGATCAGTCGCTCGGTCCGGATTCCGCACGACCTTCCGGCCGAGGCGAAGCCGGGCTCGAAACAAATCTTGACGGAGCTCGGTCCGACCGGTCTCGCCGATTGGGTCAAACGTCAGCCTGAGCTGTTATTGACCGATACGACGATGCGCGACGCCCATCAGTCGCTCCTCGCGACCCGGATGCGCACGCAAGACATCTTAAATATCGCGGAGCCGACGAGCAAGCTCATGCCGGAACTGTTCTCGGTCGAGGCGTGGGGCGGGGCGACGTTCGATGTGGCGTACCGTTTCTTGTCAGAAGACCCATGGGTCCGACTCATGCGCCTGCGTGAACGGATGCCGAACGTCTTGATTCAAATGCTCTTACGTGGGGCGAACGCCGTCGGCTATAAAAACTATGCCGACAACGTCATCGAGAAGTTCGTGCACGAGGCGGCGTATGCCGGTGTCGACGTCTTCCGCATCTTCGACAGCTTGAACAATATCGAATCGATTCAACTCGCCATCGATGCGACACTTCCGACTGGGAAAGTCGCCGAGGCGGCCATCTGTTATACGGGTGACTTGTACGACGGCAACCGTCCGAAGTATCACTTGCCGTATTACGTCGACCTTGCGAAGCAACTCGAAGCGAGCGGCGCCCACATCTTGGCGATTAAAGATATGGCGGGTCTCTTGAAGCCAGAGTCCGCGTACGCGCTCGTCTCGGCATTGAAAGACGCCGTCGATTTACCAATCCACTTGCACACGCACGATGCTTCCGGCAACGGGATCTTCACGTACGCGCGGGCGACGGATGCAGGTGTCGATATCGTCGACGTCGCCGCTAGCTCGATGTCAGGGATGACGTCGCAACCTTCAGGTGGCAGTTTGATCTATGCGCTCGACCATCACGAACGCCAGCCGAAAGTCGATGTGAAACATTACGAGGTCATCAGCGACTACTGGCAAGACGTGCGCCACAACTACGAGCCGTTCGAGAGCGATATGCGCGCGCCGCATCCATCCGTGTATGAGCACGAGATGCCGGGCGGCCAGTACTCGAACTTGCAACAGCAGGCGAAAGCCGTCGGTCTCGGCGACCGCTGGGGTGAAGTGAAGGCGATGTACGCCCGGGTGAACATGTTGTTCGGAGATATCGTCAAAGTGACCCCGTCGTCGAAAGTTGTCGGCGACATGGCGCTCTTCATGGTCCAACACGACTTGAATGAACAAGATGTGATTGACCGTGGCCACCAACTCGACTTCCCGGATTCGGTCGTCGAGATGATGCGTGGCGAGCTCGGGACGCCTCCAGGTGGTTTCCCGACCGATGTGCAACAAGCGATTTTGAAAGGGGAGAACCCGCTCGAGGTTCGTCCTGGCAAGTTGATTGAACCGTATAATTTCGAAGCGGCGCGGACGGAGCTGTTCGAGAAGTTCGAACGTCCGGTCACAGACTTCGAGTTGCTCGCCCATGCGCTTTATCCGAAAGTGTATGACGACTACGTCAAACATACGAACACGTACGGTGACGTCTCGGTGCTCGACACGTTAACGTTCTTCTACGGATTGAACGTCGGTGAGACGATTCAAGTCGAGATTGAGACAGGGAAAACGCTCATCATCAAGCTCGTCCAGGTGAGTGCGCCGAACGAGGATGGCATCCGTCTCGTCTCGTACGAGATGAACGGGGTACCGCGTGAAATCGAGATTAAAGACGTGAACGTAAAATCGGCGACGACGAGCCGTCCGAAAGTCGACCGGACGAACCCGAAACAAGTCGGGGCGTCGATGCCGGGCTCAGTGTTGAAAGTACTCGTCGAACCGGGTAGCCGTGTCCACCGCGGGGAGCAACTGCTTGTCACGGAAGCGATGAAGATGGAAACGACCGTCCAAGCCGCCCAAGACGGGGAGATTAAAGCGATCCACATCAAGGAAGGCGACACAATCCAAAGTGACGACTTGTTAATTGAGTTTGTATAATGGGAAGAAGCATAGCATGGCTATGCTTCTTTTTTAGATGGGAGAGGGAAAGATGAGACGAGTTTGTTGGTTCCGGTCCGATTTTCGGTTGCATGACAACCATATGTTGCATCGTGTCTTGAAAGACGCGGAGGAAGGCGATGAAGTGGCGTTCGTGTTTTGGCTGAATCCGAAATACTGCGACCCGTTCGATACGCGGCATGACTATTACTTCTCGACGATGAAGCGTTTCATGGACGAATTAGAAGAACGCGACCTCGGGCTTCATGTGATTGTGGCCGAGACGGAAGATGATTTTGTCGACCAACTCGGAGCGGTGGGGGCGCTTTACTTCAATGCGGAGTATGTCGAGCCGTTCAAACAACGGGACGACAACGTCATCAAGTTACTCGGGGATGAGGTGCTCGTCGTCCGGTTGCTCGATCGACACTTGTTCGCACCGAACGCCTTCACGAAAAAAGACGGTGATCCCTATAAAGTGTACACTCCGTTCAAAAAGGCGGCCTATGAAGAGGTGCCGCCAAAACCGTATGAAGTGAGTCGTGACCGTTTGAAACGACTTGTGACGTCAAAAAACGAGGTACCGCCTGAACTGAAGAAGCAGTTCGACCGGTGCGAGCGGGAATGGAAAGCGCTCGGGGAGACGGCTGCGAAACGCCGGTTGACCGACTTCGTGAACGAACGGATCAACCAGTATGACGAGGACCGTGACGTTCCGTCCATCGCCGGGACGAGCCGTCTGTCCCCGTATTTACGGACCGGCGTCTTATCGATTCGGACCGTCGCCGACGCCGTCTTGTCGGCACCGAAGTCGAAAGGACGTGACACGTATTACGATGAACTGTTGTGGCGCGAGTTCTACTACATGATTATGGTCCAATTCCCAGGGCTGAAAGATCGGCCGTTCAACGACAAGTATAAACACCTCGACTGGGAGGACAACGACGAACAGTTCGACCGCTGGTGCCGAGGGGAGACCGGTTATCCGATCGTCGATGCGGCGATGCGCCAAATGAACGAGACGGGTTGGATGCACAACCGTTTACGGATGATTGTCGCCTCGTTCTTATCAAAACATTTGCTCATCGATTGGCGTAAAGGTGAACGCTACTTTGAACAGAAGTTGATCGACTATGAGGCCGCCTCGAACATCGGCGGATGGCAATGGGCCGCCTCAGTCGGAACGGACGCCGTACCGTACTTCCGCATCTTTAACCCGACGACGCAGTCGGAGAAGTTCGACAAAGACGGGACGTTCATCCGGAAGTTTGTGCCTGAGCTGGACCATCTCGACGCGAAGGCGATTCATTTCCCTGATGCAAGCGAACGGGACGGGTACGTCGACCCGATTGTCGACCATAAAGAAGCACGGGCAAGGGCGCTCGAACGCTTTAAAGACGCGCAATAAAAAAGCCTCCCGAATAGACGGAAGGCCAGAGACGGACCAGGTCGCAAAAGCGACTTGGTCCGTTTACGCATTAGCTGATGTTTTGTTTCGAGGCATCATGACTCGCTTGGGCCCGATACGCATGATACGCCAAGTAGGAGATAATCCCGAAATAGCACGTGATCAAGAAGGCGTGAAGGAGCGGCACGTAAGTCGCGTGCCCGCCGAGAACGATCCAAGCGCCAGTGCCGACTTGCAGCATGATGAAGAAGAGCGAGGCCCACATGCCACGTTCAACGAGACGGTTCGTCTCCCGGCGTGCCAAGTACAGGACGTATAGCGTATAGAAAACGAGCAACGCGGCCATGGCACGGTGGCCCATTTGGACCCAGGATTCGAATGTCCACACTTCTTGTGCGCAAATCGGCCAGCCGACGCATGAGTACGTGGCGCCGAGGTGACGGACGTAAGCGCCGGTGTAGACGACGACCATCGTGTAAATCGTCAAGCCGTACAGATGGATCTTTAATTTTTCAGACACGGTCTTATGAACCCGCTCACCCTCAAATAAAAGAATCGTCAAGATGAGTAAGGATGCGAACGAGACGAGCGAGATGCCGAAATGGAGGGCGAGAATCGCATCCGACTGTTGCCAGATGACGGCACCGGCTCCGATGATCGACTGAATCAACATGAAGATGAACGCGAGGAACGCGAACACTTTGACGTCGAAGCGGTTTTTCACGACCGCGAACGTCCAAATCGTCAAGGCGATGATGAGAAGCCCTTCAATCCCGGAGACGACCCGGTGACTGTATTCAATCATCGTCTCGATGCTCGGGTTCGTCGGAATCAGTTTTCCGTGACAGAGCGGCCAGTCCGTGCCGCAGCCGTCACCCGAGTCCGTCTTCGTCACGGTTCCACCCATGATGAGGACGAGCATCATCCCGAGGGTGACAAACCCAGAGAAGAGTGCGAGTTTTTTATGCATTCGTTACCACCTGCTTTTGAGAAAAATCACGACAATTGCGCCTTGTAAGTTGTTATTTTTTTCGCCATACTTATTATACGGGTTTCGATCCAAAAAACGAAACGGAAAAGCTTGCAATCGCTATCAAAATCGCTATTCTAGTATTAGTAATGGTTTTTTGGTGTGACAATTATCACACGTTCGTCACAAAAAACTCGCTATTTTACAAGCATAAACGACGTATTCTTTTTAAAAATATGGTATCTTTGTTATGAGTTAGGTGTACTTTGCTTATATTGTGTTTTTTTTGTGAAAAGAATACGAGGATTTCGTGATTATGTGGGGGGGTCAGTATGACAAAAGTCAACCCAGGAATGATGGCAGAAGTAGAATATACAGAATCCGCCTCGTTCCGTGACTATGTTGCTCTCGCAAAAATGGGAATCGTCCGTGCTAACTTGTTGTTAGTGTTCGCCGGTTTCTTCGTAGCAGCAACATACCAGAGCGATACGCCCGTACTTTATTTATTTGAAGTATGGCCGCAGCTCTTATTAACCATGTTAGGCAGCGCACTCGTCATCTCCGGGAGTTGTTACCTAAACAACTTCGTGGACCGTGATATCGATTACTTGATGGGACGTACGGACAATCGACCGAGTGTCACCGGGAAAATTTCAGGAGAACGTATTTTACTCCTCGGATTGACGCAACTCGCGGTCGGGACATTCATGCTTTTGATTGTGTCGTATGTGGCAGCAGTATTCGGTTTAATCGGGGCATTTTTTTATGTCGTCATCTATACGATGTGGCTGAAACGTACGCACACGTTGAACACGGTCGTTGGTAGCATTTCGGGAGCGGTCCCACCGCTTATCGGATGGGCAGCAATCGACCCGGCGCTTCATATCGATGCGTGGCTTATGTTCCTCGTCATGTTCTTGTGGCAACCGCCGCACTTCCTCGCGCTCGCGATGCGTCGCGTCGAGGAATATCGCGCAGCTGGCATCCCGATGCTACCTGTCGTGAACGGATTCGCCATTACGAAACGCCAAATCATTTGGTGGATCGCGACGCTCATTCCGGCATCGCTTCTCTTCATGCACTACGGTACAGTCTACGTGATTATCGCGGCCGTACTCGGGGGGTACTGGTTGTATCTCGGTTTGAAAGGGTTTAAAGCCGATGACGAAATCAAGTGGGCCAATAAAATGTTCTTTTATTCATTAATTTATTTAGTCGTGTGGATTGTCGCCCTCATGTTGACGGCATTGCCTTCATCGTGACGGCAAGTTTTAATCGCACTCACTATATAGATACTTTTGCACATCATTTTGGGAGAAAGTGGGGATTGTTGTGAAATCATTTAAGAAGCTTCTGTTTGGAATCGTCCCGATGATGATGTTTGCACTCCTGTTATCAGGGTGTGGCGTTGAGGGATTGTCTGCATTGCGGCCGATGGGAGAAGGGGCTGAGATTCAGCTTCGCATCATTCTCATCAGTTTGGCAATCATGCTCTTCGTACTCGTCATCGTTACGGTTATTCACGTGTACGTCCTTATGAAATTCCGTCGGAAAGATGATTCGATTCCGAAACAGGTAGAAGGAAGCAGTACACTCGAATTGATTTGGACAGTCGTTCCAATCATCTTGCTTATCATTCTCGCTGTCCCGACGATCACGACGACCGTCGAACTCGCGAAAGCGAAAGAAGCGAAAAAAGAAGAAGAAATCAACGTCACGGCGAACCTTTATTGGTGGGAATTCGAGTACCCGAACGCGGGCGTCGTCACTGGTCAAGAACTCGTCATCCCGACAGGCAAGCGTGTCGGCATCAACTTGACGTCAAAAGATGTCATTCACTCGTTCTGGGTTCCGGCATTGTCTGGTAAAACGGATACGAACCCTGGACTCGACAACGAAATGTGGCTCCATGCAAACGAACCAGGTACGTTTTACGGGAAGTGTGCCGAGCTTTGCGGTCCGTCACACGCACTCATGGACTTTAAAGTCATCGCGCTCGATCAAGCGGATTACGATCAATGGCTTGAGGACATGAAAGCGAAGCAAGATGAAGATGCGGAACGCCTCACAGCGAACAACGAAAATCTCACAGTCGGCGAAGCCGTATACGTCGAGAGCTGCTTGAGCTGTCACGGTGGTGGGAAAGTTGCGCCGAGTTTGACGAACTATGGGGATCGCGAATGGTTGGCTGGCTACCTCGAGAACAACGAGGAAGAGTTGAAGCAATGGATTCGTGACCCGCAAAGCTTGAAACAAGGCGCGCTCATGCCTGGCTTCACGGAAGGCCAAATCAGTGATGAAGAGTTAGACGCACTCGTTGACTTCTTGTACGATCAGAAGATTGACTAACGGGAAAAGGGGGATTTCACGTGGCACAGACCACTGCATTGCAGCAATCGCGTAAATACAATGGCCTTATGGACTGGATTACGACGGTTGACCACAAAAAGATCGGTATTTTGTATTTGTTCTCAGGGATTTTCTTCCTCCTTCTCGGTGGAATTGAAGCGTTACTCATTCGTTGGCAACTCGTTCGTCCGATGAACGACTTCGTCAGCGGTGAGACGTTTAACCAATTGATCACAATGCACGGAACGACGATGATTTTCCTAGCGGCGATGCCGATGCTCTTCGGTTTCATGAACGCCGTCGTACCGCTTCAAATCGGGGCACGCGACGTCGCGTTCCCGTTCATTAACTCACTTGGATTCTGGTTGTTCTTCTTCGGTGGCGTCATGCTCAACTTGAGCTGGTTCTTCGGCGCTGCACCGAACGCAGGGTGGACGGCTTATGCGCCGCTCTCGACACAACCGGAAGCGACGGGCGTTGACTTCTATGCGCTCGGTCTTCAAATTTCAGGTTTTGGTTCACTCATGGCCGGGATTAACTTCCTCGTCACGATTTTAAACATGCGTGCACCGGGCATGAAGCTCATGCGCATGCCGCTCTTCACATGGACGACGTTCGTCGCTTCGGCTTTGATCGTCTTCGCATTCCCGCCACTTACGGTCGGATTGTTCATGTTGATGTTCGAACGACTGTTCGGAGCCGTTTACTTCAACCCGGCGATGGGCGGAAACGTCATCATCTGGGAACACCTCTTCTGGATTTTCGGTCACCCGGAAGTATACATTTTGATTTTACCGGCTTTCGGTATTTTCTCGGAAATCATCCCGACGTTCGCACGTAAACGCCTCTTCGGTTACACGACGATGGTATTTGCGACGATGCTCATCGGGTTCTTAGGATTCATGGTTTGGGTCCACCATATGTTCACAGTCGGTCTCGGACCGGTTGCCAACTCAATCTTCGCGGTCGCGACGATGGCGATCGCTGTCCCGACCGGGGTTAAAATCTTTAACTGGTTGTTCACGCTATGGGGCGGCCAAATTAAGTTCAACGTCGCGATGCTTTATTCGGTCGCATTCATTCCATCGTTTCTCGTCGGAGGGATGACAGGGGTCATGCTCTCGGTTGCACCGGCGGATTATCAGTACCATGATAGTTACTTCGTTGTCGCTCACTTCCACTACGTAATCGTAGGTGGGGTCGTCTACGGACTGTTTGCTGGACTTTACTACTGGTTCCCGCTCATGTTCGGTAAGGCACTCTCTGAGAAGCTCGGCTATTGGCAGTTCTGGTTGTTCTTTATTGGCTTCCACTTGACGTTCTTCCCTCAACACTTCCTCGGATTGTTCGGGATGCCACGCCGCGTCTTCACATACCTTCCGAACCAAGGGTTTGAAACGATGAACTTACTGTCGACAATCGGTGCCTTCTTCATGGGTGTGTCGACGATCATCTTGCTCGTCGCAGTCGTGAAAGCATTCATGTCGAAACAAGTTGTCAAACCAGACCATTGGGAAGACGGTCGTACATTGGAGTGGACACTTCCCGTGCCGACGCCAGAGTACAACTTCGCGCAAACGCCACTCGTCAAAGGTCTCGATACGTTCTGGCTCGAGAAGATGGCTGGCAACAAACGGGTGTCTGTCTCTGAACCGGTGACAGACATTCACATGCCGAACAACTCGTTGATTCCGTTCTTCATGTCACTTGGACTGTTCATCGCCGGTCTTGGCGCGATTTTCCAAAAGGACAACATGATCATCGGTTGGTCGCTCATCGCATTCGGTTTACTCATGACATTCGTATCGATGTTCCTCCGTTCATGGATCGACGATCACGGATACTACATTCCAAAATCACAAGTCGAAGCGGATTTGAAAGCGATTCGTGAGAAAGGAGAACAATAAATGGCACATGCAGTTGAAAAACACCCGGTAACCGGCCTTCCGGCCAATCCAGAGAAAGCCACGCTGGATGGGAAAAATAAATATGTGGCCTTCTGGTTCTTCCTTGGTGGAGAGACCGTTCTCTTCGCCTCGCTATTCGGAACGTATGTCGGCCTATTGAACTCTGGTGCGCCAGAGGAACTCCGCTCGTACAATATCTTTGAGATGGGGCTCGTCTTCTTCATGACGATGCTCCTCCTCACGAGTTCGCTTACGAGCGTGCTCGCGATGATGAATATGAAAGCGAACAACCCTGGCCGCATGAAGTTCTGGTTGATCGTCACGCTCGTTCTCGGTGCGGGCTTCCTTGCAGCTGAGATTTACGAGTTCATTCACTACTACCATATCGGTCATACGTTCACGTCGAGCGCGTTCGGTTCAGCGTTCTACACGCTCGTCGGATTCCACGGCGCGCACGTCACGTTCGGTCTATTCTGGATTGGGACGCTTCTCATCCGGAACTGGAACCGTCCAATCGATGTGTACAACGCACCGAAGTTTTATGTGTCGAGCCTGTATTGGCACTTCATCGATGTCGTCTGGGTTTTCATCTTCTCGATCGTCTATCTCCTAGGGATGGTGAGCTAATATGGAAAAACGTCCAATGAACGAATCGCACAAGCAGTTAGAGCTCGAAGTAAAAGCCGAGTCGAAACGCGAATATCAGCTCCAGTTGATCAGTTTCGCCATGATGATTTTACTCACATTCCTAGCGTTCGGCGCTGTGTACGCTGAACTCATGCCGGTGTGGGCGGCGGGTGGTTTCTTGATTATCCTCGCCATCATTCAAGTGTTCTTGCAGTTGTACATGTTCATGCATATGAACAACCGTGGTAACACATGGATCGTTGGGATGATGTGGCTCGGCATTTTTGTCGCCGTCATCACGGTAGCGGCACTTCGTTTGCTCATTTGGTAAATGTGACAAAGGATTGAACATCTGTGGAAACACAGATGATTCGGTCCTTTTTGCTTTACTTCAAAAATAAAGGAATAGTAATCTTGAAGTGAACGGTTTCATCGGTTTGGGAGAGAGAGAAAAGGGGTGAAGGGATGCTCTGGAATACATCAGAGCTACTCAGGCAGTTCGATTGGATGACGCTTTGGAGTCCATTCTTCGGATTGCTCATGGTAGGACTGTACGTCCTGTACGCGGTCGTCACAGAGAAAATGGCGAAGCGGGGATATGAGTCGACCACGTTGTTGCAAAAGTTCAGTATGCTATTTGCCATCGTTTTGTATTACATCGGATTCGGAAGCCCGGTCGACGTGCTCGCGCACATCATCTTCTCGGTGCATATGTTCCAAATGGTGCTCGTCTACGTGCTCGCACCGGCGCTCGTCGTCTACGGGTTGCCGTATTGGGTATTTGAAAAATTATTTAGCTATAAAGTGATTGGGCCGACACTCAAGTTCATGACGAAGCCGCTCATCGCGCTCATCTTGTTCAACGCGTTATTCACGTTGTATCATATGCCATTCATCTTCGATTACGTGTTGACGAATTATGAAGTCCACCGTATTTTCCACGGTGCGCTCCTCGTCTTCAGTTTGACGATGTGGTATCCGGTGATCGCACCGTTCCTCTCAGAGGAAGAAGAAGGCATGTCCGATTTGAAACGGATGGTATACATCATCGCCAACGGGGTGCTTTTGACGCCCGCATGTGCGCTCATCATCTTTAGTCATAATATCCTTTACGATGCGTACACGGACGTCGAGACGTTCGCGACAGTACTCGGCTACTGTATGCCGAACGGCGACGTGTCAGGACTCGATTTGAACGCGCTCATGGGTGCGACGAATAGTGCGCTAGAAGACCAACGCTTCGGCGGGGTATTGATGAAGCTTGGTCAAGAACTCGTCTACGGCTTCTTCTTCGGTTGGACGTTCTTTGGCTGGGTTCGCCGGACGAAGTCGCTCGCGCTCGAGGAAGGCATGTCGTTCTCGCCGCAAGAGCAACAAGAGAAAAAATGAGTTAAGGCAAAGGGGAAACAACGATGAATTATCTTGCATTGATTAGTGTTTCATTCATTGTGCTCAGCGCGATTTTAGTCGCCATCGGCTGGGTCATCATCGCACGGGACCGCCGTGACATCGAGAAGCACAAAAAAGTCATGACGGCCGCAGCGGTGGCCGCCACGACGTTCTTCATTCTTTACGTGTCACGCACCATCTTCGTCGGCAACACGGCGTTCGGCGGTCCGGACAGCATCAAACCATATTATTTGGCGTTCATGATTTTCCATATCTTACTCGCGACGACGGGGGGCGTGCTCGGTTTGATCACGCTCTACCTCGGTTATAAAAACAAAGTCGCAAAACACCGCAAGATTGCCCCGAAAGCCTCGGTCGTCTGGTTCTTCACGGCGATTACCGGTGTCACGGTATACGTTCTCCTCTATGTCGCGTTCGAGCCGGGTGAGACGACGAACGTCTTCCGCGCCATTATCGGAGGGTGACCCAAGAGAGGGGGATGAGGATGAAACGGAACAGTTATATGACGGTCGGTTTGACGGTAGCCGTCCTAATCACCATCGGCGTCGCATCTTATTTCTTATTCTTTAAACAGGACGATTTGCCGGTCATTCAAGAACCGACACCGTTCACACTCACGAATGCACTAGATGGTGAGACGTACAACTCCGACAACGGGAAAGTAAAAGTGATTACGTTCTTTTACACGAACTGTCCGGACATCTGTCCGCTCACGCTCCGGGACTTTATGAAACTCGAGCAAGAGTTGAAGGCCGACGGATTGTATGGGACCGATGTCGAACTCGTCGCCATCACGGTCGACCCGGAAGTCGATACGGTACCGGTGCTTGAAAATTACGGTGCCGCCTTTCAAGCGGAACCTACAGGATGGAAAGTGTTGACGGGTGAGAAAGCGGACATCGACCGCATCACGCGCCAGCTTCAATTCTATTATTCGAAGGCGAACAGCGGGCTCGTCACGCACGCCACGACGATGTATATCGTCGATCGACAGCATGACGTGCGGGCCGTCGCGCAAATGGCGACGACAGGAGATCAGCCGGTCGATATAGAATCTATCATGGAGGACGTGAACGTGCTCGTTGCTGAAAAGGAGTGAAGACGATGAACGATACGATGGCTGTGATTGGGAACGATTATTCGTATGGAGATGTGACGATTGCGGAACGGGCGATTGAGGATTTGATTGCATGTAGTGCAATCGAGTTCGGCTTGGCTGAAGTGAAAGTCGTTTCTTTGTCGAAAGATCGCTACGATTATCAAGTGATCGCACCGCTCTCGCTCGCAGAGGCGGAACGGTTGTACCGTTACATCCGAGATCAATTCGATTTGTTGCTCGGGCAAGTCGATGTGACGTTGAACGTCATCGCGACGTAACGACAACGGAGGGCCGCGTTGCGGTCCTCCGTTTGTTGACGAACAGAATGTTTTCACTCATCCTCTTGGCGTCTCCGCTCTTAGGGCGAGCAGGGAGCCGCATCGGGTAACGCTGCCGGGTCTCCCTCCGCTCGCTATTGTCTACGGCGCCGTCGGATGAGCGCCGCGAGAGGCCGCCTTTGTGCGGCCTCTCGTCTTTGCGTTTCTTCAATTTTTCTGTCGGGCCGTGCGTCTCGGGATTATTGAACCCAAAGAAGACGAACTAAATCGCAGGTCACGATTCGTCTCATCCACAGCTCGAGGGCAACAACGCAGTCCTGTTTTCTTTGTACCTATATTTTCCATAAGTGAACTCTGTTATGATTAGGAAAAGAAAAGACTACCAGCACATCTGTTCGAAACGAGGAGGAAGAAGGATGGGAAAAGAAGCGTTAGTCGTCATTGATCTTCAAAACGATATTACGAAAAATTACAAAACCGTGATTGAAAACGTCAATCACTCGATTGATTGGGCCGTCGAGCATGACGTGCCGGTCGTCTACATCCGTCATGAGAATCTCTCGGCAGGGACGAGGACGTTTAAAACGGGTACGCGCGGGGCCGAGCTCGTCCCGGACTTGAAGGTGGTGTCTGACCACGTCTTCACGAAATATAAAGGAAACGCGTTAACGAGCGAAGCGTTCGCAACCTTCATCGAGCAGCATGAAGTCGAGACGTTCTACATCACCGGGGCGGATGCCATCGCCTGCGTGAAGTCGACGTGTTACAACATGCGAAAATCAAACTATGATGTTCAAGTCTTGTCCGATTGTATAACAAGTTATGATCAAAAGAAGATTGCCGAGATGATTCAGTATTATGAAGGGAAAGGCTGCAAGATTATTCGAGTGGAGGACTTACCTGCTTGACTTGGGGGTTGAACATGACGGGATACGGACTCTATAGGGGGTCCTTTTTCGTTGACAGACATATGTCTTCAAATGAAAAACCCCTTTACGATTAAAGGGGTTTGACTTCTAATGTGTCGGCGAGAGCCGTCAAGCGACGCTCGCAGTCGCGGACAATCTCTTCCGGAAACTCTTCGTCATATTCGACGCCGTGTGGGTAATAGTGTTTCCCGAGAATCGGTGTCAACATTTTTACGACAGCGTGACGGTCCTCGATTTGGCCTTCAATCGCGTAGACCGGTAAGCGAAGGTAGAACGTCTCACCCGTCGATTGCTTCTCGTATTTCATATCATACGTCGCACGCTCGTAGTCCCAAGCGCCTTCACGGATGAAATGATGATGATCCATGATCGTCTCGAGCAAACCGAAGCGGATCTCTTTTCCCTCGATGTGGAACTGCTCAAATTTCATCATAATCCCCCTTTTTTCAATAAACCTCATATGTCATCATATCATATCCAAAAACATTGTTGGAATAACGTGTGTTCAAATTGTGAAAAAAAGATGAACGGTCAACGAAGCGTCTCGAGGTAGGCGTCAATCTTCTCTGCCAAGCGGACTCCGAGCGGCATCAGGCCTTCTGAACCGAAGAAGACGTTGAACTCGAGGATATAAAAGCCTTCGGCGGTGACGATGACATCGAACGCCGCGTGGTTGATGTGCAGCGTCTTTGCAATCTCGAGTACTTCGTCGACGACGTCTTGCGGGATATCGTCATAAGAGAAGTGAGCGCCTTGGGCGACGTTGTTTAGGAACGCCTCGCTGACACGCCAGTAGGCGCCGGCGACGTCTTCGCCGATGATGATGATGCGAAGGTCACGGTCGTTCGGGATGTATTCCTGTACGTAAAACGTATCGTGTTTCTCGACATACTCGAGCCAGTCTTGCTCCTGTTTGATGAGCCAGACGCCTTGCCCCATCGACGATTTTGCCGTCTTGGCGACGAACGGGTAGGTGAACTCCTCGAGCACGCGTTCAATCGTGTACGCGTTCTTTCCGTAAATGAGGGTCTTTGGGATGCGGTCCGGGAACGTCGCCTTGAACGCCCGCGTCATCTCGATTTTATCGTGGCCGAGGTGATACGTCGCTGGAGACGGATAAATCGGTTTATTTAAACCGTAGATGATGGAATTGACCATCCAATATTCGGGGAACAAGACGAGTTCAGCGGCGCGTACTTTATCGAGTTGGTCAAAGTAGTATTCTGGTTTCGCGTAGTCGGTTATGATGCCGGCCGAGCGAATCATATTGAACGAGACTTTTTTCATCGGACACCGTGCAGGCACGGTGATTCACTTCCTTTCTGTTCTGAACGCATGAGTCACATTCAATTATAAAGCCGATTGCTCACAGAGGGAATCAATTGTGGTAAAATCATGTCAGAAAGGGTGAAAGCCATGATTATCACTGAACAGACGATCGCACTTCTCGACCAGGCCGAAACGTTGGCCGAATGGATTGAGTCGAGCGAGTCGTTCCAAACATATATCACGACGAAGCGGGCACGCCTGGCGTCAGACGAGGCGCGTGACGTAGAGCGTGAGTTTTTACGCATGAAAGAAGATTACGAGTACGTGCAGCGGTTCGGCAAACATCACCCGGACCATGACCGCATCAAAAAAGAGATGCATCTCGTCAAGCGTCGGCTCGACGTCCAACCGGAAGTGGCCGCTTTCAAGAAAGCGGAGCGGAATTTGGACAAACTGCTCGGGGAAGTGAGCGGCTTACTGGCCCACTCCGTATCCCCGAAAATAAAAGTCCCGACGGGCAACCCGTTCTTCGATGAGGGTGGCTGTTCCGGCGGAGGAAGCTGTGGCGGAGGAGGCGGAAGCTGTGGATGTGCTGTCTAACTCGTTTGAGCTGAACGGACGCATCGGCCTTGTCGTGTACGTCCAGTCGCTTAAACAAGTGAAAGTGCTCAGACGATACGCGAACTTGTATTATGTGTCGAAACGGGAGAAGTATGCCTTTTTGTATACGGACTTGGACGGACACGAGGCGGTCATCGAGCAAATGCGGGCGTTGCCGTTCGTCGAGGACGTCGTGCGTAGCGAACGGCCGTTCATCGCCGAGACGTATGCGCCGAAACAGAAATAAAACGAAACAAGATGAAGGTGGCGACACCTTCATCTTTTCTGGTGGGGGAGAGAACCATGCGCGTCATTTCAGGAGAACGCAAAGGGACACGATTAAAAGCGGTCCCGGGGTCGGCGACACGTCCGACGACAGATAAAGTAAAAGAATCGTTATTTAACATCATCGGTCCTTATTTCGCGGGGGGAGACGCGCTCGATTTGTATGCCGGAAGTGGCGGGCTCGGAATCGAAGCGCTCTCCCGTGGCTGTGACCACGCGGTGTTCGTCGACAAGCAGACGAAGGCGATTCAGACGATTCAAGAGAACTTGCGCGTCACGCGCTACGAAGCGAATGCGACCGTTTATCGTCAAGATGCACGACAAGCGCTCGACGAGCTGATCACGAGCGGACGAGAATTCAAGCTCATTTTCATGGATCCACCGTATCACGCCGAAACACATGAGACGTTTTTACAGCTCATCGAGGCGAACCACCTCCTGACCGATAACGGGGTCGTCGTCTGCGAACATGGGAGTGAGGCCGAGTTGCCGGAACGTGTCGGGCGACTCGAAAAAATAAAAGTTCAGCGCTACTCAGACGTGATCACGATCAGTTTTTATGAGTACGCATCAACTGAGGAGTGAGAACATGTCCAAACGCATCGCCATCTGTCCAGGAAGCTTTGACCCGATTACGAACGGTCATTTAGATATCATCGAGCGCGCCGCGGCCATCTTTGACGAAGTGATTGTCGCCGTCCTCGAAAACTCGAGCAAAGCACCGTTATTTGACGTCGAGGAGCGGCTCACGCTCATCCGTGACGTGACGACACATTTGCCGAACGTGACGGCCGACGCGTTCGGCGGTTTGCTCGTCGAATACGCCGCCGAGCGGGAAGCGGCGACCATCGTCCGAGGCTTGCGTGCCGTTTCCGACTTTGAGTATGAGCTGCAAATCGCGTCCATTAACAAAAAGTTGAACGAAGACGTTGAGACGCTCTTCATGATGACGAACAGCCAGTACTCGTTCCTCAGCTCTTCCATCGTCAAAGAAGTCGCGAAATATGGGGCTTCCGTCAATGAGCTCGTTCCGGTTCAAGTCGAAGAGGCGCTCCGCAGAAAGTTTGAAGCGAGCCGACAACCATGAAGTCGCTCAAAATCGGATTCGGCTTACTCGTCGCCGTGCTCATGTTCTTGTTCGTCCCGTTACCGTATTACATCACGTATCCGGGCGAGGCGACATCGATTGAACGGTTCATGACGGTCGAAGATGGAGAGAAAGAGCCGGGCGAGCTCATGATGGTCACCATCTCGCAGCGACGGGCGACACCACTGTGGCTCGTCGGGAGCTGGTTCACACCGTTCACCGAAGCGAGCCCATCGAGCCGTTATTTATATGACGGGGAAGGTGAACAGGACTACGAACGGCGTCAACAACTGCTCATGGCTTCATCGCAACAAGCGGCGATCCAATATGCCTACGCGCTCGCCGAGGCGGACGTAGACGTCGATTTCAATGGCATGTACGTCTCGGCCCCAATTACCGGGTCGCTCGCTTCGAACGTATTGAAGCCCGGCGACGTGATCACGGCAATCGACGGCCGCGCCTTCATGTCACGACTTGATTTTCTCGATCAAGTGGCGACGTTTGAGGCAGGCGACGAGGTGACACTCACGATTGAACGGGACGGGCGGGAACGGGTCGTCACTACGCTCGTCCAACCGCTCGACCGCTCCGGCGATCGGGTCGGTATCGGCATCTATGAACCGTTGCCGGTCCAGGACGTCGTCACGGACCCGTCCGTCGCCTTTGAACTCACGAACGTCGGGGGGCCGTCGGCCGGTCTCATGTTCACGCTTGAAATTTATGATCAATTGACGCCTGGTGACTTGGCGAACGGAGAGAGGATTGCCGGGACCGGTACGGTCGATGAGGAAGGGAACGTCGGACCAATTGGTGGAGCGTGGCAAAAGATCGTCGCCGCCGACCGTGCCGGGGCGACCGTGTTCTTCGTGCCGGACGGACCGAACTACGAGGAAGCGAGGTCGTCCCTCGACCGGCTCGAGTCCGACATTGAAGTCGTACCGGTCAAGACGGTCGAAGAGGCGATTCGTTATTTGGAGTCGATGAACTGAGGCGTCTCCCTATATTCGGGCCGGGACAGGCCGAGCGGGAGGCGGTACGCCTCGGTTACGCGCGCCTCGAAGGCGAGGTCAGGGTGGTACTTGCTGAGAAGCGGTACCGTCTTTTTTAATTCGTTCAAGACGCGTCGGCCGACCGGATTGAAGGCGAGGGGACGCACGTAAGGGACGTCATCGAAACGGACGGGCAACTCTGTCCGCTCGAAGTGGATGAGCACCGAGACGAGCGCCCGCTGAATCGCCGTCCGCGTATACCGGCGCGTCAGCATCTTCGAGAGGGCCCGTTCGAACGTCGGTTCCATCCCGGCCTCGATGAGACGCGGCGAGAGCGAGGCGTCGATGCCGACGAGCTGCTCGAGCACGTATTTTGGCGTCGTCCGTAGCTTATATTGAAGCATCGGCCAATAGAGCGACCAATGCGCCATCGACTGACGTTCAAACAGCCTCCGCGTGGCCTCAGGCACCGCTCGCACGCTTCCGGCCTCAAGGTAATGGGCGCGGACGCCCGTGGCCGACATGACGTCCGAGACGCCGGTGTCGTGATAACCGGCCCCGAGACGCCGGACGGTATGAAGATTGATGGAACTGGCCGCTTGCGCGTAGTGGTAGGCCAAAATATTGTTCGGGAGCGTCAAGTCAAAATCGGGATACAGGGAAGCGAACGCCGTACTCGATGCCTTCGCCGGGGACGATCCTTCCTTTAACGCAGATTGGAACGCGTCACGATAGGCCGGTGTCGATTCGACCTCGGACTTGGCGGCCTGCTGAATCGCCGATACGTCACCGCTCTCGCTTCCGAACGACAGTGTCTGGCAATCCATCCGCTCGGCGAGATGGACGGCTGCGCTCGCGAAGCGGTCGGCGCGTTGAACGCCGTAGCGGGTCGGGAGTTCGACGACGAGGTCGATTGCCCCGGTCTCGACCGCCGCTCGAGCCCGTGACCACTTGTCGAAGGCGGCCGGTTCGCCGCGCTGGGTGAACTGTCCACTCATGATGGCGATGACGGCTTCGGCCTCGGTCTCGAGCCGGGCGGTTTCCGCTTGATACAGGTGACCGTTGTGAAAAGGATTATACTCGGCGATGATGGCCGTCTTTTGCATAAAATTACTCCTTTGCAATGTCGATTGGATTGGTGTAAGATGGATAAGTACGCTTTGACAAAGCGCCGTCGTCAACTGATTTTAGTGTAAAGAAAAAACATTGACAAAACAAGTTGGCCTATCTATAATTCATATTGTTGCAATTGAGGTGATTCGGATGAAATGGTCTATTGCACAGCTACTTAAGCTTCGAAACCAAGGTGACAGTTTTATCGTCGATGAGACGGTCGAACTTCCGGAGCTGACTCAGCTCCATCCGGATATCCGATCGATTCGCCCAGTGCATGTGCACGGGGATGCGTCGTTCACATCTAATCAAGTTACATTCAATCTGAAGATTCAAGGTGACCTGACGTTGCCAGATGCGCGTACGTTAGACGATGTCATGTATGAATTCGATATTGAATCACTCGAGCCTTTCTTTTTGGAGAACGGGCGTTACACGGAGCAATTCGATGACGTCAATTTGCCAGAAGGAAATACGATTGATCTGCGACCGATCGTACGTGAGCTCATCATGTTAGACGTCCCGATGCAAGTGTTCGGGAACGAAACAGACAAAACTCAGGTTGAAGGGGAAGGCTGGGCCCTCGTAGAGGATCAGCTGGACGACCAACCAAAAATTGACCCGCGCCTCGCGGGACTTGCCGACTTGTTCTCGAAAAAAGAGGACGAGAAAGGCTAACTTTTCAAGGAGGTGGACAACGATGGCAGTACCATTCCGTAGAACGTCGAAAACTCGCAAACGTCTTCGTCGTACTCACTTCAAACTCAACGTACCTGGTATGAACGAGTGCCCGAACTGTGGCGAAATGAAACTTTCACACCGTGTTTGCAAATCTTGCGGACATTACAACGGTAAAGAAGTAACAAGCAAATAATGCTTGAAGAAGCGGTCTCTTAGGAGGCCGCTTCTTTTTTTATGGTCATCGATTCGGATTGTGGTAAACTCTTTTTGTGTATGACGAGAAGGAGGGTTGCCGATGCGACCGATTGAACGGATAGGCATCATCGGGAACGGAGCCGTCGGCATGTTGATGGCGTCGTTCCTCGCAGAAGAGTATACGGTGACGTTATACGGTCGAAACGGCGAACACGGTGACGTCACAATCGAACGCGTTGGGGTGACGAGCGGGACGGCACGTGTCGTGTCCAAACCGATTCATCTGCTTGACGAGACGGAAGCGGACGTCTTTTTTGTGACGACAAAAGCGCATCACGTGGAAGCGGCGACCGAGCGGTTGACGGGGAACGTGCCCGTGTTTATCTGTGCGAACGGGATTGCCCATCTCGATTATGCAGAACGGCGTGGGTTTCAGCTTGGAGTCGTCGAACACGGCGTGACACGTGACGGGACGACCATCCGCCATAGCGGACTCGGGCGTGTCCGAATCGGCAGCCTGACAGGTATGGAGCCGCTCGTTTTTAGCGCGTCCCCGTTACAGATCGTCTGGGAATCCGATATCCGGCACGTCGTCGTCGAGAAGTTGTTCGCGAACGCCATCATCAATCCGATCACGGCGCTTTGTCGGGTGCCAAACGGTATGGTCGGGCAACCGCCGTGCCGAGACGTCGCACTCGCAATTTATAA
This sequence comes from Exiguobacterium alkaliphilum 12/1, assembly GCF_000714435.1. Classification (GTDB taxonomy): domain Bacteria; phylum Bacillota; class Bacilli; order Exiguobacteriales; family Exiguobacteriaceae; genus Exiguobacterium; species Exiguobacterium alkaliphilum. The sequence continues at coordinate 25,102 of NZ_JJMW01000019.1, forward strand.
GGAATTGACGTCGCTGTTCGACGAGTCCGTACCCTATACATATATCGAGTCGATCATCGAGAAAACGGCGACCAATCGCTCCTCGATGTTACGGGACATAGAAGCCGGCCGGCCGACCGAAGTGGACGCTATCCTGACGCCGCTCTTGAAACGGGCGGAGACGCGAGGGGTCGAACTGACGGTCATCCCGCTCATGCAAAAACTGATTATAGGGGCGAGCGCATCGTGTTAGTGTATATCGTTTCATTTCCACTCATCATTTGGTTTATGGTGTATATGATACTTAGAAAAATTATGCCGAAATCGGTCAATACGTTTAAGCTGGTTTGTGATGTCGGCGTCGTGCTCTGGTTTTATGCGTGCGCCGTCCTGTTAGAGGCGATTGTCGGGGATGACCTGTTTTGGTTGTTGCTCGCCGCGTGCGTTGCCATTTTTCCGATAAACGCGATTTGGCAGCGGGTGAGGCACGAGGAGGTCATCTTCACGAAGATGTTTATCCATGGTTGGCGCTTGCTCTTTTTATTGCTCGTCCCGACCCATGCCGTCTTGTTCATCGTCGGCATCGCCAAGCATATGATGTATTGATTGATTGAAAGGAAGTCGTTATACGTGAGGATAGAGTCGCTTGATGCCATGTATGCCTCGTCTTCTCCGATGATTCAAATCGAGGAAGGGTATGCAGATTGGCTTGATTATAAAGGAATGGGTGAGTTGAAGGCGCGGGCAGAAGAGCTCGATGGACGGACGTATCCGCATCGAGAAGCGCTCGCGTCAATCTTACGAACCCAACAAGCCGAGTACGGCCCGCTATCAGAAGCGATGGAGCGAAAGCTTGAAGCGTTCGCGAACGGTGACGCGTATACGATGGTGACCGGACAACAAGTCGGTGTGTTCGGCGGTCCATTGTTCGCGGTGTACAAGCTGTTGACCGTGCTCAAACGGGCCAAACAAGCCGAGGCCGTGTTGAATAAACCGGTATTGCCGATTTTCTGGATGGCGACGGAGGACCATGATTACGCCGAAATCAACCACGTCTTCGTCCCGCAACCGATGTCCCGTCAGTTCCGTAAAGAAACACTCTCGGTCGTCCCGCTTGCCGGAAAGGCTTCGGTCGGAGAGCTCGAGTTCGATCGGTTGAAAATTGAACTCGTTCAAATGCTACAGCGCATGCTCCTCGCCGAGACGGAGACGGTCCACACCCCTTCTCTCTATCGTGAGCTCGTGGACGTGTTGCAACAGTCGCATTCGTTCGCCCAATTTTTCGGGAAGATGATGCGTCGCTTCGTCGGTCAGGAGTTCCTCCTCTTCGACCCGCACCAAAAAGAAGTGCGGACACTCGGACAGACGGCGTTCGGTCGGCTCATCAAAGGGCACGACGAAGTAAAACAGGCTTTCCTGCAGGCGTACGAACCGGGGATGCCGGAAGTGGAGCTGAACCGAGAAGCGGCACACGTCTTCTATCATGACGGGACGCGTGAGCTGTTGACGAAAGAAGGTGATGTCTTCACGACGAAGCGGGGACATCGTTTCACAGAGGCGGAGCTGCTCGCAGAAATCGAAGCGCACCCGGAGCGGTTCTCGAACAACGTCGTCTCGCGTCCGCTCATGCAAGACTATCTGTTCCCGACGCTCGCCTATGTCGCCGGGCCAGGTGAGATCGCCTATTGGCTTCAGTTGCGTCCGTTGTTCCACGTCTTCGGCTGGAAGATGCCGATCCTGCTTCCGCGGCTCGGTGCGGTCCTTCTCTCGTCAAATGATGAGAAGAAGTTACGGCAAGAAGGGGTCGACCTCGCGGAATACTTGGCAACGCCGCTCCCGGACCATGCGTTCGACGATGCGGCTTTCGATGAACAACTGTATAGCTATCGGGCGTTAGCCGCGGCGGTCGGCAAAGAAGCGGGGCGTCACGGTCATCGGTTTGAATCGAGCGCGAAACAATTGCTCGAGCGGCTCGCCGACGAGATGCGGGCCGAGGCGAAGCGTGAACAGTACCGATTGAACGATCGTCGCATCCATCTGTCGACCCGTCTCGTCCCGATGAATGCGCCGCAAGAACGGATTTGGTCGATGGTGCCGATGTTGAACCGGCACGGTCTCGATTTGTTCAAACGTCTGTTCCGTGCGTATGAAACCTCTGAAATTGAGCGATGTTTAGTTAAATTGTAAGAAAAAGGATGTTTAAAATTTGATTCCCTTGAAAACAGGGAATCTTTTTTCGTTTGTTACCTTTTTGTTTCCTCTTTTCGCTAAAAACGAATGCGGTGCTTGACATTTTTATGATAAAGTAAGTGTAATAAAACAGTTGAAATTTGTAGGTTGAGAGGGTTTTTGTATGTTTGAGCATGAAACGGTTTTAAAAATGGAGTCCATCGAAGGATTGAACATCAAACCGGACGGCATTTATGTCGACTGTACATTAGGTGGAGCGGGTCATAGCGAAGAGATTGTGAAGCGATTGACGACCGGTCATCTGTACGCGTTCGACCAAGATGACGTCGCACTCGCACATGCGAAAGAGCGATTGGCTCCATATGAAGACCGGGTTACTTTTATAAAGAGCAACTTCGTCCATTTGAAAGACGAGCTTCTCAGTCGCGGTGTGACACAAGTTGACGGCGTCTTATTTGACCTCGGCGTCTCCTCGCCACAACTCGACGAGGCGGAACGAGGGTTCAGTTACAACTTTGACGCGCCGCTCGACATGCGAATGGATCGCTCGAAGCCGTTTTCGGCTTATCACGTCGTAAATGAATGGGCGTTCGGGGACCTTGCCCGCATCTTCTTTACATATGGGGAAGAGAAGTTCTCGAAACAGATTGCCCGAAAGATTGAGCAGGCACGTGCCGAAAAACCGATTGAGACGACGTTCGAACTCGTCGACTTGATTAAAGATGCGATCCCGGCACCGGCACGACGCAAAGGCGGACATCCTGCCAAGCGGACGTTCCAAGCGATTCGTATCGCGGTCAACGATGAATTGAACGTGTTCGACCGCGCCGTGCAAGACGCGATTGACATGCTCGCCATCAACGGCCGCATCTGTGTCATCACGTTCCACTCATTAGAGGACCGGATTTGTAAACAAGTCTTTAAAGAGAAAAGTCAGCACCCGCCGCTTCCGCCAGGGTTGCCGGTCATTCCGAAAGAGTTTGAACCTGAACTTAAACTCATCACCCGAAAGCCGATCACGGCCGGCGGGGAAGAGCTCGAAGACAACCGCCGCGCCCGCTCTGCGAAACTGCGCGTCGCTGAAAAACAAAAATAGACTGTACGTAGGAGGGATACCTGATGCCAGAAGCTGCCCGCAAGGCTTTGCAGCCTCACATTTCACCGAATCGAAATCCGATTCCGCAAGAACGACCGATACCTGCTCCAAAACGACGTACGTTAACTTTGTTCGAAGCTATTTTGTATCCGACCATGATTGGTTCTGTCGTCTTGTTCGGTGGCATCACGGTGTCGAAACATAACGAAGCGTACAACATCATGCGCGACACGGCGTTAATCACGCAAGAGACGAACGCCCTCGCCAAAGAAAATGAAGAATTGAAATATGAGATCGCCCAATTAAGCTCGCCAGAGAGAATCTATGCGATAGCTGAAAAGCTCGGAATGCAGTTCAACGAAAAGAACGTCAAGGTGATTGACAGATGAACTCTCTACAACAGAGTAAAAAAAGAGTGGCGTGGGTAGCGATTGTTTGCTTCACACCACTCTTTTTATTTTTTGTCGGTTGGTTCTTCTATCTATCTGTCTTTCAAACGTACAAAGGTGAGAATATGCTCGCGTTCGCCGAAGAAGAACGGTGGAAAGCGGTCAGCACGTTGAAAGCAGAACGTGGCGAAATCTTTGACCGGTTCGGTCAGCCGATTGCCATCAACATCCCGTCTTACCGGGTCGTGGCGGTCTTGAAGCTCGGCGGCGAGCGCGTCGAAGGAAAGACGCTCATGCCCGAAGAGTTTCCAGAAGCCGCACGCGAACTCGCGAGCGTCATTCCGATGACCGAAGCGGACATCTTAAAACGGCTCGAACAAAACGTCGACCGTGGACAAATCGAGTTCGGTGTCCCCGGACGTGATTTGACGGTCGAGCAAAAAGAAGAGCTTGAAGCGTTCGAGATTCCAGGCATCACGTTCGTCGAGGAACCGAAACGCTATTACCCGAACAAAGTGTTCGCATCAAGCGTCATCGGGTATGCGCAAAAAATCGATCAGAACGGACGAATCGAACTCGTCGGCGAACTCGGGATTGAGAAGTCACTAAACGACATCTTGAGCGAGTCGTATGGACTGACCCGGTTCGAGAAAGATTTGGCCGGTCGTCCGCTCATCGCGAGCGACGAGCAGCTGCGAATCGAGCCGGAAGACGGGGCCGACGTCCAGTTGACGATCGACCACCGGATTCAGCAACTACTCGACACGAAGATGGATGAATTGTATAAAGAGTACGCACCGAAAAATGCGACGGCCATCATCATGGACCCGAAGACGGGTGAGATCGTCGCCTTGTCTGACCGGCCGTCGTTCGACCCGAACACGCGTGAAATCACGTCGTACAGCAACTTTTCCGTCTCGTCACGTTTCGAGCCGGGATCGACGATGAAAATCTTCACCCTCGCCGCGGCGATCAACGAAGGCGTGTTCGATCCGAACGAACTGTACAAGTCCGGCTCTTACACGTATGGACGGACGACGTTCAATGATTACAATATTACCGGATGGGGTACCATCCCTATGGTAGAAGGTGTCTGGCATTCGTCGAACGTCGCATTCTCCATCATGGCAAACGAACGGCTCGGTCTCGGGCGTTACGAAGACTACTTCAACGCCTTCAAGTTCGATCAACGGACAGGCGTCGATTTGCCGGGCGAGGTCAACAGTCAATACGACTTCGACAGCCCGCTCAACGTGCTCATCACCGCATGGGGACAATCGACCGCGGTGACGCCGATGCAAATCTTGCAAGCGACGTCGGCGATTGCGACGGATGGGACGATGAAACAGCCCCACGTCATTAAAAAAGTCGTCAATCGCGAGACCGGTGAGACGATTCGGACGACGAACCCGAAAGTCGTCGGCCAACCGATTACGGCCGAGGCGGCCCAAAAGACGCGAGAAGCACTCGACGGGGTCGTCAACAGCGACCTCGGTACCGGGCAACTGTACGCCCTCGAAAACTACCGCGTCATCGGGAAGACGGGAACGGCCCAGATTGCCGAGAACGGGAAGTATTTGAGTGGCCAGTACATTCACTCGTTCGTCGGCATGGCCCCAGAAGAGGATCCGGAGCTCGTCATGTATATCGCCGTCGATCGTCCGAACAGCGACTCGTCGACGACCGGTCCGCGGATCATGGCCCCGTTGTTCAAGGACGTCATGGACGTGGCGCTCCGCTATCGGAGCGTCGAGCCGGAGAAGCAAGAGAAAGCGGTCGAGGCCTCAGCGAAGACGACTGCATCCTACATCGACCTTAGTCGGAAGGAAGCAGTCGACACGTCGCGAGAAGCCGCGTTCGCACCGGTCCTTCTCGGTAGTGGCGGTAGTGTGACGGCCCAAAGCCCAGTCGAAGGTCAGTCGTACGTCACGGGCGAACGGTTATTGCTCAAGACCGACGATACGTTCGCGATGCCGAACTTGTCGGGTTGGTCACTCCGAGATGTGAAACGATTGGCAACGTTGTATCAATTGAATTTAGAAATCGACGGGACCGGCTTCGTCACTTCCCAGTCTATCGGGAAAGACAAGCCTGTCAAAACCGGGGCGACACTTAAGGTGAAGCTCCAATCCCCGTCGAATTAACGCAACAGGATCAAGAGGGCCTCGGCTCTCTTTTCCTTTGTCACAGGAGGAAATACGATGGAACAACTAACGATTCAAACATTGGCCAGCTGGTTCGGTGTGACGATTGAAGACACACGGGAAGTACGCCGAGTGGCGACGGACTCGCGTGATGAGAACGGAGACGGACTATTCGTCCCAATCATCGGGGCGCGCGTCGACGGGCACGACTTTATTGACAAGGCGATCGAGCAAGGCGCCATCGTCACGTTTTGGGAAGAAGGACGGGAACGACCGGAAGGGATCATTGTCATCCCGGTGCCGTCACCGCTCAAGGCACTCCAAGAAGCGGCAGCCCGCTATTTGGCAGAAATCGATCCGCTCGTCGTCGCCATCACCGGTTCGAACGGCAAGACGTCGACGAAAGATATGGTCGCGGTCGTGCTCGAGGAAAAGTTCAAGACGCACAAGACGGCCGGAAACTTTAACTCGGACGTCGGCTTGCCGCTCACGGTGCTCCGCATGCCACGCGATACCGAAGTGGCCGTCCTCGAGATGGGCATGAACGGGTTCGGGCAAATCGAACTGTTGTCGAACATCGCGAAGCCGGACGTCGCGTTCGTCACGAATATCGGTGAGTCGCACGGGGAACAAGTCGGGGGCCGTCAAGGCATCGCGAAAGCGAAACTTGAGATTAAGGCTGGATTGAAAGACGAGGGCATCTTGATTGTCGATGCGGATGAGCCACTTCTGTCCGGCCAAGGGTTTCGTGTCGGCTACGCGGACGATGCCGACGGGAAAATCGAGGTCGTCGAGACGACGTTCGACGCGTCGATTTTCCGGTATGATGGCGAGTTGTTCGAACTGAAAGTGCTCGGTGCCCATCAGATTCGAAACGCCGCGTACGCGATTGCGTGTGGCCGTCAGTTCGGGCTCGACCATGCCATGATCCAACGCGGTCTCGACCGGGTCAAGCTGACGACGATGCGCATGGAGAAACAGATGTTCGGGGATGCGCACTTGATCAACGATGCTTACAATGCGAGTCCGACCTCGATGATTGCGGCGATTGAGACGGTAAAGTCGCTCGTTGGATTCTCGCGCCGTGTCCTCGTGCTCGGCGACATGTATGAGCTCGGTGCCGACGAACAGACGCAACACGTAAAAGTCGGGCATGCCATCACGGCCCCGGTGACGGATGTCCTCTTGATTGGCGATAAGGCGAAATGGATTGCCGAAGGGATTTCGGACGCGTCCGTCAACGTGATGCACGTCGGGACGGTCGAAGAGGCGAAACCGCTCCTTGGCAGTTATCAACGACCACAGACTGTGATATTGTTAAAGGCATCGCGAGGACTGGCGCTCGAACGTCTAGTTCAATAATAGAGAGTAGTGAGGTACGAACATGTTAATTAGTTTAATCGTCTTAATCAGTTCATTATTGACCGTTTTGGTCGTCATGCCGCGCGCGATTCCCGCGCTCCGGCAGCTGAAGTTCGGTCAAGAGATTCGGGATGAAGGTCCGGATTGGCATCAAAAGAAATCGGGAACGCCAACGATGGGCGGGATTGTCATCTTGCTCGCGCTCGTCATCGGATTCATCGTCTCGCTCATCTTCGGAGACGCGGTCGCGGGTTTCGGCACGCTCTTGTTCGTCACGCTCGCGTTCGGTGTGATCGGCTTCCTCGACGACTATATTAAAGTCGTGAACAAACGAAACCTCGGTCTGACATCACTCCAAAAGTTGATTGGACAAATTGTCGTCTCGGTCTTGTTCGTCTGGTTCTTGTCACTCGGAGACGGCTTGGATACGACGATTCAAATCCCGTTCACTTCGATCGCGTTTGATACGGGTTGGTTGTATGTCGCCATCGTCATCTTCTGGCTCGTCGGATTCTCGAACGCCGTCAACTTGACGGACGGTCTCGATGGTCTCGTCTCGTTCTCGGCCATCCCGACGTTCGCGTTCTTCGGGATTTATGCGCTTGGGCAAGACGAGGCCGGAATCGCCTGGTTTGCCTTCAGTGCGGTCGGGGCACTTCTCGGATTCCTCGTCTTCAACAAATATCCGGCGAAAATCTTCATGGGTGACACGGGATCGCTCGCACTTGGTGGCGCGGTCGCCGGACTTGCGCTCATGTTGAAGCTCGAGCTGTTGCTCGTCTTCGTCGGAATCATCTTCGTCATCGAGACGCTCAGCGTCATCTTGCAAGTCATCTCATTTAAGACGACCGGGAAGCGCATCTTCAAGATGAGCCCGATTCATCACCACTTTGAAATGGTCGGATGGTCGGAATGGCGCATCGTCTTGACGTTCGGTGGAATCAGCTTGATCACGGCAGTGTTGTCGTTACTTCTTATGTAATGGATGGTGGAACAAATGGAAGCACAGTGGAAAGGTAAGCGCGTACTCGTCCTCGGCGCCGCACGCAGCGGCATCGCCGCCGCCACTTATTTGGTAGGTGTCGGGGCGATCGTGACGATGAACACAGGTTCGGAGCCGTCGACAGAAGAGCGGACGAAAGTTGAGCAGTTGGGCATCACGTCGGTGTTCGGCTCGCACCCACTCGACTTATTGGATGACACAGACGTCATCGTCAAAAATCCGGGAATCCCGTACCATATCCCGCTCCTCCAAGCAGCGATGGATCGAGGCATCCCGATTTATACAGAAGTCGAACTCGCTTATATGGAGACAGACGCTGCGTTCGTCGCCATCACCGGGTCGAACGGGAAGACGACGACGACAACGCTCGTCCACGAACTGTTAAAAGGCGGTGACCGTCCCGTGCACGTGGCGGGAAACATCGGCTTCCCAGCAATCGAGGTGGCGACCCGCGCCAAGCCGGATGATCTCATCGTCATCGAACTGTCGAGCTTTCAACTGATGGGCGTCGAGACGTTCCATCCGAAAGCAGCGGCGCTACTGAACTTATCGGAAGCGCACCTTGATTATCACGGCGACTTTGATTCCTATGCCGATGCGAAGGCAAACTTGTTCCGCAACATGACTTCTTCGGACCGAATCGTCGTCAAAGGAGCCGACGAAGAAGTGATGAAGCGTGTCCCTGACGCGTTACACGCATCGACGTTCGGTTATGATGCCGGCGATGCTTCCGTACGAGACGGCTGGATTACACTTCATGGGGACAACATCGTCCGCGTGTCTGAACTCGCGCTCGGCGGTGCCCATAACGTGGAAAACGTCTTGGCTGCACTGCTCCTCGTCGAACCATTCAACATCCCGCGTGAACATGTTGAGCGTGTGTTGCGCACGTTCGGCGGGGTCGCCCACCGGACGGAGAACGTCGGCCGCGTGCTTGGCCGCCGAGTTTACAACGACTCGAAAGCGACGAACAACGTGGCGACCGAAGCGGCACTTGCCGGTTTCGATGCGCCAATCGTCTGGCTTTGCGGCGGACTCGAGCGAGGCGCTGACTTGTCTTCACTCGTCCCGGCGATGTCACGTGTCAAAGCGGTCGTCGCGTACGGGGAGACGGCCGAACGGTTCAAGACGCTCGGAGAATCCCAAGGAGTCCCGGCCTTTGCTGTCGAAACATTAGAAGAAGCCGTACCGCTCGCGTTCGAGCAGTCGGCAGAAGAAGACGTGATCTTATTATCGCCAGCTTGCGCAAGTTGGGATCAATACAAGACGTTCGAGGAACGCGGTGCCCATTTCGTCGACCTCGTCCGTTCAATCGAGGAGGCGAGTCGATGAGAGTCATCATTTCAGGAGGCGGGACGGGAGGCCATATTTATCCGGCCCTCGCATTGCTCGATACGTTAAAGGCGCGTCACGACGATTTAGAGGTGCTCTATATCGGAACGGAGAACGGGTTCGAGGCCGATCTCGTGCCACGGGCCGGCATCCCGTTCAAATCGATTCGAATCGCCGGGTTGAAGCGGTCATTGTCGCTTGAGAACGTGAAGACGGGCTATTGGTTCTTGAAATCGGTCCGTCAGCTAAGAAAAGAAATGAAGGCGTTCCGTCCGGACGTCGTCATCGGGACAGGCGGTTTCGTGTCCGGGCCGGTCGTGTTCACGGCCCAGCAGTTGGGCATCCCGACAATCCTTCACGAACAAAACAGCATCCCAGGGCTGACGAACAAGTTCTTATCGAAGAAAGCTGACCGTGTCGCGCTGTCGTTCGCCGGGTCCGAGTCACAGTTCCCGGGGGCGAACGTTCGCGTCATCGGCAACCCGCGCGGGAGCGAAGTGTTACAGACAGTCGCCGACCCGACTCAAATCCGAGCGACGTACGGAATCGATGAGCGTCCGATTATCGTCATCTATGGCGGGAGCCGTGGGGCCGAGGCGATTAACCGGGCCGTGCTCGAAGCGATTCCGGAACTGAGCCAACAACCGGTCAACGTACTGTATGTGACCGGGAACGTGCACTATGAGGCGGTCGTCGCCGAAGCGAAGCCGGCGGAAAACGTCCATATCTTGCCATACGTTTACGATATGCCTGCCCTGCTCGCCTGTGCGACGCTCGTCGTGTCACGGGCGGGCGCATCGACCATTTCTGAATTGACGGCGCTCGGTTTGCCGAGCATTTTGATTCCGAGCCCGTATGTCACGGCCGACCATCAAACGAAAAATGCTTCGGCACTCGTTGAGAGCGGAGCTGCCGTCTTGATTCGAGAAGCGGACTTGACGGGCAAAACGCTCGTCGAGAAGATACAGCACGTCTTGGAAAACGAACAACAGATGGCGGAAGCGTCGAAACGGTTAGGGTTCCCGCAGGCCGCGGAATCCCTCGCCGCGCTTGTAGAAGAAGTAAGTCGCTAAAGGAGAGGAAGCATGGAGACACGTCAGAACACCGTCCGTAGTTTGGAAGACCGGATTCCATATATGAAAAATCAGCGACGGAAGAAGGCGAACCGTCGATTGTCTGCGATTTTGCTGCTGTTCGCCGTATTGATCGCCCTCGTCGTCTATATGCAGACGTCGGTGTCTGACGTGAAGGCGGTGAACGTGTCTGGCTTGGCTTGGTTGACCGAGTCTTACGTGTTAGAACAAATTGACCTAGACACGACGTCAAAAATCGTCGAAGTGTCTCCTAGCCGACTCGAGACGGCGATTCGTGAACTTCCCGGCGTAAAAGACGTGGAAGTGGATCGAAGTTGGTACAATATCGTCACCATCAAGCTCGAAGAGGAGAAGATGATCGCCTATTCGAGGACGGACGACCGGGAAGTCGTCGTCTTAGCGGACGGCTCGCTTCATCCGACCGGGCAAATCGATGACCCGGCAAAGTTGAAAGACGGGCCGCTCTTGAGACAGTTTGACAAAGAGGCCGATCTTGAGAAAGTGGCCGGTGAGCTCGAGCAGGTCGATGACGCGTTACGGGCGAGAATGTCTGAGATCGTGTTCAAACAACAAGAAGGCGAACCGACACGTTATGAGATTTACATGAACGACGGGAACACGTTGCTCACACCGACGTTCAAACTGAGTCAAACGGTGTCCAAGTACGGTGAAATTTTTGAAAATATCCCGAAAGGACAGCGAGGAACGGTCGTCATGGATGGAGGCTATTATTTCGTCCCATATGAAAAATCGGAAGAATAGTCTGAATTTTTACAGCCCTGCGACATGCCGGGGCTGTTTTTTTATCGTTTGTAATCGAATTGACACCCCAAAACCGCTTAATTTGTAGGATTCTACCTTTTCTCACTATCTTATTTGTTGTAAACTTAGACGTGAGATATCTTGCCGGACCTAACAATATTTTTGGATATCTGTAATATTGTAATGGAAGACTGAAACTGAAATTTTAGCGCGGAGGTGTTTCCCTGTTGGAAGCGAATGGTTATGTAGCCGCATTAGATATTGGAACGTCAGAAATTAAGCTTGTCGTGGGTGAATTGCTCGGGGGAACGCTTAACATTTTGGCAGAAGGTTGTGCTCCGTCTGCAGGAGTAAAACGTGGCGCCGTCGTCGACATCGATAAGACGGTTCAAGCCATCAAACAAGCCGTCGAACATGCCGAAGCGGCACTCGGTGATCAAGTTCGTTCGGTATACGTTGCCATCGAAGGGGAACATATCCAAATTGCCCCATGTCATGGAATCGCCTCGGTCAAACGAGAAGACCAAGAAATTACGGATGCCGACGTGATTGAAGTCATCAATTCGGCACAAGTGATGCGTCTACCCGACGAGATGAGCGTGATTGACGTCATTCCGTCCTCGTTCACGGTCGATCAACAGACCGGCGTCGTGGACCCGCGTGGGATGCTCGGCTATCGGTTAGAGATGCACGGGAAGATGGTGACGGGCTCGAAGACGATCTTACATAGCATCCGTCGTTCGATTGAGCGGGCGGGACTGAAGCTCGACGGATTCGTGCTCGGCAATTTGGCGCTCGGCATGAGTGCCGCTTCTGTGGATGAGATTGACCTTGGGATCGGCTTGATCGACATCGGACACGAGAAGACGACTGTATCTGTCTTCTACCGTGGTGACCTCGTCTATTCTTACATCCTTCCAGTCGGGGGCGATCATATGACGCGCGACTTGGTATACAAGCTCAACTGCAAATACCAAGATGCGAAAGTCGCGAAAGAAGAATATGGTCTTGCGCTTGAAGAAATGGCAGATGCGACTGAAGGATTCTCGTTCACGAACATTAACGGGGAAGTGGCGTATGAGCCGCAAGCTGAAATTAGTTATGTTTTAGAGGCGAGAATAGAGGAAATGTTTACATTGGTGTTGAATAGAGTGCAAAAGGTAGGAGTTCCGGCACTGAGCGGAGGCTATTTGCTCTGTGGTGGCGCCGCTGCCTTGCCTGGCATCCAAGAGCTGGCGACCCGTGTCATGGGTCAAAAGACGAGACTTTATCAACCATCGTCCATCGGTGTCAGACATCCGAAATATGCGACAGCTGTCGGCGTTCTCAAGTACGTGCTCATGAGCGATCACCACGTCTCGAAGCAAAACTTGGAGAAGCCGGAAGAACGCGAAGTCGTCTCGTCGACAACGAAGACAGATCGACAACCGGATGCTGGTGACGAGTACGATTCGACAGAGCGCGAATCGAAAAACGGATTCGGACGGTTAATGGAAAAATTATTTGGCGTGTAAGCTGATGCGATTCACAATCGGAAATTACGTAGGGGGATACCTGAATGATGTACTTTGATGAGGCGATTGACGCCGTAGCAAAAATTAAAGTAATTGGAGTCGGTGGCGGCGGTTCAAACGCCGTCAACCGCATGATCGAACACGGCGTGCAAGGTGTCGAGTTCATCGCGGTCAACACGGACGCGCAAGCACTCAACATGTCGAAAGCGGACGTGAAGCTCCAACTCGGTGCGAAATTGACACGCGGACTCGGTGCCGGTGCAAATCCTGATATCGGGAAGAAAGCAGCCGAAGAGAGCCGTGAACAGTTGATTGAAGCGCTTGATGGTGCGGACATGGTCTTCGTCACAGCCGGTATGGGTGGCGGAACGGGTACAGGGGCAGCCCCTGTCATCGCAGAGATTTCGAAAGAAATCGGCGCCTTGACGGTCGGTGTCGTCACGAAACCGTTCATGTTCGAAGGACGCAAGCGGATGCAACATGCCCAACACGGCATTCAAGCGTTCAAAGAAAAAGTTGACACGCTCATCGTCATCCCGAACGACAAGCTTCTTGAAATCGTCGAGCGCAACACGCCGATGATTGAGGCGTTCCGTGAAGCGGATAACGTCTTGCGCCAAGGTGTACAAGGGATCACGGACTTGATTGCTATCCCAGGTCTCATCAACCTCGACTTCGCTGACGTGAAGACGATTATGACTGAAAAAGGCTCGGCCCTTATGGGTGTCGGTGTCGCGACAGGTGAAAACCGTGCCGTTGAAGCCGCGAAGAAAGCCATCTCTTCACCGCTTCTCGAGTCTTCAATCGAAGGCGCGAAAGGCGTGTTGATGAACATCACGGGCGGTCTCAGCCTCAGTCTTTATGAAGTGACGGAAGCGGCTCAAATCGTTCAAAGTGCTGCGGATGAAGAAGTGAACTTGATTTTCGGTTCGGTCATCAACGAAAACTTGAACGACGAGATTATCGTGACGGTCATCGCAACTGAATTTGCAGAAGAAGCACAAGGCTCGAACCCGTTCCTTCAACAGCCGAAGAAACAACCTGAGGCAGAAGTGAAGAAAGAGGCTCAACCGAAAGCGGACTCTGCGCAACAAGAAGAAGGGAACTTCCATAGACCGGTCTATGGTGGTGACGTCCCAGACGAGACGATCAACATCCCAGCGTTCGTAAGACAACGCCGTAACTAAAAAATAGGGGGTGCCGGTTCTCGGCACTCCTTTTTTGTAAAAAAGGAGAACGACATGCGATTGATTCATTCATGGGAAACTGAAACGGAGCGCTACTCGGCCTACGTGACGACCCGCACAGATTGGCACAATGAAGGGAATGTCGGCCTCCACGTCGGAGACGACCGTGCCCTCGTCGTGAAAAACCGAGAACGTTTCTTTATGGACGCCGGTCTTGCGTTAACTGACTCGGTTTGGGCCGACCAAGTTCATAGCAATCGTGTCGCATTCGTCGATACGAACGATCGAGGCAAAGGGGCGTATGATTACGCGGAAGCGATTGAAGCGACAGACGGCCTCGTCACGACGACGGAGGACATGCCGCTCGCCCTCGTCTTCGCCGACTGCGTCCCACTGTTCTTTTGTGCGAAAGATCATGGCGTCATCGGTATGGCCCATGCGGGTTGGAAAGGGACGGTCGGCAACATCGTCGCTTCGATGACCGATGCGTTCGCCAAACTCGGGGTGCCCGCTGATGCGATTGACATGGTCGTCGGGCCGGCCATCACGGCCGACGCGTATGAGGTCGACCAACGAGTGCTCGACGCCGTCAAAGACGTGTCGGAAGCGGCATATGACGCCGCGGTCACAGATGAGCGAGACGGACATGCGCACTTGTCGCTACAACAAGTGAATGAGACGCTCGCCGTCGAAAGAAAACTGGACGTCACCCAATCGAACTTGTCGACCGTCTCGGACCGAACGTTTTTCTCGTATCGGAACGGGGATGCGTTACGTCGATTTGCGGCCGTCCTCGTCAAGGAGAAGAAGTCGTGAGTATAGCGAATAACGTGAAACATGTCAGACAAACCATCGAACAACATCGAGCCGGACAGGACGTGACCCTTATCGCCGTCACGAAATCGGTCGGTCCGGACGTGGCGACCGCCCTTTATGAAGAAGGCGTACGTCATTTCGGAGAAAATCGACCGGAAGGACTGTTGGCAAAGGCAGAAGTGTTGCCAGATGATGCGCTCATCCATTTCATCGGAAGCCTGCAGACGCGCAAAGTGCGACAAATCATCGACCGCGTCGCGGCCATCCACTCACTCGACCGCTTGTCGCTCGCAGCGGAAATCGATAAGCGAGCGAATCGTGTCATCGACTGTTTCGTCCAAGTGAACGTGTCGGGCGAGGCATCGAAACATGGGATTGAAAAAGAGGAGGTGCACGCCTTCATCGAGAACTGTAAACAGTATCCGCACATCCGGGTGATCGGTCTCATGACCATGGCACCGTTGACAGAAGATGAGTCGGTACTTCGCGACACGTTCCATCAGTTGCGGACGTTACGTGACGACGTGTTGGCGAAAGGGTACGCTCACGCCCCGTGTACGGAACTGTCGATGGGCATGTCGAATGACTATCCGATTGCCGTCGAAGAAGGCGCATCGTTTGTTCGTATTGGAACCATACTTGTGCAATAATATATCTTAAGGAGGAATCCGTTATGTCAATCAAAAACAAGATGAAAGATTTCTTCGGACTCGAAGAAGAAGAACGGAATGCGTATGAAGGAGAAGAGTATGTCGTCGCCGAGACGAAGCAACAGCCGATGACCGAGCAAATCGTCAAGACAGACGATCGCCCGAAAACGTCAAACAATCTCGTCGCGTTCAACTCGAAGAAAAAAGAACGTTCGAAAGTCGTTCTTGCCGAGCCGCGCGTCTTCGCCGAAGCGCAAGACATTAGCGACCAATTGAAAGAAAACCGCGCTGTCATCGTCAACCTTCAACGCATGTCAAAAGAACAATCTCGTCAAGTCGTCAATTTCTTATCGGGTGTCGTCTACGCGCTCGAAGGGACGATGACGTCGATTGGACATAACACGATTCTATGTACTCCGAACAATATCGAGTTGACGGGGTCGATCTCGAACTTGATTTCGGAGGACGAACTCAATAGTAAAGGATGGTAAGTGAATGAATAACGTAGTAGAAGCTTTAGGAAATACGATTGTTACGCTTCTCGGGTATTATAGCTGGGTGTTAATCGCTTATATTTTGTTGTCGTGGTTCCCGAACGCGCGCGAGTCTAAGTTCGGACAAATCTTGTCTTATTTGTGCGAACCGTTCCTCAACCCGTTCCGCCGCATCATTCCGCCAATCGGCGGCATGCTCGACATCTCGCCAATCGTCGCCTTGTTCGTACTTCGAATGGCGCAGGTTGGGGTGCGAGCGATTTTCGGTCTGTAAATGAGCGTCTTCGACCATTATCGTCCGAGCGAACGGGCGTTCATCGAGCAAGTGCTCGACTGGGTGCAACAAGTCGAGGACAACTACTTGTTCAAACTGACGGACTTTTTAGACCCGCGTGAACAACAAATCGTCAAACAAATCGTCGGGAAGCGTCTGGTGATTTTCGATGACGGTGGTTTTGAAGGAGCGGAACGGCGTCGGCTCATCTTGGCGCCGGACTATTATGAACTCGAGCCGAACGACTTTGAAATCGCAATCCGTCAAATCGACTATCCGACGAAGTTTGTCGACTTGACCCACCGTCAAGTGACGGGCACGCTCTTGAACGCTGGACTGAAGCGTCAGAAGTTTGGCGACGTCGTGTTAGAAGACGGAATCGCTCAATTCGCGACGACCGCCGAGGCAGCCAGTTTCATCGAAATGAACGTCGATCGGGTCGGAAAGGCTCGCATCCGCATTTCAAACGTGGCACCGGAAGCCGTGCTCGTCGTACCGGAGACGAAGTGGACGGAAGAGTTCGGAATCGTCTCATCGCTTCGATTTGATGTCGTCGTGAGTGAAGTACTCAACTTATCACGACAAAAAGCGCAGGCGCTCGTCAAACACGGCGACTGCAAAGTAAACCATAAACAAATCGAGGACGCAAGCTTCATCTTAGAGCCCGATGATTTAATCTCGATTCGCGGCTACGGTCGAGTGAAATTGACAGCGATTCTCGGCTCGACGAAACGTGAGAAAATAAAAATCCAGTATGGCATCATACGTTGAATTTAGGAGGAAAGTCGAATGGCGTTGACACCGATTGATATTCATAATAAAGAGTTCTCGACTCGTTTTCGCGGGTACGACATCGATGAGGTCAATGAGTTTTTAGATCAAATCATCAAAGAGTTCGAACTGTTGATTCGTGAGAATAGAAGGTATGAAGAACTCGTCAACGATATGCAAGCTCGGATTGACTACTTCTCCTCGATGGAAGACACGTTGAACAAGTCGATTATCGTCGCGCAAGAGGCGGCGGAAGAAGTGAAGACGAACGCTGCGAAAGAAGCGAGCCTCATCTTGAAACAGGCGGAGCGCGAAGCACTCGCCCGTGAAGAGGAAGCGGCACGCAAAGAGCAACTCGCCGAGCGCGAGGTCGTCCAAATGTTGAAGAAAGTCGAGCTGTACCGGACACGTTTCCGCGTTCTCGTCGATGCCCAAATGGAGCTGTTGAACAGTACGGAATGGGATACGATCGTCGGGGAGCCCCCGGTCCAAACGGTTCTTGACGATACGACCGAACTTCCGTATAATGACGACGAAGTCATACCAAACAAACATCACGGATAATACACAATACGTCGACTAGGACACGTCGATAAAGTCATACCTACGAAGCGACTTAGGGAAGGTGGGAGCCTAAGAGAAAGACTTTATTCGGTATCCCCTACGAGTGTCGTGCTGAAACGAGTAAGCACGACCGCCTGACCCCGTTATCGGTCGCCAAGAGCGGTCTCGACCTATGTCGAGACTAGTAGGGTGGTACCGCGAGTCGACCAACTCGTCCCTATTTAGGGACGGGTTTTTTTGTTGTCAAAAAATAAGGAGGAGTTTCAATGAACTATAAAGACACCCTATTGATGCCCGAAACAGATTTCGCCATGCGCGGAAACCTGCCGAAACGTGAACCACAAATGCAAGAAGCATGGGAACAGATGGACCTTTATAACCGTGTGCTCGAAAAGAATGCGGGGAAACCACAATACATCTTGCATGACGGCCCGCCGTACGCGAACGGCGACATCCATATGGGGCACGCCCTCAACAAAGTGTTGAAAGACATCATCGTCCGTTTCAAGTCACTCAACGGCTATCAGTCGCCGATGATTCCGGGCTGGGACACGCACGGTCTTCCAATCGAGAACGCGCTCCAAAAAGCTGGTGTCAACCGTAAAGAGATGACGGTCGCCGAATTCCGTGAGAAATGTGCGGCGTATGCGATGGAACAAGTGAACTCGCAGCGCGAACAGTTCAAACGTCTCGGTTTACTCGCAGACTTTGAGAACCCGTACATCACGCTCCTCCCAGAATATGAGGCGGCCCAGATCCGTCTATTCGGGACGATGGCTGAAAAAGGCTACATCTATAAAGGGAAGAAACCGGTCTATTGGTCACCTTCTTCAGAGTCGGCCCTCGCCGAAGCGGAAATCGAGTACTATGACAAGAAGTCGCCCGCCATCTATGTAGCGTTCCAAGTCGTCGACGGAAAAGGGGTCCTCGATACGACGGATCATTTCGTCATCTGGACGACGACGCCGTGGACGATTCCGGCCAACCTCGGGATCGCCGTCAGCAATGAATTGACCTATACGCGAATCAACCATGACGGCAAAGGCTATATCGTCGCCGAAAGCCTCGTGGAAGACGTGACGACAGCGCTCGGCTGGACCGACTTCACGGTCGACGGTTCATGGAACGGACAGGCGTTCGAACATATGACGGCGCAACATCCGCTCTACGACCGGACGTCCCTCGTCATGATTGGCGACCACGTCACGGCTGACGCGACAGGTCTCGTCCATACGGCACCAGGACACGGGGAAGACGACTATCGTGTCGGACAAGCGTACGGGCTCGACGTCCTCTGCCCGGTCGATGATCGCGGCTACATGACGGACGAGGCTCCAGGATTTGAAGGGCTCTTCTATGAAGATGCCAACAAACAAATCGGGATGAAGCTCGAAGAGAACGGCTATCTCCTCAACTTGAAGTTCATCAAACACTCGTACCCGCACGATTGGCGTACGAAAAAACCGGTCATCTTCCGTGCGACGCCGCAATGGTTCGCGTCAATCAAAGACTTCCGGAGTGACTTGCTTCGTGAGATCGAAGAAGTGAACTGGGTGCCGGAATGGGGCATGACGCGTCTTTACAACATGGTCCGTGACCGTGGGGACTGGGTCATCAGCCGTCAACGGGCATGGGGTGTGCCAATCCCGATCTTCTACGCGGAAGACGGCACGGAGATCATCACGAACGAGACGATCGACCACGTCGCCAACTTGTTCCGTGAGCACGGTTCGAACGTCTGGTATGAGCGCGAAGCGAAAGACTTGCTCCCAGCAGGGTTCACGCATCCGAACAGCCCGAACGGGGAGTTCCGTAAAGAGCTCGACATTATGGACGTTTGGTTCGACTCGGGCTCGTCACACGCAGGTGTGCTCGAAGAACGCGCCAACCTTCGCCGTCCGGCCGACCTCTACTTGGAAGGGTCAGACCAGTATCGCGGTTGGTTCAACTCGTCGCTCTCGACGGCTGTCGCGACGACCGGGAAAGCGCCGTATCGTACGGTTCTCAGTCACGGATTCGTGCTTGACGGCGACGGACGTAAGATGTCGAAATCGCTCGGCAACACGATCGCGCCGAACGATCTCGTAAAACAATACGGTGCCGAAATCGTCCGTCTTTGGGTGTCGTCGGTCGATTACCAATCTGACGTACGCGCTTCGCACGACAACTTCAAGCAAGTGTCGGAAGTGTACCGGAAAATCCGCAACACGCTCCGTTTCTTACTCGGGAACTTGAACGGGTTCGACCCGTCGATGCGCGTCGCTTTCGAAGACATGCCAGAAGCCGATCAATTCATGGCGACGAAACTCAAGCAGTTGCAGGCGAAAGTCATCAAAGCATACGACACGTTCGACTTCATGGCCGTCTACCACTTGATTCACAACTTCTGTGTCAACGAGTTGTCTTCGTTCTATCTCGACTTCACGAAAGACATCCTCTACATCGAGCGTGAAGATGACGCACGCCGTCGTGCCGTTCAAACGGTCATGTACGATACGGTCATTGCGCTCACGAAGTTGATCGCGCCAATCCTTCCGCACACGGCGGACGAAGTGTGGCAAGAGATTCCGGCGAAGGCAGCCGATAGCGTCTTCTTGTCGGATCTCGATGAAGTCGTCGCGCTCTCAGAAGAAGAGACGGCGTTACTTGCGAAATGGTCGAAGTTCCTCACGTTCCGTAACGACGTGTTGAAAGCGATTGAGATCGCCCGCGGTGAAAAATTGATTGGGAAACCGCTCGAGGCGAAGTTGCTCGTCGCACCGAAGGGTGAGACGAAAGCGTTGCTCGAGACAATCGACAACGTTCGTCAACTGCTCCAAGTGTCGCAACTCGACTATGTCGCGCACGCGGATGTCGATTATGCGACGGCAGAAATCACCGTCACGAAAGCCGACGGTGCCGCCTGTGCCCGTTGTTGGACGTACTCGACGGAGCTTGGTCAACATGCCGAGCATCCAGAGCTTTGCCCGCGCTGTACGGAAGTCATCGCATAAGCCGGACCGGAGTGGCGAACGTCCACTCCGGTTTCTTATGACGTGAAAGGAGAATTTGATGAAGCGCTATTACGGATTGGCCCTATTTCTCATCGTGCTCGATCAAGTGACGAAGTGGATCGTCGTCCAGACGATGACGATTGGACAGTCGATTGAACTCATTCCAGGCTGGCTCTATTTGACGTCTTACCGCAATAAAGGAGCGGCTTGGGGCATGCTCGAAGGACAGATGACGTTCTTCTTTATCGTCACGGCCATTGTCGTCGTCGGCTTGATTTACTTCCTGCATAAAGAAGTGAACGGATTCAACTTGCTCGGCTATAGCGTCGGGTTACTGCTTGCCGGAGCAATCGGGAACTTCATCGACCGACTGTTCCGAGGAGAAGTCGTCGATTTCGTCGATACGTATCCGTTCGGCTACAACTTCCCGATTTTTAACGTCGCCGATATGGCGCTCACGTTCGGTGTCATCTTTATGGTCATCGGCGTCTTGTTCGAAGAAAAACTAAACAAAGAAAGGGGACATGCGTAATGGAAACATTCACATTTGTCGCCGAAGAAAAGGCACGAATCGATAAATGGATGAGTGAACGGAGCGATTGGTCCCGTTCGCAAATTCAAGATTGGATTAAAGCGGGCGACCTGCTCGTGAACGGTCAAGCCGTGAAACCGAACTATAAACTACAAATCGGCGACGAGATCATCGTCAACGTACCGGAAGCGGTCGAGCTTGAAGTCTTACCGGAAGACATCCCGCTCGAGATCGTCTATGAGGATGAGGACGTCATCGTCGTCAACAAGGCACGTGGCATGGTCGTCCATCCGGCGGCCGGTCACACGTCAGGGACGCTCGTCAACGCGCTCCTTTACCATTGTGATGACTTGTCAGGCATCAACGGCGTCAAACGTCCCGGCATCGTTCACCGCATCGATAAAGACACGACCGGCCTCTTGATGGTCGCCAAAAACGACTTGGCTCACGAGTCGCTCGCGACGCAGTTGAAAGACCGTAAAATCAAGCGTGAATACATCGCGCTCGTCCACGGGGAACTCGTCCATGAGCTCGGCACGATTGAGGCACCGATCGGACGCGACACGAACGACCGCCAGCGTATGACCGTGACGGATAAGAACGCGAAAGAAGCGGTGACACACTTCCGTCTGCTTGAGCGTTACAAAGACTTCACGCTCGTCGAGTGTAAACTCGAGACGGGACGGACGCACCAAATTCGCGTCCACATGCGCTACATCGGCCACCCGCTCGCCGGAGACCCGAAATATGGGCCGCGCCGGACGATTCAATTGAACGGTCAGGCGCTTCACGCGGCGACGCTTGGGTTCTTCCATCCGCGGACGAACGAATGGCTCGAATTCGAGGCGAAGCTCCCGGCCGACTTCGAGACAGAACTTGCCAAATTGGACAAAATCGAGAAAACGCGTTGACATTCCGCTCATTCCGATTTATAGTCTAGAAAGCATAACACCTTTAAACCCAGTCCAGAGAGGCTGTGAAAGGAATGTGGCCGCGGCCACGACACGTCGATTATTTGAGGCAGACGTCTGCCCTCACATATGAAGACTTCCTTTTCCAGCCGGACGAGGAAGTCTTCTTTTTTTGTAGAAAGGAGGAACGCCATGAAACGTTCTACCATTTTAGATGAAGCCGCCATCCGACGCGCGCTCACACGAATCGCCCATGAGATTATCGAACGCAACAAAGGGACGGATAACGTCGTGCTCGTCGGGATAAAAACCCGAGGCGAGACGCTCGCCGACCGGCTCGCACGCCGGATTGAAGAGATTGAAGGCAAGCCGATCGCCCTCGGCAATTTAGACATCACGATGTATCGTGACGACTTGTCGAAAAAGTCGCTCGACCCGGAAGTGAAAGCGACGGAACTTCCGCATGACATTAACGGAAAGACGGTCGTCCTCATCGACGACGTCCTCTACACCGGTCGGACGGTGCGTGCCGCAATGGACGCCCTTGTCGACCACGGTCGCCCAGATTACATCCAACTCGCCGTCTTGATTGACCGCGGACACCGCGAGTTACCGATTCGCCCAGACTTTATCGGAAAAAACGTCCCGACGTCGAAGTCAGAACAAGTCGTCGTTCGACTCAGTGAAGTCGACGCGACAGACGAAGTCTTCATCAATCAGCAATAACCCAATAAACCTTTAAGGTGGTCCAGAGAGGCCAGGAAGGAGAACGACATGAAACAACCCATCCTCAACATCCACGAGCGTCCCGCTCACTTGCCGCAATGGCTGCTCTTCAGCTTGCAACACGTCTTCGCCATGTTCGGAGCGACGATTTTAGTCCCGATTTTGACGGGGCTCAACACATCGGTCGCCCTCGTCGCTTCCGGCGTGGCCACGCTCTCATTCTTAGCCATCACCCGCTTCAAAGTCCCAACGTATCTCGGATCGAGTTTCGCCTACATCGCCCCGATTATCGCCGTCAGTCAACAGTGGGGCGTCGAAGCCGCCTTGTTCGGCGGCATCATCGCCGGCTCGGTATACGGCGTCGTCTCGCTCATCATTTATAAGACGGGCGTCCGCTGGCTGTTACGGCTCTTGCCGCCGGTCGTCGTCGGCCCGGTCATCATGGTCATCGGCTTGTCACTCGCGCCGGTCGCCATCGACATGTCGATGAACGACAACGGGGCGTATAACGGGACGTTCATCACGATCGCACTCCTCACGCTCGGCATCACGATGCTCGCGATGACGAAGCTAAAAGGCGTCTGGGGCGCCGTGCCGATTTTGTTCGGGATTGTCGGAGGGTACGCCATCGCCGCCATGTTCGGGATTATCGACTACTCGGCCATCGGACAAGCGAGCTTGTTCCAACTCCCGGACTTCACGATGGTGTTCGTCGACTACATGCCGATGTGGCAAATCGGGGCACTCCTCGCCATCGTCCCGGTCGCCCTCGTCACGATGACGGAACATATCGGCGACCAGATGGTCACGTCAAAGATTATCGGACGTGAGACGATGAAAGACCCGGGCCTTCACCGCACGCTCCTTGGCGACGGTGTCGGGAAAGCGGTCGCCTCGGCACTCGGTGGCCCACCGTGTACGACGTACGGGGAAAACAACGGTGTCATGGCCATCACGAAAGTATACAGTGTATACGTGATCGCCGGTGCTGCGCTCATGGCCATCAGCTTCGGCTTCCTCGGTCACGTCGAAGCGTTCATCTCGACGATTCCAAATCCGGTCAAAGGCGGCATCTCGATTCTCTTGTTCGGCGTCATCGCCTCGAACGGACTTCGGACGATGGTCGAAAGCAAAGTCGACCTCGCCGAAAAACGCAACTTGATCATCGCCTCGGTCATCCTCGTCGTCGGTCTCGGTGGGGCGATGGTCCAACTCGGCAGCTTCCCGGTCCAAGGGATGGCACTCGCGACGATCGTCGGCATTTTGTTGAACGCCTTCTTGCCGAAAGAAGAGCCGACGGAATCAGCGAATGAAACAACTGAAGAAACACGACAAGCAAGTAACTTTTAATTCGATCCCGTGAGGTCGGCAAAGTGAAGGCTCGTTTATTTGGGTGTGTCCACCCAAATGAAGGCGTCCCTTCACGTAGGTGAAGAGGCGCCTTTTCTCTTTGCCTTCTATACAAAAGGAGGAGACGAACATGAACTTGATTCAACAACAACCGAAACATTTTGTCAGTCTCGACACGCTCGCACTCGATGAGATCATGGGCTTGATTGAAGAGTCGCTCCGCTATAAGCAAGGCGACATGCCGCCGCTGTTTGACGGGAAGACGGTCGCGAACTTGTTCTTTGAAAACTCCACGCGGACGAAGAACTCGTTTCAAATGGCCGAGCGTCACTTGAACATCCAAGAGATCCCGTTCGACGTGGCGACATCGTCGGTGACGAAAGGCGAGACGCTTTACGACACGTGCAAGACGCTCGAGGCGATCGGCATCAATGCGCTCGTCATCCGCCATCCGGAAGCGGGCTATTATCACGAACTCGTCGAGAGATTGAACATCCCGGTCTTAAACGGCGGGGACGGGAGCGGGGAACATCCGTCCCAGTCGCTCCTCGACCTCGTCACGATTTACGAGGAGTTCAAGACGTTCCAAGGATTGAACGTCGCCATCTGTGGCGACCTTGTCCATAGCCGTGTCGCCCGATCGAACGCCTCGGTCTTGCGACGGCTCGGCGCGAACGTCGTCGGCTGCAGCCCGGAGTCGTGGTGGGACGAGTCGATGGGACTCGAGCGGCGAAACATCGACGACGTGTTACACGAGAGTGACGTCATCATGTTGCTCCGGGTCCAACACGAGCGTCACATCATGGGCGACATCTTCTCGAAAGAAGACTATCACACCCAGTTCGGCTTGACGGTCGATCGGGTCGAACGGATGAAACCGGACGCAATCATCATGCATCCGGCACCGGTCAACCGGGACGTCGAGATTGCCGGCAGTTTGATTGAACACGAAAAGTCACGCATCTTTCCACAGATGACGAACGGCGTATACGCCCGGATGGCCATCTTACATCGAGCATTAGGGGGACAATCATGATACTTCAACACGCAACCTGGTATGACGGGAACACAAAACGGACGACGAACATCTTAATCGAACACGGCGAGATTCGCGCTGTCGACTATGACGGCACGACCGATGGCCACGAAGTCATCGACGCGAGCGGAAAGCTCCTCATCCCGGGACTCGTCGACGTCCACGTCCATCTGCGCGAACCGGGCGGGGAGAAGAAAGAGACGATTAAGACCGGGACCGAAGCCGCGGCAGCTGGTGGTTTCACCACAATCTGTGCGATGCCGAACACGCGCCCTGTCCCAGACGACCGCGAGACGATGGATCGACTGGTTCGTAAAATCGAAGAAGACGCCATCGTCCGTGTCCTTCCGTACGCTGCCATCACGAAGCGGCAACTCGGAACCGAACAAGTCGACATGGATTCGCTTAAGGACGCGTTCGCCTTCACCGATGACGGGGTCGGCGTACAGTCTGCCGCGATGATGCGTCAGGCGATGCGGGAAGCGAAACGACTCGGCAAGGCAGTCGTCGCCCACTGTGAGGACAATACGCTGAAGGCCGGTTCGGTTCACGAAGGTCGCTTCAGTGAAGAACACGGCATCCAAGGCATTCCGAGCCTCGCCGAGAGTATCCATATCGCCCGCGACGTTTTAATCGCCGAAGAGACGGGCTGTCACTATCACGTCTGTCACGTCTCGTCACGGCAATCGGTCCGCGTCATCCGGGACGCCAAACGTGCCGGCATCCACGTCACGGCCGAAGTGACCCCACACCACCTCGTCCTCTGTGAAGACGACATCCCGGGTCTTGATCCAAACTTCAAGATGAACCCGCCGCTCCGAAGTGCGGACGACCGTGCGGCGCTTATCGAAGGGTTGATGGACGGGACGATTGACATGATTGCGACCGATCACGCTCCGCATACGGCAGCAGAGAAAGCAGAAGGAATGGAGCGGGCCCCGTTCGGCATCACCGGATTCGAGACGGCGTTCCCGCTTCTATACACGACGTTCGTCAAGACGGGACAGCTAGAAGAAGTCGCGCTCATCGAGTGGATGACGAAACGTCCGAGTGACGTATTCGGATTGCCGTACGGTGCGATCGAAGTCGGACGAGCGGCGGACCTCGTCCTCGTTGACACGGAGACGGAACGGGTCGTCGACCCGACGACGTTCAAGTCGAAAGGAAAGAACACACCGTTCGCAGGGAAACACTTGGTCGGCTGGCCGGTCTTGACGATCGTGGCCGGAGAAATCGTATATAAGGGGAGATTCGATGAAACGAACATTATGGCTTGAAGACGGGACTTCATTTGTAGGGACAGCGTTTGGTGCTGACATCGAGACGACCGGGGAAGTCGTCTTCCAGACTGGGATGACCGGATATCAAGAGATGTTGTCCGATCCATCCTATTGTGATCAACTCATCGTGCTGACGAATCCGTTGATTGGGAACTATGGCGTCAACCGTGAAGATTTCGAGACGACCGTTCCGATGGCAAAAGGTCTCATCGTCAAGGAAGTGTGCGATGCACCTTCAAACTTCCGCTCGACGGCGACGTTATCGGATACGCTCAAACGATTCAACATTCCAGGTCTTGCGGGCGTCGACACACGGATGCTCACACGTCACTTACGTTCTCGCGGTGTCATGCGCGGCGTCATGGTCGACGGAGAATCGACGTGGGACCTCGTCAAAGACCGCTTCGACGGTCTGCTTCCGACCGACCAAGTCGAACGCGTCTCGACGAAGCGGGCCTATGTGACGACCGGAAGCGGTCCCCGCATCGCCCTCATCGATTTCGGGGCGAAGCTCGGGATTATGCGCGAACTCGTCAAACGTGACTGTGAAGTCGTCGTCTTGCCGCACGACGTGACGGCGGAAGAAGTTTTGCGCTACGAACCGGACGGCATCATGTTGTCGAACGGACCGGGGGACCCGAAAGACGTCCCGACGGCGCTCCCGCTCATCGAGACGCTCATGCCGAAGTTACCGCTGTTTGGCATCTGTCTCGGCCATCAATTGATTAGCCTCGCCGGCGGGGCAGACACGTTCAAACTCCCGTTCGGCCATCGCGGTGCCAACCATCCCGTGCTCGAACTAGAGACCGGGGCGGTGACGATCACGTCCCAAAACCACGGCTACGCCGTCGATGAGTCGTCACTCGCGACAACTGGGCTCGTCGTCACGCACCGTGCCGTCAACGACGGGACCGTCGAAGGCGTCAAACATCTCCACTATCCGACGTTCTCGGTCCAATACCACCCTGAGGCGGCACCTGGACCGTACGACGCTAACGATTTATTCGACCGTTTCATGCAACTCGTTCAAGAAAACAAACAGAAAGTAGGAATGTGACATGCCAAAACGACCAGATATTCAGAAAATCCTCGTCATCGGATCAGGCCCCATCGTCATCGGACAGGCGGCAGAATTTGACTATGCTGGTACACAGGCATGTCTTGCCTTGAAAGAAGAAGGCTACGAAGTCATCCTCGTCAACTCGAACCCCGCTACGATCATGACCGACCCGACGACGGCGGACCGTGTCTATATCGAACCGCTCGAACCGGAGTTCGTCGAACGGATCATTCGTCAAGAGCGTCCCGACGCGCTTCTCGCCACACTCGGCGGCCAGACCGGACTCAACTTGGCGATGGAACTGGACCGTCGCGGTGTCTTGGCGGACTGCGGTGTCGAATTGCTCGGGACGAAACTGTCGGCCATCGAACAAGCGGAGGACCGGGAACAGTTCCGCGACTTGATGTACAAGCTCGGCCACGGGGTACCGGAAAGCGAGATCGTCCAGTCGCTCGACGCGGCCTGGGGCTTCGCGGAGCAAATCGGGTATCCGATCATCATCCGTCCGGCCTACACGCTCGGAGGAACCGGTGGCGGGATCGCCCATGACCGGGCGTCGTTCGAGCAAATCGTCGAGTCGGGTCTCAAGGCGAGCCCGGTGACACAAGTGTTGCTCGAGAAGTCGATCGCCGGGATGAAAGAAGTCGAATATGAGGTCATGCGCGACTCGAGCGACCAGGCGATCATCGTCTGTGCGATGGAAAACTTTGATCCGGTCGGGGTCCATACGGGCGACTCGATCGTCTTCGCCCCGACTCAGACGTTGTCGGATCGCGACTATCAGATGCTCCGTAGCGTCTCGCTCGACATCATCCGCGCCCTCGGCATCGAAGGGGGATGCAACATCCAGTTCGCCCTCGACCCGGACAGCTTCACGTACTACGTCATCGAAGTCAACCCGCGCGTGTCGCGCAGTTCGGCGCTCGCCTCGAAAGCGACGGGCTACCCGATTGCCAAGCTCGCGGCCAAGGTCGCCGTCGGCTATAAGCTGTCGGAGCTGAAGAACCCGGTGACGGAGACGAGTTACGCCTCGTTCGAACCGGCGCTCGACTACGTCGTCGCCAAAATTCCGCGCTTCGCCTTCGACAAGTTCGAATCGGCTGACCGCCGTCTCGGCACGCAAATGAAAGCGACTGGGGAAGTGATGGCGATCGGGCGTAACGTCGAAGAGGCGCTCCTCAAGGCCGTCCGCTCACTCGAACTCGGGATAGAGGACCTGGCCGTGCCGCGACTCGCACAATTGAGTCAACATGAACTTGAACGCGAGTTGACGACGCCGACCGACGAGCGGTTATGGATGCTGTATGAGGCGCTTCGTCGCGGGTATTCGCCAGAGCAGTTACATGAGTTGACGAAAATCGACCGCTTTTTCCTGTCGAAACTCACCCGAATTTGGCAACAGGAAGCGACGCTCCGGCGTGAACCGCTCACACCAGCCAGCCTCGTCGAGTCGAAACGACTCGGCTTCAGCGACAAGATGATCGCCCGGATCGTGAACGAGAATGTGGAGACGATCACATCGCTCCGGAACGACTGGGGTGTCCGGCCAGTGTATAAGATGGTGGATACGTGTGCCGCCGAGTTCGCCTCGGAGACGCCGTACTTTTATGGGACGTACGAAGTCGAGAACGAGGCCGTGAAGACCGAAAAACCGTCGATTCTCGTCCTCGGCTCGGGTCCGATCCGCATCGGACAAGGCGTCGAGTTCGACTATGCGACCGTCCACTCGATTCAGACGATTCGTGACGCGGGCTATGAAGCAATCATCATCAACAACAACCCGGAGACGGTGTCCACCGACTTCTCCATCTCGGACCGGCTCTACTTCGAACCGCTCACGACCGAAGACGTGCTCGAAGTCATTCGGAACGAACAGCCGCTCGGCGTCATCGTCCAGTTCGGCGGTCAGACGGCCATCAACTTGGCGGCCTCGCTCGAAGCGGAAGGCGTCAAGATTTTAGGGACGTCACTCGAGGACCTCGACCGCGCCGAAGACCGGAAAGCGTTCGAGGCGACGTTGACAAAAGAAGGACTCGCCCAGCCACCAGGGAAGACAGCGGTGACGGTCGAAGAAGCCGTCGCCTGTGCCGACATGCTCGGCTATCCGGTCCTCGTCCGCCCGTCCTACGTGCTCGGCGGACGGGCGATGGAAATCGTGTATGAGCAGTCGGAGCTCGAACGCTACATGCGCCATGCCGTCGTCGCCTCAAAAGAGCGCCCGGTACTCATCGACCGCTACTTGACAGGCATCGAGATTGAAGTCGACGCCATCTGTGACGGGACGGACGTCTATATCCCGGGCATCATGGAACATATCGAGCGGGCTGGCGTTCACTCGGGCGACTCAATCGCCGTCTATCCACCACAGCGACTCTCTGACGAGTTGAAACGACAAGTCGTCGACTACACGATTAAACTTGCCAAGGCGTTCCGCATAAAAGGGCTGCTCAACATCCAGTTCGTCTATGCCGACGATTTGTATGTCATCGAGGTCAATCCACGGGCGAGCCGGACCGTCCCGTTCATCTCGAAAGTGACAGGCCTCCCGGTCGCGCGCATCGCCACGCAGGCGATTCTCGGGACGGGTTTGAAAGACCTCGGGCTTGGGACCGGCTTGCATCCGGAAGCGGACGCCATCTCGGTCAAAGTACCGGTATTCAGTTTCGCAAAACTAAAAGAAGTCGATCCAACGCTCGGGCCGGAAATGAAGTCGACCGGTGAAGTCATGGCGACCGACCGGACGCTCGAGAAGGCGCTGTATAAAGGGCTCGTCGCCGCCGGCATGACGATCGCCTTGAAAGGGAACGTCCTGTTGACAATCGCCGATCAAGATAAAGCCGAAGCGCTCGACATCGCGCGGCGGTTCCATCGGCTCGGATTCCGATTGATGGCGACGAGCGGTACGGCACACGCGCTCGAGCAAGCGGCACTTCCAGTAAAACGGGTCGGGAAAATCAGTGAGGAAGGCGAGACGATGCTGAGCGTCATCGAACGTGGTGTCGACATCGTCTTGAACACGACGACACGCGACGCCCTCACGACGAAAGACGGGTTCATCATCCGTCGGGCCGCGGCCGAGCAAGGGGTGCTCTGCCTGACGTCGCTCGATACGGTGAAGGCGCTGCTCCAAGTCATCGAGAGCCTCTCGTTCCAGACGACGAGCCTGCCGGCATTCACCGAGTTCGGAGTGAGCGTATGAGACAGTTCGCAACCGTATTGTCGAATCATCCAATCGCAAAAGGGGCGATGGAGATGAAAGTGTCGGTCGAGGACAGCGTGATCGCGCCAGGGACGTTCTTCCATGTGAAGACGTCCGAGTTACTCCGGCGCCCGCTGTCGGTCGCGAACGTCGAGGGGGACGTCGTGACATTCCTATACAAAGTCATCGGGAAAGGGACACAAGACCTCGCTGCACGGCGGCCGGGTGACGTATTAGACGTCCTCGGTCCGCTCGGCAACGGGTTTCCACTCGAACAGACGGGTAAGCGTGTCGTCCTCGTCGGTGGTGGCATCGGCGTGCCGCCGCTCTATTATACGAGACGGCTGCTCACGGAACGGGGGATTAAAACGATTGCGATTCTCGGGTTTGATACAAAAGAAAGTGTGTTCTATGAAGAGGCGTTCCGTGCGCTCGGGGAGACGATCATCACGACGGTCGATGGTTCCTACGGGGAAGCCGGATTTGTGACCGGTCCGCTCGCGGACATCGAGGCCGACGTCTTGTTCAGCTGTGGACCGGAACCGATGCTCAAGGCGGTCGCGGCGTCGCATATCAAAGAGCGCTTCATCTCAATTGAAAACCGGATGGGATGTGGCATCGGGGCGTGCTTCGCTTGTGTGTGCGAGGCGCCTGGCGGTTATGTCAAAGTGTGTAGCGACGGGCCAGTGTTCCGAGCAGAGGAGGTGACGCTATGAGGTTACATGTCGATTTACCCGGGCTCCAGTTAAAAAATCCGATCATGCCGGCGTCCG
Source organism: Exiguobacterium alkaliphilum 12/1 (assembly GCF_000714435.1). GTDB lineage: Bacteria > Bacillota > Bacilli > Exiguobacteriales > Exiguobacteriaceae > Exiguobacterium > Exiguobacterium alkaliphilum. Next base: position 56,583 of record NZ_JJMW01000019.1, read on the forward strand.
GCTGTTTCGGCTTTGGAGAAGAGTTCGCGAAATTATATGATTTATCGATGCTTGGCGGCATCATGATCAAGGCGGCGACAGGCGAGTCGCGGTTCGGTAACACGACGCCGCGCGTCGCCGAGACGGCAGAAGGGATGCTGAACGCGATTGGGCTTCAAAATCCCGGTGTTGAAGCGATCGTATCGGACAAGCTACCGTTTCTCGCAACGTTCGATACCGAGATTATCGCGAACGTCGCCGGTTCAACGCCGGAAGAATACATGTACGTCGCCGAGACGATGAGCGCGGACCCGACCGTGAAAGCGCTCGAACTGAACATCTCGTGTCCGAACGTGAAGTGTGGCGGGATGCAGTTCGGGACCGATCCGGTCATGGCGGCCGAACTGACCCGTCTCGTCAAAGCGGCTTCATCCAAACCGGTGTACGTCAAGTTGTCACCGAACGTCACGTCCATCACGGACATGGCGAAGGCGGTCGAAGCGGCCGGAGCCGACGGCATCACGATGATCAATACGCTCGTCGGGATGCGCATCGATGTCACGACGGGGAGACCGATTCTTGCCAACCGCATCGGGGGGCTGTCAGGGCCGGCCGTCAAACCGGTCGCGATCCGGATGGTATACGAGGTCGCCCAAGCAGTCGATATCCCGATTATCGGGATGGGCGGCGTGCGGTCGGTCGATGACGTGCTCGAGTTCATTTATGCGGGCGCCTCGGCCGTCGCCGTCGGAACGGCCAACTTTGAGAATCCGTACGTCTGCCAAGAGATTATTGAAGCGTTGCCGCACAGACTTGACGAACTCGGAATCAATCATATTTTAGACGTGAGGGGGAAAGCGTATGAACAGACTGTATCTCGCGCTTGATGTCGAGACGGCGGACGATGCGTTTCGCTTGTTACGGCGCATCGAGGCACGACCGGCCGTAAAAGTCGGCATGGAGCTGTTCTATCGCGAAGGAGGGCGATTCGTCGAACGGCTCGTCGGCGAAGGGTACCCGGTGTTTTTAGACGTCAAAGTCCATGACATCCCAGAGACGGCACGGCGGACGCTCCGTCAAATCGGTCGCCTCGGCGTCGAATTGACAAACGTCCATACGCTTGGGGGCGAGACGATGATGCGCTATGCGTTAGATGGATTGCGTGACGTGACCGACACGACGCGATTGATTGGGGTCACTCAACTGACGTCGACCGATGAACGGATGCTCGCCGATGAGCTACACATTCGCGATGGGCTCGAACAGGCCGTCCTTAGGCAGGCGTCGATGGCACAACGGGCGGGGCTCGACGGGGTCGTCGCGTCGGTCCATGAAGCCGAGGCGATTCACCAAGCGCTCGGCTCAACCTTTTTGACGGTGACGCCGGGTATCCGACTGAACGAGGCAGCCGACGACCAAGTACGCGTCGCCACGCCTCAGGCAGCCCGCGACGCCGGCGTGTCCGCCATCGTCGTCGGCCGACCGATCACCCGATCCGTTGACCCGAACGCCGCTTACACACATTACCTTAACGAATGGAGTCGAACGTATGAAACAAATCGCTGAAGCATTGCTAAAGATTGAAGCCGTGACACTCTCGCCGGAGAACCCGTACACATGGTCGAGCGGACTGAAAAGTCCGATCTATTGTGACAACCGCTTGACGCTTAGCTATCCCGAGGTTCGGAACTTGATTGTCGACGCGCTCGTCGAAGCGATTCGACCGCTCGACGTCGATGTCATCGCAGGGACGGCGACAGCGGGGATTCCGCATGCGACGCTTGTTGCCGACCGTCTCGGGTTACCACTCGTCTATGTCCGTTCAAGCGCGAAAGGTCATGGCAAAGGGAATTTAATCGAGGGCCGGTTCGAACGAGGGGCTCGTGTCGTCGTGATTGAAGATTTGTTGTCGACCGGGGAATCGAGCATCAAAGCCGCTCGAGCGGTCGAGACAGCGGGCGGCGAAGTCGTGAAGATTCAAGCGATTTTCTCGTACAGCTTGAACCGTCTCGCCATCAACCTGTTGGACTCTGGCCTAACTGCGGATGCACTGACGACCTTATCGGATTTGCTCGACGTCGCCGTCAAGAAGCGAATCATCCGTGAAGACGAAGCTGCTTCGTTACGTGACTGGCGTACAAATCCGACAGGCTGGAGCGAACGCGTCACATCATAATCACCCTTTCGAAGAATCCACCTCCGGGCGGATTCTTTTTCGATGTGCATCATGGGATACTGAACGTGTTAGAATAGGGAAAGCAGATGAAGAAGGAGATAGATATGGCGTACTCTAGAATGAAAGGGAAGTCGTGGAAAGCACGGTTCCAAGACGTCCCGAAGCATCGTAAAATCACATTCGGCCTTGTATTCCTCATCCTCCCCGCCCTCTTTTTCGTGAACTTATTCGTATTTAGCGACGTGTTGGCACTCGGGGACAAATATGAGGACCGTTATCAAATGAAGAAGTTGCGGCTCGAGACGGCGCATGGCAACGTCGAGTTCGTCCGTAGCACGAATGAAAAAGTCCAAGTCGAGGTGCTACAGACGAACTCGAAAGAACGGACGATCAAAGTGAAGGCGGTCGGGGATACGATTTCAATCGTCGAACGGTTCGGACGTTTCAGCCAGTTCGGCAGCCGACCGAGCGCATCCCCGTCGCGCTATAAGATCCGTGTCGCCTTGCCGAGCTCGATGACATCGATTGATGTGACGGCCGAGCAAGTGACGGGTCAAGGGTTGATTGCGAAGTCGATCGTCTTGGATGCGAACGCGGTCAACTTGACGAAAGTCGAGTCGGACCGGCTACGTGTCGAGACGCGCAGTGATGTGACGCTCGAGACGGTCCGGGTCGTCCAAGCGGACATCCGTTCTTACCGTGAGGCATCCGTGCGCGACATCGTCGTCAACCGGGCGTTGACCGTTCAAACCGAAGCCGGAGCGCTCACGTTCGAGCCGCGACATGCGACTGGTCAAGTGAACGTCGATACGGGAGGAAGCGTGACTGCTGCCGAACGCTACAACGAGGTTGGCAGCGGTGTGTATCAGCTGTCAAACTCGAACCGACCGACGATCGATTTGATTGCGGAGACAGGGAAGGTTGAGTTGAGATGATGGATAAGCGATACATCCCGAAAGTCGGTCTTCGGACGTTGAAGACCGGCATCGCCGTCGCCATCACCATCGCGTTATCGTGGTACGTGTTCGGCATTTATTCCGGTATGGGCGCCATCGCCGCGGTCGTCGCGATGCAGCCGACCGTCAAACGTTCGTCAAAAATCGTCTTCAGTCGAATCTTCGGGACGATGGTCGGACTGATGTGTGGCCTTCTCATCGTCTATGCGTTCGGTGTCAACCCGATCTCAATCGGACTCGCCGTCATCGTCGCCTTGACGCTGAACACGACGTTCGATAAGACGCATATGTCGACGTACGCCGCGTTCGCCATCGTCCTCATGCTCGAGAATCCGACGACCGACTTCTTCCACTACGCGTGGACCCGGTCGTTGTTGACCGCGGTCGGTGTCTTCGTCTCGCTCGGTGTGAACTATGCGTTCATGCCGCCGCGTTACGAGGAGCGACTCCTCGGCGAGATTCGGAAGACGTCGTCTTATATGTTCCATCATTGGCGTGAACTCGTCGGTTCGCCGGCCGAACTGCTCGAGACGAGGGCCCGCATCCTCGGTCATCAAGAACTGCACATGATGCTACAAGAGGACATGAAAGTCACGAACGTGAAGTTGAAGCATTTGACGATTAAACAATATCGGTTGTTGATTCACCTTGAGGACAAGCTCGTCCTCTTGCTCGAGAGTTTAGCGGAACATCGCGAGGCGCTCTTATTGATGGATGAGGAGGATCGAAAGACGTTCGAGGCCGAGTTTTTATATTTGCTCGCCCATCACCATGACATCCTCTATACGTGTGATAAGCCGTACTCGCTGTTCACGTTGCCCCATGAAGACTTATCCGTCTCAGAAATCTTGCACGGGCACTTGCTTGACTACCATGAACAGCTTGAGTTGTTCAAACATGACCCGAAACAAACACAGGCTCCGTCGCGATGACGGAGCCTGTGTTCATGATTCATAAAAATGCTCGTCCGCTCGGCGCCTACGCTTTCCTCAGGCAATCCCGGAGCCGCATCGCGACGTGAAGTCGCTGCTGGGTCTCCGTCGCATCGCCCCAGCAACGGAGGGTGCCAGCGAAGGCAATACTAAGAATCTACACAAACAAGACCACGTCATGCGACGTGGCCGATGCTCATTGCTGGAGTGATTTGACGAGCCGCTCATCCGGCGTGACGTACACCGTCTGCTGATCCGTGTAGATGACGAACCCGGGCTTCGCGCCGCTCGGTTTTTTCACGTGGCGCGCTTTCGTGTAGTCGACCGGAACCCCGCTCGAGGCACGCGCCTTCGAGAAGTAGGCGGCGACCGTCGCCGCCTCGAGGAGTGTCGTCTCGTCCGGTTCAACCGAACGGATGATGACGTGGGAGCCTGGAATGTCTTTCACGTGAAGCCAAATCTCGTCACGTCGTGCGAATTTGAACGTCAAATGGTCGTTTTGCGTGTTGTTCTTCCCGACATAAAACTCCGTGCCGGTCGACGAGACGTACCCTTCGAGGGCAATCTTTTTCGTCTGTTTCTTCTTTTGCGCCTTTTGACGGATATACCCGCCTTCAGCGAGTTCTTCTCGAATCTCGATAATGTCAGACGGCGCGGCGACATCGAGTTGCGCGATCAACGTCTCCAAATAGACGATCTCAGCTTCGTTCAACTCGATTTGCTTTTGCACCTCGACTTTTGCGACTTTCAATTTGTTGTATTTCTTATAATAGCGTTGCGCGTTCTCGTTCGGTGTCTTGAGCGGGTCGAGTGGGATGTCGATCATGGCACCGTCCTCGTCATAATAATCGACGACGTGAGCGACGGTCATCCCTTTCTCGAGTTGGAATAAGTAGGTCGTCAACAGCTCGCCATACTTTTGGAGCTCATCGGACCGTTCCGTCGCCTTCAAATCATCGAGCAGACGTTTTCGTTTCAACTGATTTTTCTCGAGCTCGGATTTGAGCAACCGTTCGACATCGTGCGCCTGCTGTTTGACGCGGTCGCGGTTCGCTTTCTCATAGAAGAAGCGGTCGAGCACGTCTTTACTCGAGTCATACGTCTCTTCTGACATGACGTCACCGAACGTCAAGCGGACGGGAGCGAACCGTTCTTTTCCGGAGGCGAGCTGTTGGAAGACGTATTCGCCTTCAAGGTCAGCAATGACACTGTCAAACGCCGCCTCGAGACTCGCGCGGTTAGGCGTTTTGGCCCGATAGACGATTTCTTGTGCGATTTGTGGGCTCATCCCGGCGAAACTTGAGACGAGCTGTTTATCGAGCTTGCCTGCATTCCAGTCGATGCGTTTTAATCCTTCCACTCGTTCTGTCAGCGGGTCGCATTTGTCTTGAGCGGGTGGCAACAAGTACTCGCTACCCGGCATGATTGTCCGGTACGTGTTTTGGGACGGTGGTAAATGTTTGATGGCGTCTAAAATTTTGCCGTCCTCGTTCGTCAAGACGACGTTCGAGTGACGCCCCATCAATTCGATATACACCCGTTTGTTCTCCTCGTCACCGAGCTCGTTTCGCGAACGGACCGAAATGACGATGATACGGTCACGGCCGACTTGTTCGACAGCCGTGATAAATCCACCTTCGATATGTTTTCGTAAAATCATGCAAAACATCGGAGGTTCTTGCGGATTTTTAATTGCGGTATCAGTCAATTGAAGTCGGGCGTACATCGCGTTCGCTGACACGAGCAATTGTACGTTCTGTCGATTCGATCTCACTTGCATCATCAAGTCGAGCGCATACGGCTGGTGGACGCGGTTGATTCGTCCACCGACGAGCGCCTGAAGTTCCGTCACGACTCGGTATGTCATTAATCCATCATATGCCACTAGTCTCATCACCTTTGTTCTTTTTCTGTCTCTACGTTATCAGATTAACGGAAAATATGGTACGATGAAGTAGGAAATCCGAACTTCTTCTTGCCGTAACAATCGGTGGACTGCTATTATTATGAAATGTGATGTTAGAAGATGGAGGGCAATGCATTGAATTTTAAAGAACGAGGTTTATTAATCGTCTTGTCCGGTCCAAGCGGTGTCGGCAAAGGAACCGTTTGCCGCGTACTCCGTGAGGAAGAGGATAACAACCTTCAATATTCTGTATCGGCGACGACACGGAAACCACGTGAAGGTGAGATTGAAGGAGTGCATTACTTCTTTAAAACGAGAGAACAGTTTGAAGACATGATTGAGCATAAGCAATTGCTCGAGCATGCCGAGTTCGTCGGGAACTATTACGGGACACCGGTCGAGTGGGTACGCGAAACGCTCGAAGGTGGGAAGGACGTCATTTTAGAGATTGAAGTCCAAGGTGCGTTCCAAGTGAAGGAACGCTTCCCGGAAGCCGTCTTTTTATTCTTGGCCCCGCCGAGCCTGCAAGAGCTCCGCAACCGCCTCGTCGGTCGAGGTACGGAATCGGAAGAAGTCATCAAACAACGTCTGCTCGTCGCTCGTGAAGAAATCGAATTGATGGATGCCTATGATTACGTTGTGACCAATGATGAAGTCGAAAAAGCGATTGAACGCATCAAAGCGATCGTGACGGCCGAGCATTGCAAACGTGAACGTGTCGCGTCTCTCTATAAAAAAGCCATGATGGAGGTCATTTAATGTTATACCCTTCGATTGATGCCTTACAACGTACAATCCCGTCGAAGTACACGATCGTGACGGTCGCTGCTAAACGGGCCCGTCAAATTCAGGACGGAAAAGCTCCGAAAGTTGCCGCGCCAAAATCGTATAAGCCGGTCGGACAAGCGCTAGAAGAACTGTATTCGGGTGACACGACAATCATCGCGAACGAAAAGAACAACGGATGAAGTGTGACCCAAGTCGTTTGCGACTTGGGTCTCATTGTCTATAAAGGGGAGAATGGTGAATGGTGAACGATCGGAACATCTTGCTTTGTGTGAGCGGTGGGATCGCTGCTTACAAGGCGTGTGCACTCACGTCGAAACTCGTACAAGCGGGCGCGAACGTGCGCGTCGCCATGACCGCATCTGCCGAGCAGTTCGTCGGTCAAGCGACGTTCCAAGCGCTCAGCCGGAATCCGGTCTATACGGATGTGTTCGAAGAACATGACCCGACAAAAATCGCGCACATCGACGTCCCGGATACGAGTGACTTGATCGTCGTCGCACCAGCGACGGCGAACATGATTGCAAAGCTCGCGAACGGGTTAGCGGACGATTTTATCACGACTTCGATTTTAGCGGCGACGTGTCCGGTCATCATCTCGCCGGCGATGAACGTCAACATGCTCGACCATCCGGCGACGCGCCGTAACATCGAGACGCTCAAATCATACGGGTATCAAATCATTGAACCTGGCGTCGGCAACCTCGCCTGCGGTTGGATTGGCGGAGGACGTCTGCCGGAACCGGAAGACTTACTGCGCATCATCGCGAGCCAATTCGTCCCAAAACATCTCCTCGGTAAACGCGTGCTCGTGACAGCCGGCCCGACGGTCGAACGGATTGATCCGGTCCGGTTCCTTTCGAACGACTCATCCGGGAAGATGGGTGTCGCCCTCGCCGAGGCGGCCCGGGATATGGGCGCCTACGTCACGCTCGTGCACGGGCCGCTTCAAATCCCGATTCCCGACGGCGTGACCGCGCTCCCCGTCGAGTCGAGCGCGGAAATGCTCGAGACGGTGCTCGCACATTTCGACGACCAGCACCTCGTCATTAAATCGGCCGCGGTCGCCGACTATCGACCGACGACCGTCCATGCCGAGAAACATAAGAAAGTCCATGGGCCGTTGACGATCGAGCTCGAAGAGACGACAGATATATTAAAGACGCTCGGGATGAAGAAAAGGGACCAAATACTCGTCGGTTTCGCCGCCGAGACCGAGCAGCTCGAGACGCATGCCCGCGCCAAACTCGAGAAAAAGCGTGTCGATTATCTCGTGGCGAATCACGTGGCGACACCGGGCATCGGGTTCGGGGCAGACGAGAACGAGGTCACCCTCTTCCGTGCGGACGGCACGGTTCACCGGCTACCGCGCCAATCGAAACAGGAGTTGGCGCATGCGCTGTTGCTTCAATTTAAGGAAGCGATTCGATGATTGCACACGTCCACGTCGATGCACCGGTCATCACGATTGACCGGCCGTTCGATTACGAAGTGCCGGTCCAGTTCGAATCGCTCATCGAGCCGGGGATGCGTGTCTCGGTCCCGTTCGGAACGCGGCGGCTCCTTGGAATCGTCACCGGTCTGTCCGAAGGGACCCGGGACGGGCTCAAGCCGCTCGAGGCACTTCTTGATGAGGAATCGTCCTTGACCGATGAGCTGCTCGATTTGTCGACCCACGTGAAACAGACGACGCTCTGTTTCCGATCATCAGCCTTACTCGCCATGCTCCCGGCCGCGCTCAAAGTCAGTTATGACAAAGAGATAAAAGGCGAGGTGCTCCCGGAAGGGGTTCGGGCCGGTACACATTTGTCGGAATATCCGAAAGACGTCCAGTCCGTCATTCTCGATCTCGCCAAAAAAGGCGAGCTCTCGTTGTCGCCTGTATTAAAAGAAAAACGGACCGTGAAGACAGACCTCGTCATCGAACGATTGGATGCGAGTGTCGTTCCGGCCCGGGCGAAAAAGCAACAAGAAGCGATGCGTCTGCTTGAAGACGTGCCCCGCATGTATTGGTCGTCGCTCAGGCAAATCGGCCTGTCACGGGCACAGCTTCAAAAACTCGAGGCGCTCGGCGCCGTCCGGGTGACCGAGGTTGAATTGAATCGTGACCCGTACGCCTTGATTGAGCAAGTGACCGAGACGGTCGAGTTAAACGACAGTCAGACGGTCGCCGTGAGAGCGATTCGTGAAGCGGAGGCCGGGGAGACGCTGTTGTTGCATGGCGTGACAGGGAGCGGAAAGACTGAAGTATATCTCGAAGCGATTGGCCAAGTCGTCGATGAAGGCAGACAAGCGATTTTACTCGTCCCGGAAATCAGTTTGACCCCGATGATGGTGAAGCGATTCAAACGCCGTTTCGGGGACCGCGTCGCTGTGCTCCATAGCGCGCTTTCCCAAGGAGAGAAATACGACGAATGGCGTAAAATCAAGCGCCGTGAAGTCGACGTCGTCGTCGGGGCCCGTTCGGCCGTATTTGCCCCGCTCGAGAACATCGGGCTCATCATTTTAGATGAAGAGCATGAGACGACGTATAAGCAAGAAGAGAACCCGCGCTATCATGCGCGGGACGTGGCGATTTGGCGGGCCCGCTATCACGGCTGTCCGGTCGTGCTCGGCAGTGCGACACCGTCGCTCGAGTCGTATGCACGGGCGCAACGCGGCGTCTATCGCTATCTTCATTTGAAAGAGCGTTACGGTGGTAAGATGCCGCCGGTGCACATTATCGATATGCGGCGCGAACTCGCACGAGGCAACACGACGATGTTCTCGGAAGATTTGTTTGTCGCCATCAACGACCGCATCGCGAAAAAAGAACAATGTGTCATCTTGCTCAACCGGCGCGGGTTCACGACGTTCGTCATGTGTCGGGATTGCGGGGAGGGACTGACGTGCCCGCACTGTGCCGTCAACTTGACGTATCATCAACACGGCGATCGATTGAAGTGTCACTATTGTGGTTATGAGATGGGGATGCCATCCAAATGTCCATCGTGCGACAGTAAAAAATTAAACAGTTCGGTACCGGTACCCAGAAAATCGAGACGGAGCTGCTCAACCGCATCCCGGACGCGAGAATCATCCGAATGGACCAAGACACGACGTCACGCAAAGGGGCGCATGAACAACTGCTGAAACGGTTCGAGGACGGCGAGGCCGACATCTTGCTCGGCACGCAAATGATTGCCAAAGGGCTCGACTTCCCGAACGTCACGCTCGTCGGGGTACTCGCGGCCGATGCGACGCTCGGCATGCCGGACTTTCGGGCGACCGAGCGCACGTTCCAACTCGTCACACAAGTGGCGGGCCGTGCCGGTCGAGGTAAGCTTCCGGGAGAGGCGTACGTCCAAACGTACAACCCGGAGCATTACGTCATCGAGACGGCGAGTGAACATGACTATGAAGCATTTTATGAGCAGGAGATGCGACTGCGGCAAGTCGGGACGCATCCACCGTATTGGTACGTCACGCTCGTCACGATCGCGGCCGAGAACCCGCTCGTCGCGCAGACCGAGGCCGAGCAGTTCGCCGAAGACTTTATGAACATGCACATCGACCAATCGCGATTGAACGGACCGATGCCGGCGCCGCTGTCAAAATTGAAAAATATGTATCGCTATCAGCTGTTCATCAAGACGAAACAGCCCGAGTCGCTCTATCCGGCGCTCGCCACGCTCCAACAGGCACGGGCGAAAGCGATAAGCAAAAAAGAATATCAATTGAGTATCGATGTAAATCCATACGTATTCATGTGAGGTGGAACTTGATGTATAAAGTAGTAGAAGTACCAAACGAGATTTTACGGGTCGTCTGTGAGCCGGTGACGAAGTTTGATAAAAAGTTGCGTCAAACGGTCGACCGTCTGTTCGACACGATGTACGAGTATGACGGGGTCGGCGTCGCCGCGCCGCAAGTGAACTTGAACCAACGTCTCGCCGTCGTCCATACGGATGACGAGACGGGACCGCTCGTCTTGATTAACCCGGAGATCATCGAGACGTCGGGTCAAGAAGTCGGGCTCGAAGGCTGTTTGAGCATTCCGGGTGAATTCGGTTTCGTCGAACGCCATGAGACGATTGTCGTCAAGACACAAGATTTAAAAGGGCGCGAGCAGCGCGTGAAAGCGAGCGGGTTTTTCGCTCGAGCGATTCAACATGAGATTGACCACTTAGATGGTGTGTTGTTCACGGATAAGCTCGCCGTTCCGGATAAAGGGACGGACAAGCGAATCGTCTTCATGGGAACGCCGACGTTTGCCGTATCTGTGCTTGAGCGCCTGCTCGAAGAAGGATACAATGTCGTAGGTGTCGTCTCGCAACCGGATAAACCGGTCGGCCGCAAACGTGAATTGAAACCGACACCGGTGAAAGCGTGTGCGCTTCGCCACGACATTCCGGTGTTGCAGCCGGAAAAAGTTCGCACCGATTATGCGGACATCCTCGCGCTCAAGCCAGACTTGATCGTGACGGCCGCATATGGACAAATCGTCCCGACGGAGCTGTTAGAGGCACCGCCACACGGCGCCATCAACGTTCACGCTTCATTGCTACCAAAGTACCGCGGCGGGGCGCCGATTCATCAAGCGATTCTCGACGGAGAGCGCGAGACGGGCGTCACGATCATGTATATGGTCGATAAGCTCGACGCGGGTGACATGATTGCGAATACGATTGTGCCAATCGAGGAGACGGATACGGTCGGCACACTGTTCGACAAGCTCGCCGTTTCTGGCTCTGACTTGTTGATTCGGACGCTACCGGCATTTTTGGCAGGCTGGATTGAAGCAGTGCCGCAAGACGAGCAAGACGTCACGTTCGCGCCGAACATCAGTCGCGAGCGGGAAGCGCTCGACTGGACGCAACCGGGCGAAACGATTTACAACCATATCCGCGGGATGAACCCGTTCCCGACCGCCTATACGACGATTGCCGGAGAACGCGTCAAAGTGTTCGCGAGCGAGAAGACGACGGGCAGCGGGGAAGCGGGCACGATCGTCCGCCTCGAGGAGGACGGATTTGTCGTCGCGACCGGAAATGATGTCGCCATCAAAGTGACGTTGTTACAACCGGCTGGAAAAAAACAAATGGACGGTGCCACGTTCATGCGTGGAGCTGGACAGAAACTGCAAGTGGGCGACCAATTAGGAGGATGACATGAACGTAAGACAAGCAGCGCTTGATACGCTGATTAAAATTGAACAAGGCGGGGCCTATTCGACGATTGCCGTCAACGATTTGTTGAAACAAAAGAAGTTGGCCCCGAAAGATGTCGGCCTCTACACAGAACTCGTCTACGGGACGCTCGGGCGGAAACGGACGCTCGATTATATTTTAGAGAAACGGATTCAGAATCCGAGGAAGCTCGACCGTTTCGTTTTGCCGTTGTTGCGCATGAGTGTGTATCAACTGTTTTATCTCGACAAAGTGCCTGACCGCGCCGTCTTGCATGAGGCGGTCGAAATCGCGAAAAAGCGTGGCCATTCGGGCACTGGTAAATTCGTGAACGGCGTACTCCGAAACGTGCTTCGCGACGGATTCCCTGATTTGTCGACATTGCCGGACGTGAAACGCATCGCCATCGAACATAGCCATCCCGATTGGCTCGTCGCCGATTGGGTCGATACGTACGGCGTCGAAGCGACAGAGGCGATGTGTAAATTGAACAATGAGCCGGCACCGGTCACCGTCCGGGTCAACCGGAAACAGACGACCGTCGAGGCGGTGATGAACCGTTTAGCCGACGAAGGGGTACTGACGTCACGTTCCGAGTTGTCAGAAGACGGGCTCGTCATCGAATCGGGGAACGTCCACGCGACATCCTTGATTGATGAAGGGTTGCTCTCCGTTCAAGATGAGAGTTCGATGCTCGTCGCCGACGCGATCGGTGTCGACGCGAATGATGACGTGCTCGACGCATGTGCCGCCCCGGGCGGTAAAGCGATGCATACGGCCGAACGGATGGACGGTGGCTCGCTCACGGCGCTCGACTTGCACCCGCACAAAGCAAAATTGATTGAACGCCAAGCGAAACGTCTTCAGATCGATGGAGTGACCGCACTTGCCCTCGATGCGCGTAGCGCCGGAGACAAGTTCGAACGAGAGAGCTTTGACCGAATTTTGCTCGACGTCCCGTGTTCAGGGTTAGGCGTCATTCGCCGGAAACCGGACATCAAGTGGACAAAAGACAAAGCCGGACTCGCAGGGCTACCGAAAGTCCAGCGGGAAATTATCGACGCTGTCTTGCCTCTCTTAAAACGAGGTGGTACGCTAGTGTACTCGACATGTACAATCGACCCGTCTGAGAATGAGCAGCAGGCCGACTATATCTTGTCGAACGGATTGACGTGGGATGACACGCTCCGTGAGCGACTCCCGCACGCTGTACGTTCGATGGTGCCATCGGACCGTGCTGAACTTAAATTACTCCCGACGTCGTTCGGGACGGACGGCTTCTATATCGCCGCATTCAAGAAAGAGGTATAAACATGAATCCAAAAGCAGTTGAAAAAAATCCATTGGTCGGTGCCAAACCGTCACTTTATTCCCTCACGTACGCAGAGCTCGAACAGTGGCTCATCGAGGCAGGAGAAAAGTCGTTCCGCGCGAAACAGTTATACGACTGGATGTACGTCAAGCGGGTGACATCGTTCGACGACATGACGAACGTCTCGAAGCCGCTCCGCGAGAAATTAGACGCGGCGTTCCAATTGACGACGCTCAAAGAACTCGTCCGTCAAGAGTCACAGGACGGGACGATCAAGTTCTTGTTCGAGCTTCAAGACGGTTATTCCATCGAGACGGTGCTCATGCGCCATGAGTACGGCAACTCGGTCTGTGTCACGACCCAAGTCGGCTGCCGCATCGGCTGCACGTTCTGTGCCTCGACGCTCGGCGGTTTGAAACGTAACCTAGAAGCCGGTGAAATCACGGCCCAGGTGCTCGACGTCCAACGCGCGCTCGACGCGAGCGGTGAACGTGTCGACTCGATCGTCGTCATGGGAATCGGCGAACCGTTTGATAACTACGACGAATTGATGCGCTTTTTGCGCACGGTCAACCACGACGACGGCTTGAACATCGGTTCACGCCACATCACGGTGTCGACGAGTGGGATCGTACCGAAAATCTACAAGTTCGCCGATGAAGGGATGCGTATCAACTTCGCCATCTCGCTTCACGCGCCGACGACGGAAATCCGGACACGTCTCATGCCGATCAACCGGGCCTACAACTTGGATAAGTTGATGGAAGCCGTCAATTACTATACGGAGAAGAGCGGTCGCCGCATCACGTTCGAATACGGTTTATTTGGCGGCGTCAACGACACGGAAGAGCACGCGCATCAACTCGCCGACTTGTTGAAAGGCGTCAAATGTCACGTCAACTTGATTCCGGTCAACCACGTACTCGAGCGTGACTACGTCCGCACACCGCGTAAACAAATTTTTGCCTTTGAAAAAGTGCTCAAAGATCGAAAAGTGAACGTGACGATTCGTCGCGAACAAGGTTCGGATATCGATGCCGCTTGTGGGCAGCTTCGAGCGAAGGAGCGCGAACAAGAAACGAGGTAATGGGAAAGATGGAATTAGCCTATCGAACCGACCGTGGGCAAGTGAGGACGCAAAACGAGGATGCCGTTCTGATTTTAGGGGACGAGCACGCCGGAATCGCCCTCGTTGCCGACGGGATGGGCGGGCATGAAGCCGGGGAAGTCGCGAGTGAACTCGTCATCGAACAGTTCCGACGCGCTTTCCCGACGCTTCCGGCCACGCCGATGGAAATGGAGCAGTGGTTCCGCGACAACGTGGAACTAGCCAATGAACAAGTGCTCGCCTTTTCAAAACAGTCGAACCTCGTCATGATGGGGACGACGATTGCCGGGGTGTGCTGGCACGATGAGACGATCGTCATCGTTCACGTCGGGGACAGCCGCGTCTATGCGTTACGCGACGGGGCGCTGCATCAGTTGACCGAAGACCATTCTTACGTCAACGTCTTGAAACAGCTCGGTGAACTGACCGAGGAAGAGATGCGGGTCCATCCGAAACGGAATATCATCACGCGCGCGATTGGTTCTAACGAGCACGTCGAACCTGATTTACAAGTATTTGCCGAACCTGAATTCGACACGATTCTAATCTGTACGGACGGGTTGACGAATCACTTGACGGATGAAGATATATTGCTCGTGCTCGAACGTCCGATTTCTGCTGACGTCAAAGCCGATCAATTGATCGATCAAGCCAACCGCTTGGGCGGAAGCGACAACATTACCGTCGCCATCGTCCAATTCACAGATAGAAAGAGAGGATGAATCCGATGCGAAGCGGAGAACGAATTAACGATCGTTATCGGATCGAACAGCAAATCGGCAGCGGGGGTATGGCAAATGTCTATCGGGCCCACGATGAGATTTTGAACCGTACTGTCGCCATCAAAGTGTTACGATCTGAATTCTCGCATAACGAACAGTTTATCCGACGGTTCGAACGAGAAGCCCACGCGGCAACTAGCCTCAACCATCCGAATATCGTCGCCATCTATGACGTCGGGGATGAGCAAGACATCTATTATATCGTCATGGAGCATGTCGATGGGATGACGCTCAAACAATATTTGCAAGAAGAATACATATCTGTCGAAGAGGCGTTACGCATCATGGGACAGATTTGTGATGCAATTGACCACGCCCATGCGAACCGAATCATCCATCGCGACATCAAACCACAAAACATGATGATCGACCAAAACGGCAACGTGAAAGTGACCGACTTCGGAATCGCCGTCGCCATGTCGAACGCGACGCTCACGCATACGATGTCGGTGCTCGGCTCGGTCCATTACTTCTCACCAGAGCAGGCACGTGGAAAGTTCGCCGACGAGAAATCGGATATTTATTCGCTCGGTGCCGTGTTGTACGAACTCGTGACCGGACGTGTTCCGTTCATCGGAGAGACGCCGGTCGCCGTCGCACTTCAGCATCTGCAAGACGACCCGATTCGACCGATGGACTTGAACCCGAAGATTCCGCAAGCGCTTGAGAACTGTATCATGCAGGCGCTCGCGAAATCGCCAGGCGCACGACACACGTCGGTCGCCTCATTCAAGAAAGACTGCATGACTTCACTCGACCCGGCGCGCGCGAACGAGCCGAAACGAGTGAATGCGGAACAAGATGCGTTCGACCAGACGCTCGTCATGGCACCGGTCGTCGCGGAAGAGACGACGCCACCGAGCGAGCAGCCGTCGAAACCGGTCGCACCGGTCGAGCCGAAACCGGACGCCAAGAAACCGAAGAAACGCAAATGGTGGCTCTGGTTATTGCTCGCGCTGTTACTCATCGGCGGTGGAATCGGGGCGTACGTCGTCGCAGACGAGATGTCACGGTCCGTCGTACCTGACGTCGTCGGAATGACTGAAGACGAGGCGACGACAGAACTCGAGGCTTCGGGCTTCGTCGTCGATGTGACGGAACGGGCTAGTGACAACATCGAAGCTGGTAACGTCATTTCACAAAATCCACCGGCCGGACGGAAGCCAAAACGCGGTACGACGGTCACGCTCGTCGTCTCGGCAGGGAAAGAGACGGTCCGGATGCCGGACGTCGAAGGGTTGTCCCAGTCGGCGGCAGAGCGAACGTTGAAAGACTTGGACTTCACGGATATCGACATCCAAAAAGAAGCTTCGGAGACGGTCGATAACGGAGATGTCATCTCACAATCGCTCGCTCCGGGCGAAGAAGTCGTCCCGTCAGAAGTGACGGTCACGCTCGTCGTGTCGACGGGCAGCAATAAAATCGAACTTGCCAACTTGGCCGGTTACACGTTCGAAGAAGCGACGACGTACGCCGAACAAAACAACTTGAAAATCGTCAAGCGTGACGAGTATTCGACGAGCGTACCTTCGAACCAAATCATCCGCCAGCTGCCGACAGCAGGCACGGCCGTTGACCCAGGTACGGAATTGACGGTCATCGTCTCGCTCGGTGTCGAACCGACGGATGCGTCCATCGAACGAGAAGTGAGCGTTGAGATTGAACCACCGGCAGAAGGCGAGACGCCTGAGCCCGTCGAGGTCGTCATTCGGACGGTCGATGCGCGTGGCGAGATTGAAGTGCTCCGTGATAAGATAACGGAGACGACGACATACTCCTATACGCTCGTCATCGCGCCTGATGAAGTCGGGACGGCGACGATTGAAGTCGATGGGGAAGTCGTTCGGACCGACTCGGTCACGTACGCCCAAGCGAAGGATGCACAATAACAAAGAGGTGGCGTGCGCGTCACCTCTTTTTCTAGGAGGAAACAGGATGAAAGGAACGATCATTCGCCTACAAGGCGGTTTTTACGATGTCATGACAGAAACAAAGCAAGAGATTCGCTGTCGTGCACGCGGAAATTTCCGTAATCGCAACATCTCGCCGGTCGTCGGAGACGATGTTGAGATTCAAGATCAAAAAGACGGGACCGGCTACATTTTAGCCGTCGACGAGCGGTCGAACCACCTCGTCCGACCACCGATCGCCAATATCGATCAAGCGTTCTTACTGTTCTCGGTGAAGGAACCGGCTTTCTCGTATCACTTGCTCGATCGTTTTCTCGTCTTGATTGAATCGAAACAGATTCATCCGATCATCGTGTTGACGAAGATGGACCTGCTGAATGAGGATGAGATGGAAGCAATTGAACAGGCGGCTTCGCTCTATCGGTCGATTGGCTATGACGTCATCGAGACGTCGACAGAGAAAGGGTCTGGGGTCGAGGCGATACGGGACTTGTTCGAGGCGAAGACAAGTGTATTTGCGGGTCAGACCGGTGTCGGGAAGAGTTCACTGTTGAACGCCGTCGCGCCTGAACTTGAGCTTGCGACCGGGAAAATCTCGAAGTCGCTCGGCCGCGGGAAGCATACGACGCGTCATGTCACGCTAATTCAACTCGGCGGTGGTCTCGTCGCCGACACGCCTGGCTTCTCAAGCCTCGAGTTCCCACAAGAGCTCGAAGCGGAAGAGTTGCGTTGGTGCTTCCCCGAGTTCGTCGAACGACATGACGACTGCAAGTTCCGGGGCTGTGCCCACGTGAACGAGCCGGGCTGTGCCGTCAAGGCGGCCGTCGAATCGGGCGAAATCGCTTCCACTCGTTACGACAACTATGTTACGTTTATGGAAGAGATTAACGATAGACAACGGAGGTACTGAACTGATGATTAAAATTGCACCATCGATTTTAGCGGCGGACTTCGCCAACCTAGAAGCAGAAGTGAAAGCGGTCGAGACGGCCGGGGCCGATTATATCCATTTTGACGTCATGGACGGACAGTTCGTCCCGAACATCTCGATTGGCTTGCCTGTCCTTTCGAGCTTACGTCAAAAGACCGACATGGTATTGGACGTCCACTTGATGATTGACCAGCCGGAACGGTTCGTCGATGATTTCATTAAAGCGGGAGCGGACATCGTCACGATCCACGTCGAGGCGACGAATCACGTACATCGCGTCTTGCAACAAATCAAGGCGGCCGGGGCGAAAAGTGGGGTCGTCTTGAACCCGCATACGCCAATCAGTACGATTGAGCATGTCGTCCAAGACGTCGACATGGTGCTTCTTATGACCGTGAACCCGGGCTTTGGGGGGCAGGCGTTCATCGAGTCGGTCGTTCCGAAAATCGCAGCACTCCGCGAGATGCGTCAAGCACGTGGGCTCGACTTTGAAATCGAGATTGATGGCGGCGTGAACGCGACGACTGCGAAACTGTGCATCGACGCAGGGGCTGACGTCCTCGTTGCGGGCTCGGCGATTTACAACGAACCGGACTATAAAGCAGCAATCGATGGCATTCGCAACGCATCTCGTGTATAATCGAGGATAGAACAACAAATATTGTCGCAAGGGGTGTCACATCTGTGGCTGAGAGGCATGCGCTAACCCTTTGAACCTGTTCCGTTCACACGGACGTAGGGATGTGGCGAAAATGCACGTTGCGAATCCAAGCAGCATGGCGTTTACGTCATGCTGCTTTTTGTCGTTCTTTACGATAAAGGGGGAAATGGAAAATGAAACAAAAATTAACACTACAGGCGCTGATTGAGATTTCACTCTTCTCGGCGCTCGCCTTGATCTTTGATTTGCTCATGCCGTATCGGATGCCGCAAGGTGGGTCGATCACACTCGTCATGTTGCCGATTTTCGTGATGGCGTATCGCCATGGATTAAAAGGCGGTCTCGCGACCGGCGCGCTCGTCGGGACGCTCCAACTGCTGTTCGGCGCCTACATCTTCACGCCGGTCCAATTTTTAGTCGACTACACGTTCGCGTATGGCCTCGTCGGGATGGCGGGCGTCTTCGCCGGACAAGTGAAACGGGCCGCCAAAGACGGTTCGAAAAAGACGCTCGTCCTCTATTTGGTGCTCGGGGCGCTCCTCGGTTCGCTCCTCCGTTACGCCGCGCACGTCCTGTCGGGAATCGTCTTCTTCGCCCAATATGCGGAAGGGCCGGTCGTCGCCTATTCGCTCGGCTATAACATGACGTATATGCTCCCGTCCTTCTTGATTGCGACGATCGTGCTCGTGCTCTTGTTCACGACGGCGCCGCGCTTCGCGACGCTCGCCACGCGGGACGTCCGCTAATGCGTGTCTTGATTGTGGCGGCTAGTCCGTCACCCGTTCCGTCTCTTCCCGACGACGTCGATTACGTCATCGCTGTCGACGGGGGTTACGCGACGCTCCTCGCCCAAGGGATTGAACCGAACCTCGTCGTCGGCGACTTCGATTCGTTCACGGGAGTCGTACCGGATGAGGCGTTACGCTATCCGTCTGAAAAAGACGTGACCGACCTCGAGATCGCCCTCGAGGCGGCACGCGGGCATGGGGCTGACGAGATGCTCGTCTACGGGGCGCTCGGAGGCAGGCTCGACATGACGCTCGGGAACATCGGGTTGCTCGAGGCTTACCCGGAGATGTGTCTTTATGCCGACGGCCAAATCGTCTCTCTCGCACGGGAGGGCCGACACGCGCTTGCGCGGCGTGACGACCATTATTTGTCGCTCATTCCATGGAAGCGGGCGAACGTCACGATCCGTGGCGTCAAATACCCGCTCGACCGTCACGACGTCGTCAGCCACGAGGCGTTGACGATTTCAAACGAGTGGGACGCAAAAACGGCAGAACTCGTCGTACATGACGGTATGGTCCTCGTCTTGTACGTCAAAAAATAAGCACAAAAAAATCCCATCGGCGCATGCCGCTGGGATTTGTTTCGTTCGTGTATAAGATTATACGCGTTCAACGAGACCTGATTTAAGAGCGCGAGCTGAAACCCAAACGCGTTTCGGTTTACCGTCAACGAGAATACGAACTTTTTGTACGTTTACACCCCAAGTACGTTTCGTCTTGTTGAGTGCGTGCGAACGGTTGTTACCTGACTTAGGTGATTTACCTGTTACGTAGCATTTACGTGCCATGCGTTTCCCCTCCTTTTTTATGTGGGTTCGTCCTAATAGACACTCGTTTATATTAGCACGGGTTTTTTCCCGATGCAACTAGAAAATAATAGTATGACAAGAAAAAAACTTGACATTACTGGTAAGGATTTTAATAATGGATGAGGGTTACGACCACAATTGACCGAGTTTAGGAGCAGGTCCTTTAAATAACGAGGTAGATATTGTAGAATGTAGTGAAGGAATCATTCCGAATGAAGGAGGCTACTCCATATGGCAATTGATATGAAGACAACATATGGCAATATTGACATTACGAACGACGTCGTGGCAACACTCGCGGGTGGCGCGGCGATGGAATGTTTCGGAGTCGTCGGCATGGCGTCTCAAGCTCAATTGAAAGACGGAATCGCGGAACTATTGAAACGTGAGAACTACGCGCGCGGTGTCGTCGTACGACAAGATGGTGATGATGTACATATCGACATGCACATTATTGTCAGCTACGGTACGAAAGTGTCAGAAGTGGCATACAACGTGCAAAGTCGCGTGAAGTACACGCTCGGTGAAACGTTAGGATTAAACGTTTCGTCAGTAAACATATTCGTCCAAGGCGTTCGGCTGACGAATGACTGACGGAAACGGAGGAGGATTTGGTGTGGGTTTAAAACGTCTAGATGGATTGGTGCTCGCGAACATGATCGCAAACGGAGCAGCCAACTTAAGTCAAAATGCGGATTACGTGGATTCGCTTAACGTTTTCCCGGTCCCAGACGGGGATACAGGAACGAACATGAACTTGACGATGACGTCAGGAGCGAAGGAAGTCGCGGCACTCAACACGGAGAACGCGGCCGACGTGTCGGCGAAATTTGCGCGCGGGTTATTGATGGGGGCGCGTGGGAACTCAGGCGTCATCTTAAGTCAATTATTCCGTGGATTCGGCAAGTCGATTGAAGGCAAGTCAGAACTCTCGACTCTCGATTTCGCAGAGGCGCTCAAACGCGGTGTCGATACGGCGTATAAAGCGGTCATGAAACCGGTTGAAGGAACGATTTTGACGGTCGCCCGTGAAGCGGCAGACGAGGCACTCGTCGCGGCCGAGTCGACAAGTGACTTCAACGAATTGATGGAGCGAATCGTCGCTGAGGCGAAAGCGTCGCTCGATCGCACACCGGACTTGCTTCCGGTATTGAAAGAAGTCGGCGTCGTCGACTCTGGCGGCCAAGGGTTACTCGTCATCTATGAAGGGTTCCTCGCCACGCTCGAAGGGAAAGAACTTGAAAAACCGCACACACCGGTCATGGACGCGCTCATCGAAGCCGAACATCACGCCCATGCGGCCCAAGGATTCATGTCGACCGAAGACATCGAATTTGGTTACTGCACGGAAATCATGGTTCGTTTCCAAGATGAGAAGTTGAAAGACGCACCGTTCAATGAAGATGCGTTCCGGAACGAACTGTCTGAACTCGGAGACTCGCTCCTCGTCGTCGCCGACGAAGAATTGCTCAAAGTTCACGTCCACGTCGAGACGCCAGGAGACGTCATCACGAAAGGACAACGTTTCGGCGAGCTCGTCGCGGTCAAAATCGAGAACATGCGTCAACAGCATTCGACGATTCTCGAAGAAGAGCACGGCGCGAACCAACACGGTGTCCAACCGACTCCAGTAGCGACAGCTCCGAAACCAAAAGCGCCATACGCAATCGTCACGGTTGCGATGGGTGAAGGCGTCAGCGACTTGTTCCGCTCACTCGGAGCAGCACACGTCATCGAAGGCGGGCAGACGATGAACCCATCGACGGAAGATATCGTCAAGGCAGTCGAAGCGGCGAACGCCGAGCACGTCTTCATCTTCCCGAACAACTCAAACATCATCATGGCAGCGGAGCAAGCAGCTTCGGTCGCCCCATGCGGTGTCTCGGTCATCCCGACGAAGACGGTCCCACAAGGACTCGCAGCGGCAATCGCCTTCAATCCAGAGGCGGACGTCGAGACGAACGAGTCAGGCATGAAATCGGCGGCAAGTGCGGTCAAGTCTGGCCAAGTGACGTACGCCGTCCGTGATACGAGTATCGACGGTGTCGAGATTCGGAAAGACGACCATATGGCCATTGCCGAGAAGAAGATCGTCGCCTCTTCGGCTTCGAGTCTCGAAGCGGCAAAACAACTCGTCGACGCGCTCATCGATGCAGACGATGAGATTATCACGATTTTAACAGGAGAAGGTTCATCGGCTGAAGACGTCGCGGAACTGTCGGCTTATATCGAATCGAAGAACGATGAGATTGAAATCGAAGTTCATGACGGGAAGCAACCGCTCTACTCCTATATTTTTAGTGTGGAATAAGCTGTATCTCGGCCCTACCTTCTGTATAATGAAGGTAGGGTTTTTTGAAAGGGGGAAATGCGATGAAATATCGCAGTGTGTTTGATATCATCGGTCCGGTCATGGTCGGACCGTCCAGTTCGCATACGGCCGGCGCCGCGCGTATCGGTCTCATGGCTGGGAAGTTGTTCGGTCGGCAACCGCGCGTCGCCCGCATCACGTTTTACGGTAGTTTTGCCGACACGTATCGCGGACACGGGACCGATGTCGCCATCGTCGGCGGCATCATGGGATTCGATACGTTCGATTTGCGCATCCCACAAGCGCTTGACATCGCTCGCGAACGCGGAATCGAGGTCCGGTTCGAGACGAGCGATGCATTGACGGACCATCCGAACACGGCCCGCGTCCATCTCGAGGATGAGGACGGGACGTTTGAAATCGTCGGAATCTCGATTGGTGGTGGTACGATTGAAATCACCGAGTTGAACGGCTTCCCACTGAAACTATCTGGCGGTGGCCCGGCGCTCGTCGTCTTGCATCATGATCGCTTCGGGGCGATTGCGGCGGTGACGGGCATCCTCGCCAAGCACGAACTGAACATCGGCCATATGGAAGTGAGCCGCCATGAAAAAGGCAAACAAGCGCTTATGGCGATCGAGATTGATGAACATTTATCAAAAGACGTGTTGGCGGAGATTGAACGGTTGCCACAAATCGAACGGGTAGCCATCTTTGGGGAATAAGGAGAATCGATTATGTTTAAATCAGTAGAAGAATTGGTCCGGACGGCGACGGAACGAGGCGTCCCGATCTCGGAAGTGATGATTGAGCAAGAGATGCACGTACGTCGGGCGTCCCGCGAGGACGTGTTCGGGATGATGGAACGGAACCTCGAGGTGATGGAAGAAGCGGTCGAGCGTGCGCTCCAAGGCGTGACGTCCGTCACCGGCCTCACAGGCAACGATGCCGTGCTCATGCAAGACTACGTCCGGTCCGGGAAATCGCTCGCCGGCGATTTGATTTTAGATGCGGTCGCCAAAGCGATTGGGACGAACGAAGTGAACGCTGCGATGGGACGGATTTGTGCGACGCCGACGGCAGGGAGCGCTGGTGTCGTACCGGGTACACTCTTTGCGGTGAAAGACCGGCTTGAGATGGACCGTGAAGCGATGGTCCGTTACTTGTTCACGTCCGGTGCGTTCGGGTTCGTCGTGGCGAACAACGCCTCAATCTCTGGTGCGGCCGGTGGTTGTCAAGCCGAGGTCGGTTCCGCGACGGGAATGGCGGCTGCGGCAATCGTCGAAGCTGCCGGCGGGACGCCAGAACAGTCGGCGACAGCGTTCGCAATCGCCTTGAAAAACATGCTCGGGCTCGTCTGTGACCCGGTCGCCGGGCTCGTCGAAGTGCCGTGCGTGAAACGAAACGCCATGGGCGGCGCCAATGCGGTCGTTGCGGCCGATATGGCGCTCGCGGGCATCACGTCGCGCATCCCGTGTGACGAAGTCATCTCGGCGATGCATGAGATTGGTCAAATGATGCCGACGGCGCTCAAAGAGACGGCACGTGGCGGATTGGCGAACACACCGACGGCTCGTCGACTCGAGAAAAACATCTTCGGAGCGAAAGAAAATGTCGAGAAGTGAGCCGCTCACGACACTAAAAGGTATCGGGCCGGAAATGGCCAAAAAATTAGAGGCGATGGGTCTCGAACGAATCGAGGACGTGCTTGAGCACGTCCCGTTTCGTTATGAGAACTATAATAGTGGGACGGTGACGACGGCCGTGCATGGGGATCTCGTCAAATGGAGCGGCACGGTGCAAGCCGAACCGCTCGTCCGCTATTATAGTAAAGGGAAGAACCGGCTTCAGTTCCGGCTCTTACTCGAGGAGCGGTACGTCGTGCACGTGACGATGTTCAACCGCGCGTTCTATAAAGACAAATTGACGCTCGGATCGACCGTGACGGTCAAAGGGAAATGGGATATGAACCGGATGACGATCAGTGCGACCGATCTCGAGTTCGGGAAATTGTCGGATGGGCTCCAACCGATTTACTCGCTCCGAGCCGGCCTGACCCAAAAGAACTTCAGCCGGATCGTCAAGCTCGCGTTCAACGAAGTGACGACGTTCGAGGACCGTTTGCCGACGTCAATCCGTGAACGCTATCGTCTCAAAGACCGGGCCTCGATGCTCAGAGGGATGCATTTCCCGGAATCGGTCGACGCGTACAAGCAAGCGCGCCGCAGTTACGTCTATGAGGAGTGCCTGCTCTATCAATTGAAGTTGCAGGCGTTTCGTAAAATGGAACGGTCCGGGAAAGGACGCGCGCTCACACTCGACAAGCAACAGTTGAACGCGTTCGTCAAACAGTTGGCGTTTCCGCTCACCGGTGCGCAGACGCGCGTCGTCCGGGAAATCATCGGCGACCTGGAACGGCCAGAACGGATGAACCGCTTGTTACAAGGGGATGTCGGGAGCGGGAAGACCGTCGTTGCCGCGATTGCCTTGTATGCGACCGTGCGAGCGGGATTCCAAGGGGCGCTCATGGTCCCGACTGAGATATTGGCCGAACAACACGTCGCGTCACTTCAAGCCCTTTTCGAGCCGTACGGCATCCGCGTCGCGCTACTCACGAGTTCGGTCAAAGGCAAAGCGCGGACAGAGTTGCTCACCGCCATCAAAGCGGGCGACGTCGACATCATCGTCGGGACGCACGCGTTGATTCAAGGACCAGTCGAGTTCAATCGATTACACTTGGCCATCACGGATGAACAGCATCGGTTCGGCGTCGAACAGCGCAAAATGCTTCGCGACAAGGCCGAACTCGCTGATGTGCTCTATATGACGGCGACCCCGATTCCACGCACACTCGCCATCAGTGCGTTCGGGGAGATGGACGTCTCGACAATCGATGAAATGCCGGCCGGCCGAAAACCGATCGAGACGTATTGGGCCAAACCCGACCAAATCGAACGCGTCCATACGATGGTCGAACGGGAACTCGCTCTCGGGCGCCAAGCGTACGTCATCGCGCCGCTCATCGAGGAATCGGATACGCTCGAAGTCGAGAGTGCGACGGCGCTCTTTGAACTGTTGCAACAGCGTTTCCCGAGTACGGCGATTGGTCTCATGCACGGGAAGTTGGCGAGTAGCGAAAAAGATGAGGTCATGAAGGCGTTCGCGGCCGCTGAGTTAAAAGTGCTCGTCTCGACGACGGTCGTCGAGGTAGGCGTGAACGTACCGAACGCCTCGCTCATCATCATCCACGACGCCGAACGGTTCGGCTTGGCGCAGTTGCACCAATTGAGAGGACGTGTCGGACGGGGTGCCGACCAATCGTACTGTATTTTAATCGGCGACCCGAAATCGGACGTCGGGAAGTTGCGCCTGAAGACGATGACCGAGACGAACGACGGTTTCGTCTTGGCCGAGAAAGATCTCGAGCTGCGAGGGGCGGGTGACTTCTTCGGGACGGCCCAGAGCGGCCTGCCGAGCTTCCGTGTCGCCGATCCCGTCCTCGACCTGAAAGTAATGGAGGTCGCGATGCAAGACGCGGTCCGTCTGCTCGGTAGCGACACGTTTTGGCACGAACCGGCATACGGACCGCTTCGCGACTATTTGAAGCGTCTCGATTTGCTCGTCGGCGAAAGGTTAGAATAACACTTGAAAATAAAACCTAAAGAATATATACTGCTATTAGTACCAGGTATTAAGTTCTTTAGCATAGAGTTTAGGAGGGAACTGAATGCGGGTACCTAAGAAAGAGCGGCAACGCTTGCTGCAAGAAACGATTGAACAAAACCCGTTCATCAAGGACGACGAACTATCCAAACAGTTCGCTGTCAGCATTCAAACGATTCGACTCGATCGGATGGAGCTAAAGATTCCGGAAGTACGGGAACGGATCAAGCATGTTGCTTCAGAACACCTCGATGAAGTGAAGTCGCTCGCGATGAGCGAGGTCATCGGTGATATGATTGACTTGAAACTTGACGAATCGGCCATCTCGGTCCTCGACATAGAGCGAGAACACGTCTTTAGCCGCAACGAAATCGCCCGGGGGCACGTCTTGTTCGCCCAGGCCAACTCGTTAGCGGTGGCGCTCATCAACGATGAATTGGCGTTGACCACTAAAGCGGAAATCCGCTTTAGTCGCCAAGTGCATCTCGGTGAGCGAGTCGTTGCCAAGGCTCGTGTGATCAAACTGCGTCGGGACGGACGGACGGACGTCACAGTGGAAAGTTATGTTGGCGATGAATGTGTCTTCAGTGGAGACTTCACGATTTATCGTCGCGGTGAGGAGGAACAAGCATGAAGTTAGCAATCGATGCAATGGGCGGGGATCATGCCCCGAAAGCGATCGTGGATGGCGTCAAGCAATTCGTC
Organism: Exiguobacterium alkaliphilum 12/1; assembly: GCF_000714435.1. Lineage (GTDB taxonomy): Bacteria > Bacillota > Bacilli > Exiguobacteriales > Exiguobacteriaceae > Exiguobacterium > Exiguobacterium alkaliphilum. The sequence continues at coordinate 83,469 of NZ_JJMW01000019.1, forward strand.
GACCGCTTCCCGAACGAACAAATGGAACTCTTTTTAGTCGGGGACGCGGTGAAGCTCGCTTCCTACGGATTGACCGATTCGCGGGTCACAATCGTGCCTGCAAGTGAAGTCATCACCGGAGAAGACGAGCCGGTCCGGGCGGTTCGCCGTAAAAAAGACAGCTCGCTCGTCGTGGCGGCACAACTCGTCAAAGACGGGAAAGCCGACGCACTCGTTTCAGCGGGTAATACTGGGGCGCTCATGGCGGTCTCGTTATTCGTCATCGGACGGATTCCAGGAATCGAACGCCCGGCCCTATCGCCAACGTTCCCTACATATACGGGAAGCGGCGTCGTCATTCTAGACGTCGGGGCGAACCCCGACGCGAAGCCTGAACATCTGGTCGACTACGCCATCATGGGTTCGCTCTATGCGGAGCACGTCCGCGGTGTCAGTCGTCCGCGCGTCGCACTCCTCAATATCGGGACCGAGGCAGGGAAAGGAAATGCGCTGACGAAAGAAGCGTTCCCCCTCCTTGAACAAGCACCGGTCCACTTCGTCGGTAACGTCGAAGCCCGAGAGGCGATGTCAGGCGACGTCGACGTCATCGTGACGGAAGGATTTGCCGGAAACATTTTATTGAAAGGTGTCGAAGGCTCTTCGTCGATGCTCATGAAGATGATGAAAGAGCAATTCACGAGCGACGTCGTCTCGAAGCTTGCTGCTCTCGTCTTAAAACCGAAGTTGAAAAAATTGAAACAGACGCTAGATTACCGTGAGCAAGGTGGGGCCGGATTGTTCGGCATCAACGCACCTGTCATCAAGGCCCACGGATCGAGCGACGCCCTCGCCATCATGAGCGCGCTCAAACAAGCGAAAATCATGGTGGAGCACGACGTCGTCGCTAAAATCAAACAAGCCACTGCGAAGACCGCAGATTAAAGTAAAGAAGGTGAGTACATGGGGAAGACAGCATGGATATTTCCGGGACAAGGCTCACAAGCCGTCGGCATGGGCCAAACGTTCTTAGACCGTCCTGAAACGTTACAAACGATTGGTCGTCGCCTCGGGTTTGACTTACTCGATGTGATGGCAGCCGGGTCGAAAGAAGAGCTTCAACAGACCGAGGTGGCCCAACCGGCCATCGTGGCGCATGCGGCATCGCTCGCACTCGCGTATGGGGAGACCGGGGCGGCGCCAGATGTCGTCATCGGTCACAGCGTCGGCGAATATGCGGCCCTCGTCATCGCGGGCGTCATCGATTTGGAAGAGGCGAGCGTTCTCGTACGTGAACGCGGGAAACTCATGTCCGAGGTGAAAGACGGGACGATGGCAGCGGTGATCGGGATGACCGATGTCGCCGAAGCGTTCCACGTCACCGAAAAAATCAGTGCTAGCGGCAACCTTGTACAAATCGCCAACTATAACTGTCCGGGTCAATTCGTCATCTCAGGGCACGTCGACGCGATTAAGCAAGCAGAGACGGAACTGAAGGCAGCGGGCGCGAAACGTGTCTTGCCGCTCGACGTCTCAGGGGCGTTCCATAGCGCCTACATGATGCCTGCTGCGTCACGCTTCAAAGACGTCTTAGCGTCGTCGCCGTTCAAGCCGGCGTCAATCGGCATCGTCTCGAACGTCGATGCTGACGTCCATACGGACCCGGATCAGCTAAAGGCGTTACTTGCCGAGCAACTGTACGCATCGGTCCGTTTTGAGGATTGTGTCCGTAAAGCGATTGACTCAGGCGTCGATACGTTCATCGAATTCGGGCCGAGCTCGCCGCTTTCAGGCTTGATTAAGCGAATCGACAAGAACGTGACGCTCAAGCAAGTGACGACGTTAGAGGAAGTGGCATCGTTAGGAGGAGAAGTACGTGCATGACCATGTAGCCATCGTGACCGGTGCGTCCCGAGGAATTGGGGCCGCCATCGCGAAGCGTTTAGGGGAGGACGGCTTTCGGGTCGTCGTGAATTACTCGGGTAGTGTCGAGAAAGCAAACGCGGTCGTAGCCGCGATTGAAGAAAATGGTGGCGAGGCGATCGCCGTTCAGGCCGACGTCTCGAACGCCGATGATGTGAAGGCGCTCGTCAAGACGACGATTGAGACGTTCGGTCGTCTCGACTGTCTCGTCAACAACGCCGGCATCACGCGTGACGGATTGCTCATGCGCATGAAAGAGGCCGATTTTGATGATGTGCTCTCGACGAACTTGAAAGGGGCGTTCTTGACGTCACAAGCCGTGACGCGCCCACTTCTCAAGTCATCTGCTGGGCGCATCATCAACATCGCCTCGGTCGTCGGCATTACCGGAAATGCCGGCCAGGCGAACTATGCGGCGGCGAAGGCTGGACTTATCGGATTGACGAAGTCGGTCGCCCGTGAACTTGCCGGTCGCCACGTGACGGTCAACGCCGTTTGTCCTGGATTCATCGAGACCGATATGACCGATGCGCTCACGGAAGCGCAACGCGACGCGACGCTCGGGCAAATCCCGTTCAATCGCTTCGGTCAAGTCGAAGAAGTGGCGAACCTCGTCTCGTTCCTCGCATCAGACAAAGCCGCCTACGTCACCGGTCAAACGATTGCCGTCGACGGCGGCATGACAATGGCGTAAAACAGAACTTTACCAATCACAACACATTTTATATACTTTAATCTGGAGGGATTTTATCATGACAAAAGAACAAATCTTAGTAGACGTACAAGCAGCAGTGGCCGAGAAGCTCGGCGTAGACGTGGCAGAAGTAACGGCTGACAAATCGTTTAAGGACGACCTCGGCGCGGACTCGCTCGAAGTGATGGAAATGGTCATGGACCTCGAAGACAAGTTCGACATCACGATCGAGGACGAAGATGCAGAGAAACTCGCAACGGTCGGCGACGTCGTCGCGTATATCGAAACAAAAGTGTAATCCAGCTTCCCACCGCTCATTCCGAGCGGTGGGCATGCTTCTATTTGGAGGGAACCATGACAAAAGACAAACGACGGTTTGACCGTCAAGGGTCGGCACAGCGGCGCCGACGAAACGAAATCGAACGCGCGCGCATCCTCGAGCAGTTCAATGCGCTCGAACGAAAGCTCTCGGTTCAGTTCGCGAATAAAGAGCTATTGATGCAGGCGTTCACGCATTCCTCATATGTGAATGAACAACGTGGACTGAAGAAAGACAATGAACGATTGGAGTTTTTAGGAGACGCAGTCCTCGAACTGACCGTCTCACGATTTTTGTATGAGACGTACCCGGAGCGCTCCGAGGGGGAATTAACGAAGTTACGGGCTGCCATCGTGTGTGAGCCATCGCTCGTCAACTTTGCCGAAGCTTACGCTTTCTCTGAGTTCATCCTGCTTGGGAAAGGAGAAGAGTTGACGGGTGGACGTAAACGTCCGGCGTTGCTCGCTGATGTGTTCGAATCTTACATCGGCGCACTCTATCTCGACCAAGGGATCGAACCAGTCGAACAGTTCCTCGCCGAAGCGGTTTTTCCGAAAGTCTTGGCCGGTGTGTTTGAAGAACAGACGGATTATAAGAGCCAGCTGCAAGAGAGCGTCCAGCGGGAAGGTCTCGGTCCGGTCTCCTATACGATTATCGAAGAGCGCGGTCCGGCCCATAGCCGGGAGTTCGTCGCGCACGCCCGTTTGTCTGACGATATCGTCGGAGAAGGGGTCGGTCGCTCGAAAAAGGAAGCAGAACAGATTGCCGCGAAAGAGGCGTTAATCGAATTCAATCGGCGCTACGCCGACCTATGAAAAAGAGTGAGCCGCCGCGGCTCACTCTTTTTCAGTTCAATTGTCCGAGCTCCTCGACGATGCCGTCGACTTCAGAGATGGAGAGCGATGAGCGGTTCATCACGTAGTCATAAATCTCTTTCACGGCCGAGCTGTCGGCCCGGTTATATTCTTCGGCTTTGATTGCGCCGCGGTTGATGATGTTCATCTTGTCGAGAATCGCCTCGATCATTTGTTCGTTCGTCATGTGTCGTACCCCTTTCTACAGTTCTTTTTAGAATAGCATGATTCTAGCATTTTGACGAACTGTCAACTGTGGTAAAATAAACGAATGAATGCTTACTGAGGATAGGATGGTCACGATGCACTTAAAACGAATTGAACTCGCGGGCTTTAAATCATTTGCCAAGCGGATTGAACTAGATTTCCGTCCTGGTGTCACGGCGGTCGTTGGGCCGAACGGGAGCGGGAAATCAAATATATCGGACGCGGTACGCTGGGTGCTCGGGGAGCAATCGGCCAAATCGCTACGCGGCGCGAAGATGGAAGATGTCATCTTTGCCGGGAGTGAGGGAGAGAATCATCGGAACGTCGCCGAAGTGACCCTCGTGCTCGATAATTCTGACGCTCATCTGCGACTCCCTTATGAAGAAGTGAGTGTGACGCGACGCGTTTCAAGGAGCGGGGATAGCGATTACTTCATGAATAAAAAGCCATGTCGTCTAAAAGACGTCCTTGATTTGTTCATGGATACAGGTCTTTCCCGTGACGCGTTCGCCATCATCGGACAAGGCCGGGTCGAACAGGTCATCTCTGGTAAACCGGAAGACCGTCGTGCCGTCATCGAAGAGGCGGCTGGTGTACTGAAGTATCGTCAACGGAAGAAGCAAGCCGAGCGCAAATTGCAAGACACGGAGCTCAACTTGTCTCGTGTCGACGACATCTTATATGAGCTCGCCGATCGTGTCGAACCGCTACGTGAACAAGCGGCACTCGCACGGGAATATCAAGTCGCAAAAATACGGCATGACGAACTCGAGACCGGCATCCTCGGAGCCGAAATCACCGAGCTCGGTCAAAAGTTGACGACCTGTCAGACGGAGCTCGATGCGGCGACGAAAGAACAACAGCGTTTGAACGAGTCGCTGGCTACGCTACAAGCGGAGCGAGCCGAACTCGAGACGAATCTTTCGGACAAACGGGATCATCTCGAGTCGTCGCATCAAACCGAGCGGTCACAGGCGACCGAGCTCGAACGTTTGGTTGGCGAGATCAACTTGGCAAAGGCTCGTGAAGAGCATGGTGCCGAGACGAAAGAACGCCTTGAACGTCAACGTGAAGAGTTGGCTGCTGAGCTGGAACAGCTCGATGCCCGCTTGTCCATCGCACGGGACGATATGGCGAAGAAACGGTCGACGCTCGAGGTGGCCGACACTTCGCGTGACGCGCTCGATCAAAAACTCGTGGCGGCGTCACGCGATTTCGAGTCGGAAATTGAGCAGCTTCAGGGCGAAGCGTTCGAACTTGCGACGACACGAGCCACGTTGACGAATCAGCAGAAGCGCGAAGAACGAGATATCGAGCAAGCGAGAGAAGCGACCGAACGCCTCCTGCGTGAGAACAAGGACCGGCTTGACGTGCGAAGCGAACAGACGACCGCGCTCGACGCGGAGCGCTCGACGCTCGAGGTTGCGCGGGCGGCATGGCAACAGTTGCTCGAACGCGAAGACGAGTTGACGACTCGTGAGCGTGCGCTCCGAGACAAGTTGACGCGTGCCGAACAGTCGTACCATGACCTCGACCGCCGTCGCCAGAAGACCGAAGACCGAATCGATATGCTCGAGCGGATGAAGCAATCGTATGAAGGCTACTTCCATGCCGTCAAGTTCGTGCTGAAAGACCGGGGCCCGGGCGTCCTCGGTGCCGTGGCCGAACTGATTCAAGTCCAGCCGTCTTACGAAGCCGCCATCGAGACGGCGCTCGGACAGACGCAACAACACATCGTCGTCGCCGACGAGGCAGTCGGCCGGCGCGAGATTGACAAGTTGCGCCGGGCGAACGCCGGTCGGGCGACGTTCGTCCCGATGACGACGGTGAAGGAGCGGTACGTTCCGAGTGAGGTCGTGCATCGCCTCGAAGCGATGGACGGGTTCGTCGGGGTCGCCGCCGACCTCGTCACGACAGACGAGTCGTATGATCGATTGAAGCGGTCGCTTCTCGGCGCGGTCGTCGTCGCGAAGTCGCTCGAAGTGGCGAACCGGATTGCCCAGACGACGGGGTATCGCTACCGCATCGTCACCCTCGACGGGGACATCGTCAACGTCGGTGGTTCGATGACGGGGGGGAGCCGGAAACAAGGTGTGGCGTTGTTCACGCAGTCACGCGAGCTCGATGACTTGAAGCAAGGATTGACGCAAGGGCTCGCCATGCTCCATGAGCAGCAGTTACGGGTGACGGAGTATACGGATGAGATTAAACGTCTCGAGGCAGAACTCGAGACGGTACGGACAGAAAAACGTGAGCAAGAGATCACCCTTCGCGAACGCGAGACGAGTTATCGTGACCTCGAACGCGTCAGCCAAGACGCGAAAGCACAACTCGAACTGTTCGACCATGAGATGAATCGATACGCACGAACGATTGATGCGTCGACGTCCGAGCTCGCTCGTCTGACCGAGGAGATCGCGGCGACAGCAGCGAAAGAGACGGTCCTCCGCAAACAGCTCGAGTCACTCCGTGTCGAACAAGCGAAAAGTGTCGAGACGACGGGGGACTTGCGCGAACAGATGCGTCAACTCGAGCTCGACCGCCAGCGTCATGCGCTCGAATTCGAACGGGTCGAGGCGGAAGTCGAGCGGTTCAATCAAGAACGTGTGAAGCTCACCGAACGGATCGGTCAAATCGAGGCCGAGCTCGACCGTCTCGCGACCGGAAAAATCGTCTCGTCTGCTGAACTCCGTCTCACCCACGAGGCGGCGCAGGGCGAGATGGAGGCGCTCAAACGTCACATCGAGACCGAGACGGCTTCACTTAAAGCACTCGAAGAATCGCACCGGATTATTCGTCAACGTGAGCAACAGGCGACGGACGTGCTCCGGCGCATGGAAAGTGACGTCCGGAAAATCGAGTCGACACATAACGAACTCGAGTTGAAACGACAGTGGAAACTCGATGCCCTCGAGGAGCGTGGACTCGTCTACGAGCTCCTCCCGGCACTCGAAATCGCCTTAGAAGAGGCGCGTGAGGAGTTCAAGTTGCTCGTCCGTCAAATCGAGGAGATCGGTCCGGTCAACATCAATGCGATCGAAGAGTTCGACGTCGTCAACGAGCGCTTCACGTTCTTATCGGAACAGCGCGACGACCTCGTCAGCGCGAAAGAGGACTTGTATGCGATCATCTCCGAGATGGACCAGGAAGTGACCCGTCTCTTCAAGGAGACATACACGTCCGTCCGCGCCCACTTCAAACAGACGTTCATCGAACTGTTTGGCGGCGGCGAGGCCGATTTGAAACTAGTGGATGAACATGACTTGCTCAATACCGGGATCGATATCGTCGCCAAACCGCCGGGCAAGAAGTTGCAGACGCTCAGCCTGCTTTCTGGCGGTGAACGTGCCTTGACCGCGATCGCGTTGTTATTCGCCATCTTGAAGACGCGTCCGGTGCCGTTTTGCGTCCTTGATGAAGTCGAGGCGGCACTCGACGAAGCGAACGTCCATCGTTTCGGTGAATACGTCCGCACGCTCTCAATCGATACACAATTCGTCATCATCACCCACCGCAAAGGGACGATGGAGGCGGCCGACACGCTTTACGGCGTGACGATGCAACAAAACGGGGTCTCCGAAGTGCTCTCGGTCGAACTGGCCGAGGCGAAGCGCGTCGTCGAGACGGAACAAGAGATGGAGGAATTGACTTGAGTTTTTTAAGAAGTTAAAAGATAAATTGACGACCTCGACCCAAGAGGTGTCGCAAAAGTTTACAGACGGTTTGACGAAGACGCGTGACGGATTCGCGAGCGCCGTCAACGACCTCGTCTATCGCTTTCGTGAAGTCGATGAGGACTTCTTCGATGAACTCGAAGACTTGCTCATCCAGGCGGACGTCGGCGTGACGACGACGATGGATCTCGTTGAAGACTTGAAAGAAGAAGTGAAACGCCGCAACTTAAAAGACCCGGCCGCCGTCCGCGATGCGCTCGTCGAGGTCGTGGCGAAACGTCTTCAAGAGGACGAGTCGGAGCGTGAACTCAACATGCAGGACGGTCTCACGGTCATCCTGTTCGTCGGTGTGAACGGGGTCGGCAAGACGACGACGATTGGCAAACTCGCCCACCAATTGAAATCAGAGGGCCGCTCGGTCATGCTTGCGGCAGGCGATACGTTCCGCGCCGGGGCCATCGACCAGCTCCAAGTTTGGGGCGAACGGGCCGGCGTGCCGGTCATTCGTCAAGCGGAAGGGTCTGACCCGGCCGCGGTCGTGTTCGATGCCGTCCAAGCGGCGAAGTCGCGCGGGGTCGATGTCCTCATTTGTGACACGGCGGGACGTCTCCAAAACAAGGTCAACTTGATGAAAGAACTTGAAAAAGTGAAGCGTGTCATCGAACGGGAAGTGCCGAACGGACCACACGAGGTGCTCCTTGCACTCGATGCGACGACGGGCCAAAACGCGATGTTGCAAGCGAAGTCGTTCCGAGAAGCGACGAACGTGAGCGGCATCGTGTTGACGAAACTCGACGGGACGGCCAAAGGTGGGATCGTGCTCGCGATTCGAAACGAGCTCGATATCCCGGTCAAATACGTCGGGCTCGGTGAGAAAATCGATGATTTGCAACCGTTCGACCCAGAGCAGTTCGTCCTCGGTCTGTTCGGTGACGTGTTCGAGGAAAAAGAACAGACAAACGATGACCTCGCCTGACTTTCACTGTTAAGAAAAAAACTTGACAAGAAGTTAGGACGGCTGTACTATTGTTAGTTGTAAAGGGATTTCACTTAACATGTGGAGGTGGAACGGATGTCGCTAGAAAAGACGAATCGGATGAACTATTTATTCGATTTTTATCAGGCGCTTCTCACACCGAAACAGCGCAACTATATGTCTCTTTATTACCTAGATGACTTTTCGCTCGGAGAAATTGCAGAAGAGTTCGAAGTCAGCCGTCAAGCGGTCTACGATAACATAAAGCGCACGGAAACGATGCTCGAGCAGTACGAAGCAAAGCTCGGTCTGTTCGAGAAACACGAACAGCGCCAACAGTTGCTTCAGACGCTCAAACGTCAAGTCGGGACAACCCCCGACGTGACAGCGACGATTTCAGCGCTTGAAAATTTAGAGTAGGGGGCTGGAGCATGGCATTTGAAGGATTATCAGAACGATTGCAGGCGTCACTTGCGAAGATGCGCGGCAAAGGGAAAATCTCGGAGGCAGACGTCAAAGAGATGATGCGTGAAGTTCGCCTCGCGCTCCTAGAAGCCGATGTCAACTTCAAAGTCGTCAAACAGTTCGTCAACGACGTGAAAGAACGGGCCATCGGCCAAGACGTCATGAAATCGTTGACACCAGGACAACAAGTCGTCAAAATCGTTCACGATGAGTTAACGACTCTGATGGGTAGCGACGTCGTCCCAATCACCTTTAGCCAAAAACCGCCGACGGTCGTCATGATGGTCGGACTACAAGGCGCGGGGAAAACGACGACGACCGGCAAGCTCGCGAACTTGATTCGCAAAAAGCACAACCGGAGTCCGCTCCTCGTCGCGGCCGATATTTATCGTCCCGCGGCCATCAAGCAACTTGAGACGCTCGGCAAGCAACTCGATTTACCGGTCTTCTCGCTTGGGGATCAAGTGACACCGGAAGAGATTGTCACACAAGCGCTCGAGTACGCGAAAACGAATCATCACGACTTCGTGTTGATAGATACGGCCGGTCGCCTTCACATTGACGAGACGCTCATGGGTGAGCTCGAAAACGTGAAAACGATCGCCAAACCAAATGAAATCTTCCTCGTCGTCGATGCGATGACGGGACAAGATGCGGTCAATGTGGCCGACAGCTTCAATGATTTGCTCGGAATTACCGGCGTCGTGCTCACGAAGCTCGACGGTGATACGCGTGGTGGGGCAGCCCTTTCAATCAAGGCAGTCACGGGAGCGCCGATTAAGTTCGTCGGTCTCGGTGAAAAGTTGGATGCCCTCGAACCATTCCATCCGGAACGCATGGCGTCACGGATTCTCGGGATGGGTGACGTGCTCACGCTCATTGAAAAAGCCGAGTCGCAGATGGACCAAGATGCCGCCAAAGAGCTCGAGAGCAAAATGCGCGATGCATCATTCACGTTCGATGATTTTATCGAGCAATTGGGTCAAGTGAAAAACATGGGCCCGATTGATGAGTTACTTTCGATGTTACCTGGTGCAGGTAAGATGAAAGGGTTGAAGAACGTCCAAATCGACGAGAAACAACTCGATCACGTCGAAGCGATTATCCGCTCGATGACAAAACATGAGCGCGCTCATCCTGAAGTGCTCAATGCGAGTCGTCGAAAACGGATCGCAAAAGGAAGCGGTCGCTCCATCCAGGAAGTGAACCGCCTCATCAAACAGTTCGACGACATGAAGAAGCTGATGAAGCAAATGTCGGGACAAATGAAAGGGAAGAAAAAAGGCCTCGGTTTTCCGTTCTTCTAAAGAAACCTTTTGTCAGTCGGACGAAAAAGCAGTATACTATTAAAGTTGTCAATTCTTAAACACATGATGGAGGTATATTACCATGGCAGTTAAAATTCGTCTTAAGCGCATGGGCGCAAAAAAATCACCTTTCTACCGGATCGTTGTCGCTGATTCACGTTCACCACGTGACGGTCGTTTCATCGAGCAAGTAGGATACTACAACCCGGTTGCAAAACCAGAGGCAGAAGTTCGCATCGACGAAGAACTCGCGCTCAAATGGTTGGCAGACGGCGCGAAGCCATCTGACACAGTTCGTAACTTGTTCTCTAAAGCAGGGATCATGGAGAAATTCCACAACGCGAAAAACGCGAAGTAAGCCTGCGGCCGACCTTTTATGAGGTCGGCCTATTTTTATGAGGAGGGATACAATGGATTGGTTGTACGTAGGAAAGATCGCCAACACCCATGGGTTGAAAGGCGAAGTGAAGATTTTGGCTGCGACGGACTTCCCGGAAGAACGGTTCAAAAAAGGAAACACGCTCTTCCTCGACGTCGATGGGAAGAAGCAAGAGATGACCATCACGACGTATCGTCCCCATAAGCAGTTCCATCTCGTCACGTTCAAAGGGTTCGAGAACATCAACCACGTCGAGAAGTATAAAGGGATGAAGCTGTACGTCCATGCCGAGCACGTGCACGAGCTCCCGGAGCACGAGTTTTATTACCATGAGATTATCGGTTGCGACGTCGTCGTCGACGGTGAGGTCATCGGCGTCGTCGATGATATCTTCGAGACGGGCGCGAACGACGTCTGGGTCATCAAACGGCCTGGAAAGTCTGATGCGTTGATTCCGTACATCGAGTCGGTCGTCAGCGAGATTGACGTCGAAGCGAAGCGGGTCGTCATCACCCCGATTCCGGGAATGATTGAAGATGAAGATTGACGTGTTGACGCTCTTCCCCGAGATGTTCGCCCCGCTCGACCATTCCATCGTCGGGCGAGCGAAAGGGCTCGGGCAAGTCGACATCGGCTTCACGAACTTTCGAGACTTCTCGACGAACAAACATCATAAAGTCGATGACTATCCGTACGGGGGCGGTGCCGGCATGTTGCTGACGCCGCAACCGATTTTCGATGCGTTCGCCTCGCTCGACGCAAATCGTCCGCGCGTCATCGTCACGACGCCGACGGGCCGGCCGTTCACCCAACAAATCGCCGAGGAATGGGCCGGGGAAGGCCACCTCGTCTTCCTGTGCGGCCATTATGAAGGGTTCGACCAACGGATCCATGACGAGCTCGCGACCGATGAAGTGTCGATCGGAGATTTCGTCTTGACCGGGGGCGAGCTCGCCGCCATGGTCATGATCGACGCGACCGTCCGGCTGTTGCCGGATGTATTAGGGGCGCAGGCGAGCCACGAGGACGATTCGTTCTCGACCGGCCTCCTCGAATACCCGCACTATACCCGTCCTGCCGACTTCCGAGGCTTGAAGGTGCCGGACGTCCTCTTGTCCGGCAACCATGCGAGAATCGAGGCGTGGCGACGTGAGCAGTCGCTTTTAAAGACGTATGAGCGGCGACCGGACTTACTCGAAGCGGCCGAGCTGACAGAACGCGATAAAATCTTCCTCGAGTCGTTGCGCGATTGATCAATTTATGCTATGTTTGAGCATGTGGGTTAAACCCGCCGATTACCGATGTTCCGCTGTTGGATGCCTGGGCATATGAAGACATGAACATTGAAGAAAAAGGAGAATACATTCATGAACACACAAAAACTGTTCCGTGAAATCACAGAAGAACAATTCAAATCGGACGTACCTGCTTTCCGTCCTGGTGACACAGTACGTGTCCACGTTAAAGTCGTAGAGGGAACGCGTGAGCGTATCCAGATGTTCGAAGGCGTAGTCATCAAACGTAAAGGTGGCGGCATCAGCGAAACATTCACAGTCCGTAAGATTTCTTACGGCGTAGGTGTTGAGCGTGCATTCCCGCTTCACTCACCACGTGTCGCGCAAATCGAAGTCGTTCGTTACGGTAAAGTCCGCCGTGCGAAACTTTACTACCTCCGCAACCTTCGCGGTAAAGCAGCACGTATTAAAGAAATCCGTCGTTAAGATGGGGATTAAGCTTGTCGCTTGCGACAAGCTTCTTTTTTCTAGTACAATAAGTTCAAACGGATAGAGGAGTGAGGCATGTTGAAAGAAGTGTTCAGTTGGATTAAGGCGATCGTTGTAGCGCTCGTCATCGCGTTCGTGATCCGGACGTTCATCTTTGTACCTGTCATCGTCGAAGGAGAATCGATGATGCCGACGCTCCAAAATGCTGATCGCATGATCGTCAGTAAAATCTCGAACTATGTCGGAGAGCTCGATCGTGGGGACATCATCGTCTTCCATGCGACCGAATCGAAAGATTACATCAAACGCGTCATCGCCATCCCAGGCGACACGCTCGAATATCGTGACGATACGCTCTATTTGAACGGAGAGGCGATGGAAGAGCCGTATTTGGATGACTTCCGCGCCCAAATGAACGGGTTCCCGCTCACCGAGAACTTTACGCTCGAACAAGTGACGGGCGAGTCGGTCGTCCCGGACGATCAATACTTCGTCATGGGTGACAATCGACAAAACTCGAAAGATAGCCGAGAGATCGGTCTCGTCTCGAAAGAGGACGTCGTCGGCAAAACGAACTTCGTGTTCTGGCCGCTAGACGACTTCGGGACGGTAGAAGAATAAGGTGGTGTTTTTTTGGCAATTCAATGGTTTCCTGGCCACATGGCCAAAGCAAGAAGACAAGTAACAGAAAAGATTAAACTGATTGACGTCGTCATCGAGCTCGTCGATGCACGCGTCCCGCAGTCGAGCCGAAATCCGATCGTCGATGAGATCACGGCGGGCAAGCCGCGTCTCATCGTCCTCAATAAAGCCGACATGGCCGACCCTGCCGTCACAGACGCTTGGCTCAAAGCGTTCAAGCGGGACGACGTCGAAGTCGTCGCCGTCGACTCGAAGCACAGCAAAGGCTTGAAGCAGCTCATGACGGGCGCCGAGAAGCTCATGAAAGACAAGCACGACCGGATGCGTGAGAAAGGCCGTAACCCTGGTCCAATCCGTGCCCTCATCATCGGGATCCCGAACGTCGGGAAGTCGACGCTCATCAACCGCCTCGCCGGGCGCAACATCGCCATCACGGGTGACCGCCCGGGTGTGACGAAGCGCCAGCAATGGATCAAGATGAAAGGCGGCGAGATGGAGCTGCTCGATACACCGGGGATTTTGTGGCCGAAGTTCGAGGACCAGCTCGTCGGCTATCGTTTGGCGGCGACAGGGGCGATCAAGGACGAAATCTTGAACTTGGACGATATCGCCCTCTACACGGCGCGCGAGCTACGGACGCGGTATCCGGAACAGTTGAAGGACCGCTTCAAGCTCGAGGAGTTGCCGGAGGATGCGGTCGAACTGCTTGAGTTGATTGGCAAGAAACGCGGTCTCATCAGCGGCGGCTACGTCGATTTCGAGAAAGCGAGCGAGTTGTTGTTAAACGAGTTGCGTCACGAAAAGATTGGCCGAATCTCACTCGAGACACCGGCCGACCATGAGCTGGCGTGAAGCCCTGTGCAAACAGGGCTTTTTTGGATAGGAGGGATACGATGACGATTGAAGAAATTAAACGACGGCTCGAGACCGTCCGATATGAGGAGTGGGAAGCGGTGCGCGCGTCGTTCGACACTGAGACGCGTAAAGGCGTCCTAGCGCTCATCGCCAAAAAAGATAGGCAGTTCTTACACGAACAGGCCGAGCGGGACGATTACACGAGCCGGATGGCGTTCGAGCGGGAACTGATCGCCTCGGGATTCGAACGCATCGCCGGTGTCGACGAAGTGGGCCGTGGCCCGCTCGCAGGTCCGGTCGTCGCGGCAGCGGTCGTATTGCCCGATTCGTTTTATCATCCTGGATTGAACGACTCGAAGAAGATGTCGAAACGAGCCCGTGAGCGCGCCTTCGAGCAGATCATGGCCGAGGCGACGGTCGGGGTCGGCATCGTGGCCGCCGACGTCATCGACGAGGTGAACATCTATGAGGCGACGAAGCTAGCGATGCAGGAAGCGGTCGAGCGGCTCGATGACGTCGATGCGCTCTTGATCGATGCGATGCGCCTCGAACTCGAGCTGCCGCAGACGTCGCTCATCAAGGGCGACACGCGGAGCGTCTCGATTGCGGCGGCGAGTGTCGTCGCCAAAGTCGTCCGGGACAAGATGATGGAAGATTACGCCGTCCTCTATCCGGGCTACGGCTTTGAGCGCAACGCCGGCTACGGGACGAAAGACCATCTGTCTGGTCTTGCCGAACGTGGCGTCACGCCGATTCACCGGAAGTCGTTCGCGCCAATCAAACAGATGTAGGAGGGGAAACGATGCGCATCGATCACCAAGGCGTCATGCCGTTCAAAGTGACGGAACAGACGTCACGCCAACTGCTCGTCGGCAATACGGTCGTCGGCAGGGTGCTCCAGTTATTGCCCGGCGGTGAGGCCGTCATGCAACTGCCGCAAGGCCTGTTTCGCGTCGGGGTGAACGCCGACGTGAAAGAGAACGTCACGTATAAGATGGTCGTCACAGAGCTCGAGCCGAAACTCGTGTTGAAAGTCGTCCCGCAGACGACCGAAGCGCAAGTAGCACGCTCGCCGCTCGCCTTACTCACTTCAGAGCTCGCCAAGTTCGCCCGTCAACCGCTCGAGACGCCAGAACAGATCAAGGTGCAAGGTCAAAAGTTGCTCGACAGCGGCGCCGGCAGCGAGGTGAAGCAGTTGATTGGCGAACTGTTCAGAACGAAAGATGCGAAGTTCGAGCCGTTCATGCGCGCCCAAGAGACGTTCAACGCGTTGCAGACCTCTCCGTTCGCCGCTCATGGATTTCACATACCGCATTTAGGACCGTTCGAGAACGTCAAGTTCCGTCTCGAGGGTCCGAAACGTGAGATGCTCGACGCCGATCATGCTCGCATCGTCCTCTTCCTCGAGACGCCCCGGTTCGGCGAGACGGGGATCGATTTGCTCGTCCATAAGCGGCAAATCACGATTAAAGTGTATAACGAAGGCCACGACTTAAGTCCGTTCGTCCGCGCCTATGAGCCAACACTCTCTTTGGCGTTACATAACGCGGGGTATGAACTGTCCCGATTCGCGTTCGAACAAAAAATAGAAGCGGTGCCAGAGCCGTTCGCCCCGCTCGGAAAGGTGGATCTTCGAATATGAGCGAACGTAAGCAAGCCATCGCCTTGTCGTATGAGCAAACGATGGAGTCGCCTCGCGTCGTCGCCAAAGGGGGCGGACTCGTCGCCGAGCGAATGCTCGCCCTCGCCCAAGCGAACGGGATCCCGATTCACGAGGACCCGGCGCTGTTGTCGCTTCTCGACGCGCTACAAATCGAAGAGCACATCCCGGACGACCTGTATCAGGTCATCGCCGAGCTGTTTGTGTTTCTTTATCAAATGGAACAGGATAAAATCATAGATGTCTAGCGCTATTTGTGAAAAAAAGATGAAAAGTTAAAGCAAGAACGATAGACAGCGCTTTCAGTTTTTCGTTACAATAGACGTGCCGATATTAAAGGGGACTAAGGGGGAAATCAAATGAATATCCATGAGTATCAGGCAAAAGAACTGCTCCGCGCATTTGGAGTCGCCGTACCGACCGGTTATCCGGCGTTTACGGTAGAGGAGGCAGTTTCAGCCGCCGCCAAGCTAGACGGTGAATTGAAAGTTGTCAAAGCACAAATCCATGCAGGTGGCCGCGGGAAAGCCGGCGGTGTCAAACTTGCGAAGACGGATGAGGAAGTCAAACAGTATGCGTCTGAGATTCTCGGCAAAACGCTCGTCACGCATCAGACTGGACCGGAAGGAAAAGTCGTTCAACGTCTTTACATCGAAGAAGGATCGGCAATCGATCAAGAATTTTACTTAGGACTTGTGCTTGACCGTTCGATCGGCCGAATCGTCATCATGGGTTCATCTGAAGGTGGTATGGACATCGAAGAAGTCGCTGAACATACACCAGAGAAGATTCATAAAGAAATCGTCGACCCGGTCGTCGGACTCCGTCCGTTCCAAGCCCGTCGTCTCGCTTTCAAGATGGAAGTACCAACGAAGCTCGTCAACAAGTTCAGTGACATGGTCATGAAGTTGTACAAAGTATACGTCGAGACAGATTGCACGATTGCGGAAATCAACCCGCTCGTGACGACGAAAGACGGCAACGTCATCGCGCTCGATGCGAAACTCAACTTCGATAGCAACGCGCTCTACCGTCATTCAGACATTCTCGATTTGCGCGACACGACGGAAGAAGATCCACGTGAAGTCGAAGCGTCGAAACACGACCTCAGCTATATCGCGCTCGATGGGAATATCGGATGTCTCGTCAACGGGGCTGGTCTCGCGATGGCGACGATGGATATCATCAAGCATTACGGCGCCGAGCCCGCCAACTTCCTCGATGTAGGCGGCGGTGCGACGAAAGAGAAAGTAACGGAAGCGTTCAAGTTGATTTTGTCAGACGACCAAGTCAAAGGGATCTTCGTCAACATCTTCGGTGGCATCATGAAGTGTGACATCATCGCTGAAGGAATCGTCGCGGCGACGAAAGAAATCGGACTCGATTTACCACTCGTCGTTCGTTTAGAGGGAACAAACGTGGATGCGGGACGACGCATTCTCGATGAATCTGGTCTTGCGATCACGTCGGCGAGCTCGATGGCTGACGGTGCAGAAAAAATCGCGGCACTCGTTCGATAAGGGGGAAACGACATGAGTATTTGGGCGAATCAAGATACAAAAGTGATCATTCAAGGGATCACAGGGAAACAAGGTCTGTTCCACGGCGAACAGATGTTGGCTTATAACACGAAGCTAGTCGGAGGCGTCACGCCTGGTAAGGGCGGTACGACGGTCCTTGATGGTGTGCCGGTCTTCAACACGGTGTCTGAGGCAGTCGAAGCGACGGGCGCGAACGCGTCAATCATCTACGTGCCACCTGCGTTCGCTGCTGACTCAATCATGGAAGCGGCCGATAGCGGAATCGAACTCATCATCTGCATCACGGAAGGGATTCCAGTCATCGACATGATCCAAGTGAAACGTTATCTCGAGGACAAACCGGCTCGTTTAATCGGACCGAACTGTCCAGGGATTATCACGCCAGGGGAAGCGAAGCTTGGAATCATGCCAGGGTATATCCATACGAAAGGTCACGTCGGGATCGTGTCGCGTTCAGGAACGCTCACGTATGAGGCGGTGCATCAATTGACGACAGCCGGTATCGGACAATCGACGGCAGTCGGCATCGGGGGCGACCCGGTCAACGGCACGAACTTCATCGACACGCTCAAAGCGTTCAACGAAGACGAAGACACGAAAGCGGTCATCATGATCGGTGAGATTGGCGGGACTGCTGAAGAAGAAGCGGCCGAATGGGTGAAGGCGAACATGACGAAGCCAGTCATCGGCTTCATTGGCGGCCAAACAGCCCCAGAAGGCAAACGGATGGGTCACGCTGGCGCCATCATCTCTGGCGGTAAAGGAACTGCGGCCGAGAAGATTAAGACACTCAACGCCAACGGGATTGAAGTGGCCGAGACGCCGGCTGTCATCGGCGAGACGCTCATTCGCGTTTTGAAAGAAAAAGGGATATACGACGCTTGTGTCACGGGTCAACCGACGACGTAAGCCAAATCGGTCTGAGGGATGAATTTTCATCCCTCTTTCTTATAAAGGAGATTGTGATGAATCAAACAATAGCACGTTTTGCAGCCGAACGGTTGCCTGTCGAGTTCGTTCATCATTATTTATCCGGTACGCTCGATACGTATTACGCTTCTTCTGCCGTCTTGAGGAAAGTGGAACGGGCGAAGCGAAATACCGAGACGTACACCAACTTCATGACGTGGGAAGACCCGTTGTTCCCGACACGTTTGCTCGTCATCCCGAATCCCCCGTATTGTTTGTTTTATCGAGGGGATTTAGAGGTACTACATGAAAGAACGACCGCATTGGTCGGTAGCCGTGAATTGAATCGCATCAGTCGTCCGCTCGTCGAGTTTTTGCATCCTTTAATAGAAGAAACTGTATCGATTTCGGGCGGGGCGAAAGGCATCGATGGGCTCGTACATGAAGCCTCGCTCGTCCGCAATCGACCGACCGTCGCCGTTCTCGGATCGGGATTTTCTCACCTTTATCCGACCGCGCATGGTCCGTTGTTTGACAAGATTGAACGAACCGGATTATTGTTGAGCGAATACGTGCCGGACACGCCAGTTAAAAAATTTCAATTTTTGGAACGGAATCGTCTCGTCAGTGGGCTTGGCGATCGGCTCGTCGTCGTCCAAGGTAGGGAAAAAAGTGGGACGATGAATACAGTCAGCCATGCGCTCGAGCAAGGAAAGACGGTGTTTGCCGTCCCGGGCAGCCCGCTCGATCGACTCGCCGCCGGACCGAATCGATTGATTGAAGAAGGTGCGATTCCATTGACGAATCCCGATCAATTTCTAAACGATCTCATGATTGTACGTTGACAAATCATCGAGAACATGAATATTATGGTAGGGATTTAAATGACCTCTAAAAGGGGAGCAGATGTATGGCAAAATATTTGGTGATCGTCGAATCACCTGCGAAAGCAAAAACAATTAAACGGTATTTAGGATCGAATTATACGGTCAAAGCCTCGATGGGTCACGTCATTGATTTACCGAAGAGTCAGCTCGGTGTCGACGTCGAACACGACTTTGAACCGAAGTATATTACGATTCGTGGTAAAGGGCCGGTCTTGAAAGAATTGAAGACGGCCGCTAAAAAAGCGACGAAAATCTTTCTCGCGGCTGACCCGGATCGCGAAGGGGAAGCGATCGCATGGCATTTAGCCCGTGCCCTCGGTGTCGATGAGACGACGGAATGTCGTGTCGTCTTCAACGAGATCACGAAAGATGCGATTAAAGAATCGTTCAAACACCCGCGTAAAATCAATCACGACCTCGTCGATGCCCAACAGGCGCGACGGATCTTGGACCGTCTCGTCGGATACGGGATGAGTCCGTTATTATGGAAGAAAGTGAAAAAAGGATTGTCGGCTGGACGTGTCCAGTCGGTCGCCGTGAAGATGATTATCGATCGCGAGCGGGAAATCAACGCTTTCGACCCAGAAGAGTACTGGACGATCAAACTGAACCTCAACCATGACGGGGAGACGTTCGAGACTTCTTTCTTCGGAAAAGACGGCAAGAAAGTCGAACTGAAGACAGAGGCTGACGCGAACGAAGTGCTCAATACGATTGGGGACTCGTTCAACGTCGTCGACGTCACGAAAAAGGAACGCAAACGAAACCCGTCCCTCCCGTTCACGACGAGCTCGCTTCAGCAAGATGCGGCCCGTAAGCTGAACTTCCGTGCGAAAAAGACGATGATGCTCGCCCAGCAGTTGTATGAAGGGATCGACCTTGGCAAAAAAGAAGGCACGGTCGGTTTGATCACGTACATGCGTACCGATTCGACGCGAATTTCCGATTTGGCGAAAGCCGAAGCGAAAGAATATATCGAATCGACGTTCGGCGAAGAATATGTCGCGCTTCAAAAGCAAAAAGAGAAGAAAGCGACGAACGCCCAGGACGCACACGAAGCGATTCGTCCGACGTCGGCGCTGCGTGACCCGGCCATGATGAAACCGTACTTGTCACGTGATCAACTCCGGTTGTACAAACTCATTTGGGAACGGCTCATCGCCAGCCAAATGGCACCGGCTGTCCTTGATACGGTGAAAATCGATGTCGAGTCGAACGGGATGACGTTCCGCGCCAACGGCTCGACCGTCAAGTTCCCTGGTTTCATGAAAGTGTATATCGAGTCAAAAGACGATGATATCGAAGAAGCGAACCCTGAGAAGGAAGGCTTGTTGCCGCCGCTTGAAGTGGACGACACGGTCGCCTTCGAAACGATCGAGCCGAAACAACACTTCACGCAACCGCCGCCGCGCTATACGGAAGCCCGACTCGTTCGTGCGATGGAAGAGCTCGGGATCGGTCGTCCATCGACGTATGCGCCGACGCTCGACACGATTCAAAAACGTGGCTATGTCGTGTTAGAAGAGAAGAAGTTCGTCCCGACCGAACTCGGTGAGCTCGTCATCGAAATGATTGACGAATACTTCAACGACTTCATTACCGTCCAGTTCACGGCCGACATGGAAACACTGCTCGACTCCATCGAGAACGAGGAAGTGGCATGGACCGATGTCGTCGCTCCGATTTATCGCAGTTTCGAGAAACGGTTGAAACGGGCCGAGTCAGAAATTGAGAAGATTGAAGTGAAAGATGAGCCGGCCGGAATCGATTGTGAGATTTGCGGTTCGCCGATGGTCATCAAGATGGGGCGCTACGGCAAATTCATGGCTTGTTCTGGTTTCCCGAACTGTACGAACACGAAGCCGGTCCAAGTCGAGATTGGCGTCCCGTGTCCGAGCTGTAAAGACGGTCAAGTCGTCGAACGACGCAGCAAGAAAGGGCGTCTGTTCTACGGATGCTCGAACTATCCGGATTGTGAGTTCGTTTCTTGGGACAAACCGGTCGCAAAACCTTGTCCGGAATGTGATCACATGATGGTCGAGAAGAAAATTAAAGACGGCGTCAAATATCAATGTACGAACTGTACCCATACCGAGGTACATCAGCAAGAGGAGGATTAAGATTGTCACAACGTGTAACTGTCATCGGGGCCGGGCTTGCCGGTTCCGAGGCGGCTTGGCAACTCGCGAAGCGCGGGATTCAAGTCGATTTATATGAAATGAGACCGGTCCGTCAAACACCGGCCCACCATACCGATCAATTCGCAGAGCTCGTCTGCTCGAACTCGCTTCGGGCGAACGGTCTGCAAAATGCAGTCGGCGTATTAAAAGAAGAAATGCGCACGCTCGACTCACTCATCTTGAAAGCGGCGGATACGGCGAGCGTCCCTGCCGGTGGCGCGCTCGCCGTCGATCGGCATGACTTTGCCGGCTTCGTCACTGACACGCTAAAGAACCATCCGAACGTGACCGTTCACAACGAAGAGATTCAAGCGATTCCAGACGGCATCGTCATCGTGGCGACGGGGCCGCTCACGTCACCTGACTTGTCGGCTTCGCTCAAAGCATTCACAGGCGAAGACTACTTGTACTTCTACGACGCAGCGGCTCCGATTCTTGACGGGGAGACGATCGACCGCGACAAAGTATATTTGAAATCGCGTTACGACAAAGGCGAGGCGGCGTACTTGAACTGTCCGATGACAGAAGAAGAGTTCGATGTCTTCTATGACGAACTCGTCAAAGCCGAAGTCGTCCCGCTCAAAGAATTTGAGAAAGAGATTTATTTCGAAGGCTGCATGCCGTTCGAGGTGCTCGCCCAGCGCGGGAAAAAGACGCTTCTGTTCGGACCGATGAAACCGGTCGGCCTTGAAGATCCGAAGACGAATAAGCGTCCGCATGCGGTCGTACAACTTCGTCAAGACAACTCGGCCGGGACGCTTTTCAACTTGGTCGGGTTCCAGACCCATTTGAAATGGGGCGAGCAAAAGCGCATCATCCAACTCATCCCGGGACTTGAGAACGCTGAGATCGTCCGTTACGGTGTGATGCACCGTAACACGTTCATCAACTCGCCGAACTTGCTCAAGCCGACATATCAGGCGCGTACGCGTGACACACTCTTCTTCGCCGGACAAATGACGGGCGTCGAAGGTTACGTCGAGTCTGCCGCTTCAGGACTCCTTGCCGGAATCAATGCGGCGAAACTGATTCAAGGGGAAGAGTTGGTCGTGCTCCCACGTGAGACGATGCTCGGTTCGATGGCGCATTACATCACGACGACGGACGGAAAGCACTTCCAACCGATGAACGCAAACTTTGGACTTGTGCCGTCGCTTGAAGA
Source organism: Exiguobacterium alkaliphilum 12/1 (assembly GCF_000714435.1). Classification (GTDB taxonomy): domain Bacteria; phylum Bacillota; class Bacilli; order Exiguobacteriales; family Exiguobacteriaceae; genus Exiguobacterium; species Exiguobacterium alkaliphilum. The sequence continues at coordinate 105,803 of NZ_JJMW01000019.1, forward strand.
CGCGCCGAAGAAAATGAAGAAACAAGAACGCTACGAGAAATACGCCAATCGTGCCCTTGAGACGATCCAACAGTATAAAGAGATTTAAGGGAAGGGAGCCATTATTTGGCTTCCTTTTTTCTGAATTTAAATTTCAATTGTGTAATTTGTACAACACTTTGAAAATTTTCAGATTATTGAAGGGCTATCTATTGTCACCTTACTTTCTGTATGCTATGCTAATTTCGATTTGACGGGAACAGACGTTTTTATGCCAAAAACAAGGGGGCGAGCGAATGGGATTCGGCGAGGATCAACAATCATTTTTACGCTATTGCCAAGTCGAACGACGACTGTCGCCTCATACGAAACGCTCTTATGGGCAGACGCTTGACCAGTACGCCGCATATTGCCAAACGACGCATCTCGATCCGTATGATGTGGAGTCGGCGCGGCGTTATTTATATGCTCTTTACGAGGCGGACGCCAAGACGACGACCGTCTCGCAAAAAGTATCTTGCCTGAAGCAGTTCGGGAAGTTCATCGCCCGTGAAAACGGGGGGGAACCGCTGTTTCATGGCCTGACGTCACCGAAGCGACGCAAGTCGTTGCCGACGTTTGCCGTTCCGAGTGAGGTAGAACAGCTGCTTCATGCCGCGGCAGCCGAGGAGGACCCGTTTATGCGCGCACGTGACGTCGCCATCGTCGAGATGCTGTATGGCACCGGGATGCGCGTGGCGGAACTGTGCGGAATGGACCTCGCGTCGTATGACAAGGCGCTCGCCTTCGTCCATGTCGTCGGGAAAGGGAAGAAGGAACGCTACATCCCGCTCGGCAAATATGCGATGGAAGCGCTCGACCGCTATCTGCTCGTCAGACAGGCGCATACTAGTGCCGAGGAAACGGCTTTATTTCTCGGTCAAAACGGGAATCGAGTGACAACAGACCAAATCCGATATGTTATGAAGCGGCTACGGAAACGCGGTGGTCTCCAGAAGCCGTTGACACCGCACTCGCTCCGCCACAGCTTTGCGACCGATCTATTAGAACGCGGGGCTGATCTTCGTGCCGTCCAAGAATTACTCGGCCACGAATCGCTGTCGACGACGGGGCGCTATACGCACGTGTCGACCGAACGGCTGAGGGCGGTCTATCAAGCAACACATCCGAGAAAGTAGGGGGTCATACTATGTTCCATGCAACAACGATTTTTGCAGTCCGACACGAAGGCAAAGGCGCAATGAGCGGGGACGGACAAGTCACGCTCGGAAACGCGGTCATCATGAAGAACAAAGCGAAAAAAGTACGCCGGCTCTATGGCGGAAAAGTCGTAGCCGGTTTCGCCGGTAGCGTCGCCGACGCGTTCACCCTGTTCGAGAAGTTCGAGTCAAAGCTCGAGATGTATAACGGGAATTTGCCGCGGGCGGCCGTCGAACTCGCGAAAGAGTGGCGCGGCGATAAAATGCTCCGTCAGCTCGAAGCGCTCCTCATCGTCATGGACGCCGATCACTTGCTTCTCGTCTCAGGTAACGGCGAAGTGATTGAACCGGATGACGGCATCCTCGCTATCGGGTCGGGCGGCAATTACGCCCTGGCTGCGGGGCGGGCCCTCGTCCGCTACTCGCCAGAAAAATCGGCCGAAGAGATCGCGCGAGCCGCACTCGAGATTGCTGGAGAGCTATGTGTCTATACGAACGACCAAGTCATTGTCGAAACAATTGGAGGCGATTCGAAATGAAACGTGAATTGACACCACGCCAAATCGTGTCGGAACTAGACCGCTTCGTCATTGGCCAAAAAGATGCGAAACGGGCAGTCGCGATCGCACTTCGTAACCGCTATCGCCGTCAAAAGCTGAGCGCGGACCTTCGGGATGAAGTGACGCCGAAAAATATCTTGATGATCGGCCCGACCGGTGTCGGGAAGACCGAGATTGCCCGCCGTCTCGCCAAACTCGTCGGTGCCCCGTTCGTCAAGGTCGAGGCGACGAAGTTCACAGAAGTCGGCTACGTCGGCCGCGACGTCGAATCGATGGTCCGGGACCTCGTTGAGGCGTCAGTCCGTCTCGTCAAAGAAGACAAGAAGGAAGGCGTCAAAGACCAAGCCGAAGCCGTCGCCAAGGAGCGGATCCTCGATGCGCTTCAAGGGAAGGCGAAAGCCGCCCCGACAGCCTCGAACCCGTTCGAGGCACTGTTTGGCGGTCAGGCGCAACAGGCAGAACCGGCGACCGACTCGACACAAGCGAGCGATCGGGCCCAGCTTCGGCGCCTGCTCGAGCTCGGCGAGTTGGAGGAACGGTTGATTGAAGTCGATTTGGAAGAGAAGCAGACGGTCGACTTGTTCCAAGGGCAAGGGATGGAAGGGCTGTCGAACCTTCAAGACATGCTCGGACAAATCGTACCGAAGAAACGGAAGAAGCGGAAAATCTCGGTCCGTGAGGCCCGCCCGCTCCTCATCGCCGAAGAGGCGGAGAACTTGCTCGACATGAACGAGGTCCATGACGAGGCCGTGCAGCGTAGCGAACAGATGGGGATCATCTTCGTCGATGAAATCGACAAGATTGCCACGAAGTCGCAAGACCATGCCGGCGTCTCGCGTGAAGGCGTTCAGCGCGACATCCTGCCAATCGTCGAAGGGTCGACGGTCGTGACAAAATACGGTCCCGTCAAAACGGATCACGTCCTTTTCATCGCGGCCGGAGCGTTCCATATGGCGAAGCCGTCCGATTTGATTCCGGAGCTGCAAGGGCGCTTCCCGATTCGCGTCGAGCTGAGCAGCTTGACGGAAGAAGACTTCGTCAAGATTTTGACCGAACCGTCGCAAGCGCTCATCAAGCAATATACGGCGCTCCTCGAGTCTGAAGAGATCGGGGTCGAGTTCACCCATGAGGCGATTGAAGAGATTGCGAAGATTGCGACGCACGTCAACCGCGAGACGGATGACATCGGCGCACGTCGCCTTTATACGATCATGGAACGTGTGCTCGAGGACTTGTCGTTCGAGGCGGCCGACATGCCACAGACGAACGTTCAAATCACACCTGCTTACGTCAAAGAAAAAGTCGGTTCGATTGCGGAAGATCGAGACTTAAGCCAATATATACTATAAGATTCTGTATGCACATACAGGGAGGAAAATCAGAACTATGAACTTACTAGATAAAACACGCCAATTGAACACGATGCTTCAACAAGAGGCGAGCGCGCACGTCGACTTTAAAGAGATGGCGGACAAGATGCGTGAAGTGCTTGAGGCGAACACATTCATCGTCAGCCGTCGCGGCCGCTTGCTCGGCTTTGCGATCAAACAACAGATTGAAAATGAGCGGATGAAGGCGTTCCTTGTCGACCGCCAGTTCCCGGAGCCGTATGCGTCGAACTTGTTCAACGTGAAAGAGACGACGGAAAATATCGATATCGATAGCGAATATACGGCATTCCCGGTTGAGAACCGCGAACTCTTTCTCGAATCGAAGACGACGATCGTTCCGATTATCGGCGGCGGCGAACGTCTCGGCACGCTCGTGCTCGGACGCTTGAATAACGAATTCACGCAAGACGACCTCGTCCTCGCAGAATATAGCGCGACAGTCGTTGGGATGGAGATCTTGCGTGAAAAAGCGGCGGAAGCCGAGGCGTCTGCCCGGAAGAAGGCAGTCGTGCAAATGGCGATCAACTCCCTCTCGTATTCTGAACTCGAAGCGATTGAGCACATCTTCGAAGAGCTCGGTGGAAACGAAGGATTGTTAGTTGCTTCCAAAATTGCCGATAGAGTGGGAATCACTCGTTCGGTTATCGTCAACGCGCTACGGAAGCTCGAGAGCGCCGGCGTCATCGAATCTCGCTCGCTCGGGATGAAAGGAACCTATATCAAGATACTGAATGATAATTTCTTGTTTGAGTTACAGAAGCTGAAATCTAATTGAAACAGAGCAAGTTCATCACGAACAGCCTTACAATCGCTAGATAAAGACCGCTTTAGGTCCAAAAACCCGTTCTTTCGAATGAAAGAACGGGTTTTTTAGTGCAAAAGTAATTATTTTCAGAATATGTCGTAAATTCGACAAAAAGAAGTTAGACCATTTACCTGTTTTACTAAAAATATCTTTCAGAACTGTTACAGATTTGTTTCAATGTAATAGTGGAATTTCCAAATAAGGTATATACATGCATCTTTATGTGAAAGCGAGTGAGCCGCATGAAATGGATTGGCACCGACTATCAGTTGATGAAGCAAGCGATCAACCATTCGGTCTTACACCAGAAAGTGATCAGTCATAATTTGTCGAATATCGATACCCCGAATTTTAAAGCGAAACAAGCCGTCTTCGAACAGACGCTATCGAACGAGATGCGGTTGAAACTTGCCGGCGGGCGACCGAGCGAGCGGGCGACGAGCCAAATCGTCGACCGTGCAGGAGGTGCGATGCGCAGTGACGGGAATAACGTCGACCTCGATTTCGAGATGAGTGAACTAGCGCGGAACCAATTGCAATATGAGGCGATGATGGAACAACTCAACCGTCGGCTCGGTGGTTTGAAGACGGTGATACGAGGAGGACGTTAACGATGGGGATGTTTGATAGTTTTCATATCTCAGCGACGGCGCTGACGTCACAACGGTTACGGATGGACACCGTCTCAGCGAATATCGCGAACGCGCAGACGACACGCGGCAAACTTGTCGATGGAGAATGGCAGCCGTATACGCGTAAGATGACGGTGCTTCAGGAAGCGCCGTTTCGAAAACAGTTATCGAACGCCGTCTCGGGCGGCGTGCAAGTGGCACGAATCGTCGAGGACGAGGCGCCTTATAAATTGTCTTATGACCCGTCGCATCCCGACGCGGACGAACGCGGCTACGTGCAGTTGCCGAACGTGGACTTGTTAAAAGAGATGGTCGACCTGATGGGGGCAACCCGCTCATACGAGGCCAACGTGGCGGCGATGAATGCGACGAAGGCGATGCTCGTCAAAGCGATGGAAATTGGTAAAGGATAAGGAGTGAAGACGGATGCAAATCAATCCGATTTCGATGATTGGAACTCAACCGACCGGGGTGAACCCGGTGAAAGATACGCCATCTCAATTTGGATCGTATTTGAATGAGGCGATGCGCTCGTTGAACGACGTGCAACAGGCGACGAGTGCGGCTCGCGCCGACCTTGCCGTCGGAAAAGCCGACCTTCATCAAGTGATGATTCAAAGTGAAGAGTCGTCGATAGCGATGCAACTCGCGATTGAGGTGCGGAACAAGGCTGTCGAAGCCTATCAAGAAATGATGCGAATGCAAGTTTAATGTAGAGGATGACGAGTTGCGATGAATGAGAAGTTAAAAGAACGATTCAGTTCACTGACGGGTTCGCTCCAAGCGTTGCCGAAGAACCGTAAAATCTTTTGGGGCATCGTCATCGCCGGCGTATTACTCGTCGCGGTGGTCTTGACCATGTTGCTCGCACGACCGAACATGGCGCCTCTGTACACGAACTTGTCGGCCCAAGAAGCCGGAGAAGTGACAGAGAAGCTGACGGCTGACGGAGTGAAATCAGAAATTAAAGCGACCTCGAACGGAGTGAGTGTTTATGTCCCGAGCGAACGGGTCGACCAGTTGAAAGTCAATTTGGCCGCGGCTGGAATCCCGAAGTCGGGTGCCATCGATTATAGCTTTTTCAGCGACAACGCCGGGTTCGGGACGACCGACCGTGAGATGGCCGTGATCGAACGAAGCGCGATGCAAACCGAGCTCGAACGATTGATCACGCAAATCGAAGGCATCAATCAGGCAAAAGTCATCATCTCGCTACCCGAGAAGTCTGTCTTTCTAGCAGAGGACCAAGGCGAACCGACGGCGTCAATCGTCTTGAACCTCGGTGCTGGGACGTCACTCGAACCGGCGACGGTGAAAGGACTGTATCACTTGATTAGTAAGAGCGTACCGAACTTGAAGCCGGAAAACATCTCGATTATGGACCAATACTTCACGTATTACGACCTGGACCAGTCGACGATGGCCGGCGGTGGCTCGACCGACCCGCTCGCTTTGAAGCGCCAAGTCGAGAAAGACGTACGTCAACAGATTCAACAGATGCTCTCGGTGCTTCTCGGTGAGCGTAGCGTGCTCGTATCGGTCACAGCCGACATCGACACGACGCAGACGGCAGAAGAGCAAAACCTCGTCACCCCGGTCAATGAAGACAGCATGGAAGGGATCGTCACATCGGCCGAACGAATCGCCGAGGCGTACACAGGCGGGACCGGAGCGCAAACAGCAGCCGGGACGGCCGAGAACGACACGGTCAACTTCCCAGCCGCGACGGGTACCGGTAACGAAGAGAGCGAGAAAAATCATGAAATCATCAACTATGAAGTGAATCGCATCACAAAACAGATCCAAAACGCGCCGTACACGATTCGAGACCTCGGTGTCCAGCTCATCGTCGAACCACCGAACGGGGCGACGACGATTGACCCGCAACTCGAAGGTGACCTCGAGACGATGATGTATTCGATTATCCGCACATCGCTCGCGAAGACGGGCGAAGCCCTCACGGAAGCGGAATTGGAACAAAAAGTCGTCGTCGTGTCTCGCCCGTTCGCAGAAGCGGAAGCGGTCGCGACGACCGAGCAAGCGACGCCATGGTGGATGTATGCCGCCGCAGCCGGCGCGGTCGTCCTACTCGCCCTCGTCTTCTTCGCACTACGCAAGCGCAAGCAAGAGCCGCTCGCTGAGACGAACGAGTGGGAAGTCCCATATGAAGACGAAGTGCCGGACCTCGACCTTGAAGAACGAGGCGAAGGCGCCGTCAAGAAGAAACAGTTGGAGAAATTGGCAGAGAGCAACCCAGAAGAGTTCGCCAAGCTTCTTCGTACTTGGATGTCTGAGGAGTGAGTACCGTGAACTATGCAAAACAATCGAACCGAGAAAAAGCGGCGATGCTCATGATCTCGCTCGGACCAGAAGTCGCGGCGAACGTGTACAAGCATCTGTCCGAAGAAGAGATGGAGCAGTTAACGCTACAAATCTCGGCACTGAAAAAAGTATCGCCTGAACAGAAAGAGACGATCATGGGCGAGTTCCATGAGCTCGCGATGGCACAGAGCTACATTACGCAAGGTGGCATCGGCTTCGCGAAGACGGTGCTTGAAAAAGCGGTCGGGGAAGAGAAGGCGATGGCCCTCATCCACCGTCTCACCTCGACGCTCCAAGTCAGACCGTTCGAGTTCGCGCGAAAAGCCGATCCGAAGCAGTTGCTCAACTTTATCCAAAACGAGCACCCGCAAACGATCGCGTTGATTTTGGCTCACCTCGAGCCGGTCAAATCAGGACAAATCTTATCCGAACTGCCGCCTGAGATTCAATCGGAAGTCGCCAAACGGATTGCGACGATGGACCGGCTCAACCCGGACGTCATCCATGAAGTCGAGCAGATTCTCGAGAAGAACTTGTCGCAGACCGACATGCAGGACTACGCGCAGTCTGGTGGAATCGAAGCGGTCGTCGAAGTGCTCAACGGCGTCGACCGGACGACGGAGCGGACGATTCTCGATGCGCTTGAAATCGAAGACCCGGAGCTCGCCGAAGAGATCAAAAAGCGGATGTTCGTGTTCGAAGATATCGTCACGCTCGACTCGCGGGCGATACAACGGATTATCCGGGAAGTGGCGAACGACGATCTTTTGCTCGCGCTCAAAGTCTCGTCCGAAGAAGTCAAACAAATCATCTTCAAAAACATGTCACAGCGAATGGTGGATACGTTCAAAGAAGACATGGAATTCATGGGACCTGTGCGGTTGCGTGACGTCGAAGAAGCGCAAAGTCGTATCGTCGGGATTATCCGTCGCCTAGAAGACGTCGGAGAAATCGTGATCAGTCGCGGTGGAGGAGATGACATCGTTGTCTAATGTGATTAAACGAGGACGGGCGACAGCGTTCGAGCCGCAACGGATCGACTCGAAGCCGTTGTTTGAGGCGGTTGAGGTAGTACCCGAGATCGATCACGAGTCAGGAATCGCGGCCCGTTATGAAAAACTCAGGCAAGAAGAAGCCGAAGCCAGCGAACGGTGGCACGCCGCAGAAGAGACGATTGAGCGCTTGAAAGCCGAGGCGCTTGAAGCGGCTTACAACGAAGGCTATGCCGCGGGGTTTGACCAAGGGCATGGCGAAGGGAAGGCGACGTTCGATGAGTTGACGACCCGATTGAACACGGTGCTCGTCGAACTCGAACAGTTATACGACGAAAAGTGGCGCTCGGCCGAACGCCAACTCGTCGAGCTCGCGGTCGAGGTCGCCGCCAAGTTGACGACCGACCTCATCCGAAAAGATGAGCAGCTGTTCGCCGATTTGATTCGTGACCAAGTCTTGCGTGAGCCCGACGCCGACAGTTTGACCATCTATGTCCATCCGACCCGCCTCGCCTCGATTCAACGGTTCGAGACGATGTGGCAGACGGACAATGCACCGTTGATGAAATATCGGGCCGACGCGTCGCTAGATGAGGTGAGCGTCCGAATCGAGACGCCGCACCACGGCAGTGAGCGCGACGTGTCCTACAGTTTGGAACGGATTCGGGCGACGATCGAGGAGGTATTGGCCGATGGGGCTTATTGATCTCGTCACGGAGACCGTGTCCCGGTCACCGGAAGACGAATACGTCCGGAAAGTCGGGCGCGTCTGTCGCGTCGTCGGATTGATGATCGAAGCGAGCGGGCCGAGCGCGTTCATCGGTGAGCGGTGCCTCATCGAGTTGCCGAACGGTCCAGCCGTTGAAGCGGAAGTCGTCGGATTCAACGATGCGCGCGTGCTCCTCATGCCTTACGGCGAGACGACTCAAATCGCACCCGGTTGTATCGTCAAAGGGACCGGCCGCATGCTCCAAGTGCCGGTCGGGTTCGAGTTGATTGGTCAAGTGCTCGATGGGCTCGGCCGTCCGTTATCCGGGGAAGGTAAGCGCCCGGCAAAACGATACGACGTATTGCGCAAGCCGCCGAACCCGCTCGAACGGCCGCGAATCCTCGACTCCTTATCGACCGGGGTCCGCGTCATCGACGGACTATTGACCGTCGGCAAAGGACAACGGGTCGGCTTGTTTGCCGGATCGGGTGTCGGGAAGTCGACATTGCTCGGCATGATCGCCAAACGCTCGTCCGCACACGTTAACGTCATCGCGTTGATTGGTGAGCGGGGGCGGGAAGTGAAAGAGTTTATCGAGAAAGAGCTCGGGCCAGAAGGGATGGCGCGTTCGGTCGTCATCGTGGCGACGAGCGATCAACCGCCACTCGTCCGATTGAAAGGTGCCTATACGGCAACGGCGATTGCCGAGTATTTCCGCGACCAAGGGAAAGAAGTCGTGTTGATGATGGATTCGGTGACGCGTTTCGCGATGGCGCAACGTGAAATCGGGCTCGCCACAGGCGAACCCCCGACATCTAAAGGGTACACCCCGTCCGTTTTCGCCATGTTGCCGCAACTACTCGAGCGGAGCGGGACGGCTGTCACCGGCTCCATCACGGCGTTTTACACCGTACTCGTCGATGGGGACGACATGAACGAACCGATTGCCGATGCCGTTCGCGGGATACTCGATGGTCACTTCGTCATGGACCGTGCCCTCGCGAACCGTGGCCAGTTCCCGGCCATTCACGTGTTGAAGTCGATTAGTCGGGTCATGAACCAAATCGCCTCACCGCTACATCGCGAAGATGCGATCACGTTCCGCAGCTGGCTCGCCACGTACCTAGACGCAGAAGACTTAATCAATATCGGTGCATACAAAAAAGGGACGAATCCAGCGATTGACACGGCCATCGATCACTATCCGGGGCTGCTGACGTTTTTGAAGCAATCGATTGAAGAAGAGGCGTCGTTCGAGCAAACAATCGAGCGGTTGGCCGGAATCGCAAGAGGTGACAGATGAACAGATTATTACTAGAACGAATCATGCCGATCGCTGAACATGAAAAAGAAGAGACGGCGACCGAGATGAGGTCGTTGAAGGCACGATTTGAGGCAGATATGGAAGCGTTATACCGTCTGCTCGTCACGTATGAGTCGCTCATGAAGAGTCAGGATGAACAGTCTGGTACGGTCGACTTGCTCATGTCACAGTATCGTGAGAAGACGCGCGACCTGCTGAAGCGACAAATCGAGACGCAACAGCTCGTCGTGACCCAATCGCGCAATCGCTATCACTTGGCGCAAGAGCGTCTGCTCGGGAAAGTCGTCGAAGAGAAAAAATACGTGACGCTCCATGAGAAGGCGAGCCAACAAGAAGTTGCCGCCACAAAAGCGACGGAGCAATCCTTCATTGACGAGCTCGCCGTCATTCACCACGGGAAAGGGAAGTAAGCGGATGGAAAAAGAGAACAGTAGACGTGGAGTCCAGTTGTTGGTCGCCCTTGTCCTCATCCCGGCGATCTTCCTACTCGTCGGAGGTATCGTTGTCATGAACTATGCGATGGATCGCCCACTCTTATCGGTACCGTTCATCGAAACGAAGCAAGAACCGGTGACGGAAAAGAGCGTGAACGTGACAGGGATTGATTCGGATGCTACGAACCGGTTGAAAGTGGCCAACGCTGAAATCGAGAAACTGCGTAATGAAAACGTCGAATTGACGAATGAAGTGAAGGCAAGACAAGAGGAAGTGTCACGTCTCATCAAAGAACGTGACCGTCTCATCGCCGAACTGAGTGCCGCTGCAGAAGTCGAGGCGACGACGTCCGACGTGTCACGCGTCTACGAAGAGATGTCGGCCAAACAGGCTGCGGCCATCATGAACGAGTTAGAGAGCCCACAGGTGGCCAAACTGTTAAAAGAACTATCACCAAAACAACAAGCCGACATACTTGGCCGAATGGATGCACAACGGGCCGCCGTTGTCACCCAGCTGTTGCAATAGGGAGGAGGTCGAATCAATGAATATCGCGTTACTCGGACAAGCCGTGCAAGGAACGGCACAAAAAAACGGGGAAGCGGGTGCTTCTCCGACAGGTCATTTTTTACAATTGCTCACTTCCATGCTCGGGTCGTTCACAGATACGCCGCAGCAACCGGTCAAGTCAGACGGTGAATCGGCTCAATCATTGCCGACCGAAGAACTCTCGTCAGAGCTCGAGCGATGGCTGCAACAGTCGGACAGTCTCGAGTGGTTAAAAGGCTTGCCACGAGACGCCTATCGCCAGTTCATGGACGCCTATACGAGCTTGTTGACAGAAGCGGCATCTTTAGAATCGATGTCACCAGAGGCGATGGTGCCCGCGACCAACGTCGTGGCACACGTGTTAGACGGAACGAAGCAGACGGCGCATGCTTCGATCATTCCAGCAATGATTGAACGTGATTTGAAACGGGATGTGCCATCCATGTCGACGCGAGGCGGGTTCGAGACGAACGTCCGCATCGTGCAGCAAATCGTGACGCAATTTAACGGGACGTTTGGCCAGGCTCAAAACACTTTACCCGAAGGAAAACAACCTGAAACCCCGTTGACGACAATCGTGAAAGAATCGCTCGAACTGTTGCCAAAAGGCGGGACGTGGACGAGACCTCAAATCGATGTCGACACCGTGATGTACGCTTCGAAGAGTTCGTTGCCTGAAAATTTGAAAGCGCGAATCGAGGCGGCACTGCAACGAGCCCCATTCCAAAGTGGAGCGGACGGATCGAAAGTGTTCACGGTCCGGCTCTATCCAGAACAACTCGGTGAGCTTGTCGTGAAGTTGGAACGTCAAAACGGAGAGCTCGTCGTCAAGTTGTTCGCGAGCAACCAAGATGCGAAACAACTGCTTCAATCACAACTTCAACAATTGCATCAGACGCTGCAACCGCTCACGCCGAACGTCCGCATCGAGGTGAACTTGACACAACAGGCGCTTGATGCCAAAACGCCGACTTCAAGCGGCGAACAACCTGACGCTGAACGGGAAGGGCAGCAACAGCCGAAAGGAGAATCTGACGATGACGACCATCCAACCGAAGACGAGTGACTATTCGTTGCCCGATCAATCCGCACCGAAAGCGACGAACCAGTACGACAAGAACATGTTCTTGAAACTGCTTCTCGCGCAACTCGCGAACCAAGACCCGATGTCGCCGATGGAAGACCGTGAGTTCATCGCCCAGATGGCGCAGTTCTCTTCGCTCGAACAGATGCAGACGATCTCGAAACAACTCGACTCGGTCCTCTTCGATCGGCATATGTCCTCGATTTCCGAGTTCAGCAATATGATCGGAAAGACCATCGACTACAAAACCGAGACAGCGACCGAGACGATTCGAGGGTCAGCCCGTGTCGTCTCGATCTCAAGAACGGATGAGGCCGGCTACATGGCCGACCTAGAAGACGGTACGTCCGTCAGCGTGTACGACATCACGTCCATCAAACAAGCATAGGAGGAATTATCATGTTAAGAGCAATGTACTCAGGAATCAGTGGACTGAAGAACTTCCAATCCAAGCTTGACGTCGTCGGGAACAACATCGCCAACGTCAACACGTTCGGCTATAAAAAGGGCCGCGTCACGTTCAAAGACCTCGTCAGCCAGCAAGTCGGTAGTGCCTCTTCAGGTAATGGAACAACGACGGGGGGGATTAACCCGAAAGAAGTCGGTCTCGGTGGCACGATGGCGACAGTTGATAACGTATATAACCAAGGCGCGATGCAAAATACGGGACGCGCGCTTGACGTAGGAATTTCGGGTGAAGGATTTTATGTTACTCGAACGGAGAATGGTTTTCAATACACCCGAGCAGGTAATTTTTACACCGATAATGATGGAAATTTAGTAACTGGTGATGGGACGTTTCTTTTAGGGTCCAGAACGGCCACGTTACCGAATGCGGATCCAACTCTCCAATCTGTAGAAACGCCTCTACAACCATACGATCCGACGGTAACTCCCGCGCCAGGAAGTAGTTATGGACGAATTCAAATTCCAACTACAGCTAGAGCACTTTCTGTTTCAAAGGACGGGCAAGTTAGTTTTGTCGATGACACGGGTCAGTTGCAGGTAGCTGGTTACATTGTGACTGCAAACTTTGCTAACAATGCAGGGTTATCAAAAACTGGAGCAAACAACTTCTCTGAATCACAAAACTCGGGTGATCCTCAGTTTGGAGTTCCTGGGACACAAGGACGTGGAACTCTCGTCTCCGGTGCGCTTGAAATGTCGAACGTCGACTTGTCAGAAGAATTCACAGAAATGATCGTCGCACAGCGCGGTTTCCAAGCGAACACCCGCATCATCACGACATCGGACGAGATTTTACAAGAACTCGTCAACTTGAAACGCTAATGATTCACGTCACAGCGCTACGGGGTGAAGCGTTCGTGTTGAACGCCTTGTTCATCGAGACGGTCAAGGCGGAGCCGGATACGATCATCCATTTATTTAACGGCAAGACGTATATCGTCAAAGAGTCAAAGCAAGAAGTCGTCGACCGCGCATCAGCATTTTATCGCACGGTCGGATTGATTGGAACGACAGTGACAAGAGGTGAAGAAGATGAGTGAAGAGAAACCAAAAGGCGGCGCCATGAAGATGGTGCTGATTATGCTCGTCGTGTTGCTCGTCATGGGTGGGGCCGGGTTTATGACTTATAAATATTTGTTCGGTGACAACGTGACGGCGAAGACGAAGCCGGTGACGGCAGAAGAACTCGCCGAACGCAGCTTCACGACCGATGACATGACGACGAACATCCAAGACGAGCGGTTCATCAACGTCCAGTTCACCATCGTCACGGACGCGGTCGAAACGAGAGAAAACTTAGAACTCCGGAAGTTCCAAGTTCATAACGTCATCCTCGGGGATTTGGCGGGGATGACGAAAGCGCAACTCACGACGAAAGAAGACATGCAAAAGTTTGAACAGTCGTTGCGCGAACAATTGAACAGCCTCCTCGAGGAAGGCGAAGTTCAACGCGTCTATATGACGAAGAAAATCATACAGTGAGGTGGCATCATGGGAGAAGTATTATCTCAACAAGAAATTGATGCCTTGTTATCCGCGTTAAGTAGCGGCGATGTCGAAGCAGACTCGTTTTTGGCACAAGAAGAAGAGCGGAAAGTCCGGCAGTATGACTTTAAACGGGCCGTCCGCTTCTCGAAAGACCAAATTCGAAGCCTGACGAGAATCCACGAGCACTTTGCGCGCATGCTGACGACGTTTTTCTCGGCGCAGCTACGGACGTACGTTCAGTTCACCGTGAACTCGGTCGAACAGTTGCCGTACGACGAATTCATCCATTCCATCCCGAGCATGACGATGATCAATTTGATTGAAGCACCGCCGCTTAACGGACGCTTCATCATCGAGGTCAACCCGAACATCTCCTATGCGATGCTCGACCGTCTGCTCGGAGGACCAGGTGTCGAGATTGAGAAAGTCGACAGTTTCACGGAAATCGAGATGCGCATCTTGACGCAACTGTACAAGCGAGCGTTCGCTTCCTACGGGGACGCCTGGGAGTCGATTGCCGAGGTGAAGTCACAGATGGCCGCGGTCGAAGTGAACCCGCAGTTTCTCCAACTCGTCTCGCCGAACGAGACGGTCGTCTTAATTTCGATTGGCGTGACGATTGGGGAAGTGAGCGGCACGATCAACGTCTGCTTGCCGTTCGTGACGATCGAACCGATTCTGTCCAAACTGTCGAGTCATTATTGGATGCAAGAGGCGAACCGGCGTAACGCGACAGGTAACAGTAAAGAGCCACTCAAGGCCCAGCTGATGAACTCGTCCGTCGAGGTCGTTTCGCTACTCGGTGAGACGACGATCACGTTCGGTGACTTGTTGCATTTAGAGATTGGCGACTGTTTGACGCTCGACCAATTAGTGAAAGAGCCGCTATCGGTCATGGTAGGGGAAAATAAAGTGTTCAAAGGGCAAGCCGGTGTGAGCGGGAAGCGGATGGCGGTTCAAGTGTTACACCGGGTGAAGGAGGAAGAGCAATGAGTGAGATGTTGTCACAAGATGAAATCGACGCGTTACTGCGAGGGACGAGCGAGAGTACCTCGTCAACTGAAACAAAACAAGAAGTGCATCTAGACTCGATGGAAAGCGACGCGCTCGGTGAAATCGGTAATATCTCGTTTGGGAACTCGGCGACGGCGTTGTCGACTTTACTCCAACAAAAAGTCGAGATTACGACACCAATCGTCAGCGAAGTGACAGTCGACGCGTTGCGCGAGCGTTATCCGACGCCGCATGTCGCACTTCGTGTCGGCTACACCGAAGGGTTAGAAGGTGAGAACGTCCTCGTCTTGACGCGAGAGGATGCCGCGATCATCTCGGATTTGATGCTCGGTGGCACCGGAGTCGGTGTCAACCCGGACGGACTTGACGAGATTCGATTATCGGCCGTCCAAGAGGCGATGAATCAGATGATGGGAGCTGCGGCAACGTCACTATCGACCGTCTTCTCGAAGAAAATCGACATCTCACCGCCGCTCATCGAAGTGTTCGATGCGACGAAGACGCAGACGATTATCGATCGACTCGAACTGTGGGAGACGATGGTGTTAATCGAGTTCAACTTGAAAGTCGGGACGTTAATCGATTCGAAAATCGTTCAAATCGCGCCAATCAAGTTCGGGAAGCAGCTCGTCAACGAACTGATGGCTGCGACGGCGCCGTCGCCAGCACCAGCACCGAAACCGGAACCGGTCAAGCAAGCGCCGCCACAGCCCCAAGCACAGGCTGTAGCGCCACGTCCGGAACCAAAGTCAGCACCAGAAGTCGCTGTCAGTCAAGCCGAGTTCATGCCACTTCATGCACCGACCTCAAACGAGGCGGCACCGGCCAACCTTGGTCTCTTGTATGATGTGCCGCTCAACGTGACGGTCGAGCTTGGCCGGACGAAACGCTCGGTCCGGGAAGTGCTCGAACTGTCGCAAGGCTCGATTATCGAGCTCGATAAGTTGGCAGGCGAACCGGTCGATATTTATGTGAACCAACAGCGCATCGCCCGTGGCGAGGTCGTCGTCATCGAAGAGAACTTCGGGGTGCGCGTGACAGAAATCATTCAACCGCATGAGCGGATTGGAATCGTTTAAGGAGGAAGACAAATGAGTGCAAAGATTTTAGTAGTAGACGATGCGGCGTTCATGCGCATGATGATTAAAGATATTTTAACGAAGAACGGGTTTGAAGTGGTCGGGGAGGCCGAGAACGGGGTGGATGCGGTCGCGAAGTATCGTGAACTCACACCGGATCTCGTCACGCTCGACATCACGATGCCGGAAATGGACGGACTCGCAGCATTGAAAGAGATTCGTGGATTCGACTCGAACGCGAAAGTGATCATGTGTTCGGCGATGGGGCAACAAGCGATGGTCATTGACGCGATTCAAGCTGGGGCGAAAGACTTCATCGTGAAGCCGTTCAACGCAGAACGTGTCATTGAAGCGGTCTCTAAAACGGTCGCACAATGAACAAATGGTGGTTGATTTTCCTTCTCGTGGTCGGTCTGTATGGACCGGCCACGGTTGAGGCCGCCACCGTCGAGAAGCAGTTCGAGCAACAGCAAGAACAGACAGAGGCCCCGAAAACGGAGTCGACTACCGTTTCAACGATTGGCACACTGATTCAGGTTATTCTCAGCCTCGTCGTCGTCATCGGTGGTTTTCTCGTCTTGATGCGCTGGTTGAGCGCTCGGACGCATGGGGTGAAGACGGCCCAACATATGAAACATTTAGGCGGTGTTCCGCTCGGGAAAGATCGATCGGTCCAACTCGTCAAACTCGGCGATCAAGTGTATGTGCTCGGTGTCGGGGAATCGATTCAATTGATCGATCGTGTCGAGGCAGATACGCTCGATGAGGAAGTGACAGAACATTTGCCGGTAACCGGTTCGAACGGCTCCGCATTTTTAGATACGTTTAAACAACAATTGGCCCAAATTGAGCAAGCGAGGAAGAATCAATGACGACGATTGAGCAATTAATCAATTTAGAGACGCCAGACAGTACGTCGACGTCCATTAAACTGTTAGTCGTCTTGACGCTCCTGACGCTCGCCCCGTCATTCCTTATACTCATGACGTGCTTTACGCGTGTCGTCGTCGTCTTGTCGTTCATCCGACCGGCACTCGGGACGCAACAGACACCACCGAACCAACTCATTATCGGATTGGCACTGTTCATTACGTTATTCGTCATGTCGCCGGTTTTATCCGACTTGAATGAGAAAGCGCTCACACCGTACATGGAAGATCAAATCAGTCAAGACGAGGCGTTCGAAGAGGCGAGCAATACGATGAAGCGGTTCATGGCAAAATATACACGCCAAGAAGATTTGCAGCTCTTCATCAAATACGGCAACTACGAGCAACCAGAGTCGATTGAGGATGTTCCGCTCCTCGCGATGGTGCCTGCTTACGCCATCAGTGAACTGAAGACGGCGTTTCAAATCGGATTCAT
Organism: Exiguobacterium alkaliphilum 12/1; assembly: GCF_000714435.1. Taxonomy (GTDB): domain Bacteria; phylum Bacillota; class Bacilli; order Exiguobacteriales; family Exiguobacteriaceae; genus Exiguobacterium; species Exiguobacterium alkaliphilum. Next base: position 123,198 of record NZ_JJMW01000019.1, read on the forward strand.
GATTTTCTTGCCGTTTTTGATTATCGATATGGTCGTGGCGAGCGTTTTGATGTCGATGGGGATGATGATGTTACCGCCGGTCATGATCGCCTTACCGTTCAAACTGTTGTTGTTCGTATTAGTGGATGGGTGGCATTTGATCGTGGAGTCATTGCTTAGAAGTATGTAGGAGGAACGATTATGACGCAGGAAATGGTCATTTATTTGGCGACAGAGAGTGTGTGGACATTGTTAAAAATTGCGATGCCGCTTTTACTCATCTCGCTCGTCGTCGGTCTCGTCATCTCGATTTTACAGGCGACGACTCAAATTCAAGAGCAGACGCTCTCATTCGTCCCAAAGATCGTTTCGGTCTTTATCGGACTCGTCATCTTCGGTCCATGGATGTTGCAACAAATCGAAGGGTTTACCCGGATGATCTTTGAACTGATGGTCGAGGTCGCTTCGAAATGAACGCCGTCGATTTCATCAGCCTTTACGGTTTGACGTTCGCCCGGCTATCCGGTTTCTTCGTCAGTGTACCGCTCTTCTCGTCCCGGCAACTTCCGGTCATGCATCGCGTCGCGTTCAGTGCGCTGCTCGCGTATTATGCGATGTTCACCGTGACAGAACCGATTGTGATGAGCGAGGCGTTCATCGTACAAGTGTTGTATGAAGTATTGATTGGGCTCTTGCTCGGCATTTTAATCAACATCTTGTTCTTTGCCCCGCAAATCGCTGGGGGTGTCATCGACTTACAACTCGGTTTGGCGATGGCGTCGGCGTACGACCCGATGTTTGGTGGTCAGTCGCCGCTTATCGGTCGATTTTATTATATTTTCACGTTGTTCATCATGTTATCGACGAATATGCATTTACTGCTTATCGATGGGATTTATTATAGCTTTCAAATTTATCCGCCCGGTCAGCCGATGATCAACTTCACCGAGGCGTCGCTCATGATGGCCGTCAAGGTCGTGACGATGACGATGCTCGTCGCGTTGCAACTTGCCTTGCCGATGATGGCATCGCTACTCCTTGTCGACTTGGCACTCGGATTCCTTGCGAAATCGGCGCCGCAGTTCAACATCTTCGCCATCGGTTTTTCATTCAAACTCATCGCCGGTTTCTCGGTGATGGTCGTCATGATGGGCTTGACGCTGAATGGGATCAGCCAGTTCATCCCGTTGTTACAAGACGTGTTGCGTGATTTTATGACGCTTTTAGGAGACGTTGCATGAAGCCTCTATACTCTTTATCGGTCGATCTTCAGTTTTTTGCAGGTGAAAAAACAGAAAAGGCGACCCCACGAAAACGACAAGACTCACGAAAGAAAGGACAAGTCGCCAAATCCGCCGACTTGACCGGGGCGTTCGCCTTGTTCGCCATGTTCCTCATGTTGTCGTTTCTTGGCCCGTATATCGGGAAGCAGTTGTTCACGTTGACGAAAGATTTGCTCGGGCCGACGTATTTATTGACCGACTTGTCAGACGGAATGGCCGGTATGCTCGTCGATTTATTGTTACGGGTCGGAATCATTTTAGCCCCGTTCTTCATCGTCGCCGTCGTCTTTGGCGTCTTGGTCAACTATTTCCAAATCGGTCCGCTCTTCTCGACAGAAGCGATTCAACCGAAGCTTGAACGAATCGATCCCATCAAAGGGGTCAAACGGATTGTCAGCATGAAAGCCGTCGTCGAATTTTTAAAGTCCTTATTCAAATTATTGATTATCCTGACGACCGCTGTCGCCGTCCTTTGGCAAAACCAAGAGAAATTGTCGCGTATGGCCGTCGAGCACGTCCGTGAATCGGTCGTCGCCTTGACGAGTATCACGATTGAACTCGGCCTTTGGGTGAGCGTCGCGTTGCTCGCGCTCGCATTGTTCGACTTTTTCTATCAACGGTTTGATTTTGAGAAGTCGATTCGCATGTCGAAGCAAGACATCAAAGATGAATATAAAAATAGTGAAGGTGACCCGCTCATCAAATCGAAAATTAAGCAACAACAGCGGGAGATGGCGATGCGTCGCATGATGCAAGAGATTCCGAACGCGGACGTCGTCATCACGAACCCGACTCACTTCGCCGTCGTCATTCGCTATGACGACTCGAAAGATTTTGCCCCGCTCGTCGTCGCCAAAGGAGTCGACCGTGTCGCGTTCCACATCCGTGACGTGGCAAAAGAACACGAGATTCCCATCGTCGAGAACAAACCGCTCGCGCGAGCCCTCTATGCCCAGGTGGACATCGGAGAGGCTGTCGACGAATCGTTCTACCAAGCGATCGCCGAAGTGCTCGCGTTCGTGTATCAACTGAAACAACCGTCTTGAGGAGGAGTATGTGTTGGCTGTAAGAGCTAAAGATTTTGCGGTATTGATTGGCGTTCTCATGATCGTCGTCATGCTCGTCATCCCGTTACCGGGGTTCATGTTAGATTTCTTGATTATTGTAAATATATTGATCGCCTTACTCATCCTGCTCGTGGCCATGAACGCCCGGGAAGCCCTCGACTTCTCGGTCTTCCCTTCGCTCTTGCTAATCGTGACGCTGTTTCGACTCGGCTTGAACGTGTCGACGACCCGTTCGATTTTATCGACCGGATACGGTGGGGAAGTCATCGAAACGTTCGGGAACTTCGTCGTCGGCGGGAACGTACTCGTCGGGTTCGTCGTCTTCCTGATTCTCGTAATCATCCAATTTGTCGTCATCACGAAAGGGGCCGAGCGCGTTTCGGAAGTATCGGCCCGCTTCACGCTTGACGCGATGCCAGGGAAGCAGATGGCAATCGATGCCGACTTGAACTCGGGGTTGATTGACGACAAGCAAGCGCAAGTCCGTCGGAAGAAGATTCAAAGTGAGGCCGATTTTTACGGTTCGATGGACGGGGCCTCGAAGTTCGTCAAAGGGGACGCCATCGCCGGCATTATCATCGTCGTCATCAACTTGATTTTCGGAATCATCATCGGAACGGTGCAAATGGGCCTTCCGGTCGGACAAGCGTTCCAAACGTTCTCGCTCATGACAATCGGTGACGGGCTCGTCGGACAGATTCCGGCACTCCTCATCTCGACAGCGACCGGCATTATCGTCACTCGTGCCGTCTCGGACGGGAACCTCGGCGAGGACGTCGTCGACCAGCTCGGTCAAAACCCGACGCTGCTCTATATCGCCGGGTCAATCGTCATCATGCTCGGGTTGATCTCTCCGAGTCTGCTCCCGGTCACCATCCTCATTGCCGGTGTCGCCTTCTATGGTGCGTATGCGATGAGACGGAACATGAAGCGGGTCGTCGAAGAGCCGTTACCCGAAGAAGAACCGATGGCCCAGACCGAGACCGTCGTCTCGCTGTTACAAATCGATGCGATCGAGTTCGAATTCGGATACGGGCTGATCCCGCTCGCCGATGAATCACAAGGTGGCGACCTGCTCGACCGAGTCGTCATGATTCGACGCCAGCTCGCGCTCGAACTCGGTTTCATCCTGCCGACGGTACGGATACGCGACCATCTGCAATTGTCACCGAACGCGTATCGCATCAAAGTAAAAGGCAACGTCGTCGCCGAAGGCGAATTGTTGCTCGATCATTACTTGGCAATGAGCCCGGGGATCGAAGACCCGGAAGTATACGGCATTGAGACGACGGAACCGGCGTTTGGTCTCCCGGCGCTATGGATCGACGAAGAGACGCGTGCCCGTGCCGAGATGAGCGGTTACACGGTCGTCGACCCGCCTTCGGTCGTGGCGACGCATTTAACGGAGACGCTCAAGAAACACGCCGCCGATTTGCTCGGCCGCGAAGAGACGAAACAGCTCGTCGAACATTTGAAAGAGACGCATCCCGTGCTCGTCGAAGACGTCACGCCTTCGGTCCTCTCGATTGGAGATATCCAAAAAGTGTTGCGCCACTTGCTGAAAGAACACGTCTCCATCCGCAACTTGCCACTTCTGTTCGAGACGATGGCCGACTACGGCAAAGTGACGAAAGACGCGGATATCCTCGGCGAGTATTGCCGGCAAGGATTGGCCCGTCAATTGACAGACCAAGTCAGCCCGCCGGACGGCCCGCTTTATGTCGTCACGCTTGGCGGTCAGACCGAACAATTGATTCAAGACGCCGTCCAAAAGACGGAATTTGGCAACTACTTGGCGCTCGACCCGGATCAGGCGCGTGACATCATCGAACGTACGGCCGAACAGTTATCGATGTTCGAACGCTATGGCGCGTCGGCTGTCATTCTCTGCTCGCCGACGATTCGCTTGTTCGTTCGACAGCTGCTCGAACGCTATTATCCAGACGTCCCGGTACTCGCCTATAACGAGTTACTCAGTTCTGTCGAAGTGAAAAGTATTGGGGTGATTTAAGATGCAAATCAAAAAGTATACGGGCAAGACGATGGCTGAAGCGATGGCGAAAGTGAAGCAAGAGCTTGGTGACGATGCCGTCATCTTGAACTCTAGACAAGTGAAGACCGGATGGTTTGGACTGTTCGCCTCGAAACAAGTCGAAGTCATCGCCGCGCTCGAGAAAGAGCCGGTACGCCTGAAACCGAGACAGCGCGTCGAGGAGCAGACGCCGGCGCCATCCGTCCCGCAAACAGCGCAACAGCCGGTCATCCACCCTACGGTGACGCCACGGCGCCTGCCGGCCGGACTAGAGCGGATCGAGTCGTTGCTTTCGACCGATTCGTTCGTCGGATTGGGCTGGGAAGAACGGATCAACGAACTGTTCTATACGACGAGGTCGGTCGAGGCGGTCGAACGTTTCGTCCGCGACGAGATTCAACGTGTATTTAAAGCCGCACCGGAGACGTCGCGATACGTCATGCTCGTCGGACCGACGGGTGTCGGGAAGACGACGACGCTTGCGAAACTCGCGGCCCATTATAAGCTCGAGGAAGGGAAGACGGTCGGATTGATCACGACGGACACGTATCGGATTGCCGCAATCGAGCAACTGAAGACGTACGCCGAGATTTTAAACATTCCGGTCGAAGTCGCGTATGACTTTGATGACTTCAAGCGGGCGAAGCAACTATTCGCTCGAAAAGACATCGTCTTAATCGATACGGCTGGCCGCAACTTCCGTGACGAGGCGTATATCGAGCAGTTCCATCACCATCATGATTTTTCAGAGACGAACTTGTCCCTCGTCCTCAGCCTGACTTCGAAGTTAAAGGACATGGAGACGATTTATGGGCAATTCGCGCCGTTGCCGCTTCGGTCGCTCATCTTCACAAAAGCCGATGAGACGAGCGACATCCATGCGATGTTCAAACTCGTGCGGGATAGCGGTCTTCCGGTCGCCTGGTTGACCGATGGGCAAGAAGTACCGGACGACCTCGTCGAAGGGAATGCTGGACGATTGACCGAGAAGCTTTTGGAGAAAGAAGGGTGGCCACGATGGACCAAGCAAGGCGTCTGAGGGCAAAAACGGACCGTCATCCGACGACGATCGCGTTCGCGAGCGGAAAAGGTGGGGTCGGCAAGACGAACGTCTGTGTCAACACCGCCGTCGGGCTCGTCGAACTCGGGCAACGCGTGTTGATCGTCGACCTCGACCTCGGGATGGCAAACGTACACATCTTACTTGATGCCGCCCGTTCGCAAACGATGGTCGATTGTGTGAAGACCCGGATTCCACTGCTCTCCGCTGTTCAGAAACATGTCCACGGTGTCGATATATTACATGGGGGAAGCGGACTCGATGCGTTAGTCCAATTCTCAGACAGCGACATGCAATTTTTAATGCGAGAACTCGAAGTGTTGACCGATTATGACTACGTGTTATTCGACATGGGTGCCGGGGCGACGGACACGTCACTCCAATTCATCGCCGGGTGTGATGAGATGTTTTTAATTTTGACACCGGAACCGACTTCGCTCATGGACGGATATGCGTACACCAAACTCGTCCACCAACAGTATCCTGACTTGCCGCTCGGCGTCATCGTCAACCGCGCCCAGTCAGGAGAAGAGGCGCTTCAATGTTTTGAACGGATGGAAGTCGCATGTCGACAGTTTTTAAAGAAAACGATTCGATTCCTCGGCTATTTACCGGATGACCCGTCCGTCAGGAAAGCGGTCATCGCGCAAGTCCCGTTTTACACGTTCGACCGCAAGAGTGACATCAGTTGGAGGCTCGAGCGGATTTTGACGACGCTCACCGGGACGCCGCCACGCCAGCGTCACTTCATGGATCGTCTGATGGGGAATTTGCGCCGCCAATGGAACCGAGTTTAACGACAGGGAGGCAATATAGATGGACGTGAACGAATACTTAGGATTGTTTTTAGATGAAGCACAAGAACATATCCAGTCTGTGAACACACAGTTGTTGAAGCTCGAACAGTCAGGCAGCATGGACGCGGTCCAAGAAATATTCCGTTCGGCGCACACGCTGAAAGGAATGGCGGCGACGATGGGATACGAGAGCGTCGCGAACTTGACCCATGAGATGGAAAGTGCCCTCGACCTCGTTCGAGGCGGAAAGAAAGCAAGCAATCAACTTCTGCTCGATACGATGTTCACGGCGATGGAACAAATCGAAGAGATGATTGCCCACATTGAAGGTGGCGGCAACGGGACGAACGTCGATGTGAGCGCGACAGTGAAGGCGTTCCAAAGCTTCATCGGTCACGGTGAGCCAGAAGCGGTCGAAGCAGTCGATTCGCCGTTCACGGTCGATTTGTATACCGACTCCGTCATCGAACAGGCGAAGCAGACCGGGTTTGAAGCGTTCCGGCTTCACGTCAAGCTGTCCGATGCGGTCGTCTTGAAGGCGGCGCGTGCCTACATGGTGTTCGATCGGCTCCAAGAGCTCGGCGAAGTCGTCCGGACGGTGCCGGACACAGAAGCGATTGAACAAGAACAGTTCGACTTGTCATTTGACGTCTTATTCTTGTCACAGGAATCGGCCGAAGTGATCGAGCATGCCGTATCGCAAGTGTCCGAAGTCGACCGGGTCGAAGTCCACGTGTTTACGACCGAAGCGATCGGTGAGCCGGAAGTCGCAGCGAGCGTCGAGGCACCGATCGCACCCGTTGTGAACGCCGTACCGACGCCACAAGAGACGGATGAAGTGAAAGAACAACCGGTCGCGCAAGCGAAGACGATCCGTGTCAACTTAGAGCGAATCGATCGCCTCATGAACTTGTTTGAAGAATTCATCATCGACCGTGGACGTCTCGAACGTCTCGCCGACGAAGTCGGACAGCCTGAATTGAACGAGACGGTCGAAAAGATCAAACGCGGAACGAATGAGTTGCAATCACTCGTCTTGACGTTACGGATGATGCCGATTGAGCAAGTGTTCAACCGGTTCCCACGGATGGTGCGTTCTGTCGCAAAAGATATTCAGAAGAAAGTCCAGCTCGATATTTCAGGAGCGGAGACGGAACTCGATCGGACGGTCATCGATGAAATCGGCGACCCACTCGTCCACTTGATTCGCAACGCGATCGACCACGGGATCGAACGTCCCGACGTCCGGGTCCAGTCCGGCAAACCGGAACAAGGACGCCTGTCGCTACGGGCGTATCACGGTGGCAACCGTGTCTTCATCGAGATTGAAGATGACGGGGCTGGCATCAACGTCGATAAAGTCCGGTCCAAAGCGCTCGAGCGTGGCGTGTTGACGGTAGAAGAGGCTGCGAGCATGACGGACAACGAACTGGCGATGCTCATCTTCGCACCTGGTTTCTCGACGGCAGACGTCGTCACCGACTTGTCTGGCCGTGGCGTCGGCTTAGACGTCGTCAAAAACAAAATCGAGTCGCTCGGCGGCGTCGTCTCCCTCGAGACGGCAGTCGGACAAGGGACAAAATTCCAAGTCAGCCTCCCGCTCACGTTGTCGATCATCTCGGCGATGCTCGTCATGGCGGGCGAGGAGACGTATGCGATCCCGTTATCCTCGATTCTCGAGACGACGTTGCTCGATGAAGCGGATATTTTGACGGCGCATCGTGAGCGCGTCTTCGATTTCAGAGGACAACTCGTCCCGCTCGTCTATTTGAAAGAAATGTTCGGCATTGAGGCGGAGACGAAGTCGCAATTCCCGGTCGTCGTCGTACGAAAAGGGAACAAGCTCGTCGGTGTCGTCGTGAACGATTTGATTGGCCAGCAAGAGATTGTCATGAAACCGCTCGGCTCTTACTTAGAGGGGATTCCAGCCATCTCGGGCGCCACAATTCTTGGAGACGGGCGTGTCGCCTTGATTGTCGACAGCAACGATCTCTTCTAAGGAGGAAGCAAGATGGAACAAAAATGGGTAGTCTTTTCACTCGCCGACAACACGTACGGAATTGACGTTCAGTCGGTCCGTTCAATCGAGCGTATGCAACCGGTCACGCGCGTTCCGAACGCACCGGCTCACGTCAAAGGGGTCATCAACTTGCGCGGGGTCGTCACACCGGTCATCGACCTTCGCCTCCGCCTCGGCTATGAGGAACTTGAGGCGACGGACGAGACGCGTATCTTGATTGCCTCGTTGAATCAAGGCGATGCCGGGTTCATCGTCGACCGGGCGAATGAAGTCGTCGAGAGCGACGACGTGCGTATCGAACCGATCCCTGAGTCGAGTCAAGACATGCTCGCGGCGCATTTGACGGCGATTGCCAAAGGGGAAGACAAGCTTTTCTCGCTCCTAGATGCCAACGCCTTGTTCGAGGATCAACATGCTGAGTGAATTTGAACAAGATTTATTGAAAGAACTCGGGAATATCGGGTCGGGTCACGCCGCGACGGCGTTGTCGACGCTGTTGGCCAAACCCGTCAACATCACGGTCTCGTCGGCCGAGATGGAACCGATCTCGTATTTACCGGAACGGGTCGGCGGTCCCGAGCGGCACGTCGCCTCGGTCTTGCTCGAACTCGGTGGTGAGATTCGCGGCATGATTCTGATCCTGTTTCCAGTGGATGACGCCGAGGCGATGGTCACCTCGTTAATCGGAAGGCCGTTCACGTTCGCCGAAGCGACGGACCTTGGCCAATCGGCATGGGAAGAGATTGGAAATATTATGAGCGGGGCGTACGCCCGTGCCTTGAGCGACTGGTTGACGACACCGATTCTGATTCAAGTCCCGGCGACAGCAATCGACATGGCCGGCTCCATCGTCGAGTTCGTCGTCTCGTCGGTTCAGCCGGAAGAGGACGCGGCGCTTTATATCGACACGACGTTCTTGATTGACGAGAAAGTGAGTGCTGGCCACGTGTTGTTCCTACCGACACACGGCTCGCTCAAACAAATCGAGCGGCGGTTACTCGGCCATGGCTGAGGTGCTCAAAATCGGCATCGCCGAATGGAAACAGACGACGGCACCGAATCGACTCCGCACGGCCGGTCTCGGTTCTTGTGTCGGCGTGATTCTGTACGATGCGCAAACGAGAGTGGCGGCGATGGCACACGTCATGCTGCCGGACTCAAATATCGCCCGAAAACACCAGACGCTCGAGGTAGGAAAATATGCCGATACGGCAATCGATGCACTCGTTGACTCGTTGAAACGGGCCGGGGCCGGTCGAATACAGGCAAAAATGGCCGGTGGCGCCCAAATGTTTCAGTTCAAATACGAAAACGAGGCGATGCGGATCGGCGAGCGTAACGCCGAGGCAATCCGCAAAGCGCTGAAGGCCCATCGCATTCCGCTAATCGCGGAAGATTGCGGCGGCCATAACGGGCGCACAATCGAATTTGATGTGGCCACATCCGTATTGTCGATTCGGACGGTCAGTGTAGGCACGAAAGAACTTTAAGGGGGGGTCGACATGACGACTCAGCTTACTCAGTTGTGGGATCGTTGGAACAGTGACCGTGATATGGAGACGGCGAATGAACTGTTATCTCATTATGAATTTTTAATCCATTATCACGTACAACGAATGATCGTGACGCTCCCAAAAAGCGTCGAACGCGACGAATTGAAAAGTTTGGGTTACATGGGATTGTACGATGCCCTCATGAAATATGATCCAGATCACAACAACAAGTTTGACACGTATGCGGCGTTTCGGATTCGCGGGGCGATTATCGATGGACTTCGTAAAATCGATTGGCTCCCGCGGTCCGTGCGTGAACGGGTCAAAAAGATTGACCAAGTGGCAGAGCAGCTCGAACAGAAACTGCACCGGGCACCGACGAAAGAAGAGCTCGCGACCGCTTGTGGCATCCCGATTTCAGAGATTGAAAAAGCGATGGCGGAAGGGTATTTCGCGAACATGCTATCGATCGATGAGGCGGTGACGCTTCAAGAAGAAGGGAAAGTGATCTCCGTCACGTACTTTGACCCTGATTCAGAAAAGCCGGAAGATACGCTCTTGCAACGTGAGCTTCTCGACGTCTTGACGGACGAGATTGAGCGATTGACGGAGAAGGAACGGCTCGTCGTCTCATTGTTCTATTTCGACGAGTTGACGTTGACAGAGATTGGGGAGGTGCTCGACTTGTCGACGTCACGCATCTCGCAAATCCACTCCAAAGCGTTAAAGACGCTCAAATCGGCGCTCGGACGATCCTATTTAGAAGAGAAGACGTCATAAGGAGGATGAAGATGACAATTATTTTATTGGTTGCTGGCATCGGGTTCACCTATGCGCTCTTACTCGCCTTTAAACAGTTGCAGACGCTAAAGAGCCGAGTCGAGCAGCTTGAAGCAGAAAAACGTGAGACCGAGCTGTTGTTGTTATCGTTCATGGAATCGATGAACGATGTCGTCAAACAAGACGTCCGTGACGTGGTGATTGAACCGGAAAAGCACGAACCCGTAGCAACTCCCGTTCAACGAGACTCGGGGGAACGAGCGGGCCATCAGCTCGTCGAAGAGACGCTACTCCGTCACTCTGTGCGTGACGCGGCCCGCCTCCTCGGAAAAGGGGAAGGCGAGATGGCGTTATATGCAAAATTTCGGGGCAAGTGAGAGTTGCCGGATTCGATGACATATGCTATAGTAATTCTCGGTGTTAAACACATCACACACGTCTCGGGATGGTATTCCTCGGTGCCGAAAGGTCGGAATACAACGATGAACGAGGCGGAGGACTTTTTTAAACCACAAGGAGGAAATTTATCATGGCAGTAATCTCAATGAAGCAATTGCTTGAAGCTGGTGTACACTTCGGTCACCAAACACGCCGTTGGAACCCAAAAATGGCGAAATACATCTTCACGGAGCGTAACGGAATCTACATCATCGACCTTCAAAAAACGGTCAAAAAAGTAGACGAAGCGTACAACTTCGTTCGTGAACTCGCGGCAGAAGGCGGAAACGTCCTCTTCGTCGGTACGAAAAAACAAGCTCAAGACACGATCAAAGAGGAAGCACTCCGTTCAGGTATGTACTTCATCAATGAGCGTTGGTTGGGTGGAACACTCACAAACTTCTCAACAATCAAAAAGCGTATCAACCGCTTGAAGCAGCTTGAGAAAATGGAAGCAGACGGCACGTTCGAAGTACTTCCTAAGAAAGAAGTCATCATCTTGAAAAAAGAAATGACGCGTCTTGAGAAGTTCCTCGGCGGAATCAAAGATATGCCAGGCGTTCCAGATGCTCTCTTCATCGTTGACCCACGCAAAGAGCGTATCGCGATTGCAGAAGCTCACAAATTGAACATCCCAATCGTTGCGATTGTTGATACAAACTGTGACCCAGACGAAATCGACTACGTTATCCCAGCGAACGACGATGCGATTCGTGCGGTTAAATTGCTTACTTCTAAGATGGCAGACGCGATCATCGAAGCGAAGCAAGGTGAAGAAGAAGTTGCTGAAGAAGCTGTAGCACCTGAAGCAGAAGCTACAGAAGCTGAGTAATCAGTTAGACAACAGGTGATAAAGGGAAAGCCTTTTATCACCTTTTTTTAGGACATGTATACGAAGGCACCGTGCCTTCTTCTTAAAATTTGTAATGTTACAAGGAGGAATTTCCGATGGCAGTTACAGCAGCAATGGTAAAAGAACTTCGTGAAAAAACAGGCGCAGGTATGCTCGATTGCAAAAAAGCACTTACTGAAACAAACGGTGACATGCAAGCAGCAATCGACTTCCTTCGTGAAAAAGGAATCGCGAAAGCGGCAGCGAAAGGCGACCGCATCGCAGCAGAAGGTTTGACAGCAGTAGCGGTTGACGGCAACAAAGCTACACTCGTCGAAGTAAACTCAGAAACGGACTTCGTTGCGAAGAACGAGAAGTTCCAAACACTCGTATCTGACGTGGCGACAGCTGTCCTCACTTCAGGCGCATCGACAGTTGAAGAAGCGCTCGCTTCTGAATTCGTCGCTGGCAAAACGCTTGAGACGCACATTCAAGAAGAAGCTTCGACAATCGGAGAGAAAATCTCACTCCGTCGCATCGCTGTTCTTGAAAAAGCTGACGATGCTGTATTCGGCACGTACCTCCACATGGGCGGGCGCATCGGTTCGGTCGTCATCATCGACGGTACGACTGACGAGACAGTTGCGAAAGATGTCGCGATGCACGTTGCTGCAGCACGTCCACTTTACGCGACACGTGACCAAGTATCAGCTGAAGAAGCAGACCGTGAGAAGAAAGTCTTGACTGAACAAGCCCTCAACGAAGGGAAGCCAGCGAACATCGTCGAGAAGATGATCGCAGGACGCATGAACAAGTACTTCGAGGAAATCTGCCTCGTCGACCAAACATTCGTCAAAGACGCTGACTTCAAAGTTGGGAAATATGTAGAGTCTAAAGGCGGCCGTGTCAACTCGTTCGTACGTTTCGAAGTCGGCGAAGGCATGGAAAAACGCGAAGAAAACTTTGCTGAAGAAGTTATGAACCAACTTAAAAAATAATCTGCGTCACACGTGATGCATTCAAAATTGGGAACACGTCTGTATAACCTTGAGTTAGTTCGTTAAGGGAGCGTGTTCCCTTTTTTCAAGCAAGAGGAGGCAAAGTATGGAACCGAAATATAAGAGAATTGTGTTAAAATTGAGTGGAGAAGCGCTCGCAGGTGATCAAGGGTATGGAATCGATCCATCGATTGTCAACTCGATTTCTGGACAAATCAAAGAACTCGTCGCTATGGGCGTCGAAGTGGCCGTCGTTGTCGGTGCCGGAAACATTTGGCGCGGCAAGACTGGGAGTGAACTCGGGATGGACCGGGCGAATGCCGATTACATGGGCATGCTCGCAACTGTCCTTAACTCACTCGCGCTTCAAGACAGCCTTGAAACGAACGGTGTCCAAACGCGCGTCCAAACATCAATTGAAATGCGTCAAGTCGCTGAACCGTATATCCGTCGCCGTGCGATGCGTCACCTTGAAAAGGGGCGGGTCGTCATTTTCGCAGCCGGTACCGGAAACCCGTATTTCTCAACCGATACGACTGCAGCGCTTCGCGCAGCTGAAATTGAGGCAGACGTTATCTTGATGGGGAAAAACAACGTGGACGGTGTCTATTCGGCTGACCCGAAACTTGACCCGGAAGCGGTGAAATATGAGACGCTCACGTACTTGGACGTGCTTAAAGACGGACTTCAAGTCATGGACTCGACAGCCACATCACTCTGTATGGATAACCACATTCCACTAATTGTATTCTCATTGCTTGAAGAAGGAAACATTAAACGTGTCGTACTCGGGGAACATATCGGGACGGTAGTAGGAGGAATCAATTCATGAGTGTAAACGAAGTGTTGAAAACTGCTGAAGAAAAAATGGAGAAAGCCCACGCCGCACTCAAACGCGACTTCGGGACGCTTCGCACAGGTCGTGCCAGCGCCTCGATTTTGGACCCGGTTCAAGTCGATTACTACGGTGTGCCGACACCGCTTAACCAAGTGGCCAACATCAACACGCCGGAAGCCCGCCTTCTTTTGATTCAACCGTGGGATAAATCGATGGTATCGGAAGTCGAGAAAGCGATTCAAAAAGCGGACCTCGGTCTCTCACCATCATCTGACGGGACGGTCATTCGTCTTGCTATCCCAGCTTTGACGGAAGAGCGACGCAAAGAACTCGTTAAAATCACGAAGAAGTATGCGGAAGAAGCGAAAGTCGCTGTCCGTAACGTTCGCCGTGACGCCAACGAGAACTTGAAAAAGCTCGAGAAAGACGGCGAGATGACGGAAGACGATCTCCGTGGTTATGCGGACGACGTCCAAGCGTTAACGGATTCGTACATCAAAAAGATTGATGAGTCTGCAGCGACGAAAGAAAAAGAAATCATGGAAGTGTAATCACGGAAGTGGTATACCAAAAAGCTGTGTGGGGACCCTTTTAATGAGAGGGTCCCTCTTTCATACAATCAGGAGGACAGAGTATGTTTAAATGGGTGAATCCTAAAACGAAGACTGAAGCGGAACTGAGCATTCCCGAACACGTCGCCATCATCATGGACGGCAATGGCCGTTGGGCGAAAAAACGTGGGCTCCCGCGCATCATGGGTCACCGGGAAGGGATGAAATCGGTGCGCGAGTCCGTCCGTACGGCGCAAGAGCTTGGCATCAAGTCGCTGACGCTCTATGCGTTCTCAACCGAGAACTGGACGCGCCCTGAAGAAGAAGTCAACTTCTTGATGAAGTTGCCGAAGCAGTTTCTCGAGACAGATTTAAACGAACTCGATGAACAAAACGTCCGTGTCCTTGTGGCCGGCGACGTGTCAAAATTGCCGCGCGGCACACGTGAAGCGGTCGAGGAGGCGCGGACGCGGACCGCGACGAATACAGGACTTGACCTCGTGTTCGCCCTCAATTACGGTGGGCGCGATGAGCTCGTTCAAGCGATGCGCCTCATCGCCATGGACGTGGCTGCCGGCCGGATTTTGCCAGAAGACATCGATGACGCGATGATTGGGGAACGACTCATGACGAACATACAGGACGTTGATCTAATCATTCGGACGAGCGGGGAGCAACGGCTCTCGAACTTCTTGCTTTGGCAAGGGGCGTATGCCGAGCTACATTTCACGGACGTCTTATGGCCAGAGTTTAAGCGCGACCATTTCGTAGAGGCGATTGCGGCATACAATGCCCGGACGCGTCGATTTGGTGGTGTCTAATATGAAGACTCGAATTATTACCGGACTTTGGGCCGGCGCGATTTTCGTCACGCTCATCGCCCTCGGCGGCAGCCCGTTCGTCATCTTGATGGGTGTGCTCGCTTTGATTGGGTTGAGTGAATTCACGTTGATGCGGCGTCACAAACTGACCGCTTTCCCGTTTCTCGTCACCGCACTGCTCGTCGCTTTCCCGTTCGTCATGATGTTGCTCGAACGGCAGATGGATATGAGCGAACTGCCGATGTCCGTCAACCAATGGATGATTCTCGGTTTGACGTTGCTTCTGTTTTGGACCGTCGTGACGAAAAATCGGTTCACGTATGAAGATGCCAGTTTTTATTTCGTCTCCGCCGTCTATCTCGTCATCGGGTTTACGAGCTTCGCGCTCGTGCGATTATCGGATGACGGACTGAGTAAAGTGTTGCTCGTCTTGTTCATCATCTGGGCGACCGATTCCGGTGCCTATTTCACCGGGAAAACGATCGGGAAGACGAAACTTTGGCCGTCCATCAGTCCGAATAAGACGATCGAAGGGGCGGTCGGCGGAATTCTTTCCGGGATCGTCATCGGCATCGCGTTCATTCTCGTCGATCCGATTTTGCCGCTTTGGGAAGTGATCATTCTCGCCCTCGTCGTCGCGGTCGTCGGCCAGCTCGGCGATTTGGTCCAGTCGGCGTATAAACGCCACTATGGGGTGAAAGACTCGGGGCACCTTTTACCGGGACACGGCGGGATTTTGGACCGGTTCGATAGCATGATTGCCGTCTTTACCGTCATTTGGATTTTTAATTTGTTATAAGGGAGTGTCAAGATGAAGCGAATCAGCTTACTCGGGGCGACTGGATCGATTGGCGTACAAACGTGTGACGTCATCGAACAGCACCCCGACTTGTTTGAATTAGAGGCGTACGCGTTTGGGACGAACGTTGAAGTGGCGGAGGAGTGGATTAACCGGCTTCGCCCGAAATACGTATCGGCCAAATCGATTGAAGTACTCGAACAGTTGAAGCCCCGCCTTACATACGAACCACTCTTTTTCATCGGACTAGAAGGGTTGATTGAATGTGCGACGGCAGAACGGGCGGACGTGGTCGTGACGGCGGTCGTCGGTGCCGTCGGTCTCGAGCCGACGCTCGCTGCGATTGAAGCCGGGAAAGACATCGCGCTCGCGAATAAGGAGACGCTCGTCACAGCCGGGCATCTCGTCATGGCCGCCGTCAAAGAGCACGGCGTCAACTTGCTTCCGGTCGACAGCGAACATTCAGCGATTTTTCAATGCTTGAACGGGGAGCGCCGAGAAGACGTCGCGAAAATCATCTTGACTGCCTCAGGAGGGAGTTTCCGTGACAAGTCGCGGGAACAGCTCGCCGAGGTGACCGTCGACGAGGCGCTCAATCATCCGAACTGGTCGATGGGGGCAAAAATCACGATCGATTCGGCGACGATGTTCAATAAAGGGCTTGAAGTCATCGAAGCGCACTGGTTGTTCGATATCGACTATAATGATATTGAAGTGGTGCTCCATCGTGAATCGATTATTCACTCGATGGTCGAATATAAAGACGCGGCCGTCATCGCCCAGCTCGGCACCCCGGATATGCGCGGTCCAATCCTCTATGCTCTCGCTGCACCGAAACGGCTTGAAATCGAAGGGAGCAAGCGGTTAAACTTGAGAGAAATCGGGACGCTCCATTTCGCAGAAGCCGATTTCGAACGTTATCCGGCTCTTCGCCTCGCCTATGAGGCGGGCCGGGCCGGCGGGTCGATGCCGACGGTACTCAATGCCGCCAACGAGGCGGCCGTGGAGAAGTTTTTGAACGGCGAGATCGCCTTTCTAGACATCGAACGGCTCGTCGAACAGGCGATGGACGCCCATACAATCATTGCGGAACCGACGCTCGCGGACATTTTAGAAGTTGACCGTGCGGTTCGATTACAGATTCAGCAAGGAAAGTGAAGGTGGGGAATAAACAATGACGACTTTTATCGCCATCGTTTTGATGTTTGGTGTTCTCATTTCAGTGCATGAATGGGGTCACCTCGTCATGGCGAAACGGGCAGGAATTCTCTGTCATGAATTTGCAATCGGCTTCGGGCCGAAAATTCTGTCATTCAGAAAAAACGAGACGCTCTACACGATTCGGCTGTTGCCGATTGGGGGCTACGTCAAGATGGCAGGGGAAGATTTTGAACCGATCGAAGTCAAAGCCGGGCAACATGTCGGTCTGCGTCTGACAGCAGCCGGCACGGTCGACCGTGTCTACTTTCAGCCGGACCAGGCGACGGATGTCCATGTCGTCGGTACGGTCGATAAATTTGATTCGATTCGGGAATTGAAAGTCCAATTGCTCGTCGATGAGGAAGTCCGTGTGTACGAACTTGAGCGCGAGACGCTTCTCGTCGACCAAGGGATGGAAATTCAAATTGCACCGTACGACCGGACGTTCGGGGCGCAGTCCGTGTGGAAACGCGTGCTCGCCATCGCGGCTGGTCCGGCGATGAACTTCGTCCTCGCTTTCATCCTGCTCGTCATCGTCGGCCTCGTCCAAGGCACGCCGACGGATGACGGCCAAATCGGTACCGTACAGCCAGAATCGGCCGCAGCACAAGCCGGGCTCATGGCGGGAGACGAAATCATCTCAATCGAAGGGAACGAGCTCGATAACTGGGCCGACTTACGTGAAGCGCTCGCCGATCGTGCTGATGTCCCGACTGAAGTGACGTACGTCCGAGCCGGGACCGAACAGACGGTCACGCTCACACCGCAACCGCTCGAACAAAACGGTGAGACGGTCGGAATTTTAGGGGTGACGAACGCGCTCGAACGCTCTCCGACGAAAGCGTTCACGACGGGTGCTGAGACGACGTGGACGATGTCGACGCTCATCTTTTCTGCCGTCGGAGACCTCGTGACCGGTCAAGTCGGTGTCGACCAACTTGCCGGACCGGTCGGGATCGTCCGGATGACGGATGAAGTCGCAGCGAGCGGGCTGATTATGCTCCTCAACTGGACGGCTCTACTTTCCGTCAACTTGGCCATCTTCAACTTGTTGCCGCTCCCGGCACTCGACGGAGGTCGACTCATCTTCCTCTTCTTCGAGGCGGTGCGCGGTCGGCCGATCGACCCGAAAAAAGAAGGCTTTGTGCATTTCATCGGCTTCGCCTTGTTGATGCTGTTGATGCTCATCGTCACGTGGAACGATATTCAATCATTTTTCAAATAGAACGTGTTAGAGAAGGGAAACGTTGATACCTATGAAACAATCGAGATTGCTTATGCCTACACTCCGAGAAGTGCCAGCTGACGCCGAGGCGGTCAGCCACCAACTGCTCGTCCGGGGCGGGTTCATTCGTCAAAACGCAGCCGGCATTTATTCGTATTTGCCGCTCGGTCACAAAGTATTACAAAATATCCAGACCATCATTCGTGAAGAGATGAACCGTGCGGGCGCACAAGAGTTGCTCATGCCGGCCATCCAGCCAGCCGAGCTTTGGGAAGAGACGGGGCGCTGGGGCATTTACGGTCCTGAACTCATGCGTCTGACGGACCGTCATGACCGTCGTTTCGCCCTCGGTGCGACACACGAGGAACTCATCACGTCAATCGTTCGCGACGAGTTGAACTCATACAAAAAGTTGCCGGTCAACTTGTATCAGATTCAAGCGAAATATCGCGACGAGCGTCGACCGCGTTTCGGGTTGCTCCGAGGTCGTGAGTTCTTGATGAAAGACGCGTACTCGTTCCATGCCGACCAAGCCGGTTTAGACGAAGAGTACGACAACATGTATAACGCCTATTCGCGCATCTTCGACCGGGTCGGGCTCGAGTACCGCCCAGTCGTTGCCGATTCAGGTGCGATTGGCGGGAAAGACACGCACGAGTTCCAAGCGCTCGCCGCAATCGGGGAAGACACGATCGTCTATACGGACAGCTCGAACTACGCAGCGAACATCGAGATGGCCGAGACGCTCGACCGGTATGAGATGCAAGCCGGAACGGTCGCAGAACTTGAAAAAGTCGACACGAAAGAGCACAAGACGATTGAAGACGTGGCACGTTTCCTTGACGTCGATGTGAAGACGACGATCAAGTCGGTCCTTTTCAACGTCGATGGCGAGACGGTCATGGCGATCGTCCGCGGCGACCACGAGGCGAACGATGTGAAAGTGAAGAACGCACTCGGTGGACTCGATATTCAAATGGAAGAAGAAGCGAAAATCATCGACTTGTTCGGTTGTGAACCAGGAACGCTCGGGCCGATCGATTCGCCGGTCAAAGTCGTCGCCGATTACGCCGTCAAGTATTTGGTCGACGCGGTATGTGGCGCCAACGAGGCGAACACACACTTCTTGCACGTCAACGCGGAACGTGACTTGGCTGACTTGACGTTCCACGACCTCCGTTTCGTCGTGGAAGGGGATTTGGCACCTGACGAGTCAGGGCCGGTCCGCTTCGCCCGCGGGATTGAGGTCGGACAAGTGTTCAAGCTCGGTACACGTTACTCAGAAGCGATGGGTGCGACGTTCTTGAACGAAGAAGGACGGGCCGAGCCACTCATCATGGGTTGTTACGGTATCGGGGTGTCGCGTACGCTCTCGGCGGTCGTCGAACAGCATCATGACGACCGTGGCATCGTCTGGCCGAAGAGCATCGCGCCGTTCGATGTGCACTTGATTGCGATCAACGCGAAAGACGAGGCGCAACTCGCGCTCGCCGACCGCTTGTACAAGGAATTGTCAGCATCATATGACGTCTTATACGACGACCGTAAAGAACGGGCCGGCGTCAAGTTCGCCGATGCGGACTTGATTGGCCTCCCGATTCGAATCAACGTCGGGAAAAAGGCCGGTGAAGGTGTCGTCGAAGTGAAGCTTCGTACGACAGGTGAAGTCATCGAGACAACTGTCGACGACCTAGCAGCCGTTTTGACCGCACAGTTAGACGCACTCCAATGATGACATGAAGGTGACGGTTCACGCCGTCACCTTCATTTGTCGATGTTGAACGATAAGGGGGGATTACTGACCCGTGGAAGCCAATCAAAAAATGTTATTGCTACTGAATGACCTCGGCATCACGACCGAGACCGATCAATTTGACGGTGCCGAGTTGACACGGCTCGTCGTCAATAAACAACGGCGGACGTGGACGTTCCATTTTCGGTTGCAACGTGTGTTGCCGTATGAGGTGCACCAGCTGTTCATGAGCCGACTTGAAAATCGTTATGCGACGTTCGCCGATGAGGTGTATGCGCGCTTCACGACGGAACAGGGCGGCAAAGACGCCGATTATATCGACTACTGGCCGCGTATCGTCAGCGAACTGAGTCAAGTGTCCGGGGCGATGCGTACGTACTTCGCCTCCGTCCAACCGCGCTTTATGCAAAATAAACTGCTCATCCCCGTGCGCTCCGCACCTGAGGCGAGTTATGTCGATAAAGAGTTATGTCAAGAAGTCCAGGCGCTGTACAGTGCGTACGGCTTCACGAAAAAGCCGTGCCAAGCCCAGTTCTCAGAAGACGTGGAAGCGAACCAAGCCCTCCGCGAGCAAGTCGTTCAGGAAGACATCGAACAAGCGAAAATGGCGCTCGCCGCCCAGTTCGCCAAGACGACCGAGTCGAACGAGGAGCCGGTTACCGAGGTGCGCATGGGTGCGCTGATTAAAGATGAAATCGTCCAAATTAAGACGATCATCGAAGAAGAACGACGCGTCGCCATTCGTGGACTCGTCTTCTCGGCCGAACGAAAAGAATTGAAGAGCGGGAAGAAACTGTTCACGTTCAAGATGACGGACTATACCGATTCGCTCATCGTCAAAGTGTTCGCCCGTGACGATGATGACGACCGCATGCTCAGCGCCGTCAAAAAAGGCATGTGGATTCAAGCGGCGGGACGTGTCGAAGACGATAGCTTCATGCGCGAACTATGCATGATGGCCTCGCAGCTCCAAGAAGTGAAAGTCGAGCCCGTCCGTGACGAGTGGGACGGTGAGAAACGTGTCGAGCTGCACGCCCATACGCAGATGAGCCAGATGGATGCCGTCACGAACGTGTCGGCGCTCGTCGCCCGAGCCGCCAAATGGGGACATCGCGCCATCGCGATCACGGACCACGCCGGCGTCCAATCGTTTCCTGAGGCGTATTACGCGGGCAAGAAAAACGATATTAAAGTGCTGTTCGGTGTTGAGGCGAACGTCGTCAATGACGGTGTCCCGGTCGCCTACCATCCGACCGATATCGCTCTCGACGATGCGACATACGTCGTCTTCGACGTCGAGACGACCGGTCTTTCGGCAGTCTATAACAAGATTATCGAACTGGCCGGGGTGAAGATTAAAGACGGGGAAATCATCGACCGCTTCGAGGCGTTCGCAGACCCGAAACATCCGCTCTCGGCGACGACGATCGAGTTGACGGGCATCACTGACGACATGGTCCATGGTCAGCCGGACCCGGAAGTGATCACGAAACAGTTTGTCGACTGGTGCGGCGACAGTATCCTCGTCGCGCATAACGCGGCGTTCGATATGGGCTTCCTCGAGGCGACGCTCCGGAGCGGTGGCCATGAGCCGGACGACTATCCGGTCATCGATACGCTCGAGCTCGCGCGGACGATTTTGCCGACGCTCAAAAACCATCGACTGAACACGCTCGCCAAACGATTCGACATCGAATTGACCCAGCACCACCGGGCGATATACGATGCCGAGGCGACGGCTTATCTATTGATGAAGCTGCTCGATTTCGCCAAGCAGATGTTCGAGATGCAGACGCACCGCTCGCTCAACGCGAAAGTCGGGAGTGACGTCTCGAAGATTCGGCCATTCCATGCGACGATTTATGCGAAAAATAAGAAACCTGGATTACGTCACTTGTATGAGTTGATCTCGCTCTCACATATCGACTATTTGTTCCGGATGGCCCGGATGCCACGTTCTGAACTCATCAAACGTCGAGAGGGCCTTTTGATAGGATCGGCCTGCGACAACGGTGAGATTTTTGACGCGGCGCTGAACAAGTCGGACGAAGAACTCGAGAAGATGATGGCGTTCTACGACTTTATCGAGATTCATCCGCCGGCGCTTTATTTACATTTAATCGATAAAGAAATCGTCGCGAACGAACTCGAGCTCCGTGACATCATCAAACGGATCATTCGTGTCGCGAAGCAAGCAAATCTGCCTGTCTGTGCGACGGGGAACGTCCATTATCTCGACCGGACGGACCGCTCGTACCGTGAAATCTTGATTCGGACGCAAGGTGGGGCGAACTTCATTAACACGCGTAAAGAACTCCCACACGCGCATTTCCGGACGACGAAGGAAATGATGGAAGAGTTCAAGTTCCTCGGCGACGAACTGGCCCGTGAAATCGTCATCACGAACCCGAACGCGATCGCCGACCAAATCGAGTCGATTCAAATCATCCCGGATGAACTGTTCACCCCGAAGATTGAAGGGGCGGACGACGAAGTCCGTAACATGAGCTATGACATGGCTCGCTCGATTTATGGCGAGGAACTTCCGGAAATCGTCGAGGCCCGGCTCGAGAAAGAACTGAAATCGATTATCGGTCACGGGTTCGCCGTCATCTATCTCATTTCGCATAAACTCGTGAAGAAGTCGCTCGACGATGGCTACCTCGTCGGGTCACGGGGGTCGGTCGGTTCGAGTCTCGTCGCGACGATGACCGAGATTACCGAGGTCAATCCGCTCCCACCGCACTACGTCTGTCCGAAGTGTAAGCATTCTTACTTCTTCAATGATGGGTCGGTCGGTTCAGGATATGACTTGCCGGACAAGGAGTGTCCGGAATGCGGCACGTGGTATAAGAAAGACGGCCACGATATCCCGTTCGAGACGTTCCTCGGTTTCAAAGGGGATAAAGTCCCGGATATCGACTTGAACTTCTCTGGGGAATATCAGCCGCACGCCCACGCCTACACGAAAGTATTGTTCGGTGAAGAGTACGTCTATCGTGCCGGGACAATCGGGACGATTGCTGACAAGACGGCGTACGGTTACGTGAAAGGGTATGCGACCGAGAACGATAAGATTTATCGGAACGCCGAAGTCGATCGGCTCGTGTCCGGTGTGACCGGTGTCAAACGGACGACCGGGCAACACCCGGGCGGAATCATCGTCGTCCCGGACTATATGGACATCGCGGAAATCTCGCCGATTCAATATCCGGCTGACGACAAGACGTCTGAATGGAAGACGACCCATTTCGACTTCCACTCGATTCATGACAACTTGCTCAAGCTCGACATTCTCGGGCACGATGATCCGACCGCGATTCGGATGCTCCAAGATTTGTCGGGCATCGACCCGCTGACGATTCCGACGGATGATCCGACGGTCATGAAGATTTTCTCATCACCGGAAGTGCTCGGCGTCACGCCGGAACAAATCGAATCGAAGACGGGGACGCTCGGCATCCCTGAGTTCGGGACGAAGTTCGTCCGGCAGATGCTCGAAGAGACGAAGCCGGCGACGTTCTCGGAGCTCGTCCAAATCTCAGGATTGTCTCACGGGACCGACGTTTGGATCGGGAACGCGAACGAATTGATTTACAACGGTACGTGTGAGTTAAAAGACGTCATCGGGTGTCGAGACGACATCATGGTCTATTTGATTTACGCCGGACTTGAACCGTCGTTCGCCTTCAAAATCATGGAGTCGGTTCGAAAAGGGAAAGGCTTGACCGAGGAGATGGAGTCCGAGATGCGCGCGAACGCGGTACCGGAATGGTATATCGCCTCGTGTAAGAAAATTAAGTACATGTTCCCGAAAGCGCACGCGACGGCGTACGTCTTGATGGCCGTCCGCATCGCGTATTTCAAAGTCCATCATCCGATTTTGTATTACGCGACGTACTTCACGGTCCGGGCCGGCGACTTCGATTTGTCGGCGATGATCAAAGGGTCGCAAGCCGTCCGGAAAGCGATGTCGGATATCCGCGAAAAAGGATTCGATGCGACGGCGAAAGACAAAGGGCTTCATACCGTACTCGAACTCGCACTCGAGATGCTCGAGCGGGGCATGAAGTTCCAAAACATCGATTTATATCGTTCGAGCGCGACCGAATTCTTGATTGAAGGCAACACGCTCATCCCGCCGTTCAACGCAGTCGACGGTTTAGGGACGAATGCGGCCAAGGCCATCGTCGAGGCACGGGCCGAAGGTCAGTTCTTGTCAAAAGAAGATCTCCGGAAACGGGCCAAGTTATCGAAAACGATTATCGAGACGCTCGACACGATGAAATGTCTTGAAGGCCTGCCGGATGAGAACCAGCTGTCATTCTTTGATTTTGGGGTGTAAGTTGCAGAAAATCGGGAAAATATGATATATTAGTATCGAACAAAGTTGGATACTACGACGGAAAGGAGTAGGGAACCCTACTCCTTTCTTGTATGTAAAAGCCAAGAAGGAGGGATGAGAGTGTCCAAAATAACAGAGGTCGTCGAAGCCATCGCTTTGCCGATCGTCGAGCAAGCGAACATGGAACTAGTCGACGTTGAATTCGTGAAAGAAGGTCCAGACTGGTTCTTGCGCGTCTACATCGACAAGCCGGGGGGCGTCGATTTAGATGATTGCGTCAATATCAACGAACAACTCTCGGAGAAACTAAACGAAACCGACCCGATCGAACAAGCCTATTATCTTGACGTCTCGAGTCCCGGTGCGGAGCGCCCGCTCAAGAAACCGGTCGACTTTGAACGGGCGATTGGAAAAAACGTCTACATCAAGACGTTCGCCCCAATCGAGGGTGCCAAAGAGTTCGAAGGTATTTTAACGGCGTACGACGGTGAAACGGCTGTCGTCGAGACAAAAATCAAGACACGTAAAAAAGCGATCTCGCTACCAGTAGACAAAATTGCACAAGCCCGCCTAGCGGTCACGTTTAGTTAAGGAGAGGTAAAGATGGGGCCACAATTACTCACAACAATCGAACAGATTGCAAAAGAAAAGGGGATCGAGAAAGACATCATCATCGATGCGCTCGAGCAAGCGCTCATCTCGGCATATCGCCGAAATGTCGCCAACCCGAACGAACACGTCAAAGTCGAGTTCGACCAAGTGACAGGCGATATTCGCGTCTTCGCCTTGCTTGAAGTCGTCGAGCGTCTCACGCAGCCGGAGCAACAGCTCTCGCTCGAAGAAGCGCACGAAATCGACCCGAACTACGAGCTCGGTGACTTCCACAAGGAAGAAGTGACGCCGAGCGATTTCGGTCGCGTCGCGGCGATGACGGCGAAACAAGTCGTCACGCAAAAGATGCGCGAAGCCGAGCGCGAGCGGATTTACAACCACTTCGCGGACAAAGAAGACGAGATCATGACGGGAATCGTCGAACGTTTCGATCCGCGCAACTTGTATATCGGCCTTGAGAACAACATCGAGGCGGTGCTCACACCGAACGAACAGATGCCGAACGAATCGTACCAGATTCATGACCGGATCAAAGTGTACGTGACAAAAGTCGACTCGACGACGAAAGGTTCTGGCGCTGCGATTCAAGTGTCGCGGACGCACCCGGGCCTCCTCCGTCGTCTATTCGAACTCGAAGTGCCGGAAATCGCGAACGGGACGGTCGACGTCATGTCGGTGTCGCGTGAGGCGGGGGACCGTTCGAAGATCGCGGTCCATTCCGACATCGTCGATCCGGTCGGCGCGTGTGTCGGTCCGAAAGGGCAGCGTGTCCAAACGATTGTCGATGAGTTGAACGGTGAGAAAATCGATATCGTTCGCTGGTCGGAAGACCCGAAAGAGTTCGTCAAAAACGCACTGAGCCCGGCCCAAGTCGTGGCGGTTTATGTAAATGAACCGGCCAAGTCGACGACGGTCGTCGTCCCGGACTATCAATTGTCGCTCGCAATCGGGAAGCGTGGTCAAAACGCGCGCCTTGCGGCCAAGTTGACAGGATGGAAGATCGACATTAAGAGCGAAACGGATGCGGAAGCGCTCGACTTGTTCGATACGTACGCCGAAAAAGTTGAATCGGAGCCAGAAATTGTTCACAATGAAATGGAACAGGCTGACGAGACAGTGCTTGAGTCGACGACGGTAAAAGAAGAGGAATGATCATGAAGCAAAAGAAACTTCCTTTGCGCAAATGTGTGGTCACGCAAGAGATGTTACCGAAAAAAGACTTGATTCGTGTCGTCCGGACGCCTGAAGGCGACGTCGTCATCGACCCGACCGGGAAGATGAACGGACGAGGCGCATACTTGTCGAAACAGATGGACGTCATCCGTTTAGCAGAGAAAAAACGGACGCTCGACCATCATTTGAAAGTGAAGACGGATGAGACACTTTATGAACAGCTGAAACAAGCAGTTGAAGGAGACGTCTCATGAGCCAGTGGGAATCATTGTTAGGCCTTGCCGCAAGAGCGAGGAAAGTAACGATGGGAGAAGAGTTTGTATTAAAGGATATTCGGGCTGGCCGCGCCAAGCTCGTCATCCTTGCCGGAGACGCAGGACCGTCAACGAGAAAACGGGTCACCGACAAATGTACATCGTATGGTGTTCCTTACGTGGAAGTGAGCGACCGATATACGATCGGCGCTGCCATGGGGAAAGATATGCGGGTCGTCGTGTCAGTGACCGAATCCGGATTTGCGAACAAGCTTAAGCAACTTCTCTCGTAACTATTAACGGAGGTGGATGCTTTGGGAAAACGCGTCTATGAATTTGCAAAAGAACAGAACGTAACAAGTAAACAAGTCATTACCCAGCTCGAAAAATTGAACAAGCCGGTGAAGAATCATATGGCTGTTTTAGATGAGGAATCGGTGAAACAATTGGATCGAATTTTTAACCCTGAGAAATATCGTGCGGCTGAACAGAAAGCGGCACCGAAAGCGGCGACTGAACAGCCGAAAGAGCAACCGAAGCAAGAGAAGAAAGAAGCGCCAAAAACGCGTCAAGCTGCTCCGCAAGGCAATCAATCAAACCGCGGCGGAAGCAACCGTTTCGGTGGGAACAACCGGAACGACAACCGCAACAAGAAACGCGGTAAAGGGAAAGGCAAGCCGGCGAAGGCAGCCATCCCGCAAGAAGCGGATCCAAACTCGAAGACGAGCCAACGGAAAGCTGCGCGTCTCGCACAAGAGGCGGAGATGGGCAACGTCATCAAGTATGAGGACGTCTTGAGCGTATCGGACTTGGCCTCGAAAATGAATAAAAAGCCAAACGAGATCATCATGAAGTTGATGGGTCTTGGTGTCATGGCGACGATCAACCAAACGCTCGATGACGAGACGATTGAATTGCTCGCATCAGAGTTCGGGTTTGAAGTCGAGAAAGAGGTCGTCGTCGATGAAATCGACTTTGAGACGGTCGAAGTCGACTTCTCAGAATATGACCTTGAAGAACGCCCGGCAGTCGTGACGATCATGGGTCACGTCGACCATGGTAAAACGACGCTTCTCGACTCGATTCGGAACACGAAAGTCGTTGCCGGCGAAGCAGGTGGCATCACACAGCATATCGGTGCGTATCAAGTACAAGTCAACGACAAGAAGATCACGTTCCTCGACACACCTGGTCACGCCGCCTTCACGACGATGCGTGCTCGTGGGGCCGAAGTGACGGACATCGCGATCATCGTCGTCGCAGCGGATGATGGTGTCATGCCACAGACAGAAGAAGCGATTTCGCACGCGAAAGCGGCGAACGTTCCAATCATCGTCGCAGTCAACAAGATGGACAAGGAAGGGGCGAACCCCGACCGCGTCAAACAAGAGTTGACTGAATTCGGATTGATTCCTGAAGAGTGGGGCGGCGAAACGATTTTCGTTCCGATTTCAGCCCTTCAAGGTGAAGGCATCGACGAGTTGCTCGAGATGATCCTTCTCGTTTCAGAAGTCGAAGAATACAAATCGACGCCTGACATGCCAGCCCGCGGTACGGTCATCGAAGCGAAGCTCGACAAAGGCCGTGGTCCAGTCGCGACGCTTCTCGTTCAACACGGAACGCTTCGCATCGGAGACTCAATCGTCGTCGGCAGCACGTTCGGTCGTGTCCGGGCGATGGTCAACGATATCGGTCGTCGTGTGAAAGAAGTCGGTCCATCGACACCGATCGAAATCACAGGATTGAACGACGTTCCGCAAGCCGGTGACCAGTTCATCGTGTTTGAAGACGAGAAGAAGGCACGGGCCATCGGGGAAAAACGTTACCAACGTTACCTCGAATCACAGCGTCGTGAGTCGGCGAAAGTCAGCCTTGACGACTTGTTCAGCCGGATTCAAGAAGGCGAAGTGAAAGACTTGAACGTCATCATCAAAGCGGACGTTCAAGGTTCAGCGGAAGCACTCGCTGGGTCACTCCGTAAGATTGACGTCGAAGGCGTCAAAGTTAACATCGTCCACCAAGGTGTCGGTGCGATCACAGAAGGTGACGTCATCCTCGCCTCAGCTGCGAACGCCATCATCATCGGTTTCAACGTCCGTCCTGACGGGAATGCCCGTTCTATGGCGGAACAAGAGAACGTTGAAATGCGTCTCCATCGCATCATCTATAACGCCATCGAAGAGATCGAGAGCGCGATGAAAGGGATGCTCGACCCAGAGTTCGTTGAAGAAATCACAGGACAAGTTGAAGTCCGTGACGTCTTCAAAGTCTCAAAAGTCGGAACGATCGCAGGATGTTACGTCACGGAAGGTAAAATCTCACGTGACGCCGGTGTCCGCGTCATCCGTAACGGGATTGTCGTCTACGAAGGCAAACTCGACACGCTCCGCCGCTTCAAAGATGATGTCAAAGAAGTTGCGACAGGTTATGAGTGTGGAATTAAAGTCGAGAAGTTTGATGACATCAAAGTCGAAGACGTCATCGAAGCGTTCGTCATGAAAGAAGTCGAACGGAAATAAAGCGAGGAGGGAACACGTATGAACATTCGTGCCCAACGCGTCGCTGAACAGATGCGTAAAGAAATCACAGACATTTTACTTCGTGAAGTGAGCGATCCGCGTACGAAGAACGCGACGATCACGAGCGTCGAAGTGACGGGAGACTTGCAACAAGCGACCGCCTATTATACCGTGCTCGGAGACGACGCTGAAGTAAAGGTAGAGACGCAAGCAGGACTCGATAAGGCGAGCGGTTTCATCCGCCGTGAAATCGGCAGCCGCATCCGTCTTCGGAAAACACCGGAATTGACGTTCGCGTACGATTCATCGGTCGCATATGGTAGCCATATCGACTCGTTGATTCGCGACTTGAACAAAGGCGAATAATGGAAAGGGGGACTCACGTCTCCCTTTTTCATGTGGAGGGAAAAACATGGAACCGACAGGAGTACTCATCCTTGATAAAGATGCCGGCATGACGAGTCATGACTGTGTCTTCAAACTGCGCAAGTTATTCCAAACGAAAAAAGTGGGCCATACGGGCACCCTCGACCCAGAAGTGACCGGGGTGTTGCCGATTTGTCTCGGTCGGGCGACGAAGTTATCACGCTTTTTGACGGATGAAGGGAAGCGATATGTTGCCGAGGTGACGATTGGGACGGCGACGATGACCGAGGACGCCCATAGCGAAGTTGTCGAGGCGCGTGGCGTCGAGGCAACGGCGTTCACGGCCGCAGACGTCGATCGTGTCCTACAGACGCTGACCGGAACGATTGAACAGATCCCCCCTTACTACTCGGCCGTCAAAGTGAACGGGAAGAAGCTGTATGAGTATGCTCGGAAAGGGCAAACGGTCGAACGGCCGCGCCGGATGGTCGAGATTCACCAACTCGTAAGGACGAGCGAACTTACGTTCAATGACAACGTCTGTCGTTTCCGAATCGAAGTCGACTGCGGGAAAGGGACGTTCATCCGCACACTCGCCGTTCAAATTGGCGAACAGCTTGGGTATCCGGCGCACATGAGCGACCTTCGCCGAACCATGTCGGGTTCGTTCGATGAAGCGGCCGCAGTCAGCCTTGAGACGCTCATGGCGCTTGAGACGGTAGAGGAACGGATGCACTATGTCATCCCGCTCGAAGAAGTCATCAAACGCTGGCCGACGATGACGATTGCGGCGAACCGGGAACGGTATATCCGTAACGGCGGCAAGTTGAACGACGTCTCGCTCGAATTCGAGCTGTTTACTGTCTATAATGAAGAAGGAATTCCGCTCGCCCTCTACCGACGGCTTGACGGAACGACAGACGCAACAGTCGAGGTCATGTTGACGATCGACTAAGGGGGAAACGAAAGTATGGAAACGATACATCTCACATATCCCGAGACGCCGGACGTTGTTCCTTCGGTCATGGTGCTCGGATTCTTCGATGGTGTCCACACGGGCCATCAAGCCGTGATTCGCCATGCGCAGGAACAAGCGGAGCGGCTGAACGTACCGGTCACGGTCGTCACGTTCGACCCACATCCGAAGCAAGTGCTGTCCAACAAACCGGACGCGGTGCGTTACATCACGCCGCTCTCGCGCAAGTTGAAGCGCATCGAATCGCTCGGAGTCGAACGCTGCCTCGTCTTGACGTTCACGAAAGAACTCGCGGGCCTATCGCCGCAACAGTTTGTCGACGACTATTTGATTGGCGCCGGTGCCGTCCACGTGACGGCCGGATTTGATTATTCGTATGGCAAGTTCGGGGAAGGGACAATGGAGACGATGCCGTTCCATGCCCGCGGTCGCTTCACGACGTCGGTCGTCAATGAACAGACCGAGGGTGGGGAGAAAGTCTCGTCGACCCGGATTCGAAAACTGCTCGGTGCCGGGGAAGTGGATGCGGCGGCAACGCTGCTTGGTTCCCCTTATGTGATTTGTGGGGAAGTCATCCACGGAGATGCCCGCGGACGCACGATTGGATACCCGACGGCGAACGTCGTCATGGACGCCTCTTACGTCATGCCACGGCTCGGCGTGTACGCGACGCGGGTCCGGTTGCGTGACGGTCGGACGTTTCATGCGATGACGAACGTCGGGCGGCGCCCGACGTTTTATGACACGGGCGACGTCTCAATCGAGAGTCACTTGTTTGATTTCTCTGAGGACTTATACGGACAATTGATTGAGATCGAATGGGTCCGATTCATTCGCAACGAGCGGGCGTTCGACGGCCTCGATTCGCTCATCGCGCAGTTGAAGCAAGACGAGACGACGGCCCGCTCAATCCTATCTTGACTTTAAACACGGACTCCTGTATTCTATTTTGGTACGCAAAGTACACCGTTTCGCTTGGCTGATCGATTCACCAACGTCGGCTCGGCAACGCGGCAATTTTATTTAATTGGAGGTGGAGAGGCAAATGGCACTCTCAAAAGAACGTAAGAATGAAATCATCGCGGAATACGCGACAAAACAAGGTGACACTGGTTCACCGGAAGTTCAAGTTGCAGTATTGACTGAACAAATCAACACATTAAACGATCATCTTCGTACACACAAGAAAGACCACCACTCACGTCGCGGTCTTTTGAAAATGGTTGGACGTCGCCGTAACTTGCTTACGTACCTTCGTAACAAGGACGTTACACGTTACCGTGAATTGATTCAACGCCTTGGTCTTCGTCGCTAATCCGACCGGACCACGTGACGGGCTGGGACATTTGTTCCTAGTCCGTTTCTTCTTTTTTAAAAGGAAAATCATTAGACATTCGTAGGAATGAGTTACATAATAAACTAGATAAGGTTTGAGAGGAGAATGTTCATGTTAGGTACGAAACAAGTATTTTCTACAGAATGGGGCGGACGTCCGCTATCTGTAGAAGTCGGCCAACTCGCGAAACAAGCGAACGGTTCGGCGCTCGTGCGTTACGGTGACACGGTCGTGCTCGCCACGGTAACCGCATCGAAAGCACCAAAAGATTTAGATTTCTTCCCGCTTACGGTCAACTACGAAGAAAAACTGTATTCGGTCGGTAAAATTCCAGGAGGATTCCTTCGTCGGGAAGGTCGTCCTGGTGAGAACGCGATTTTGACGTCACGTCTCATCGACCGTCCGATTCGCCCACTCTTCCCGGATGGATTCCGTCACGATATCCAAGTCATGATTTACGTCATGTCAAACGACCCGGACTGCTCGGCAGAGATGGCCGGTATGCTCGGAACGTCGGTCGCCCTTTCAATCTCGGACGTCCCGTTTGACGGACCGATTGCCGGTGCCACGGTTGGCCGCATCGATGGCGAGTTCATCGTCAACCCGACGACGGAACAACTCGAAAAGACAGAACTCGAGCTTCAAGTCGCCGGTACGGCTGACGCCATCAACATGGTTGAGGCCGGTGCGAACGAAGTCTCAGAAGACATCATGCTCGAGTCAATCTTGTTCGGTCACGATGAGATTAAAAAGCTCGTCGCGTTCCAAAACGAGATCGTCGCAGCTGTCGGGAAACCGAAATTCGAATATACCGTGTCGAAGTTTGACGAGACGTTGTCAGCTGAGCTCGAAGCGGCCCGCCCTGAAATCGTCGAGGCCGTTCAAGTCGAAGAGAAGCATGCCCGTGACGAGGCGATCAATGAAGTCATCGCCAAGTACGTCGCGATTTACGAAGAGCGTCTCGCGGACGAGCCGGCCAAGTTGAAAGAAGTGTCTGGCATTTTGAACAAGTTCGTCAAAGATGAAGTCCGCCGCTTGATTACAGTTGAGAAGGTCCGTCCTGACGGTCGCCGTCCTGACGTGATTCGCCCGCTCGCTTCGGAAGTCGGCTTGTTGCCGCGCGCCCACGGCGTCGGTTTGTTCACACGCGGTCAGACGCAAGTCATGTCGGTCGCGACACTTGGCGTCATCGGTGATGCGCAAATCATCGACGGCATCGGTCTCGAAGAGAACAAACGCTTCATGCACCATTACAACTTCCCGCCGTTCTCGGTCGGTGAAGCGCGTCCGGTCCGGGCACCAGGTCGTCGTGAAATCGGTCACGGGGCACTCGGTGAGCGTGCGATGCTCCCGGTCATCCCGAAGGAAGCGGATTTCCCGTACACGATTCGTCTCGTGTCGGAAGTACTTGAGTCGAACGGTTCTAGTTCACAGGCTTCAATCTGTGGCTCGACGCTCGCCCTCATGGACGCTGGTGTACCAATCAAGGCCCCGGTTGCCGGGATTGCGATGGGTCTCATCATGGAAGGCGAACACTACACGGTCCTCACGGATATCCAAGGGCTCGAAGACCACCTCGGCGACATGGACTTTAAAGTCGCGGGAACGAAAGACGGAATCACGGCACTTCAAATGGATATCAAGATTGCAGGGATCACACGCGACATCTTGGTCGAGGCACTCGAACAAGCGCGTGTGGGCCGTCTCCATATCTTGAGCCACATGCTCGAGACGCTCGATGCGCCACGTCCGCAGTTGTCGAAGTATGCACCGAAGATTGTCACGATGACGATCAACCCGGACAAGATTCGCGACGTCATCGGACCAGGTGGGAAGATGATCAACAGCATCATCGACCAGACCGGTGTCAAAATCGATATCGAACAGGACGGAACGGTGTTCATCGCCTCGACCGACCAAGACGGCATCGACATGGCGATGGCGCTCATCGGTGACATCGTCCGTGAAGTCGTCGTCGGCGAAGAGTTCGACGCGACCGTCCGCCGGATTGAGAAGTTTGGTGCGTTCGTCGAATTGTTCAAAGGGAAGGACGCACTCGTCCACGTCTCAGAGTTCAGCTTAGAGCGTGTCGCGAACGTCGAAGACGTCGTCAAACTTGGCGATACAATCAAAGTCCGCGTGACCGAGATTGATGACAAAGGCCGCGTCAACGCTTCACACAAAGTGCTCATCCTTGAAGGGTTGTCACCGGAGGAACGCGAAGCTTATGAAGCGAAACGGAAAGCGCAACGTGAGAGTCGCCCACCACGTGATAGCCGTCCGCCGCGTCGTGACGGAGATCGTCGCCCGCCAAGATCGACAAACTAATTCATGCTGGCCATCGTCTATCGCGATGGCCTTTTTCATAGGAGTGATAAGATGGAATGGATCACATTAGACAACGGCGTCCGCATCGTCATTGAACCGATGGCAGACGTCCGGAGCACGTCGACCGGGGTGTTCATCAAAGCCGGGACGCGCACTGAAGACAAGTCCGAGATTGGAATCAGTCATTTGATTGAACACATGCTATTTAAAGGGACGAAGACGAGGTCGGCGAAAGAGATCGCCTCGTTCTTCGATGAGCTCGGTGGTAGCGTCAACGCCTTCACATCGAAAGACCATACGTGTTATTACGTGAAGACACTCGACGACCACGCTTTGATCGCGTTTGACGCGCTCGCGGACATGCTGTTCAACTCGGTCTTCGATGAAGCCGAACTCGAGAAGGAAAAACGCGTCGTACTCGAAGAAATCAAAATGTATGAAGATACACCGGAAGACCTCGTCCACGAACTGCTCGCAACGGCCGTCTATCAAGACGACGTGCTGGCCGAACCGATTCTTGGGACGGAGTCGAGCGTGCTCGGCCTCACCCGCGACCAGTTGCTTCGATACGTGGAAACACGGTATACAGGCAACCGCGTCGTCGTGTCGATTGCCGGACACGTGCCGGATGAACTCATCGAGGCCGTTAAAGCGAGGTTTGCCGGTCTCCCAACAGGGGAATCTTCGAAAGAATCGACCGTACCGACGCTACACGCCGAGGTCGTGAAAAAAGAAAAAGAGACCGAGCAAGCCCATCTCTGTTGGAACTTCGAGGCGATTGCCGCGACCGATGACCGGTTACCGCATCTGGCCCTGCTGAACAACGCCATCGGGGCGACGATGTCATCCCGCTTGTTCCAGTCGATTCGCGAAGAACAAGGGCTCGCCTACTCAATCTATTCGTATTATACGACGTTCGACGATCACGGGACGTTCACGATTTATATCGGGACGTCGAAAGACACGCTCGACCAAGTCGAGTCGATTATGGACCGTGAACTCGCGGCGTTGAAGACGAGCGGCTTGACGGACGACGAAGTCGAGAAAGGGAAGCGGCAACTGAAAGGCTCGCTCGTTCTCGGCAATGAGAGCACGAGCGCGCGGATGAATCGCAACGGCCGCAACCTCGTCCTATTAGATGAGGTGGAACCGATCGATGTCGTCCTCGATAAAGTAGACCGGATCGAGACGCGTGACGTGAACGCCCTCATTCGTGAAGTGCTCAGCCATGCTCCTGCCAAATCTTATGTCCTTCCGTCCGAAGACTGACTTGAAACCGAATTGTAAGTTCTCTACACTGATTAAGAGGTATTCTTTACTTTGGACAGGATACAGGTGAAAGAAGGGAAAGACTTGAACTTAACCGATTTAGCAAAACACATTCAATTGATTAACCAACTATCAAACTCTGACATCAACGTGACCCACGTGACGACCGACTCGCGCGAAGTCGTCCCCGGGACGCTGTTCGTCGCGATCAAAGGGTACACGGTCGACGGACACGACTACGCCGCGACCGCCGTTGAACGCGGTGCCGTCGCCATCGTCAGCGAACGTCCGCTCGACGTGCCGGTACCGAACTTGGTCGTCCGGGACAGCTCGAGAGCCGTCGGACTGTTGGCTTCAGCATTTTATGGCTACCCGTCAGAACAGATGCGCATGTTCGGCATCACCGGGACGAACGGGAAGACGACGACGACGACGATTTTACGCGACGTCCTCGCAGAGCTCGGGCATAGTACCGGCTTGATTGGGACGGTCGAAGTCCGCATCAACGACCGGGTCGTACCGAGCAAGAACACGACGCCGCAAAGTTCAGAACTGCAGCAACTGTTGGCGCAGATGAAGGCCGAAGGGGTGACGGACGTCATGATGGAAGTGTCGTCACACGGGCTCGAACTCGGCCGTGTCATCGGCACCGATTTCGATATCGTCGGCTTCACGAACTTGACCCATGACCATCTCGACTTCCATGGCACGTTTGATAATTATGCCCGTGCGAAAGGGTTGCTCTTCGCCCAGCTCGGTCAAATCGCGTCCCGTGGCAAAGTCGCCGTCTTGAATGCGGACGATCCATATAGCAAGCTCTATGAGACGATGACGGGTGCGCGTGTCATGACATACGGCATCGACGCCCCGGCTGACGTCTTGGCGACGAATATCGTGCAGACGTTGTCTGATACGAGTTTCCATCTTCACTATCAAGGGGAGAGCTTGCCGGTGACGGTTCAGTTCATCGGACGCTTCAACGTGTACAATATTCTCCTTGCGACAGGGTGTCTGCTCGCTGCGGGTTATTCGCTCGCGAAGATTATTGAGGCGCTCGAGGCGATTCATCCGGCCAAAGGGCGGATGCAACGGCTCGACGTGCCTGGTTATAACGTCTACGCTGACTATGCCCACACGCCGGATGGTATCGAGCAATGTTTGAAATCGCTCGTCGGCGTCCCGAAGGAAGACATCATCTTCTTGATTGGGACGGGCGGCAATCGTGATGTGACGAAACGACCGACGATGGGCCAGATGGCCTCAAAGTACGCCGGCACGGTCGTCATCACGACGGACGACCCACGCTTTGAAGCATATGACTCCATCACGAGCGGCATCGCTTCAGGCATGACGCACGACAACTTCGTCGAGATTGGTGACCGTGAAGAAGCGGTCCGATATGCGGCAAGCCTCGCGAAACCGACGAACATCGTCGTCTTGGCCGGAAAAGGGCACGAAAAATATCAAATCATCGGCAACGAAAAAATACCGCTCGATGAAGAGAAAATTGTTCGAGCGACAATCTTGAAGATGGAGGAATCATGATTTATGGCAGTACAACCTATCAGTTTGACAGAGAAACAGCATGACGATTTCGTCAAAGCCCATGACCGGGGAGATTTGCTCCAACTTTCAAGTTGGGCCAGCGTCAAGCGTCAAAACGGTTGGTCAGGAGAACGCATCGCCGTCGGGACGAACGGAACGACGACAGGGGTCGCCCTGTTATTGTTCAAACAAGTGCCGAAGCTCCCGTTCACGCTATGTTACGCCCCGCGTGGCTTCGTCGTCGACTATGACGACACAGAGTCGCTCAAAGTATTGACCGAAGAGGCGAAACGTGTCGCGAAAGACCGACGTGCCATCACGATCAAAATCGACCCGAACATCGACCGCGATGAAGTCCCGGGCTTGATGACGGAGATGACCGAGCTCGGTTTTATTCATAAAGGGTATGGCGGCGGATTCGATTATGCACAGCCCCGCTTCACGATGGAGACGGATTTGCGCCCGAGCGAGAAAGAGATTTTCGGGAAATTTCATCATAAGTTCCGCTATAACGTTCGGCTCGCGGAAAAGAAAGGCATCGTCTGTACCGAGGTCGGTCGTGACGGTCTGAAGACGTTCGCCGAGTTGATGAAAGTGACAGGGGAACGGGACGGGTTTTCCACGCGCGGACTCGATTACTTCGAGAACCTGTATGACTGCCTTCAACCGAATGACGCCCGCCTGTTCTTGACGAAACTCGAGCCGAGCCTTGCCCTCGAGCAACAGCGACATACGCTCGAGAAAGCGACGCGAGAGCTCGCGAAAATCGAGCGGGCGCTCGAGAAGGAGACCGTCGAGAAGAAACGGCCGAGCTTGACGAATCGCGAGAAACAGACACGCGAACAGATTGAAAAAATCGAGACAGCGTTGCCGGAACTCGTCGAACTCGACAAGCGCTATCCGGACGGCCTCGTCTTGTCGGGTGGTCTGTTGACGCTCGCCGGTCGCCGCTCGTACTACTTGTACGGCGCGTCATCGAACGAGTTCCGTGAATTCATGCCGAACCACCTCATGCAATGGACGATGATGCAAGCCGCAAAAGAGAGCGGAGCCGAACGGTACGACTTCGGCGGCGTCTCTGGTAAAACGGACCCGGATGATGAATACGCGGGACTTTACGCCTTTAAGTCAGGGTGGGGCAGTGACATGATTGAGAAGGTCGGAGAGTTCGACCTCGTCTTGAATCGTCTGCTCTATTTCGCCCTCGAAAAAGGACTTCCGCTCGTCAAAGGACTCCGTAAACGGTTCAGACGATGAAGTGGACCGGTGTCTTGACGTTCGCGATGGTCGCGTTTCTCGTCGGCATCTTCTTGGCGTACTCGTTTTCACGTCCAGGACCGATGCCTTGGGTGGATGAGCCATCGTTTGAGGCAGGGATGTGCAATCGGGCACCACAAGCCGAGCAGCCGATTGTCGAGCGGAGTGAGCGCGCCTTCTCGAACTTACATCCGCACGTCCGGGAACGAAGCGAGACGTTTGTCCGGCTCGCTTATTCGTGCCTTGGGCTCGAGGTTCGCCTGACGTCCGGTTATCGCTCCGAAGACGAGCAAAACGCGCTCTATGCGCAAGGTCGATCGGAGCCTGGCCAAATCGTCACGAACGCCAAGGCCGGACAGAGCTACCATAACTATGGACTCGCCGTCGATTTCGTCATCATCCATGACAACCGGGCCGACTATGATTTGTCATCTGACCACAATCGTTCCGGTGTGCCCGACTGGCAAGAACTCGGTGAGCTCGGCAAGGCGCTCGGATTCGAGTGGGGCGGCGATTGGCGTAACTTCCCCGACTATCCGCACCTGCAGATGGACTTCGGATTGTCGATTCGACAGCTCGCAGCAGGCAAGCGGCCAGGGGAACAAGCGACGATGCCGCTCGCCGATGTTTTAAAACCTCTAGTCGATTGAACGGAAATGTTGGCAATGAAGCCGTTTTCCGATACAATATTCAATAGCGATAAGTGGACGAACCAGAATATGAATCATCTAGGAGGTTTTTGTTAGTGTCAAAGAAGAAGACAGAGAACATTAGCGTCTTTGCGCTTGGAGGCGTAGGCGAAATCGGGAAGAACATGTACGTCGTGGAACTAGACGACGACATCTTCGTCATCGATGCCGGTCTCATGTTCCCAGGCGATGAGATGCTCGGGATTGATATCGTCATCCCTGACATTACGTATTTGAAAGAGAATAAAGACCGTGTCCGTGCCATTTTCATCACGCACGGTCACGAAGACCATATCGGTGGACTCAGTTATGTGCTCCGCGATTTGAAACACGTCCCCGTCTACGGGACGAAGTTGACGCTCGGTTTGATCGAGCTCAAATTGAAAGAGGCAGGCTTACTTAAAGAAGTCGACCTTCGATTGATTGACGCCAAAACGAAATTGACTATCGCTGATCATTTCATCACGTTCTTCCGCGTCAACCACTCGATTCCCGACTGCGTAGGGGTCTGCATCCAAACGTCTCAAGGGGCAATCGTCCATACGGGCGATTTCAAATTCGACTATACACCGGTCGATGGGAAACAGTCTGATTTCAATAAATTGGCCGCAATCGGGCAGCGAGGCGTCCTCGCCTTGTTATCAGACTCGACGAACGCAGAACGTCCGGGTCAAACCGGATCGGAGTCAATCGTTGGTGCCGAATTGAACGACGTCATCTATCAGGCGGAAGGGCGCGTCATCGTCGCCTCGTTCGCCTCGAACGTCCATCGTTTGCAACAAGTGTTCGCAGCGGCGGAAGCGAACGACCGGAAAGTCGCGGTCGTCGGCCGCAGCATGGTCAACATCGTCGAAGTGGCCCAAAAGTTGAACTACCTTCGTTTCAAGCCAAAAACGCTCGTTGAACTGTCACAAGTGAACCGTTTGCCTGACAACAAAGTCGTCATCTTGACGACCGGTTCACAAGGGGAACCGATGGCAGCGTTGACACGGATGGCACGGAACGCGCATAAACAAGTGAATATTCGCTTGAATGATACGGTCGTCATCGCTGCGACACCAATCCCGGGTAATGAGAAGTCGGTTTCAAAAACGATTGACCTCTTGTTCCGCTCGGGCGCGAACGTCATCTACAACCAACGGAAAGTACACGTATCGGGACACGGTTCGGCTGAAGAGTTGAAGCTCATGCTCAACCTCGTCAAACCGAAGTACTTCCTCCCGATTCACGGGGAGTATCGGATGCAAATGGCGCACTCGAAACTCGCGGAACAAGTCGGTGTCAAATCGAACAACATCTTCATCGTTGAAAAAGGCGATGTGGTCGAATTCACCGGACGCAAAGCGCGTATGAGCCGTAAAGTGCCGGCCGGAAACGTCTTGATTGATGGAATCGGTGTCGGAGACGTCGGGAACATCGTTCTTCGCGACCGTCGCCTCTTGTCGCAAGATGGCGTCGTTCTCTGCGTCGTCACGTTGAACCGGAAACAAAAGAAATTGATTTCAGGCCCAGAGCTCATCTCCCGCGGATTCGTCTATATGCGCGAGTCCGAAGAGATGATTTCTGAGGCGAACCGAATCGTCACAAAGCAAATCGAGAAGAGTCTCCAAGCTGGAAGCGATTGGACCGAATTGAAATCAAATATTCGTGAGCGGCTCAGCGTCTTCTTGTTCGAGCAGACGAAACGTCGTCCGATGATCTTGCCGATCATCATGGAGATATAATGAATTGAGGCAAAAGTCATCTGACTTTTGCCTTCTTTTTTTAGGAGGAATCGAAAGTGACACAGAAAAAGGTGGCTCAAAAATCGAGAAAGACTCCGCCAAAACGGAAACGACCGGCTCCGAGAGCCCGCAAGAAACAACCGATTCCTTGGCGTACATATGGATGGGGCGCGTTCGTCCTTGCGATGACAGCGTTCATCTTTTCATTATTCGAGTTCGGCTGGGTCGGTGCCCGGACATCGCTGCTCGCTGCCACGTTGTTCGGTGGCTGGGGAGCGTTGACGTATCTCGCCATCGGCTTCACCTTGCTCATCGGGTTGAGCGATTGGCGGCCGAGCCAGCGGGCCGGGATCTTCTTGTTGTTCCTCGCCTTTCTATTGTTTGGCGATCTCGTCTGGGGAGCCGAGCGTGGGGCGATCAACGGCGCGCTCTATGAGCTGAACCATTACTTACTCTCCGACTTCGGCATTATTTTCCTCGGCATCATCTGTCTCGTCGTCGGAATCTCTCTACTTTCGCCATCGATTTGGTACAGTGTCGGTCGGAGACTGCTCGAGTCTGGCCAAGCGATCAAACAAGAGTGGCAGGAGCGGGAACGGCCTGAACGGAAAACGGCACCGGCACGGAAGAAAGCGACGCCTGCTGTCCCTCGCGACGCTGAGGCGTCGAGTAACCCGCCGGAAATCGAGCCGGAACCGGATGCTGTGACGATGCACGACATCCCAATCGTTGGGTTCAGTGAACAAGTCGTTGCCGAGAAGCGGGAACAAAAACAGGACGCGAGCACGACGGATCGTGCAGATGAAGTGGCGGACATGCCGACCGAGGACATGATGATGACGGCAGCGCAAGACGTGTCTGACACGTACGAGCTCCCGACGTTCACCATCTTGTCCGAGCCGGTCGTCACCGACTTGTCGGGTGAGAATGCACGATTGAAAGCGAATGCGACGAAACTCGTCCAAACGCTCAAGTCGTTCGGCGTCGGGGTGAAAGTGTTGAAGATCCATCTTGGACCGACTGTCACAAAATATGAGCTCCAACCGGACATCGGTGTGAAAGTGAGCCGAATCACCTCGCTAAGCGATGATTTGGCGCTCGCTTTGGCGGCGAAAGACATTCGCATCGAGGCGCCGATTCCGGGCAAGGCGGCCATCGGGATTGAAGTGCCGAACCAAGAGGTCGCCCCGGTGTGCTTACGTGAAGTGCTGGAGGCCGATACGGTCAAACGTGAGGCGTCACCGTTACTCGTCGCGCTTGGGCGCAGCATCAGTGGCGAGACGGTGACCGTCGCCTTGAACAAAATGCCGCACTTGCTCGTAGCCGGGTCGACGGGCTCGGGGAAGTCGGTTTGTATCAACGGCATGATCGTGTCGATTTTGATGCGGACCCGGCCGGATGAGGTCCGATTGATGATGATTGACCCGAAGATGGTCGAGTTGAACGTCTATAACGGTGTCCCACACTTGTTGACGCCGGTCGTCACCGACCCGAAAAAGGCGGCACAGGCGCTCAAGCAAGTCGTTGCCGAGATGGAACGGCGCTATGAGCTGTTCAGCCGGTACGGCGTGCGGAATATCGAGGGCTACAATGAACTCGTCGACAAGTCCGAGGATGAAGATGCGAAGCGACTGCCGTTCATCGTCGTCATTGTCGATGAGCTCGCCGACCTGATGATGGTCGCGTCGAATGATGTCGAGGACGCCATTATGCGCCTTGCACAGATGGCCCGGGCCGCAGGCATTCATATGGTGCTCGCGACACAACGGCCGTCCGTAGACGTCATCACAGGCGTCATCAAGGCGAACATTCCGTCAAGGATCGCGTTTGCCGTCTCATCACAGACGGATTCACGAACGATTCTCGACGGAGGCGGGGCCGAGAAGTTGCTTGGGCGTGGAGACATGCTCATGCTCGCCAACGGGATGAACAAACCGATTCGTGTCCAAGGTGCCTTTGTATCGGACCAAGAGGTCGAGACAGTCGTCAACCACGTCATCGCCCAGCAACGCGCCCAGTACGTCGAGGCGATGATGCCGAAAGAAGAAGAAGTGACGACGATCGATTCGGACGATTCGTTGTTCGGGGAAGTCGTCCAGTTCATTATGACGCAAGAGACGGCCTCGACGTCGATGATTCAACGGAGGTTCCGAATCGGCTATAATCGAGCTGCACGATTGATCGATTCGCTAGAACAAGCGGGGTATGTCGGTCCGTCAGAAGGATCGAAACCACGGAAAGTACTCGTCAATGAGTCGGAAGGGTAAAATTAAAAAACGAACGATTGGATTTAATATAATCTAATCGTTCGTTTTTTATTTATTTATCGGTATAATTGAAATGGGTACCGAATTCATAAGAAACGCGCAATGAGCGGGAATGATATAGCACATCTGGTCTATAATACCTAATCCGACATACTACTGAAACGGTTGAACCGCTTTCATTTTTTAATACCGTTTTCATTTTACAAAATCTTTTCAAAGCGGGAGCGAACAGGTAATATAGACTACGAGGCATGCGATATCCTTTAAGATTAAAATATTTCCTTGATTCCGAACAAAAAGTATTGCGTTCTAATTCTGGAATCCCTATACTTAATATTGGCAAGGGCATTCATACGTCAGATGTCTGAGCACTGGTAACAAAAGGTAAAGGTGGTGAGGCCCATGTCGATTAAGCTCGATCATCGCTTGCTCTATCTCCGCGTGATTGAGAAAATCAAGCAGGATATCGATGAGGGTGTCTATCGTGAAGGAGAAAAGCTTCCTTCAGAATTCGAGTTATCGAAGCAACTTGGGGTCAGTCGTGCGACACTCCGCGAAGCGCTTCGAATTCTTGAAGACGAGAAATTTGTTGTGCGTAAACATGGCGTCGGGACGTTCATCAGTTCCAAACCTCCGTTCACGTCGGGGATTGAAGAGCTGTTTAGCGTAACGGACATGATCACGCGCGCCAAAATGACACCGGGAACAAAAGTATTGGTGGCCGAAAAGGTGTTAGCGACAGAGAGAGAAGCCGAGCGTCTAAAAATCGAACCGAATTCTCCGATTTATCGGATCGTCCGGATTCGCTATGCGGACGAGACACCGGTCGTATACTGTGTGGACAAGATTCCCGCACATCTCGTTTCTAATCCTGAAGCATTGACAGAAGGAAAATCGTTATTTGACGCGCTGGAACAAGAGGTAGGACGTCGGGTCGCCTATGCGATCACGCACATCGAACCGAGTGTGAGCGCGGAAATCTCGACACAACTTCAAACGGACCAACCGTTACTTGCGTTAAAGCAATTGCATTACGATGAAAGCGACTTACCGTTGCTCGATTCGGCAAACTTTTTCCGAGCGGACCGCTTTGACTTCCATGTCGTCCGCAAACGCGTGTAACACGCGTTCACGAAGTTCGGAAAGGTTATTTTTGGGGAACAGCGTGAAAGCGCTTTCTTATACCGGTGTAAAGACTACTGACAACATGACAACCTAAATTGTTATGATCCGAAAGGGGAAACACGACGATGATGAACAAGAAGAAAACGATTCTCTCAGCTTTAGCAGCAGGTCTTACGCTCTCGACAGTACTCGCAGCATGTGGCGGCGACGACAATGAAGGTGCTTCAAACGGAGAAGGCGGCGGCAGCGAAGCTGGCGACTTCAAAGTAGCGATGGTAACGGATACGGGCGGCGTAGATGATAAGTCGTTCAACCAATCAGCTTGGGAAGGTCTCACGAAGTTCGGTGAAGACAACAACTTGACGGAGAACGAAGGCTTCAAATACCTCCAATCTTCAAAACAAGCGGACTACCAGCCAAACTTGCAGCAATTGGCTCGTGACAACTTCAACTTGATTTACGGTATCGGCTTCTTGATGGCTGAAGACATCCAGACGGTTGCTGGACAATTCTCGGACAACAACTTTGCGATCGTCGACATGGTCGTTGACGCAAAGAACGTCGCGTCAATCACGTTCAAAGAGCAAGAAGGATCGTTCCTCGTCGGTGTCATCGCCGGTCTCATGACTGAAACGGACAAAGTCGGCTTCATCGGTGGCGTCGAGTCTGACTTGATCAAGAAGTTCGAAAACGGATTTAAAGCGGGCGTCATGGCCGTTAACCCAGATGCAACGATTGATGTGAAATATGCGGAAGACTTCAACTCGGCTGAAAAAGGAACGGCGATCGCATCAGGTATGTATGGCGCTGGTTCTGACATCATCTATCACGCTGCCGGCGGAACGGGTGTAGGGGTATTCACAGAAGCGAAGAACCGTAAGAAGAACGGCGAAGAAGTATGGGTCATCGGGGTTGACCGTGACCAATACGAAGAAGGACTCCCAGAAGACGTAACGCTTACTTCAATGGTCAAACGTGTAGACACGGCGACGTATGAAGTATCGAAACAG
Organism: Exiguobacterium alkaliphilum 12/1; assembly: GCF_000714435.1. Taxonomy (GTDB): domain Bacteria; phylum Bacillota; class Bacilli; order Exiguobacteriales; family Exiguobacteriaceae; genus Exiguobacterium; species Exiguobacterium alkaliphilum. Next base: position 167,959 of record NZ_JJMW01000019.1, read on the forward strand.
ACGATGGAAGGAAACTTCCCAGGTGGCGAAATCATCGAGTTCGGTTTGAAAGATGACGGTGTCGGGATTGCTGAGACGTCTGACACACACGTACCAGCTGACGTACTCTCACGAGTGGATGAGTATCGCCAACAGTTGATCGACGGTGAACTTACAGCTCCTGCGACAGACGCTGAGTTCGAAGAGTTCATGCAATCAGTAGAATAAATCATTGAGTTAGGGGGGACCCATGCGGTCTCCCTTTACTTAAAGTTAGGGGTGGACTTTCTTGGAATATGTAATTGAAATGCTCAATATTCGCAAAGAGTTCGGTACGTTCGTAGCTAACGACAATATCACCCTTCAACTTCGCAAAGGCGAGATTCATGCGTTGCTCGGCGAGAACGGTGCCGGAAAATCGACGCTCATGAACGTCTTGTTCGGTCTCTATCAGCCTGAGGGCGGAGAGATTCGTGTACGCGGAGAAAAGGTGAACATTGAAAATCCGAACATCGCCAACGATCTCGGCATCGGCATGGTGCACCAACACTTCATGCTCGTCGAGAAGTTTACGGTCACAGAAAACATCATCCTCGGCTCTGAACCGAAGAGCGGGTTGACGGTCGACCGGGCCACGGCGCGTAAAAAAGTAATGGACATCTCGGAGCAGTATGGACTCCGAATCGACCCGGATGCAAAAATCGAAGACATCTCAGTCGGGATGCAGCAGCGTGTGGAAATTTTGAAGACGCTCTATCGTGGAGCCGAGATTTTAATTTTTGATGAACCGACGGCCGTGTTGACGCCTCAAGAGATTCAAGAACTCATTCAAATCATGAAGCGTCTCATCGAAGAAGGAAAGTCGATCATTTTGATCACCCACAAGCTAAAAGAGATCATGCAAGTGGCAGACCGCTGCACGGTCATCCGACGCGGTCGTTACATCGGCACGGTCGACATCGATGAAACGGTCAACGAAGACCGTCTCGCCGAGATGATGGTCGGACGGGAAGTCAACTTTGATGCGGAATATTCCAAGGCAGATCCACAGCAAGTCGTCCTCGACATCCAAAAGCTCGTCGTCAAAGACAGTCGCGGCATCGAAGTCGTCGAAGGCTTGGATTTACAAATCCGCTCAGGAGAGATCCTCGGGATCGCCGGAATCGATGGCAACGGTCAGACGGAATTGATTGAAGCGATTTCAGGGTTGAAGAAACCCGAGGGCGGTAAGATTTTCTTAAACGGAAATGACGTGACCGGCTTCACACCTCGAAAAGTGACGGAATCGGGCGTCGGTCATATCCCGCAAGACCGGCATAAGCACGGTCTCGTGCTCGACTATTCGATTCGTGACAATATGGTCTTGCAAACGTATTACAAAGAACCCTTCTCAAAACGCGGCTTGATGAACTATAAAGCCGTCGCCGAGAAGGCGAAAGCGTTAATTGAGAAGTTTGACGTCCGAACTCCATCAGTCGACGTGCCGGCTCGTGCGCTTTCTGGCGGTAACCAACAAAAAGCGATTATCGCCCGTGAAGTCGACCGGTCTCCGGACCTGCTGATCGCGGCGCAACCGACGCGCGGTCTCGACGTCGGAGCCATCGAGTTCATTCACGAACAGCTCGTCAAAGAACGGGAGAAAGGGCGCGCCGTGCTCCTCATTTCGTTCGAACTTGAAGAAATTCTACACGTATCGGACCGAATCGCCGTCTTGTACGAAGGAAAGATCGTCGGGATTCGCGACCCGAAAGAAACGACAGAGCAAGAGCTCGGCTTCTTGATGGCCGGCGGTAAGAGAGGGGAAGAAACAGTATGAACAAGCTAGGACTCAATCGACTGCTCATCCCGCTACTGTCCATCTTGATGGGGCTATTCGTCGGCGCAATCGTCATGCTCATCGGCGGCTACGACCCGGTTCGTGGCTTCTCGTCGCTGTTTAACGGCATGCTCGGTAGCCCGTACGCCATCGGTGAGACGCTGCGTGCGGCGGCACCGCTCATCTTCTCAGGTCTCGCGGTCGCGTTCGCGTTCCGAACCGGCCTCTTCAACATCGGGGTCGAGGGCCAAGTGTTGATCGGCTGGGTGGCGGCGGTGTACGTCGGAATCAACTTCGATTTGCCGATGTTCCTCCACTTGCCACTCGCCTTGCTCGCCGCGATGTTCGCTGCGGCCGCCTGGGCGTTCGTGCCAGGTTTCCTCAAGGCGAAGTTCCACGTCCACGAGGTCATCACGTCGATCATGATGAACTACATCGCGCTCTATACGACGAACGCGATTTTACGGAGCGTCATCGGCGTGACGAATGAACGGACGGAATCGATTCGAGAATCGGCATCCCTCTCGTCACCGCTCCTTCAGGAATTGACGACGTTCTCGCGCTTGCACTGGGGAATTCTCATCGCCGTCCTTGCCGCGGTCGTCTATTACTACATCTTGCAACGGACGACGCTCGGGTACGAGCTTCGTGCCGTCGGGTTCAACAAGCACGCCTCGCAATATGCGGGGATGAGCGTCAATCGCAACATCGTCTTGTCGTTCGTCATCTCGGGTATGTTCGCCGGCCTCGCCGGTGCGATGGAAGGTCTCGGGACGTTCAACGGCATGACGCTCAGTGCGTCGTTCACTGGCGTCGGATTCGACGGGATCGCGGTCGCGCTTCTAGGTGCGAACACGGCAGTCGGTGTCGTCTTGGCGGCCTTGTTGTTCGCCGGCCTCAACATCGGTGGACTCGCGATGCAGCTCGGGGCGAACATCCCGTCTGAGCTCGTCAAAGTCATCATCGCCGCCATCGTCATCTTCGTGGCGTCTGGTTACGCACTGAACTATGTCATTGAGAAACTTAAAGGAAATCGTAAGAAAGGAGTGGAGAAAAAATGAGCTTCTTAGAAGTCCTCTATATCGTCGTACCGGTTGCACTCGCCTATGCGACTCCACTCATCATCGCCGCTCTCGGTGGCATCTTCAGTGAACGGTCGGGTGTCGTCAACATCGCGCTCGAAGGAATTATGGTCATCGGGGCAGCGACGGGAATCATCACGACGCTGACGCTGACGAATATGGGTCTTGGCGGCATGAGCCCGTGGATCTCGCTCTTGGTCGCCATGGTCATCGGGGCGCTGTTCTCGCTCTTCTTGGCAGTCCCGGCCATCCTTTGGCGGGCCGACCAGACCGTCCTCGGTGTCGCGATCAACATGCTCGCGGTCGGACTTGCGATCTTCGTCGTCCGTGTCCTTTACAATAAAGGACAGACCGATTTCATCCAGTACCGGATCGCGAAAGAGAATGTGCCGATCTTGTCGGATATTCCGGTTCTTCGCATGTTCTTCATCAACGTCCAATACACGTCGTTCATCGCCATCGCGCTCGCGTTCGTCGTCTGGTTCGTCATCTTCAAGACGCCGTTTGGCCTGCGTCTTCGCTCGGTCGGGGAACACCCGATGGCGGCGGATACGATGGGAATCAACGTCACGAAGATGCGCTTCATGGGCGTCATGCTCTCAGGTGCGTTCGGTGGCTTAGCTGGTGCGGTCTACGCCGTCACGGTCACGACGAACTTCAGTGCGACGACGATCGTCGGACAAGGGTTCCTCGCCATCGCCGCGATGATCTTCGGGAAGTGGAATCCGCTCGGTGCGCTCGGCGCCGGTCTCTTCTTCGGATTCGCCCAAGCGCTCTCGATTATCGGCAGCAACTTGCCGGTCATCAACAACGTCCCGCAAGTGTTGCTCTTGATCGCGCCTTACGCGCTCACGATCCTTGCCCTTGCCGGTGTCGTCGGTCGTGCCGATGCACCAAAGTCTGTCGGTATCCCGTATATTAAAGGGAAACGATGACGAAAAAAAGGACATCTGTCCTCTTTAGGAAAGGTTGTTTGACGGAAGCGTCAAACAACCTTTTTTGTTATACTCATAAAGAGGTGAGACAATTGAAAACATGGTGGTACTGGACGCTCGTCCTCGTGCTGACTTTCATCCTTTCCGGGTGTACGGCCGATGATTGGTTCGGTCCGCAAATCGACCCGCCGGAGTCGCTGACCGAGCTCGAAGGCGACTATCCGAGCGCTGACGTGACGCAACAAGTGAAGCGCCCGATTGGGAAGACCGAGTCGGTCACGCTCGACCGCGTCGTCGACGGCGATACGCTTAAAGTTGAATTCGAGAACGGGGCGACGGAATCGATTCGCCTCTTGCTCGTCGACACACCGGAGACGAGCCATCCGACGCTCCCGGTCCAACCGTTCGGGGAAGAGGCGAAAGCGTTCGTGACGCGCTGGCTCCCTGAAGGCGACACCGTCACGCTCGAATATGACGTCGGGCGCTACGACCGGTATCAGCGTACGCTCGCCTACGTCTGGTATGACGGGGTGATGGTAAACGAGGAACTGTTGCGTCGGGGCCTTGCCCGCGTCGCTTACGTCTATGCGCCGAACACGCAACACGTCGATGCGTTCCGGGACGTCGAGCGGGCCGCGCGCCGACAATTGCTCGGCATTTGGAGTCTCGAGGATTACGTCACCGGCAACGGCTTTGACCACGAGGCGATCGAACCGGCCAAGCCGACTCAAGAGACAGACGACTGTGACATCAAAGGCAACATCAACCGGGACGGCGAGAAGATTTACCACGTCCCGGGCGGCGCCAGCTATGAGCGGACGGTGCCGGAAGCGATGTTTTGCAGCGAACGAGAAGCGGAGGCGGCAGGGTTCCGTAAAGCGGCCCGATAAAAAGAAAAGAGAGACATGTATGTCTTGGACACACATGTCTCTCTCCGCTTATTCGTATTTGAGTGCATCTCCGTCGAATGATTCATCGGCGACTTTGATTGAATCGGTCGGACAACCTTCGAACGCGTCCATCAAGTCTTCGTACAACTCGTCTGGGACTTCGATCGTACCCGTGTTGTCATCCATCAAGTTGAAGGCGAGGCCTTCGTCATCATAGTCAAAGATGTCCGGGGCGGCGGCTCCGCAAGCTCCACACGCGATGCATGTATCTTTATCAACAATTGTAAATTTTGCCATTCTTAACCCTCCATACGTTTCGTCTCTCTCCATGGAAATCGACTTACTACTGACTATGAGTAATTGTAGTCTACATACCCGATTATTTCAATGAGGAAACGAACATCGTTTTGGAAGGATAATGATTGAGAAGGAGGTGGGCCGATGGTGCACTTGGCTGACGGGGTGTTGCTCCTCGCGATTGACCGATTGAAAGGAGAGCGAAGTGAGCGCAGTCTGTTTCATGTGTTGAACGGTAAACGTTCGGCGACGACGTTACAAGATGCATTCTTTTATGACCTCGAACCGATCTTTGGGCTGTTCCCTTACACGAAGTACGATTACGAGAAACTGCTCGCCTCGTTCGAGAAACGAGGCTGGCTCAACCGCTCGAGCTTCAGCTTGACGGAAGCCGGCGCTATGCTTGCTTCTCCAGAAGCCGTCCGTGATTTGTTCGAACGTCTCGGTGGGGAACAGCGAGACTATGCGACGATGACGTGGAAACGGCTCAGTCTGTTCATCCAAACGTTCATGTCGCTCGAACATAAGCGCACGTTTTACCCTGTCCAAGCCGACCGGCACGCCGAGCGCTGGGTGAAGCAAGTCGTCCGGACAGAGCGGGATTGGCGCCCGCTCATCCAAGCGTTTCATGAAGAGCTCGAGACGGCTCTCGATGAAGTCGGTGACCCGTATGCGACGGCGGTCGTCTATCGATTCACCGGCGCGTTCGAGACCGGATATACGTATGAACAAATCGCTTCACTCCTCGACGTCGATGCCCGGACGGCACGGCTCTATTTTTTGGCAGGGTGGAGCGCGCTGTTGCACCACTTGCCGGAAGACGCGAAACTGAGAGGGTTCACGTCCGGTCTCACGACGGAACGGATGACGCTGTCGGCCCGGGAATCATACGAACTGTTCGCCGGCGGTCGGACGTTCAATCAAGTCCAATCGATTCGGCGCTTGCGCACGTCGACGATTGAAGATCACGTCGTCGAGATGGCGATGTATCTCGAGGCGTTCCCGCTCGACCAGTTCGTGCCGACAGAACAGATCGTCATGGTCGAGCAAATGCGGGAACCGGACAGCTGGGCGCTCAAGCCGGTGTTCGACCAAATCGAGACGATCAGCTATTATCAAATCCGACTCGTGTTCGCGAGGTTGAAACGAGGTGAGACGTTTGTATGAAAAAACATTGAAGCGGGTGTTCGGCTATGACGCGTTCCGAGAAGGGCAGCGCGACGTCATCGAAGCAGTCGCAGACGGGCAGGACGTGCTCGCCATCATGCCGACGGGGGCCGGCAAGTCGTTGACGTTCCAGCTACCGTCCTATATTAAGAACGACGGCTTGACGATTATCGTCTCGCCGCTCTTGTCATTGATCGAGGACCAGATGCTTCATATCCGTGAGCGTGGGGAACGTGGCGTGGCGCGGCTGACTTCGATGGAGACGCTCGAAGAGAAGCAAGCGATTTTGAACCACTTGAAGCGATACCGTTTCTTATATCTCTCTCCGGAACAGCTCGCCGTGCCACACGTGACGAGGGCGCTCGCGCGCACCCCGATTCAGATGCTCGTCATCGACGAGGCGCACTGCATCTCGCAGTGGGGCCATGAGTTCAGACCGGAATACGCACGACTCGGCGAGCTCCGTAAACAGCTCGGCAGCCCACAGTGCATGGCCGTCACGGCGACGGCTCCTGAGGCTGTGAAGAAGGACATCATCGAGAAGTTGGCGCTGTTCAATCCGGCCCAATTCGTCCATTCGGCGAACCGTCCGGAGATTCGACTCATCGTCGAACGTCTCCTCGGCGAACAGAAGCTACCGCGTTTAATCGAACTCGTGCGCGACGTGCCGAAACCGGCCGTCGTTTACACGGCAACACGGCGTGAGGCGGAATCGCTCGCCCTCTCGCTCGACGACGCCTTGTTTTATCATGGCGGCATGTCGACCGAGGATCGCCGGCTCGTCCAGTCCCAGTTTTTACGGGACGAGGTCGCTGTCATGGTGTGTACGAGCGCGTTCGGGATGGGCGTCAATAAAGACAACGTCCGAAGCGTGATTCACTTCCAGCTGCCGGCGACGCTCGAGGCGTATATGCAAGAGATTGGTCGGGCCGGCCGCGACGGGGAAGCTGCGTTCGCGGTATTGTTGTACGCAGACGGAGATGAGCGGATTCAACAGTTCTTGATTGACCAGCAGTATCCGAAAGAAAAAGACATCCGAGTCGCCTATTTCGAACGCGAGAACGGGACGAGTCTATCCCACTTGCCGCGCCTGCTCCGGATGAACGAGGAAGACCCGGTATTCGGGCTCTTGAAACAGATGCTCTCAGAACGGACGCTTGCCGGCGCGGTGGATTGGGTAAAGGAGAGGAAACGCGACCGGTATCGTCAACTCGGTCAAATGATTGACTATGCGCTCATCAAGACGTGTCGCCGCGATTATTTACTCCGTTACTTCTCTGAGCAACCGATTGACCAAGAGCCGTGCTGTGACGTCTGCGGCCCCATCGCTTTCCCGGAAAACGAGCAAGTTGTGTCTAAAAATGTGACAGATTGGAAACATCGGTTGAGCCGTATCTTTTCCTTTGATTGATATCATAGTAAAATGATAAAAAAGGTAAAGGAGGATGTGCGTTGCGACATCGGAACCAGGCGGATTCACTCCGTGAAAAAGTGGTGGATACGTTGCCGTCTCGATCGGCACGACAAGAACACGAGCGTAAAGAAAAACTGAATGACAATTGGCTGAAGCGGCCTCTTGCCATGATGCTGACCCTTTCCATGTTTGCTATTATATTGGCATTTTTATATATAGGACGTCATGCAATCTTCTTTTGACAATACGGCGGAACGGCCGTATTTTTTTTATGGATTTGACTGTAAGACAATTCCTTTCCGTGAAAGTTTGGAAGTGGTTCACCAATTTCTTATGAAATTGCACAATAAAACAGGCGAAGTACCGACGGGCGGTCTATACTGAAAGAGAAGACTAGTAGGAGAGGTGGGGCTGTGATGCCAAAATACTCCATAAAGACGGTCGCATCACTCACCGGAGTGAACCCGACGACGATTAGGGCGTGGGAGCGACGTTATCAGTTCATCGTCCCAAGCCGGACCGAATCGGGGCACCGTCTGTATTCAGAACAAGATGTCGAAAAAATCAAATGGGTCGTCGAGAAGCAACGCGAAGGGTTGACCGTCTCCCAAGCGATTCAACAGCTGCATAAAGCACCCGAACCGAAGCCGGACCGTCTTTACGACGAAGAGTTAAAGGACGGGCTGATGGAGGCGCTACTGACGTTTGATGAGCGACAAGCCCACGATTTGATTAACCGGGCCTTCAACACGTTCAGTTTTGAGAAAGTGACGACAGATATTATCGCCCCGTTGCTGATGGATATCGGGACGCGTTGGGAGAACGGCACGATCACCATCGCCCATGAACATTTTGCGACGGCGTTTCTTCGCTCGAGGCTGTCAACGTTGTCGCTCCAGATGCCGATGAACCCGTTCTTGCCGCGAATCGTCTGCGTGTGCGCTCCCGACGAGATGCATGAGATTGGCCTCCTGTTCGTGACGCTCTATTTGCGTCAGCATGGCTATGACGTCATTTTCCTCGGCTCAGGCATCCCGAAAGAAGATTTGGGCACGGCGTTACACGATATCGACGCCAAATGCCTAATCTTCTCATGTACGTTGACCGAACATTTGAACGGGCTCGAGGAGGCGATGGCGTACGTCCGTGCGGAGCATACGGACCTCGTCATCGGTGTCGGCGGATACGCCGTCAGCCAGCACGCGGATCGGTTCGGAAGCTCATTTTTAGGCAATTCGCCTGAAGCGTGGACGGAGTGGCTTTCAACTATTTGACAGTTCGGCCAAACGAGAGTAGCTTATTAATATGTAGCAACGACTAGTGTTTGGAGGTTTTCGTTTGAGATTTGAAAAACAAACAAAAGAACATTTACGGGTCTACTTGACGGCCAACGAGTTATCGCTTCGTGGCATCGCGATTGACACGATTGTCGGGGAGACCGGACAAGAGCTTTGGCGCGAGTTGCTCGAGACGGCGGAAGCCGAATACGGGTTCAGCCCGCAAGGTGCCGTCGATTTGAACGTGACGATGTTTCCCCGCGACGGGATCGTCATCGACGTGCAAAAAGTCGGCGCGCTCGAGTCCGAGGCGGACCAAGAACAAGTCGAGATCCGTTTGACGATCGATGTGATTCATCACTTGATCTATCAGTTTAAGGACATCGAGGACGTCATTGACGCGTCGGTCAGCCTATACCCGCATATGCATGCGACGGACCATGGCGGCGCGCTCTACCATTATGACGGGCACTACTATTTGCATTTCGCAGAAGTGTTGAACCCGCAAGTCGAGGAGAGGCTCGCCGCCATCTTGTCCGAGTACGGCAAGACGACGACCGTGAGCCCGTATATGATGCTCGAGTATGGGAAGACAATTCAATCCGTTCAAGCGGTGAAAGAGCTGTACGATACGTTCGCGTGAGTACGGCTTTTTCACCGTTCTGTTTCTATTGTTTTTTCGTCATGCGTGGTATGATAAAACTTGAATTTTTCAGTTGAAAGTCGAAGGAGAGATAAGATGAAAGTCGCTGTGTTATATGGAGGAGTATCAGGAGAGCGTGAAGTCTCGCTCACGAGCGGAAAAGGCATGATCGAGGCGCTGAAAGAACGAGGTCATGACGTCGTCGCCATCGATTTTCACCCTGAGCGGGCGCATGAGTTGTTGACGCTTGAAGCGGACGTCGTGTTGAGCGCGCTCCACGGCAAGTACGGGGAAGACGGGCGTGTCCAGTCGCTTCTTGAGATGGCGAATTTGCCTTACACAGGATCAGGTGTCTTGGCATCGGCACTAGCGATGGATAAAGCACGGGCGAAAATCATCTTTGCGGCAGCGGGCATCCGCGTCGCACGCGACGTACTCGTCGAGAGCCCGGCCCACGTCGATGCGAAAGTGGCCGAGTGGGGCGGAGAGTTCCCTTGTGTCGTCAAGCCGGCCCAAGAAGGCTCATCGAACGGATTGACGATCGCGATGGACGAAACGATGCTTCGCGACGGCATCGCGAAAGCGTTCGAGTGCGATACGGCCGTGTTGGTCGAGCAGTACATTAAAGGGAGAGAGTTGACCGTACCGGTCATCGGGAACTTCGGTCACGAAGAAGCACTGCCGGTCATCGAGATCATCCCAAAAAATGAGTTTTACGACTACGAGTCGAAATATACAGAAGGTGGCTCGGTGCACGTCTGTCCGGCTGAACTGCCTGAGGCGTTGACGGAAGAAGTTCAACGTTCGGCCGTGCTCGCGCATCAGGCGCTCGGTTGTGCCGGCTATTCGCGGTCTGACTTCTTAGTGTCAGAAGACGGCCTCGCCTATATTCTCGAGACGAACACGCTACCGGGGATGACGCCGCTTAGCCTGTTCCCGGACAGCGCGCGCGCCGTCGGGATCTCATATGGCGAGCTGCTCGAACGTTTCATCTCGTTAGCGCTAGAAAAATAAGAGGGGGACACCCTTCTTTTTTCTTTTAGAAAACGCTTTCATTATTTTTGTAAAACCCTTTCAAATTGGTCGTGTATCGGCTATACTTTTAATCGAATACGAGGTTGATTCTTGGGGGAGAATTGACAACTTAGGGGAGGAAACCTTCATGATTACGGATCAAGAAAAAGGTCATCAAAAACGAAAGAACATCCTAGAATCGACACAAGAGGTCATTCACGAGGCACTCGACAAGCTCGGCTACCCGGAAGAGATGTACGAGCTGTTGAAAGAACCGCTCCGGATGTTGACCGTCCGCATCCCGGTCCGCATGGATGACGGTTCGACAAAAATCTTCACGGGCTACCGGGCCCAGCACAACGATGCTGTCGGTCCGACGAAAGGTGGGATCCGCTTCCACCCGAGCGTGACGGAAGTCGAAGTGAAGGCGTTGTCGGTATGGATGAGCTTGAAAGCCGGAATCGTCGACCTTCCTTACGGTGGCGGAAAAGGTGGAATCGTCTGTGACCCGCGTGAAATGAGTTTCCGAGAAATCGAACGTCTGAGCCGGGGCTACGTCCGAGCCATCAGTCAAATCGTCGGTCCGACAAAAGATATCCCGGCACCGGACGTGTTCACGAACTCGCAAATCATGGCGTGGATGATGGATGAATACAGCCGAATCGATGAATTCAACTCACCAGGATTCATCACAGGGAAGCCGCTCGTCCTCGGCGGGTCTCATGGTCGTGAGACGGCGACGGCGAAAGGGGTCGCCATCATGATTCGCGAAGCCGCGCTTCGTCGTGGCATCGAGTTGAAAGGGGCGCGCGTCGTCGTTCAAGGGTTTGGGAACGCGGGAAGCTTCTTGTCGAAGTTCATGTATGACGCCGGTGCGAAAGTCATCGCCGTCAGTGACGCTTACGGTGCCATCCACGACGAGAACGGGCTCGATATCCCGTACCTCCTCGACCGTCGAGACTCGTTCGGGACGATTTCGACGCTCTTCAAGAACACGATTTCAAACCAAGAAATGCTCGAACTCGACTGTGACATTTTAGTGCCTGCTGCAATTGAGAACCAAATCACGGAGACGAACGCTGACAACATTAAAGCCTCGATCGTCGTCGAGGCTGCGAACGGACCGACGACGAACGAAGCGACCCGCATCTTGACGGAGCGTGGCATCTTGCTCGTGCCGGACGTGCTCGCCTCGAGCGGCGGTGTGACGGTCTCTTACTTTGAGTGGGTGCAAAATAACCAAGGCTACTATTGGACGGAGGAAGAAGTCGAAGAGAAGCTTGAAAAAGTGCTCGTCCACTCATTCAACACCGTCTACAATACGGCTTCGGCCCGTAAAGTCGACATGCGTCTCGCCGCCTATATGGTCGGCGTTCGTAAGATGGCGGAAGCGTCACGTTTCCGCGGCTGGGTTTAAATCTAGTCATAGAAAAAGAGGGAAGACCTGATTCGTCAGGTCTTCCCTCTTTGTCGTTTAGGATGTCACACCGTTACGCTCCCGAAGCGTCTCGGCAATGGCTTTTCCGTGGAACCGTCCATTCTCGATGAAAATCTTGTTGGCATCGTTACCCGCAGCGACGACACCGGCGATGAAGAGGCCTTCGACGTTCGTCTCGTACGTGTCTTCGTCAAACGACGGGACACCCGTCTCGTCGTCAATCGTCACGCCAGACTCGGCGAACAGGCCGTGGTCAGGCAAATAACCAGTCATCGCGAGGACGTGGTCGGCCGCGACGCTCTTTTCGACCCCGTGCTGGCGATAGACGACGCGGTCCGTCTCGATGCGGACGATTTCGGTCTCGAGTTCGTAACGAACTTTTTCGTGCCGCACGAGGGAGTCGAACGCCGGGAGCACCCACGGTTTGACCGAAGGGCTGTAGCCGTCGCCCCGATAGAGCACCGTCACGTGCGCGCCGGCCTTCTCGAGCTCGATGGCGGCGTCGACGGCCGAGTTTTTGCCGCCGATGACGATCACGCGTTGCCGATAATACGGATGCGCTTCCTTAAAGTAATGCGAGACGTGCGGTAGCTCCTCGCCCGGTACATCAAGATTCCGGGGGCGGCCGTAGTAGCCCGTCGCGAGGACGACATAGTCGGCGGTCCGTACTGTCGTCCCGTGCCGTTCATGATGCGACGTGACGGTGAATCGTCCGTCTTCTTTGTCAATCGATGTCACCGTCTCGAACGGCTTGACGTCGAGATTCATCCGGCTCACGACTTCACGGTAATAGACGAGCGCGTCTTGGCGTCTCGGCTTCAAATCTTTACAGATGAACGGGATATCCCCGATCTCGAGTAAGTTCGCAGACGAGAAAAACGTCTGATGGGTCGGATAATGGTAAATCGCATCGACGATGTTGCCCCGTTCGATGACGGTGCACGAGATGCCGATCCGTTCTAGTTCGATGGCCGCCGACAAGCCGCAAGGGCCGGCGCCGACGATGATCGCCTGTTTCTTCAATGAAATCACCTCATCCCTCATTGTATGGAAGCAAGACGATGTTGGCAAGTTCACTGCTGGAAGCTGAAACTGTGCTCCATGACAGGCTGAGACGAGCCGGCCTCGAGTTCGACGAGCAGACGGAGTCTTGCTTTTTGAGAGTTCAATCCGTTCGAGAAGATGATTCCCATGTCTTTCAACTGTTTGCCGCCGCCCTCATAGCCGTATACGTCTTGGACGATGCCGTTAAAACAACGGCTGACGATGACGACCGGGATGTGGGCGACGAGCCGTTCGAGGGCAGGGACGATTGTCGGTGGAACGTTCCCTTGACCGAGCACTTCGAGCACGAGCCCGTCATAGCCGAGGTCGAGCACGGCTTCGAGCAAATCGGGTTCCATGCCGGCGACGACTTTTAAGACGGCGACCCGCTTCGAGATCGAAGGAATCATCTTCGCTTGCCGCGTCATCGGTTGACTGTAGATGAGGACGTGGTCTTTCGTAACCATCCCGACATTCCCGAAGTGGACCGACTTGAACGTGTCGACCGACGAGGTATGTGTTTTCGTGACGTTGAACGCCGAATGAATCTCGCCGTTGAAGACGACGAGTACGCCTTTGCCGCGCGCGGCCTCGCTCCGTGCGACGCGAAGCGCCGTGATCAAGTTGAACTCACCGTCCGAGCCGATCTCGTTCGATGAGCGCATCGCCCCGGTCAACACGATCGGCACCGGGGCACCGAGCGTGATTTGGAGAAAGTAAGCCGTCTCTTCTAACGTGTCCGTGCCGTGGGTGATGACGACCCCGTCGTACGTGTCTTGCGTCAATTCTTGGGCGATGAAGTGGGCGAGCTCGAGCATCTTCGCCGGCGTCATGTGCGGCGACGGGATGTTCGAGAAGTGTTTCGTCGTGATGCGGGCGATATCCGTCGCTTTCGGCAGCGTCGCATCGATTGGGTTGATATCGCTCGGCGAGACGTGCCCTGTTCCCGACTGAGACATGGCGATCGTGCCGCCGGTGTGGATGAGTAGTAAATGGTTCATAGAAGACCTCCAACTTTTTTTGTTCGTTTCTTCCAATTTCTAGGCGTTTTCTGCTTTTTCTTTTTCTCGTTTCGGTGTATGCTTAACGGTAGAGAGGAGAGATGCGTCATGATTGCAATCGCCTTGTCTGCGGTAGCGCCAGGGTTCGCCCTTCTTTCCTATTTCTATCTTCGACATGAATTGGAAGCGGAACCGCTCGGCTATGTGATCCGTTCGTTCGTCGCCGGAGCCGTCCTCGTTTTCCCGATCATGTTCATCCAATACGCGTTCGAAGAAGAAGGCGTGTTGACGAGCCCGTTTTGGAAAGCGTTCGTGGCAACCGCGTTGTTAGAAGAGTTTTTTAAGTGGTTCATGATTTATTATACAATATACATACATAAAGTCTTCGATGATTACTACGACGGGATTCTCTATGCGGTCGCCTGTTCACTCGGCTTCGCCACATTAGAGAATTTTCTATATTTATGGGTGTACGACTCACTCGAAATCGCGATTTGGCGGGCCGTCCTGCCGGTTAGCGGCCACGCCTTGTTCGCTGTGGCGATGGGCTTTTGCCTCGGTCGGGCGAAACATTCGGCCCGGGAGCGGCTCTGGCTCTTTCTCGCCGTCTCCGTCGCCACGCTCATGCACGGCGTGTTCGACTATATTTTGCTCATCGAACCGACGAACAAAGTGCCGGCCGTGCTCTATATCGTCGTGCTATGGATGGTCGCCCTGTTGCTCGTCCGGGCCGCCAATCAATCGAATCGTCGTCAATTTAAATAGCTAAAAGGGGAATGGAGTCATGTTAAAAGTAGGTCAAGAGTTACGGATTGAAGTCGAGGGGAGAAGCGAGGGGAAGACAAAAATCGCCGCCATCCAAGACGGTGTCGTCTGGATCGAGTCACCGAGTGAGACGGCGACGTTGAAGACATTCTTCCTTCATGAAGAAGAGGCGTTACGCGTTTATTTCTTTAAAGGCGAGGAGCAATTGTTTGCGTTTGACACGGTCGTCCTGAAGCGATTGAGCGATGCGCAGTTGACGCTTCGTTACGCGTTCAAATTGCCGGACGAGAAGAAAATCAAACGGGTGCAGCGCCGCGAGTACCTACGCGTCCCTGAAATGATTAACGTCACCGTCCTCGCTGTCGACGGTCAAGCTTTCCCGACGTTCGAGACGACGTCACTCGACGTGTCGGCCGGCGGGATGCGCATCGTCGCCAACCGGGCGCCAATCGAAGTGGATGACTCGCTCGTCGTCGTCTTCCGTATCGAGGATGAGCGGGGGATGCCGCAGACGTTCCGGGTGAAGAGTCGGCTCGTCCGAATCAAGCCCCAGACCGTCAAGCAAGAGTTGTCACTTTGCTTCGAGGACTTGGCACCACGCGATCAAGAGACGATTTTACGTTACTGTTTCCGCGCCCAGCTCGAGGCGAGAAAACGAACCGGCTCTGTATTTTCTTCACGATAAAAAACTGTTATGATGTTCTCGGAACAAATGACCGAGAGGAGGCGGGTGTCGGACAATGCCGATACCCAATTTTTATGATGAAACCGTTACAAATTGCATTAGATGGACCGGCTGGAGCTGGAAAGAGTACGATTGCCAAAACGTTGGCCAAAAAACTTGGCTATGTCTATATCGATACAGGTGCCATTTATCGGGCCGTCACGTATCGCGCCTTGAACGAGCATGTCGGTTTAGAGGACGGGCCAGCACTTGCCGCGATGATCGCCGAGATGGACCTTCGCCTCGTGCCGAGTGAATCTGGGCAACGCGTCTTCGACGGTGCGACCGAAGTGACCGATTTGATTCGCTCGAGCGAAGTGACGAACAACGTCAGTTTCGTCGCCCGTCAACCGGAAGTCCGGGACGCGTTGATGGACTTGCAACGCGACCTCGCGAAAGAGGGCGGCATCGTCATGGACGGTCGCGATATTGGGACGCACGTCTTACCGGGTGCCGATTTGAAAGTGTTCATGACCGCCACGGTCGAAGAACGGGCCCGCCGCCGCCATGATGAGAACGTATCGAAAGGATTGCCGAGCGACCTCGAGCAATTGCAGCGTGAAATCGCCCTCCGGGACAAGCGTGACTCCGAGCGTGAGGTAGCTCCGCTTCGTCAGGCCGATGATGCGCACTATCTCGATACGACCAAGCTGTCAATCGACGGTGTCGTCGAAGCGATTGAACGATTGATGAAGCAGGTGGTGAAACGATGAAACCGCTCAACAACGGACCGTTCGGCATGTATCGGGTCGCCCGTGCCGCCGTCGCATTGATTCAAAAACTCATGTTCCGTGTCGAGTATATCGGACGTGACAACGTCCCGGCCGACGGCTCGGTGCTCGTCTGTTCGAACCATCAGTCGAACTGGGACCCGGTCTTACTCGCCATCGCGATTCCGAAACAGCGTCCGCTTCGCTTCTTTGCGAAGAAAGAGTTGTTCGGTGTCCCGGTGCTGAAACATATCCTCAACCGGGCTGGTCAGATTCCGGTCTCGCGTGGCGAGGGGGACCGTCAAGCCCTTCGTGTCGTTTTGCAAAAGTTGAAAGAGAACGAACTCATCTCAATCTTCCCGGAAGGTACCCGCTCGAAAGACGGGACGCTCGGTACGGCTCAAGCGGGTGTCGGCTTCTTCGCCTTGCGCTCTGAGGCAGCCGTGTTGCCAATCGCCATCATCGGCCGATACAAGTTCCGGACGAAGCTGAAAGTCGTCATCGGCGAACCGCTCGACTTGACCGCGCTCAAGGCGAATAAAGCGAGTGCGCAGGAAGCGGCGGACTTAATCATGGAGCGGATCAGTGAACTATACATCGAGCATTCACGGAACGTTCGGTAAATTCAGGTTTAATCTGGCTCGAGGAAAGGTACTAATCTGATAACACCTTGACAAATCTTCGGAATTATAAGAAGTTTATACTAGGTGTTAAGCGCCTTTGGGCGCTCCTTTTTGTACTCATCGTGAGGGGGTAGTGTTGGAATGGTCGAAGAAATGAAAGATATGCCTGATTTTGAAATTAATCGAGGTCAAATCGTGACCGGTACAGTCGTCAAAATCGAGGACAAGCAAGCGTTAATCGATATCGGGTATAAAACCGAGGCGATTCTGCCAATCAGCGAAGTATCAAGCATGCATTTAGACGATTTAAACGAATCACTCCATGTCAACGACGAAATCCGTGTGAAAGTGAAGAAAGTCACGGACGAAGAGGTTGTCGTATCGAAGAAGGACGTGGATGCCGAGGCAGCTTGGGATCAAATCGTCGAAAAATACGAATCAGGTGAAGTATTTGAAGTCATGGTCAAGGATAAAGTCAAAGGCGGTCTTGTCGTCGATATCGGCATCCGCGGTTTCATCCCGGCCTCGCTCGTCGAAAGTCATTTCGTCGAGGACTTCTCTTCTTACTTGCATAAACCAATCACGGTCAAAGTCGTCGAAATCGACCGTGAGAAGAACCGCGTCATTCTCTCGCATAAAGCAGTCGCGGAAGCGGAGATGAGCGCGAAGAAAGCGGAGACGCTCGAGTCGCTTGAAGTCGGCCAAATCATCGAAGGGACGGTCCAACGTCTCACTGATTTCGGTGCTTTCGTCGACATCGGTGGCGTCGATGGTCTCGTTCACATCTCCGAGATGGCGCATAGTCGTGTCGAGAAACCGAGTGACGTCGTGACCGAAGGCGACAAAGTGAAAGTGAAAGTGCTCGGCCTTGACCTTGACAATGAGAAAGTCAAATTGTCAATCAAGGAGACGCAACCAGGCCCGTGGGAATCGATTGAAGGTCAGATTCAACCTGGTGACGTGATCGAAGGGAAAGTGAAACGTCTCGTCACGTTCGGTGCGTTCGTTGAAGTCGCACCGCAAGTCGAAGGGTTGCTTCACATCTCGCAAATCGCGAATCGACATATCGCGACCCCATCTGAAGTGTTGACAGAAGGGCAAGAAGTGAAAGTGAAAGTGCTTGACGTCCATCTCGACGAGAAAAAAATCTCGCTGTCGATGCGCGCACTCGAGTCAGCCGAATCGTCACGTGACGAAGACCAGGCGCTCCTCGACGAATACAGTGACCAAGGAGGATTCTCCGTCTCGGAACTAACGGGCGAAGAGTCTTCGGACGATTCTAAATAAGACGGTCGTTCAAGCGGGAGTCATGCTCCCGCTTCTTTTTGTATGGTCACCGAAATAGTGCTGTGATATGATAGTACAGTTGCATTTAGAAACGAGTATTTATTGAATGAAAGTTAGAGAGGTGTTTTTTATGGGAATTCCAGCAGTGGCCATCGTCGGCCGCCCGAATATTGGGAAATCCACGATTTTCAACCGGATTATCGGAGATCGCGTATCAATCGTTGATGATAAGCCGGGCGTGACACGCGACCGAATTTACGGTACGGGTGAGTGGTTGAACCGAAAGTTTCATCTAATCGACACAGGCGGGATCGAGGTCGGTGACGAACCGATTCTCGTTCAAATGCGCCATCAGGCCGAACTCGCCATCGATGAGGCGGACGTCATCATCTTCATGGTGAACGGACGCGAAGGCATCACGGCAGCGGACGAGGAAGTCGCGAACTTGCTCTTCCGTTCGAACAAACCGATTGTGCTCGCCGTGAACAAAGTCGATAACTTCGAGATGCGCGACCTCATGTATGAGTTTTATTCGCTCGGGTTTGGCGACCCGTTCCCAATCTCGGGAACGCACGGTCTCGGTCTTGGTGACCTTCTCGACAAAGTGTTCGAGCTCGCACCAGACAAAGACGAGTACGAATATAACGAAGACGTCATTCGCTTCTCGCTCATCGGACGTCCAAACGTCGGGAAATCGAGCTTGACGAACGCGATCCTCGGTGAGGAACGCGTCATCGTCTCGGACGTGGCCGGTACGACGCGCGACGCGATCGATACGCCGTTCACACGCGACAATCAAGAGTACGTCATCATCGATACGGCCGGGATGCGCAAGCGCGGAAAAGTATACGAATCGACAGAGCGATACAGTGTCATGCGTGCCCAAAAGGCGATTGAACGTTCGAACGTCGTCCTCGTCGTCCTCGATGGCGAAGAAGGTATCATCGAGCAAGACAAACGTGTCGCCGGACTCGCCCACGAGGCAGGGAAAGCGATCGTCATCGTCGTCAACAAATGGGATGCCGTCGAGAAGGACGACAAGACGATGAAGAAAATGGAAGAGAAGATCCGTAAAGAATTCTTGTTCCTCGACTATGCACCGATCGTCTTCTTATCGGCGCTCACATCGAAACGGTTGCAGACGCTCCTCCCGGTCATCAACGAAGTGGCCGAATCACATCGTCGCCGTATCTCGACGAGTGTCTTGAACGATGTCATCGTCGATGCCGTCGCAATGAACCCGACACCGACGGACAAAGGGCAACGACTCAAGATCAACTACGCGACGCAAGTGGCCATCGAGCCGCCGACGTTCGTTCTTTTCGTCAACGATCCTGAGTTGCTCCACTTCTCGTATAAACGTTATCTAGATAACCAGATTCGCCGCGCATTTGATTTCACCGGTACACCGGTCCACATCGTGGCTCGTCAGAAAAACTAGTAATGGGGGTGCCTCCTATGGCAAAAGTAGCTGTCATCGGCGCAGGGAGCTGGGGAACGGCGTTATCGCTCGTCCTCGCTGATAATGGTCACGACGTCTTGCTCTACGGCCGTGAAGAGGATCACGTCCTCGAGATCAATACGTCACATACGAACTCGACTTATTTGAAGGACGCTCCGCTTCCGGAGTCGATTCGAGCGACGACCGATTTGAAAGAGGCGATTGCCGGACGGTCCATCATTTTCCTCGTCGTTCCGAGCTCGGCGATTCGTCCGGTCTCCCGCGAGCTGAACACGCTCCTCACGGAACCGGCCGTCATCGTCCACGCCGCCAAAGGGATTGAACCGAAGACGCATAAGCGTCTGTCTGAGATTATCGCTGAAGAGATTGACCCGTCGAAACGGCGGGCCATCGGCGTCTTGACAGGTCCGACGCACGCCGAAGAAGTCGCCGTCCGCAAATTGACGACGATCACGATTGCGTGCGAGGACTTAGACGTCGCCGACGAGATTCAAGAGTTGCTCACGAACGACCAGTTCCGTGTCTATTTGAATTCGGACGTCATTGGCGCCGAGTATGGTGGTGCGCTCAAAAACATCATCGCTTTGGCTGCCGGGATGACGGACGGTCTTGGCTATGGCGATAACGCGAAAGCGGCGCTCATGACGCGCGGCATCGTCGAGATTGCCCGTCTCGGTGTGAAGCTCGGGGCCAATCCGGCCTCGTTCTCCGGCTTGACCGGCATCGGTGACTTGATCGTCACGGCGACGTCGCAGCACAGTCGTAACTGGCGCGCAGGTAACGCCATCGGACGCGGGGAAAAACTCGAAGACGTGCTCGGGCAGATGGGTATGGTCGTCGAAGGGGTGCGCGCCTGTGAGGCCGCGCACACGCTCGCCCGTGAGGCCGGCGTCGAGATGCCGATCACGGAGGCGCTCTATAACGTCTTGTTCGAGAACAAGAGCCCGCACGATGAAGTGAAGAAGTTGATGCGACGCCCGCAAAAACACGAGATGGAGCAAGTGTTCCATTTCGAAGGCGATGAAATGGCAAGGGACTGACGTTTTCGTTCAGTTCCTTGCTTTTTTTTGCTACACTAATGTACGGAGAGAGAATTAGAGAGAAAGTCGAGGGGATCAACGTGACACCGTCACTCATCAAGATGTGGATTTCATTCGCCGGCATCGGGGCGTTCGCCATCGCGGCGCTCATGGTCGCTGTCAGCCACACGAAACTATCTGGTTGGTTCGGGGCGCTCGTGCGCGTCGTCGCATTCGTCATTTTTTTATTTGGAACGCTCATTATGATTTACGTGGTCGCTTCAGGGCCGACAGGGGGTTGAACCGTTGAAACGAATGTTAGTAGTTGTCAGTCTGTTGGCGGTAACCGTTCTGAGCGGGTGTATGTACCCGCAGTCAAACCGTGTCGACAACGTCCCGTACGAAGAACAGATTCGTTCGGTCCAAACGGCCGTCGACTCGTTCAAAGAGACGACCGGGGTGTTGCCGATTAAAACGAAGCCGGCCGAGACACCGCTCATGGAACGGTATCCAATCGAATTCGGACGTCTTGTCCCAGGGTATATGGCCGACCCGCCGGCGAACAGTTTTGAAGGGGGTGGGCTGTTCTTATACGTCCTCGTCGACGTCGAGGACGAACCGACGGTCAAGCTGATTGATTTACGGGTGACCGAGCGGCTACAGCAGTTGCAGACGAACATTAACGCGTACCGGGCGAAGGAAGGGAAGTTCCCGTTTGCCGGATCGGTCGGTAAAAATCAATTTACGCTCAACTACGACCTCATCTTCGTCGCCGAAGAACCGACGATCCCGAGCCCATACTCCGATAACGAGTTACCGATCTACGTCGACGGGAGCGGACAGCTATTCGTCGACTATCGCCAAGACATCGCGGCCAAGCTCGAAAACACGGATGTGACGCCAGAAGTCGGCGAGGATATTCGGTATTTGCTCTACAATGATTCACCATTCGCCCCAGCTTATTCGCAAGGCTATACGATTAATGAACAAGGCGAAGTCGAATTTTTAAACAACTGATCGACGAAGCGTCGTGAATATGGGCTTTTCACTTAAAAAATGTTGTCATATCAACGTTTGTACGATATGATTAATCCCGTAAACTCTCTGTGAGAGGAGGTGAATCGTGATGAACAAGACTGAATTGATCCAAGCAGTTGCTGAAAAAGCCGAAGTTTCTAAAAAAGAAGCGACGACAGTTGTTGAAGCTACATTTGAATCAATCACTGAAGCACTCCAAAACGGTGAGAAAATTCAATTGATCGGTTTTGGTACTTTTGAAGTTCGTGAGCGTGCTGCCCGTAAAGGTCGCAACCCACGTACGAAAGAAGATATCGAAATCCCTGCGAGCAAAGTCCCTGCCTTCAAAGCAGGTAAAGCGCTCAAAGACGCGGTCAAATAATAGGCATTACATAAGTCGCCGAAAGGCGGCTTTTTTTGTGTCCGTTTACGAGTTCACATGGCGTGAATGTGACGAAAATGTGCTATACTATGTCAGAATGACAACGAAGAGGACGAGGGGGGATAGCATGGAACAGTGGACAAACGAAAGCGTTGTCACCGACCTTGCTCGTCAAATCGAACAACGCATGACCCATCCGTATTTGACGAGACACGAGATTGTGCCCGCAGTCGACATGCCTTTACTTCGTTGGATGGTCGAATTGATTGACGAAGAATCAACCGAACAACAACAGCTCGTGCTAGCCACGTATTTTGCCCATCAGGCACTCGAGTTGCACGATCAAGTGAAGGATTGTCCGAACGGTTCTTTGGCGCGCCAGTTGAACGTGCTCGCCGGAGACTTCGCATCGGCTCAATTTTATAAAATATTGGCACGATTCCCGACCGACTTCAGTGATCGCTTCGGCCGGACCGTCCAACTCGTCAACGGGGCTAAATGCACACTCGCTTTAGACGACGAGATTTCTGTATCGACATGGATGGAAGCCAACTTTGGCCTCGTCAAGACGTTCGCTGAATTGATCGGTCAAAC
Organism: Exiguobacterium alkaliphilum 12/1; assembly: GCF_000714435.1. Lineage (GTDB taxonomy): Bacteria > Bacillota > Bacilli > Exiguobacteriales > Exiguobacteriaceae > Exiguobacterium > Exiguobacterium alkaliphilum. The sequence continues at coordinate 190,539 of NZ_JJMW01000019.1, forward strand.
GTATTTGACGTCGTACGGAAAACAAATCATCGAACAAAGAGCGACGACATTGCATAAAGAACAACGAGAGCAGCTATCGGCGCTTTTGGCGCATGCTGTCGCTTAGAACGGAAAGGATGTTACGTGTTGCAACCGAAAGAAAAAGAGCAAAAAGTATATGATGTGTTTCAATCCATCTCACCGAGCTACGATACGATGAACTCGATCATCAGTTTCCGGCTCCACAAGTGGTGGCGCAGAGCGACGATGCGACGGATGCAAGTGTTCCCGGGCGCGAAATGTCTCGACGTCTGTTGTGGGACGGCTGACTGGACGATTCAACTCGCCGAAGCGGCAGGAAACACGGGGGTCGTCAAAGGGTTAGACTTCTCGGAGAACATGCTTGCGGTCGGTCACGAGAAAGTAAAACAATATCCGAACATCGAACTCGTTCACGGAAACGCGATGGCGTTGCCGTTTGGCGATGACTCGTTTGATTTTGTGACAATCGGCTTCGGCCTTCGTAACGTCCCGGACTATATGACGGTGCTAAGCGAAATGCATCGCGTCTTGAAACCGGGCGGCACGGTCGTCTGCCTCGAGACGAGCCAACCGACGGCGCCGCTCTTCAGCGAGCTGTACCGATTTTACTTCGGTACGGTCATGCCGCTCTTTGGCAAGCTGTTCGCCGGTTCCTATGACCAATATAAATGGCTGCAAGAGTCGACCGACTCGTTCCCGGACCGCCTCACATTGAAGCGAATGTTCGAGACGGCTGGGTTCGAACAAGTCGAGGTCAAACCGTTTTCCGGTGGTGCATGTGCGATGCACTTAGGGAAGAAGTGGTAACCGATGTCTTTAAAACGACTATATCGTCACATGAATCGTGAAATCGATCAAATCGACCGCTTTTTGTCGACACGTGTGCATACGGACCATCCCGTCATCGATGCGGCGTCGAGGCAACTGTTAGACGCGGGCGGGAAACGGATTCGTCCGGCTTTCGTCCTCTTGAGTGCCGCGTTCGGTCAGCAGAATGACATTCGATTGACGAAAGTAGCGGCTAGTCTCGAGCTCATCCACATGGCCTCGCTCGTCCATGACGACGTCATCGACGATGCGACGCTCAGACGCGGCAAGCCGACCGTCATGGAACGGTATGATGAACGTGTCGCCATGTACACGGGAAACACGCTGTTCGGCGAGGCGATCCGCCTCGTCTCCGAAGTCGATTCGCCGGAAGTGATGCAACTCATGGCAGAGACGATGGAATTGATTTGTATCGGCGAAATCAATCAAATCCAAGATCAATACGACTGGTCGCAGTCACCGAAACGGTATTTGGACCGAATCGCCAGAAAGACGGCGCTGCTCATCGAGACGAGTTGTGCCGCTGGGGCAATCGTCTCGGGCGCGTCGCCAGAAGTCGTCAAGCAGTTACGTCTGTTCGGGTATGACATCGGCATGGCGTTTCAAATGACGGACGACCTACTCGACTTCACAGCGAAGAGCTTTCAGCTCGGGAAACCGGTCGGTGAAGATTTGAAGCACGGCCATAAGACGTTGCCGCTCTTCTATTCGGCCGAAGATGGTCGGTTTTACGAGCGCTTGTCGCGAGTCGACAGCACGTCGACCCCTGATTTGACGGCCGCGCTCGTCCGCGAGGTACAGCAAAACGGGACGCTTGAACGGAGCCAACAGACGATCGATCGTTACGTTCGCCGGGCCATCAAACGGCTCGAGCCGCTCCCGGACGTGTCAGACAAACGTTCGCTCATCGAGATTGCCGAATATATCGGGAAACGGAAATGGTAATTTGCACGTTGTAACCCCTTTCAATAACGAGAGTGACCGTGTACACTTATAGAGTACATCGTACACATATCGATTTAGGGGGATTAGGGGAATGGAAAAGACATTTTTAATGGTGAAGCCTGACGGCGTAGCGCGTGGCTTGATTGGGGAAATCATCTCGCGCTTTGAAAACAAAGGATACACGTTGAACCGTCTCGAAATGCTTACACCGTCTGTAGAAATCGCAGAAGCGCATTATGCGGAACATAAGGAGAAGCCGTTCTTCGGCGAGCTCGTCGACTTCTTGACGTCAGGTCCGGTCGTCGCGATGGAATGGGAAGGTGAGAACATCATCGCCGTCTCACGCATGATGATTGGGAAGACGAACCCGCTCGACGCGCAACCGGGCACGATTCGGGGCGACTTGGCCGCGACGATGTCACAAAACGTGATTCACGGGTCTGACAGTGCCGAGAGTGCCGAGCGGGAGTTGGCGCTTTGGTTCGTCTCTGAAGCATCGCACGTTTCATGACGAGAACGAGGGACGGGGTCACCTGTCCCTTTTTTTGTTGCCGTTGAAGCGCTTACGCGGCATCGAGAACTAGGAAATGAGGAAGAATTGAGGTTGGAACTGGTGATAAATGATTATGCCATCTTCGTGAAAAAATTTTACTTAAAGTCTGGGATTGATTTGAACTTATATAAAGAGGCACAGATGAAGCGCAGGATGATTGCCCTCCGCGAGAAGAAAGGCTATGCCACGTTCATCGAGTACTTCAAAGCGATGGAGGCCGACCGCGGCCTGTACGAAGAGTTTTTAGACCGGATGACAATCAATGTGAGCGAATTTTATCGGAACCCGGTCCGTTGGCAACAGCTCGAGGAGGATATTTTGCCAGAACTCATCCGCAAGAGCCAAGGGAAGTTACGCGTATGGAGCGCCGCCTGTTCGACAGGGGAAGAGCCGTACTCGCTCGCGATGCTCTTATCCAAACATCTGTCACCTGCCCAATTCTCGATTACCGCGACCGACCTCGACGACATCGTCATCGAGAAAGCGAAAGCAGGCAAATACCATGAACGGGCCCTCGTCGACTTGCCGGCCGAGTTCCGACAACGTTATTTCACACGGCGGGGCGACGATTACTACATCGCAGAAGACATAAAGAAGCTCGTCACGTTCAAAAAGCACAATTTGTTAGCGGACGTCTATGAACGAAACTTCGATTTGATTGTCTGCCGCAACGTCTTGATTTACTTTACGGAGGAAGCGAAAGAGAAAGTGTACAAATCGTTTCATCGCTCGTTGCGTCCGGGTGGTGTGTTGTTCGTCGGCGGGACAGAGCAAATCTTCCAACCGAAACGTTACGGCTACCGGATGAAGCAAAGTTTCTTTTACGAAAAATACGAAGAGTGAGGTGGCGTGTATGCGTTATTTGACGGCAGGAGAGTCACACGGTCCTGGATTGACCATCATTCTTGAAGGAGTGCCGGCGGGCCTCTCCGTCGACATCGACTTGGTGAATGAAGAATTGAAAAAACGACAATCGGGATACGGACGTGGCCGGCGGATGCAAATCGAATCGGATCGCGTGGACGTCCGGGCCGGGATTCGTCACGGACGGACGACGGGTGCCCCGATCTCGCTTTGGATTGAGAACAAGGACCATACGCATTGGCGGAACGTCATGCAAGCGGAGCCGATCGCAGATGACGCCGAGGTGAAGCGGCGGGTCGTCCGCCCACGGCCAGGGCACGCCGACCTCGTCGGAGGATTGAAGTACGACCATCGCGACCTTCGCGACGTGCTCGAGCGCTCGAGCGCCCGTGAGACGGCAGCCCGCGTCGCGGTCGGCGCCATCAGCAAGCAGTTGCTCGCCGCCGTAGGGATGAGCGTGCTCAGCTATGTGAAAGTGATTGGCGGCGTCGCGGCCGTGAAAACGATGGACTCGAAGGAGGCGCTCATCGCAGCGGTCGAGGCGTCACCCGTCCGCACGTACGACGCGGAAGCGGCAGATCAGATGATGCGCTTGATTGACGAGGCGAAAGCCGCGGGGGATTCCCTCGGAGGCGTCGTCACGACCGAGGTCCACGGTGTCATCCCGGGACTCGGCTCCTACGTTCAGTACGACCGGAAACTTGATGCGCGAATCGCTCAGGCGGTCATGAGCGTGAACGCCATCAAAGGCGTCGCCTTCGGGGACGGGTTTGACATGGCGTATCGTCCGGGTTCGGAAGTGATGGACCCGATCGCCTATGATGAGACCGGTTACACTCGACTCTCGAATCACCTTGGCGGCTTTGAAGGCGGGATGACGACGGGGATGCCGATCGTCTGCACGGCCGTCATGAAACCGATCCCGACCCTATACAAACCGCTCCCGTCGGTCGACATCGAGACGAAACAGCCGTTCCTCGCTCAAATCGAGCGCAGTGACGCGTGTGCCGTCCCGGCCGCCTCGCTCGTCGTCGAAGCGGTCGTCGCCTTCGAACTTGCGCGTGAGCTGTGTGAAACGTTCGGGCACGATACGGTGGAACGGATACAAAACCGAGTCGCGACGTATCGTGAGGAGATTCGGACATGGTGACGATTCGCGTCGATGCGTCGACCCCATATGATGTGACGATTGAACGCGGTGATGCTTGGCTCGACCGCGTTCAAGCTTTTTCTGGTTCGACGGTTTGGGTCGTGACCGATGAGACGGTCGACCGACTCCATGGCCAGACGTTTCGAGAACGGCTGGCGCCCGTCCATCCAGACATTGTCTGGTCGGTCGTGCCACCAGGCGACGAATCGAAGTCGCTTTCCGTCATCGAACGGCTCGTCTCCGAAGGATTGACGTCCGGATGTGACCGCGATACGATCGTTCTCGCCTTCGGCGGCGGCATGGTCGGGGATTTGGCCGGTTTTTTGGCGAGCGTCTATATGCGGGGCGTCCGTTACATCCAAGTCCCGACGACGATTCTGGCGCACGATTCGGCCGTCGGCGGAAAAGTCGCCGTCAACCATCCGCTCGCCAAAAATGCGATCGGTGCGTTCTATCAACCGATGGGCGTCCACTACGACGTCACGCGACTCGAGACGTTACAGCAACGTGACGTCCGGAGCGGTCTCGGCGAACTGATCAAGCATGCGTATCTCTCTGAGCATGTGCTCGAGGCGTCGTTCGAGGATGCGTTGTTCGACGCCTTGACGGGCCCGATCGATTGGACGGAGTGGCTCGCGCGTGGCATTGAAGTGAAGCGTCGCATCGTCGAGGCGGACGAGCGAGAAGCAGGAGTTCGGGCGTGGCTCAATTTCGGCCATACGTTCGGCCATGCGCTCGAGACGAGTGAACGGTATCGGCTCGCCCATGGAGAGGCCGTCCTGTATGGGATGGTGTATGCCTTCCTTTTGAACGGGGACACGGACCGGGCGAGGCGGTTAGCAGACTGGATGACAGCGAACGAAGTTACACCGGTCGCCTGGCGTCCATTTGAAGACTATCGGACGTTAATGGGACGGGATAAAAAAAATCGCGGCGGTGAAGTCCGGTTCGTCTTGCTCGGTGAAACCGTCACGGTCGAACCGGTGTCAGACGATCGCCTCATCGCCGCCTTCAATCAACTGAAAGGATGGATGTAGCATGGGATTGACAGGACGGATTCGTGTCCCGAGTGACAAATCGATCACGCATCGCGCCGTCATGTTCGGTGCCGTCGCGCATGGTGTGACGACGATTCATGACCCGCTCCTTGGAGCCGATTGCCGGTCGACGATGGAGGCCATGCGTCGCCTCGGGGCGACGGTGGAGGAACGAGCTGACCGGGTCGTCATCACGGGAACGGACAAGATGGCGTCGACGACGATTGACTGCGGCAACTCGGGGACGACGATGCGTCTCCTCACTGGACTGCTCGTCGGGTATGACGGGACGTATGAGTTGATGGGTGACGAATCGCTCTCGAAACGGCCGATGGGGCGTGTCACGGTACCGCTACGTGAGCGTGGGGCCAATATCGAAGGCGATTACGCCCCGATTCGCATCCGAGGAAGCGAACTGGGCCGCATCGACTACACGTTGCCTGTCGCGAGCGCCCAAGTCAAATCGGCCATCTTGTTGGCAGGGCTTCGGGCCAAGGGAGAGACGATCGTGCGAGAGCCGATGTTGTCGCGTGACCATACGGAACGGATGTTGCCACTGTTCGGCGGTCGTATCGATGTGACGATCGAGGACGGGGTACGAGTGATCCGACTCGACCCGGGTGGATTGAAGGGAGCGACGGTCCACGTCCCGGCCGACCCGTCGTCGGCTGCATTCTTTTGGGCCGGAGCGGCCATCGTCCCGAATAGTCGAGTCACGACAGTCGATGTTTGTTTGAACGAGACGCGCATCGGCTTTTTGCGGACGCTTGAACGGATGGGCGCGTCCGTCTCGATTGAGCGGGCGCGCCCGCTCGGAGAGGAGACGGTCGCCGATGTGACGGTCTCGACGAGCACGCTTCGCGGCATCGAGTTAGGCGGCGAGGCGATTCCGCATCAAATCGACGAGTTGCCGCTCTTTGCCCTCGTCGCGTCACAGGCGACAAGCCCGTCGACTGTGCGAGACGCAGGCGAACTGCGTGTGAAAGAGACGGACCGCATCCGGACGGTCGTGACCGAACTGAAGACGCTCGGTGTCGACATCGAAGAGACTGAGGACGGGTTCACCGTCCGCCCGAGTCCGATTCGAGGTGGGGACGTGGATGCGTTTGGCGACCATCGGCTGTCGATGATGCTGCAGATTGCAGCGCTTTTGACGGACGATCCTGTCCACATTCATGGGATGGATGTCTCGGATGTCAGTTACCCGCAGTTTCATCAAGATTTACAACGGCTCGGTCGTGAGATAGAATAACGTCAATAGTTGTTGTCGGTAGGAGGAAGATCAATGTTAGATGAATCAGAATTGAACCATATTGTCGAGATGCTCGAGGCCGGGGAGACAGAACACGCCCTGCACCATCTCGAATCGCTTGAAAAAGAGGGCTCGGACGAAGACCGGCTAGCCATCGCCGATCTTTATCTCGAGCTCGGACTCGCCGACCGCGCGGTGAACGTCCTGGCCGCGCTTTACGTCGATTATGCGGGGAATCCGCACGTGGCGTTGTCGCTCGCCGAGGCATATCTCGACAGCGACCGCGAAGAAGAGGCGATTGCCGTGCTCGAGAAAGTCGACACGAAAGATCGAGAGGCACACGTCCGGAGCCTCGTGTTATTGGCCGATTTGTATCAATCGCAAGGACTCGACGAAGTCGCCGTCAAAAAACTGCTCGAGGCACTCGAGACGAATCCGGACGAACCGCTGCTCGTCTATGGGCTCGCTGAACTTTACGCGTCAATCGGGTCGTTCGAACAAGCCGTCCCGCTCTATGCGCGACTGCCGCATCTGGCGTTGCCTGAAGAGATCGATTATCAGGCCGATTACGCCGAGGCGCTCACGATGATCGGGTCGTTCGAAGAGGCGCTCGTCGAATTCGAGAAGTCGACGGGCCGAAACTTGAATACCGTGTTCGGGCATGCCATGACGGCCCACCGCATCGGGCGTGACGAGGTCGCGGTCAAACAGTTCGAGGAGTTGCGGACGATGGACCCGGACTTCACGTCGCTCTATCTTCCATATACGGAAGCGCTCGAGGCGCTCGGACGAATCGATGAGGCGCTCGAGATGATTGGGCAAGGGATTGAACGTGATGATTATAACGACGAGTTACGGACGGTGAAGGCGAAACTGTTCTTGCGTCAAGGTGCGACCGATGAGGCGGTGACCGAACTGCGTGAGGCGCTCGCCTTGAATCCGGAATCGCTCGAAGCGACTGAGTTGCTCTTGTCCGTCTTGTTCGAGGCCGGGGACATGGATGCGGTCATCGAGACGATTGACGCCCTCGAAGACCATTCGACATCGCCGCTCATGACATGGTACAAGGCCAAAGCCGCCTATGAGCTCGAGGCGTATGAGGAAGCGGTCGCGCTCTACGAATCGATTGAAGACGTTTATAAAGAGGACGTGTCTTTTGCGACCGAATGGGCTACACTGTTAGTAGAAGAAGGACAGCGCGACAAGGCGAAGCGTATGCTCGAGCAAACGCTTGCGCTCACCGTCGACGTGGACGACCGTCAAGCGCTCGAAGAACGGCTCGACTCGTTAGCGGACCGCGATTAATCGATATAAAAGGAGATGGGGTCATATGGTGGAGCGGAAAAAGAATTTTTTAAAGCGATTCCTCGCTCATCATACGCTGCGTAAGCGAGAGGCCAAATGGATTATCGATTATTGGCTCAGGCATCCGGAGAAACTCGGCAACGTCCATTTCGTGACGAACGCCTCCGTCGCCCCGCAAAGCCTTGTGATGACAGCTTACGGCTTTGACGGGGAACCGTTCCGATATCGTCGCGGCGACCTCGTCACGGTCAATCCGGAGAAGGCGTATCATGACATTCGCCTCCATGACGGTGCGATTTACGTCGAACTCAATTTCCAGGGCATGATGATTGACGAGAATTGGATTGACATTGTCGAGCCGAACCCGTTCGAACCCGTTGCCGAAGTAAAAGACGAAGTGACGACATCGGCACAGACCGTCATCCGTGCCTCGGTCGCCCAGTTCGAGGAAGAACGATTGCTCGTCGAAATCGACGAGGCGCTCGACCGACGTGATGAGAAGTTGTTCCGCAATTTGACGAGTAAACTCCATCAAGTTCGAGCCTCAAAATTATTTTAGGAAAAACAAGCGCTTCCGTTATGGGTAGCGCTTGTTTTTTGGTATATTAATGACGTAGGAATACACAATAATTTCACATTTCGTTCATAAGTTTGAACAAGCAATGAACGGAGGTGCGATACAATAGACATGATGAATCATGTCTAGAGAGGAGGGGAAAGATGAGGTTCGATAGTATTGATGCGCGAAAGTCGCTCACGGAACGACAATACGTCGATACGCTCGTCGTCCCGCTCGTCGAACTCGCGTTCGACGAGGAGATGGTCCGTAAAGCTGAAGGGAACGAGGTCATCCAGGCGGTGGCGCTCGAGACGGAACGACAGCTCTCTGGACGAACGATGCTCTGCCCGACGCTTAGTTACGTCGACGTGGAAACCGGCTCTTTACTTGCGGAGACCGTCCTCGAGAAAGCGACGGCGTCGGGTTTCTCTCACGTGTTGTTCATCTCTTCAGACGTCCGCTTCAAAGCGTTCGATTTACCGATCATCTTCGTGCCGCCGTTAGCGTTGAAAGGGATGTCGGGCGAGCAGTCGCACACGATGGTTCAAAATTTTGCGACACAAGTCATCACAGAGCTTTCTGCCCGTTGGATGGCGACATGAAGCGGTTGACGTAGAGGTTTTATTGATATACTATTTTGTTGAGTGAGAAATTTTTGTGAAGAATGCATAAAGAATTATGGGGTTATGCACACGAATGAGGGGGGAACGAAATGGCTCAAAAAGGGTCAAAAGTCACGCGCCGTCAGTTCTTAACGTACACACTGACTGGAGTAGGTGGCTTTATGGCGGCAACATTGATCAGTCCGATGGTCAACTTTGCAATCGATCCGGTACTTAAAAGATCGGATGCGGGTGACAAAGTTCGAGTGATGAGTCTCGATGACATCACGACTGAGCCGCAACGTGTCGACTTTAAAAAACAAACGCAAGATGCATGGTATGAGTTCGAAGAGACGCTCTCAGCATGGGTCTTCAAAGATGAGAGCGGAGAGGTGATCGCCTTGTCTCCGATCTGTACGCACCTCGGCTGTCAAGTAGGATACGGCGGCGATCCGACGCGTCCAACAGAATTTTTCTGCCCGTGCCACTTCGGTCGTTATACGAAGGACGGGACGAACATTCCAGGTACGCCTCCGACATCACCACTTGCCCGTTATGAAAAAGAAGAAAAAGACGGATTCCTATACTTGGGCAGTCCGGTCACACAGTTGTGAGAGGGGGAATAGCCGATGTTACAAAAAATTTATGATTGGGTCGATGAACGCGTCGACATCACGCCGTTATGGCGCGACATCGCTGACCATGAAGTACCAGAACACGTCAACCCTGCCCATCACTTTTCAGCATTTGTCTATTGCTTCGGCGGTTTGACGTTCTTTACGATCGTGATTCAAATCTTGTCAGGGATGTTCTTGACGATGTATTACGTACCTGACATCATCAACGCGCACGCGTCGGTCTACTACTTACAAAACGAGATCGCACACGGTCAAATCGTCCGTGGGATGCATCACTGGGGCGCATCGGTTGCGATCGTCATGTTGTTCTTGCATACGCTCCGCGTATTCTTTACAGGCTCTTATAAAAAGCCGCGCGAACTCAACTGGGTCGTCGGCGTCTTGCTCTTCTTCGTCGTCTTGGCGCTCGGTCTCACAGGTTACTTGTTGCCTTGGGATATGAAAGCGTTGTTCGCGACGAAAGTTACGCTTCAGATTGCTGAGAGTGTCCCGGTCATCGGTGGCATCGCCAAAACGCTTCTCGCCGGTGGTGAGATCGTCGGCGCCCGGACGCTCACGAACTTCTTCGCCATTCACGTCTTCTTCTTACCGGCGGCCTTGTTCGGACTCCTTGGGGCTCACTTCTTGATGATTCGTAAACAAGGAATATCTGGACCGCTTTAAGCCGATTCGAAGACAAAAAGGAGGAGAAACGATATGCATCGCGGTAAAGGGATGAAATTTGTGACCGACTCTCGAGTAGGAATCTCGAATCGGAAACAGAATATTGCAAAAGACTATTCAGAATACCCAGGACGCACAGAAGCGTTTTGGCCGAACTTCTTGCTTAAAGAGTGGATGGTCGGATCAGTCTTCTTGATCGGATTCATTGCTTTGACGATTGTTAAAGCTGCGCCACTTCAAAACATCGCTGATGCGACGAACACGTCATATATTCCGCTTCCGGACTGGTATTTCTTGTTCTTGTATCAATTGCTCAAATATCAGTTTGCAGCAGGGGATTGGATTTTACTCGGTACGGTCATCATGCCGGGAATCGCCTTTACGGCGCTTTTGATTGCACCATGGCTTGACCAAGGGCTCGAGCGCCGACCGGCGAGACGCCCAGTCTCGACAACGTTCATGTTGCTTGGTATCCTTTCGATCGTCTACTTGACGTGGGAGTCGGTACAAACGACGCACTGGGACCAAGTCCATGAGCAAGGTATCCTTGTCGTCCCGGGTGAAGGCCCAGAGATTGACACGGCGGCCCCAGGTTATGAAATCTATGCGGCCCAATCATGTGTCAACTGTCACGGTCAAAACCTAGAAGGTGGCGCTGCAGCCCCACCGCTCGTCGGTACGACTTACTCGGCAGAAGAGATTGCCGAAATCTCTGTGAACGGGATTGGCGCGATGCCAGCCGGTCAATGGGACGGTTCGGATGAAGATCTTCAAGCTATGGCTGAATTCATCGCTTCATACGGTGAAGGCGGCGAAAACAACCAGTAATCCAACGCGTGCGGTCCAATTGGGCCGCGCGTTTTTACTTTCCCTTCGGCTCGCGCTACAATAAGGAAAAAAGGACGGTTTGAACATGTTACATAACGTTTGGTATCCTTTCTTGAGACATAAAGCCGTGCTCAGCGTGTTGTTCGTCATCAACTTGCTCGGTACGATTTACGGTTACATCTGGTACGAACCACAACTGCGGGATACGCCACTCATCTACTGGCCGTTCGTGCCGGATAGTCCGACGGCTTCGCTCTTCTTCACGGTCGTGCTCGGTCTTTGGATTTTCGGCAAGCGATCGCCACTCCTAGAGACGCTCGCCTTCATTACTTTAATCAAATACGGTGTCTGGGCCGTCGTCATGAACGTCTTGTTCTTACGGACGCTCGGTAGTGATGCCGACACGTTCACGGTGCTCATGGCACTCATGCTCATGGTGTCGCACGGCGCCATGGCCGTCCAGGCGCTCCTTTACGCCCCGTTCATGACGTGGACGATACGCTCGTTCGTGTTGACGCTCGTTTGGGTCATCCATAACGACGTCGTCGATTATGTGCTCGGCCAATGGCCACGTTACCCCGCGCTCGCCGAACATATCATGTGGATCGGATACGGGTCGTTTTGGCTGACAGGATTGTGTTTTTTTGTGGGATATGTGCTCGTCCTACGCACTTCACTTGATAATAAGGTCATAAGAATGTAAAATTGAACTATCAAATACACGCAGAGGTGATATAGAAAATGTCATTAGGTGGTTATATTTTCTATCTTGCACTGATTATGCTCATCCCGCTATGGGCTCAGATGCGAGTGAAAAGTACGTATAAGAAATTTTTACAGCAACGCCTCCAAAGCGGTGTCACCGGCGCGCAAGTCGCAGACTTCATCATGAAGCAAAACGGTGTCAACGATGTGCGCATCGAGATGGTCGACGGACTGATGAGCGACCATTACGACCCGGTCAACAAAGTCGTCCGCTTGTCACGTGAAGTGTATCAAGGCTCGACGATCTCGTCAGCAGCCATCGCGGCGCACGAGATCGGGCACGTCATCCAAGATGCGACCGACTATAAGATGATGCGCGTCCGCCATCGTCTCGTCCCGGTCGTCAACATCACGTCGAACTTGTCGTTCCCGCTCCTCCTCGGCGGATTCTTGTTAGGTGCCTTAGGACTCGCTCAGCTCGGTGTCATCATGATGCTCGGTGCGGTCGTGTTCCAACTCGTGACGCTTCCGGTCGAGTTCGATGCCTCGAAACGGGCGATGGCCGAATTGACGAGCCACGGGATCGTCACGGCGAACGAAGAGTCAGGCGCACGAAAAGTGCTCAACGCCGCAGCTTGGACATATGTCGCCGCCACGCTCGTCGCGGTCGCGGAACTCATCCGTTTGGCGCTCATCGTCTTCATGCCACGTGATGAGTAGAATCATCAGTCCCGTCCACGTGACGGGATTTTTTCATTTCGCTTTCGAAAGGAGCAACCGATGCATCAACCACAATTGACGACAGCGGGGCGCCACCGCTTGCAGGAACAGCTCGAGACGCTGCGAGGCGACAGCCGGCGCGAGGCGCTCGAACGCGTCAAGGCGGCCCGGAAGTTCTGTGATTTTCGAGAAGACGTGACGTATATGGACGCGGTCCGGGAACAAGCGCGGATCGAGTCAAAGATCGTCGAACTCGAGCGGCTACTCGCTCATGCCGTCATCGTCGAGACGGGCCGCTCAGACGTCGTCGCGTTCGGCAGCCGCGTCGTCATCCGCGAGATACCCGGTGGGGATGAAGAGACGTACCGCATCGTCGGTGAACACGAAGCCGATTTGGCGAAAGACACGATTGCCGACACGTCGCCGCTCGGTAGCGGGTTAATCGGGGGCGTCGTCGGCCAAACCGTTTCAATCGTTTCACCGGGCGGGACGCTCGACTTTGAGATCGTCCGAATCGAACGATGACGAGGCGAACAACCGTTAAAAAACAAGCCACCGGCAGCGAGTTCGCTGCCGGTGGCTTGTTTGATGTCTCTGAGGTTTCGATTACTTCAGTGGGACCCGATTCTCGTCGAACGTGAAGCCTTCCCCGCCGACCTCGTACACGTGATGGAACGTGACGAAGGCGTGCGGGTCGATCTGTTTGACGATCGTCTTCAGGCGGTTGACCTCGTTGCGACCGACGACGACATAGAGCACCTCGAGCTCTTTGTTCGAGTAGCCACCTTTGGCGATGAGGCGTGTCGTCCCACGATTCATCGTCGCGTGGATGCCGTCAGCGATCGCCGTCCGATGGTCGCTGATGATCATCGCGGCCTTGCCGGCGTACGTTCCTTCCTGCATCGAATCGATGACGCGAGCCCCGACATAGACGGCGAGGAGCGTGTACATCGCCTCGCGGATGTCGAGATACGTCAAACTGAGGACGATGACGAAGAAGTCGAAGACGAGGAACGTCTTCCCGATCGACCATCCGACATAGCGCTGGACGAGGCGGGCGATGATGTCGACGCCGCCGGTCGTGCCGCCGTTATTGAAGATGATGCCGAGGCCGACGCCGATGAAGAGCCCGGCGAACAAGCTCGCGAGCACCATGTCGTCGGTCAAATCGATGACGAGGTTCGAGTACTTGGCGACGAGCGCGTACCAGAGCGAGAAACTGAACGTCCCGATGAGCGTATAGATGAACGTCGTCCGCCCGAGCAGCTTATAACTGACGAAGAAGAGCGGGATGTTGAGCGCCAAGTTCGTGATCGAGGGCGACCAGTCGAACAAGCCGCGCAGAATCAACGTGATCCCGGTGAAGCCACCTTCGGCCAAATTGTTTTGTACGTTGAAGTGATACACCCCGAACGCAAAAATGAAAGAACCAATTAAGATAAAGATAATATTGCGAAAACGAATCGGTAACTGGACCGTCATTTCGTTCACCTCCCATTTCCTAGAGTACTCGAAAAACCTCTCGATTGCCTACCCTCTACATATGACATTCGCGGAGGAGTCCGATATACTTTTCACAGAAGAGGTGATTGATTATGAAAATAGTAGCAATCGGGGCCCATCCGGACGATATCGAGATCGGTATCGCCGGGATGACGGCCCAATGGAGACGCGACGGCATCGAGGTCGTCTATGTCGATTTGACGCGGGCCGAGCTGTCCTCGAACGGGGACGTCGACACGCGCGCCGTCGAGGCGGGATACGCCGACGACGTGCTCGGGGTTCGTCGCCTCAATCTCGGGTTCCCGGACCGTGGACTGACCGGGGACGAAAGCCAAATCGAGACGCTCGTCCGGTTGATTCGGACCGAGCGTCCGACGCATGTCTTGTATCCGTACGGCGTCGACCGTCATCCCGACCATCGGGCCTGTGCCCGGCTCGTCGAGGAGGCGCTCTTTAACGCCGGGATTCGTAAATACTTACCGGACGTGCCGGCGTATCGACCGGACAGCGTCTATCAATATATGATTAACGCGCTCAAGACGCCTGACGTCTGCATCGACATCAGCGAGACGATGGAGACGAAGCTGCGTGCCTTGTCTGCGTATGAGAGCCAATTCATGCCCGTCGACGGCGTCCGCACCCCGCTCACAGATGAATACATCGAGCGCGTGCGGGCCCGGGAGCGGCATTTCGGCAGTTTAATCGGGACGACGTACGCCGAAGGCTTGATGACCGTCAAGCCTTACGCCGTCAGGAAGGCGGGTGGGCTCGCATGAAGCTCCGGATTGGTGTCCTCTGTTATCCATCGGTCGGGGGGTCGGGCATTCTCGCCACCGAGCTCGGGATGAAGCTCGCCGACCGCGGCCATGACGTCCATTTCATCACGTCGAGCATCCCGTTCCGATTGAACGCGTATCATCCGAACATCACGTTCCATCAGGTCGAGATCAATCAATATTCGGTGTTTCGCTATCCACCGTACGACATTACGCTCGCCTCGAAGATCGCGAGCGTCATCCAGGCGTTCGGTCTCGACGTCATCCATGCGCATTACGCCGTGCCGCACGCCGTCTGTGCCGCGCTCGGGCGCGAGATGGCCGGGACGAACATCCCGATCGTCTCGACGCTACACGGGACCGATATTACCGTCCTCGGGGAGGATGAGGAGCTGAAACCGGCCATCCTATACGGGCTTCGGCAATCGAACGCCATCACGGCCGTGTCCGATAGCCTGCGGCAAGAGACGCTCGAACGGATCGGGTCCGACTTGTCGATTGACGTCATCCATAACTTCATCGACGAGTCGGTGTACCGTCCGCTCGATGATTCGTCACTTCGGGAACGTTACGGCTTGACCGAATCGGACCATGTCGTCATCCACGTCTCGAACTTCCGCCAAGTGAAACGGATCGATCTCGTCCTCGAAGCGTTCGACCGGATGGACGTGCCGGATAAGAAACTGCTCCTCGTCGGGGACGGCCCGCTCATGGGGGCGATGCGCCGCCAAGTGAGCGAGTTGTCGCTCGAGCAAGACGTCATCTTCGCCGGGAAGCAAGAACAAGTCGCGGAACTGTTAGCGATCAGTGACGTGCACGTCCTGTTATCGGATAAAGAGGCGTTCGGTCTCGTCGCGCTCGAGGCGATGGCGACGGGCATCCCGTCGGTCGTCTCGGACGCCGGCGGCTTGCCGGAAGTGATCACCGATGGGGCGGAAGGGTTCGTCGTCGCCCGTGGTGACGTCGCCGGGGCGACAAAAGCGCTCGAGAACATCTTGCTCGACAAGGCGCTACAGATGCGGTTACGGGAAAACGGGTTGAAACGGGCCAAACAGTTCGCTTCGGCCGATATCGTGTCCGCCTACGAATCACTTTATGAACGGGTGGTGCGCGTATGACAGAGTGGGAATACGCAAAACAGATTATCGAAACGATTAACGCCCGCGGCGGCGAGGCGTATATTGTCGGCGGCGCCGTCCGGGATTATATGCTCGGACATTTGCCGGACGACATCGACATCGCGACGTCGCTCTTCCCGGACGAGGTGCTCGCGCTCTTCCCGAAGGCGGTGCCGACCGGGATTGACCACGGGACGGTGACGGTCATCTTAGACCATCACCCGTTCGAAGTGACGACGTTCCGCTCGGAAGGTACGTACTCCGACTCGCGTCGCCCCGACCACGTCGCCCTCGGCGTCTCACTCGAGGAGGATTTGCTCCGACGCGATTTCACGATGAACGCGATGGCGTTCCACGACGGCAACGTCGTCGACTTGTTCGGCGGACGGCTCGACCTCGAAGCGAAAGTCATCCGAACCGTCGGGAGCCCGTACGAACGGTTCGACGAGGACGCCCTCCGCATCATGCGGGCGTTCCGTTTTATGGCCCAGCTCGACTTCACACTCGACGAGGAACTCGTCCGCGCAGCCTCGGCGCTCGGGCACAAGCTTCGCCATATCGCCATGGAGCGCATCGCCATCGAGTTCGAGAAGCTGATGGCGGGTCCGGCCTATAAGCGGGCGCTCTCGTCGCTCATGGCGGCCGGGATTCATGCCCACTTGCCGGATATGGATCGCCATCTCTTGGAAAAGGTCATCGACGACGACCGGAGACCGGTCAACGCGCTCGGCGGCTGGGCGCTCTTACTCTATCACGCGGGTGACGCGAATTGGCTCGCTGCCTGGAAACGGTCGAACGCGACCAAACGTGAAGCAAGTCGGCTCGCTAGGTTGCTCTCGACCGGCCTCGACACGTTCGCGATTTACGACACGCCCGAGGCGACGCTCGACACGTACTTACGGATGGAAGGCCGGACGGACCGGGCCCTCGAGTTGAAGCGGGCATTGCCGATTCAACGTCGCAGTGAGCTTCGTTTCGATGGTCGTGACGCCATCGCCATCGGGGCGAAAGGCGCGACGATTAAACAGTTACTTGCCCATCTGGAACGAGTGGTGCTCCACGGCGAGCTCTCGAACGAGGAGACGATTTTACGGAAGGAGGCAGGCGCATGGCTTCGACACGAGGAAAGGTCTTGAGCCTCTTGCAAGACGGGGCGGTTTGGAGCGGGCAGGAGTTGGCCCGGCAATTAAATATTTCACGTACCGCTATTTGGAAGCATATCGAGACGTTAAAACAAGACGGTTACGCAATCGAGACGATTCCACGAAAAGGGTATCAATTGCTTGAGCAGAACGACCGCTTCGATGAGACGGCGTTCGTCTCCGTCCGGCGTGGCCGTTTCGGGCAACACGTTCACGCGTACGACCAAGTCGACACGACACAACGGATCGCCCACGAGCTCGCTCAACGAGGGGCGGCGGAAGGGACGATTGTCATCAGCGAAGAACAGACGGCCGGCCGCGGACAACTCGGACGACAATGGTACAATCCGAGCCGGGTCAATATTGCGGCGAGCGTCATTTTACGTCCGGACTTGCCGATTCGAGACGCGTCGAAATTGACCCTCATGGCGGCGAGCGCGTTCGCCCGCTCTCTCAACCGTGAAGGGATTGCCGCAACGATCAAATGGCCGAACGACCTGCTCTTGAACGGGAAGAAAATCGGCGGGATTTTGACGGAGATGCAAACCGAGGGCGACCGGATTCAAGCGGTCATCCTCGGCTTCGGCTTCAATGTCAACGGCGAGACGATCCCAGAAGAACTCCTCCATCGGGCGACGTCACTCAAGCGCGAGACGGGCATCGTCCACCGCCGCAGCGAATTGCTCGCTCGTTTGTTAGAAGACCTCGAGAAGGAGTACGATCTGTTCCTTGAGGCGGGCTTCTCCCCGGTTCGTGAACATTGGCTTCACAACGCAGCTTTCATCGATGAGATGATCACGTTGACGACGGGTGGAAGGACGAAGACCGGGGTCATGCGTGGCATCTCGTCTGAAGGTGCGCTCTTACTGGAGACGGGAGCGGAAATCGAACCGATTTACTCTGCTGAAATCGCGGTTTGGAATGATTGAATGAATGCTTGACGTGGTCTATAATGAGTGTGTCGGACGCTATCGCTCGCGAAGTGTACCGGACTGCAGACCGTCACTCACATTTTTGTCTGCCTTGATCATTTTGACAGGGACAGAAGGACACTCAACCCTTGAGTTTGCTTTCGTGCGCCTTCTTGTCGATAAGAAGGCGCTTTTTCTTTCCTGTCTCCCAACTAGGAGGAGAATTTTATGCACACGATGACTTCACTACTCAAAAAGATGAAACAAGAAGAGAAACTGGTCATGTTGACCGCCTACGACTACCCGTCGGCGAAACTCGCCGAGGCGGCGGGGGTCGACATCATCTTGGTCGGCGATTCGCTCGGGATGGTCGTACTCGGTTACGACTCGACGATTCCTGTGACGACGGCAGATATGATTCATCACGCCAAGGCGGTACGCCGCGGGGCGCGTGACACGTTCGTCGTCGTCGATATGCCGTTTGCGACCTATCACGGTGATTTTGACCGGACGCTCCAAGCCGCGGCGTCCTTGTTCCAGGACGGACAAGCCGACGCCATCAAGCTCGAAGGGGCGGGCGAGGTGCTCGAGACAATCGAGCGGCTGACGAAGGTCGGCATGCCTTGTGTCGCCCATCTCGGTCTCACGCCGCAATCGGTCGGCGTGCTCGAAGGCTACAAAGTACAAGGCAAGTCACTTGAGGATGCCGAACAGTTGATTGCCGACAGCCTCGAGGCCGAGCGTGTCGGTGCGAAGATGCTCGTGTTAGAGTGTGTCCCGCACCAATTGGCGAAAAAGATCGCCGCGGCGCTCACGATTCCGGTCATCGGCATCGGGGCAGGGGCCGACGTCGACGGACAAGTGCTCGTCTATCACGACATCTTGAAATACGGGGTCGACCGGTTACCGAAGTTCGTCGAGGCGTATGCCGACGTGAACGAAGTGGCGACGACGGCAATTCGCCATTATGTCGAGTCGACGAAAGACGGTTCATTCCCGCTCGAGCGGCACACGTTCACGATGGACGAGTCTTTGCTCGACACGCTCTACGGGGGCAAGGCATGAACATCGTCACGACACCGAGCGCGTTGCAGCAACTGTTGACAGACGCCGGGACGATCGGTTTCGTCCCGACGATGGGCTATTTACATGAAGGGCACCTCAGTCTCGTCGAGGCGGCCAAAGCCGAGAACGATCTCGTCGTCATGAGCATCTTCGTCAACCCGACCCAGTTCGGGCCAAACGAAGACCTTGACCGTTACCCGCGTGACTTTGAGCGAGACGAGGCGCTCGCCCGTGAGGCAGGTGTCGACGTGTTGTTCTATCCGACGACCGAGACGATGTATCCGCTCGATATGGCACGGGTGACGGTACGGACCGGCGCGGACGTCTTATGCGGGGCGAGTCGTCCCGGTCATTTCGATGGCGTCTTGACCGTCGTATCGAAGCTGTTCAATCTCGTCCATCCGACACGCGCCTATTTCGGATTAAAGGATGCGCAACAAGTCGCTCTAATCGAAGGTTACGTCCGCGACTATTTCGTCCCGGTCGAGATTCGTCGATGTGCGATTATTCGCGAACCGTCGGGCCTCGCGAAGTCGTCACGGAACGTCTATCTGTCAGACGTGGAAAAAACGGATGCGAGCGAAATCAACCGCGCCTTGACCGATGCGTACGACGCGCTTGAAGACTGCGAGCCGCTCCGAGACGTGATGGCACGACTCGAGGAACGGTTGCAAAACATTCCGAATAGCATGATCGACTATGTCGAAGTGAAAGACTATCCGACGTTGACCGAGGCGACCTCGGCATCGACCGAACTATTGATTGCCGTGGCGGTGCAGTTCGAACGGGCCCGCCTGATTGATAATGTGATTTGGAAGAGAGGATGAATCGAATGATTCGAACATTTATGCACGCGAAACTACACAAGGCGACCGTCACCGAAGCGAACTTGCATTACGTCGGCTCCATCACGATCGATGAGGATTTGATGGATGCGGTCGGCATTATGGAAAACGAACATGTGCACATCACGAACAACCATAACGGGGCCCGCATCGAGACATACGTCATCAAAGGCGAGCGCGGCTCAGGCGTCATTTGTTTGAACGGGGCCGCAGCGCGACATTTCCAAGTCGGCGATGTCGTCATCATCATGGCGTATGGTCAAATGACGGCGGAAGAAGCGAAAATGCATCGTCCGAAAGTGGCCGTCTTGAACGAACGCAACGAGGTCGACCAATTGCTCTATGAAGAGATTGCACACACAGTATTGTGAAGCGAACGGGGGCGTCTAGTATAGGCGTCCCCGTTTTTTCGTCTTTCGTTCTATGGTAAGATGAGACAGATAGCAAGCACGCGCGTGCCGAAGATGGGATGGATGTTATGGACACTTATGTGATAGTGGATTTAGAGACGACCGGTCATTCCGTTAAATCCGGCGACGAACTGATTGAGTTCGCGGCGGTAGTCGTACAAGGGAGTGAAGTGATTGAGCGCTACAGTACCTTGATTCGACCGAGTCGTCCGATCCCACCCTTTATCACGCAGTTGACGACGATCACCGATCGTGATGTGGCGGATGCCCCGACGTTTGAAGAGGTCATTCCCGACATATGGAAGATGTTAGACGGGCGCATCTTCGTCGCCCACAACGTCACGTTTGATTTGAATTTTTTAAATGAAAGTTTGGAGCAGGCCGGGTATATGCGCTTTGAAGGACGGGCCATCGACACGGTCGAACTGGCCCGAATCCTTTACCCGACCCTTGAAAGTCACGCCCTCGAGGCGCTCTCCGACACGTTCGACCTGGTGCATACGGATGCGCACCGGGCGCTCAGTGATGCCGAGGCTACGGCAGAGCTGTTCATCCGTCAAATCGAACGGCTCCGAGATCTGCCGGTCGTGACGCTCAAACAGCTCCGGCGCTTGTCTGAGTCTTGGACGAGCAACATCGAACCGTTACTCGATGAGTTGATTGTCGAGGTCGGTATTCGTCCGGATGACGAAACGAATTATGACATTCATCGCAAGATTGCCTTGAGACGTCTGACGGACGCGCACGTCGAAGCGGTCGAACGCGAACCGTTCGAGCCGTTCCTCCATCGGACGATTGAAGAGACGCTTCCGTCATTGTTCCATCAGTTCGAACCGCGGCAAAGTCAGTTCGAGATGATGCGGCACGTCTACAAGGCGCTCGACGACGAGGCGACCTTGTTAGTCGAAGCGGGGACGGGGACAGGGAAGACGCTCGCCTACCTCATCCCGAGTGCGCACCATGCCCTCGAGACGAAGCGGCCCGTCGTCGTCAGCACACATACGATTCAATTGCAGGAACAACTGCTCAATCGGGACTTGCCGATTTTACAGGCGATATTCCCGGAAGTGGCGTTCACGCTGTTGAAAGGTCGCCGCAACTACATCGATTTACGGAAGTTCGAGGCGGTCCTCGAGGAAAAGACGGACGGACTGCTCACGGGGATGTGCAAAGCGATGGTGCTCGTCTGGTTGACGGAGACCGAGACGGGCGACCTAGAGGAGCTATCGCTACCTGGAGCGGCCACACAAGGGCCTGCCTCGTTCAAACGGTTGATTCAAGCGGACGCGGCCTCGGAGTTCGGGCGCTTCGACCCATGGTATAGCCGGGACTTCTTCACAAGGGCCGTCTTGCGCTCGAAAGAGGCGGATATCATCGTGACGAACCATGCGCTCTTATTCTCCGACCTTCAGCATCAGGCCGGGATTTTGCCGACCGATACACCGCTCGTCCTTGACGAGGCGCACCAAGTTGAGGAAGTCGCGTCCCATCATTTCGGTGTCACGTTCGATGCGCTCCAATTCGACCGTGTGTTCAAATGGTTCGGGTACGGGGCCGATGGGAAGTTTCACTCACGGTTGTTGCAACTCGCCGATCTGACGTCGGTGTCAGAAGAGACGGAGGCGTTCAGCCGTGACACGGACGTCGCGCTCGCAGGAGTCGACGCGGAGCTCGATGACCTATTGACGGCGCTTTACTCGCTCGGCAAGAAGAAAGAGCCTCGTCAAACGGTGCGCTTTGAACGAGAAGGGAACGCCTTCCAGCCGATTCGGGAAGTGGCGAGACGACTCGAATCGAAACTACGGACATTGCGGATGTCGCTCCGGCAGATGCACCGCCTTCTTGATGAACATAAAGAACATATGACGTTCAAGCAACGGGCCGTCATCGCGGACTTCAAGGCGTTTATCGGGGATGTGCGCGAACTCGAGAGCGTCTTGTTCGAGACGATGCTCGCCCGGGATGACGACTCGGTCAGTTGGGTCGAGCTGAACCTAGCGAATCGAAAGCTGACTTCGGTTTACACGCAACCGGTCGAGATTGGTCCGTTGCTCCACGAGCGGCTGTTCAACAAGCGGCCGACGATTTTGACGTCGGCGACGATGACGGTGTCGGGACGGTTCGGCTTCATCGAGCGTCGGCTCGGGTTAGACGGGGAAGACGTGCGGCGTGTCGTCTTGCCGTCGCCGTTTGATTTCAAACGTCAGGCGAAGCTGTTCGTCCCGTCCGACCTCCCGCTCATCAATGAAGTGCCGCTCCCACAGTTCGTCGAACAGACCGCGGACGCCATCGCAAAGATTGCCAACGTCACAAAAGGGCGCATGCTCGTGTTGTTCACTTCGAACGAACTGCTACGCCTGACGCATGAGGCGGTGAAAGACCAACTCGACGAAGCATATACGCTTCTCGCCCAAGGTGTCAGCGGCGGATCGAGAAGTCGGTTGACGAAGCAGTTCAAGCGCATCGATCAGTCGATTTTGTTCGGTACGGCTAGCTTTTGGGAAGGCGTCGACATCCCAGGCGAGGCGCTCACGTGTCTCATCATCGTCAGGCTACCGTTCGCACCGCCGGACCAGCCCGTCATGCAAGCCCGGGGTGAGAAGATTGAGGCGACCGGAAAATCGTCATTCTTTGAACTGTCCTTGCCACAGGCCGTCATCCGTTTCAAACAAGGGGTCGGCCGGTTGATTCGTTCGAAAGACGACTACGGCGCCATCTTCGTCTTTGACCGCCGTGTCGAGACGACGCGTTACGGCAAGCAATTCCTCAATAGTCTGCCCGCCGTCGACCGAATCGAAGGACCAATCGAGACGGCGCTCGCAGAACTTGAACTTTTTTTGGACGACAAAGCGAAGACCGGCCTAGGAAATGACAGATAACGCTAGGCATGAAGAAGTTATCGTTTTATAATGATGGGTATAGTGTTCGAAGGAGGATGGACCATGAATTCAAATATCGAAACGCTCGCGACCGTTCGCATCGAGCCGACCGCAGACGTCTATAAAATCGTCGACTTGTTGAATCGGACGCTCAAGGGCCAAGATTTAATGTTTGGTTTGGCGTTAGAGAAAAAAGTAAATGATCCGAAGAAAGAAGAGATGGTGTTCACCATCTATCGGACGGAATGACACGTAAGTCAAAAGTAGTGATCGCACTCGTGACGGCACTGATTGGTGTCGTCATCGTCTTTAGTGGTGTGTATTGGTTCACGATCGGCCACACCGAGCGTGTGAAAGATGCCATGATCGGCGAGGCAAGAGAACGTCTTGAGACGGAGCAAGCAGGCGTGACAGTCGATCGGGCGACGCTCTATAACGGCACTGAACCTTACGTCGTCTTCGAGAACGCAGAAAACGTCCTATTCGTTCCGGTCGATGAGGAACAACCGATTGTCGTCCGTGACGTGACGAACGTTGATTTGGATCAAATTTGTAACGATTCACTCGCAGAGACGGGCGGGACACTCGTCAGCTGCACATATGGCTTCGATGAACGTGCCTTAGTCGAAGTGGTGACAAAGGCGAACGCGTCATACACGTATTCATACTATACGCTTCAAACTGGAGAATTTATCCGACGGGTCGAACTGACGGACGCGTCGTTATAAGTAGAGGGGGATCACGATGGAACATCTATTGGCAAAACGGGTTAAACAATTGACGCCGTCGACGACGCTCGCCATCACGGCGAAAGCGAAAGCGCTCAAGGCTTCAGGACAAGACGTCATCGGTCTTGGGGCGGGCGAGCCGGACTTTAACACGCCAGACCGAATCATCGATGCGGCCTGCCGCGCTGCCCGGGAAGGCGATACGAAATATACGCCTTCAGGGGGCACGGTTGCATTGAAAGATGCGATTATCGACAAGACGAAGCGCGACAGTGACCTCGTCTTTGAACGGAACGAGGTCATGGTCGCCTCTGGGGCGAAGCATGCCTTGTATGCCCTGTTCCAAGCGATTCTTGATGAAGGGGACGAAGTCATCATCCCGGTCCCGTACTGGGTCAGTTACCCGGAACAAGTAAAACTCGCGGACGGGGAACCGGTGTACGTCGAGACGACGGAAGAGACGTCGTTCAAATTGACGCCGGCTTCGCTCGAAGCGGCCATCACGGATCGGACGAAAGCGGTCATTTTGAACAGCCCGTCCAACCCGACCGGCATGATCTATACCGAACAGGAACTCGAAGAACTCGCGGACGTCGTCAAACGCCACGATTTGCTCGTCGTCAGCGATGAGATTTACGAGAAGCTCGTCTACGGAGATGACCGGTTCGTCTCGATTGCGACACTTCCGGGTATGCGCGAACGCACAATCATCATCAACGGCGTCTCGAAGTCGCATGCGATGACAGGGTGGCGCATCGGTTATGCGCTCGGTGACCGAACGATTATCGAAGCGATGACGAACCTCGCCTCGCACTCGACGTCGAACCCGACGTCCGTCGCGCAAGCAGCCGCGGTCGAAGCGTATAACGGGCCGCAAGATGACGTTGAGATGATGCGTGTCTCGTTCGAGGAACGCCTCGACATCGTCTATAACCGATTGATTCAAATTCCAGGAATCACATGTTTGAAACCACAAGGTGCATTTTACTTATACGCCAACGCCAAAGAAGCGGCATCGATGAGCGGATACGACTCGGTCGACGCTTGGTGCGAGGCTGTCCTCGGTGAAGCGTTCGTCGCGCTCGTCCCGGGCTCTGGCTTCGGTCAAGACGATTACGTACGACTCTCCTATGCGACGGAGTTAAAGCGAGTATTAGAAGCGCTCGATCGAGTGGAAGCTTTCATTAAAGAGAACGCTCGATAAGCGAAAGGATGGAAACGACAATGACAACTATTTCAATCAACCAATTTAAAGATTACGAAGGACAGACGGTCCGCGTCGGTGCATGGATTGCCAATAAACGTTCGAGCGGGAAAATCGCGTTCCTTCAGCTCCGGGACGGGAGCGGGTTCGCCCAAGCCGTCGTCGTCAAAGCCGATGTGGCCGAAGAGCTGTTCGCACTCGCCAAAGGTGTGACGCAAGAGACATCGGTCTGGGTGACAGGGAACGTCAAGTCAGACGGTGGCCGCACGCCGCTCGGTTTTGAACTTGAAGTGTCAGACATGGAAGTGATCGCCGAGTCGGTCGATTACCCGATCACGCCGAAAGAGCATGGGACGGAGTTTTTGATGGACAACCGTCACCTCTGGCTCCGTTCGCGTCGCCAGCACGCGATCATGAAAGTACGGAACGAATTGATTCGGGCGACGTATGAGTTCTACAACCAAGAAGGATTCGTCAAAATCGACCCGCCGATCATCACGTCAAGCGCGCCGGAAGGGACGACGGAGTTGTTCGAAACGGACTATTTCGGTCAACCGGCATACTTGTCTCAGACAGGACAACTATACATGGAAGCCGCGGCAATGGCGCTTGGAAAAGTCTTCTCGTTCGGCCCGACGTTCCGCGCCGAGAAATCGAAGACACGTCGTCACTTAATCGAGTTCTGGATGATCGAGCCTGAGATGGCGTTCTTCGATCATGATATGAGTCTCGACCTTCAAGAGCGTTACGTCTCGTATTTGGCGAAGTCGGCACTTGAGAACTGCCGCAACGAGCTCGAACTGCTCGGGCGCGACTTGGAGAAGCTTGAGAAAGTTCAAGCACCGTTCCCACGCATCCGTTATGCGGACGCAATCACGTTCCTAAAAGCCGAAGGATTCGATGATATCGAGTATGGCGACGATTTCGGTGCACCGCACGAGACGGCCATCGCGAACGCACATGACAAGCCGGTATTCATCACGCACTGGCCTAAAGAGATTAAGCCGTTCTATATGAAAGTCGACCCGGAGAACCCGGATCTCGTCCTCTGTGCCGATTTGATCGCACCGGAAGGGTACGGAGAAATTATCGGCGGTTCACAGCGTGAAGACGACTATGACCGCTTGAAAGAAGAAATCATCAAAGAAGGCCTCGATGAGACGGACGCGTACGACTGGTATCTCGAGCTCCGGAAGTACGGTTCAGTGCCGCACTCAGGTTTCGGACTCGGTCTCGAGCGCACCGTCGCTTGGATTAGCGGAATCGAGCATATCCGCGAAGCGATTCCGTTCCCACGTCTTTTGAACCGGATTCACCCATAATAATCGCCGAATCGGGGATGACGTTTGACGTCTTCCCCGATTGATGTGTTTAGAAAGGATGTGCGCCATGAATGCACATAGTCTAATCAAACTGTTCGAACAGAGCCCGGTCGTCGTCCCGCGTAAATTGTTCACGGACGCACGCCGGCTGGACCTTAGCCCGGTCGAGTTTTGTCTCGTCGTCCACTTGCTCGAACTGACCGGGGAAGGTATCGAGATGCCGCTCCCGAGCGAGCTCGGGGAACGGATGAACGTGGCCGAGCATGAAGCACGTGCCGTCTTGCTCGGTTTGTTGCAAAAAGAATTGATTGCCATCGATGCCTCGGCTGACGTGGAACGATACAGCCTGTTACCGTTGTTTGAAGCGCTCGAGGAGGAGACGGTGACCGTCAAGACGCCGCATGCGTTGAATGAGAACTTGATTCATACGTTCGAGCGCGAATTCGGGACGATCACCCCGTTTGAAATCGAGCAAATCGTCGGCTGGCTGACCGAAGACGGGTTTAGCGAAGAGTTGGTGCTGGCCGCCCTTCGGGAAGCAAAACTCCGGAACGTGCGGAATTTCAAGTACATGGATAAAATCTTGCGCGTCTGGCAAGACCATAACGTCCAGTCGCTTGAGGATGTCGTCGAATATCAACGGAGGAACAAATGATGTTGACCCGGGCCCAACTAAACGAAGTATCAGACACGATGCGACAGATGTTCCCGGATGCGCACTGTGAGCTGACGCATCGCAATCCGTTCGAGCTTGTCGTCGCCGTCGCGTTATCGGCTCAGGCGACGGACGCGCTCGTCAACAAAGTGACGCCAGGCCTATTCGAGGCGTTCCCGACTGTCGAAGCGATGGCGGCAGCCGACGTCTCGGAAATCGAGTCGCTCATCAAGCGCATCGGATTGTATCGGAACAAAGCGAAGAACGTGAAGGCGCTATCGATGCAAATCGTGACGCTTCATGACGGGATTGTCCCGGACGACCGGGCGTCGCTCGAGGCGTTGCCTGGCGTCGGTCGCAAGACGGCGAACGTCGTCTTGTCGGTCGCGTTCCATGAGCCGGCGTTCGCCGTCGATACGCACGTCGAGCGCGTCTCGAAACGACTCGGGATTTGTCGCTGGAAAGACAACGTCCGTCAAGTCGAGGACACGCTCATGAAAAAGTTCCCGCGTGAGGAATGGTCGCAGCTGCATCATCAGTTCATCTTCTTTGGACGGTATCACTGTAAGGCGCAACGCCCGGCTTGTGAGACGTGCCCGCTCCTGCACATGTGCCGGGAAGGGAAAAAGCGGATGAAGTCGATAAAAGCGACATAAAAACTGCCCCGTAGCTAACGCTACGAGGCAGTTTTTTAGTGGTTCCACGGATGGTCGCTCCATTCGCGGCGCTTTTTCGTGATCGGGACTTTTTTGAAGCCCCAGTTTCGGAAGTCTTGGTCTGGACTTTCTTTACGAATGTAAATCTTGTCCTTGATTGCTTTAAAGATGCGATTCTCATCCCCATAATGGACGAACCGCGGTTTGACTTCGATGACCCCGCGACGGACGCGCGAGAGCGGCAGACAGACGAGGTCTGCGATTTCGAGCCCGGACTGATAAATCGTGTTTTGTTTCTCGGAGAAGATGAAGCCTTTGATTTTTTGTCGACTCTTTTCGACATCGAGGTGGACCGTCCCTGAGTTGAAAATGTCAAAAAACGCCTTTTGAATGAGTAGATTCTGGTAATCGTCACGCGATTCGAGCACGACGCGGGCACTGACCGCTTCGGTCTCTTCAAGAAATGCGTAAAACGACTTCATCAAATGCGCGAACGCGACGACGTAAGGGTCTTTCGGTGTCGAGTAGAAGTCTTGTAGCTTCTGTTTATCGACCTCGACGCTAATAATCGTACAATTGATGTCACGTAGGAAGTCCGGTAACTTGTTCCAAAAGTCACGGAGCATATCGATCGTGATCCCATCCTCTTTTCCGTAAGGATGCTCGGCCTTTAAAATCTCTTTCAGATGAAGCGGGATGTTTTCCGTTTTGAACACGTCTCGCTTGAACGCGTGAAGACGACGTTTCAGCTCGCACGGCATTCCGGCCTCGTCGGCGTCAATCGCATACTTGTATTCCATGAGGACACCCGTCAAATTAAATTGCGTATTTCCCTTCGGTGTACCCGTCTCATCGACAAACATCACGTACTTCTTTCCGTTATCCATCGTACCCCTCCAACACAGCTTTATCTCTTTCATCTCAAGCGCCTCTATTTTTTATAAGTTTCATCAATCGTGTTTATCGGATTGATGAAAGGGTTAACTAGTAGAAGACTTATTGTAGAAAAGTATTTAGTAGCACCGTAACAAGCTTGTGTCAATTTGACTACACAATACACTACATACTAGTTTAACATACAAGAGTTTGGTACGATATGCATTGCGGAAAATCCACGAGACAGTCGAGCGACAGAACTCGACAATCAGACCTTAGACGGAAGGAACGAGTGGGCCAACCTGCTAAAATGAGTTGTAGGGGTGACGACATGTTCCACTATCCGAACGGAAAGAAAGCATCAACCGACAGTCGGGCACCGATTCGCTCGGAGCGTCCGACGTATGCGAACCGAGGCATGAACTTAGAGACGCTGCTCAACGAGACGAACGAGTATTATCGAATCCACGGCAAGGCGGTCATCCATAAGAAACCGACGCCACTACAGATCGTCAAAGTCGATTATCCGAAACGGAGCGCCGCGAAAGTGACGGAAGCGTATTTCAAACAAGCGTCGACGACCGACTATAACGGGGTGTATCGCGGCAAATATATCGATTTCGAAGCGAAAGAGACGAACAATAAGACGTCGTTCCCACTCGGTAACTTTCATGACCATCAAATCACACACATGCGTGATTGTATGAAACATGGAGGGATTTGCTTTGTCATCATCCGGTTTAGCCGCTATAATACGCAATATGTGCTGTCAGCAGACCAGTTGTTAGACTGGTGGGCACAACGTGAGACGGGACGAAAATCAATCCCGCTCAGCTTCATTGAACAACATGCAATCGAAGTTCCAACCCGGGCGATGCCGGCCGTCGATTATTTGGCGGCGCTAGAAGCATGGCTCGATTGAAATAGAAGGAGTGAATCATGAATGGAACGAAGTCGGGTGGCACGTCGGCAAGACACGACGACCAATAAACGTAAACAGACGACGAAACAGTCAAAACCGAAAACGAAGAAGCCGATCTGGCGCCGTATTCTTTTACTCGCAACATTACTATTCATTATCGGCGTTGTCGCGGCGGGCGCGTATTCCGCCTATGCAATCGCGACCGCACCACCGCTCGACGAAGAGAAGTTGGTGAAGACGTATCCGATTCAATTGATCTCAGCGAATGGGGAACCGCTCGAAAGCGGCCAAGTTCGCGAATACGTGTCAATCAATGATATCTCTGAAGTGATGCAACAAGCGGTCGTCTCGATTGAAGACCGTCGTTTCTACGAACATAACGGAATCGACATCCGCCGAATCGGCGGGGCGGTCCTCGCCAACTTGACGAGCGGGTTCGGGTCCGAGGGTGGCTCGACGATCACGCAACAGCTGATCAAACAATCGATGCTCACGAGTGAGAAGAGTATGAAGCGGAAGATTCAAGAGCAATGGCTCGCCATCAAACTCGAACGTGAATATTCAAAAGAGCAGATTCTCGAAATGTACTTGAACATCAACTATTACGGTTCAGGCGGATACGGGGTACAGTCGGCTTCAAAGGCTTACTTCAACAAGCCTGTATCGGAAGTGAACTATCAGGAAGCGGCAATCCTCGCCGGTCTGCCACAGCGTCCGAGCGCATATGACCCAATCAGTGGTGACCAAGAACTGACGCGTTATCGTCAAGAGCAAGTGCTCGCCGCGATGAAGCGTGACGGTCATATCACGGAAGAGCAATACAATGAAGCGCTCAACGTCGAGATCGCGGACGTCATCTCGCCGGCACCACAGACGGACGGCGAGTCGTACACGCGTGCGATTTATGCGCGCGTCCAAGCCGAGCTCGAGGAAGACTATGGCCTCGAACAGGCAGACATTTATGGCGCAGGGCTCAAAGTGTATACGTCAATCGATAAAGACTTGCATACGAAGTTCAACAACGACATCAAATCGAACAACGTCGATTTCATGAACGTCGAAAACGTCTTCCCGGAAGACCTACGGATGGGGGCGACCGTCCTCAATACGAAGACGGGTGAAATCGTCGCCTTGATTGACAGCCAACAAGCGGAGCAAGGCGATAAGAACTATCGTGACTTCTCACGCGAGAAGCGTCAAATCGGTTCGACGGCGAAGCCGTTCTTCGACTACGGACCTGGGATTGAGAACGGCCAATGGTCGACGGGGAAAGTACTCCGTGACGCCCCGTTCGAAGACGAAGATTACAATCCAATCAACTACTATGAAGGGTATCGTGGCTCGAATACGATGCGCTACTTCTTGACCGTATCAGCGAACACACCGGCCGTCCGTGCCTTCTATGAAGTACGGGACGAGTTCGGCCAAGACGCGATTCAGTCATTCGTCCAAAATCTCGGTATCGAGCCGTCGATGTCTGGCGACGAGATGAACGCCTCGAACGCGCTCGGTACGGCCGAGGCGAGCACGTCGCAGATGGCGGCCGCTTACGCTGCACTCGGGACGAACGGGATGTACACGAAGCCGCACTTGATTCAAAAAATCGAGTTCAATGACGGCTCGACGATCAACTCGCCGGTGAAAGCGAAACAAGCGATGGAAGACTATACGGCGTACATGCTCACAGACATGCTCCGTGACGTCGTCAGCACCTCAATCGGGACGTATCAACCAGGTGCCTTCCCGTATGACGTCGCCGGTAAGACCGGTACGACGAACAAAGATATGGATAAATGGTTCACCGGCTATACGACCGACTACTCGATTTCCGTCTGGACCGGTCGTTCAAACGAGACGGCTGAAAGGGTAATGAGTCCGAACTACGCGCAGTTCTACTTCGAGTATATGATGCAAGAAGTGACGAACGCGAACGGTCGTCCGGCAGCGTTCCAGCAACCGGAGTCGGTATTGTCGCTCGGGAACGAGCTGTACGTCAAAGGGACGAAGCCGAAAGACCTCGAACCGGACAAGCTCCCGGCACCGACCGGCGCGTCGATCAATTACGACATCCCGGCGGACCGCGGCACGTTGACATGGTCGTATAATACGGAAGCGGTGCAAGCGGACGGGTATCAAAACCTTTCGTTCACCGTGACGGAGAAACGACCGGACGGAAGTGAGCGCGTCGTCGCCACGACGTCAGACACGAGTGTCGACATCTCTGGTCTGACGAACGGGACGACCACGTTCACGATTGTCGCGACGGCGACGAATCCGCTCGTCGGCGAGCAACAGTCGAGCCCGCTTCAAACCCAGTATACGGTTCAACGTAATCAAGAACCGGCTGAAGAAGAAGAACCGGAAACGGAACAGCCGGCTGAAGAGCCGACCGAAGAGGAACAGTCGAACGACAATAACGGGAACGGTAACAACGGCAATAATAACGGCAACAATGGCAATAACGGCAACAACAGCGACTCGGGAGAGACGACGGAAGAACCGGCAACGGAGGAAGAACCTCCAGCGGAAGAAGAGTCGGGAACAGACCTTGAACGGCAGTCCAACTCAGAATCGTCTGACTCAAACGAGAACCGCGGCAATGGGAACGGTGGACGTGAGAACGGAAACAGTGACCGCAACAATGAATAACACGCACAGGGCGATTGAAATCGCCCTGTTTTTCTGTTCCGTTTGCTATAATGAAAAGAAAGCGAATAGGATGGTGACAAATGGTACAACTCTCTCTTAAACGTAAGATGAAAGTGTTATTTGTAATCGATCGACTGCAAGAGGATGACGAAGGTCTCCCGCTTCACGGTGTCAACGGTTTGAAGATGGGACGCCTCCTCCTCGGGGAGTCCATCCCGTTTGGACGTTTGTTGTATGATCGAGACGTCGCGCTCGCGGCGGGCCATTCGCATTTAAAACGAATCGGGATCGAGACGATGTTTCTCGGTGACGAACGATTTTATCCTGAACTATTGCGCGGAAAACGTCGTGCGCTCGTGGCGCACGATGACTACTATAAAGCGGTGCAACGCTACACGAAACATTTACAGGCGGTCCATTCGAAATGCACGAAGCTACATACCATCGTCCTGTTCGGCCGATCGACGCATCTGTTATATGACGATGCGATCAAGCGCCTCGAGGAAGAGAACGAACATGTGGCGGCCGCATTCAACACGATGGAAGTGCTCCGGTTGCCGGCCGTTCATCGCCTCGTTCGCGACGAGCGGATCGGGCAAGTGAAAGACATCGTGGAGCGTCTTGCACCTTCGAATTCTTGATAGGAGAAGGTGAGTTTATGCGAAAGAAGCGTTCCGTCGAAGAGATGATTGAAACGCTCAAGACCGACCCAGGCTTCAATAGTCATGTCACGAACTGGCATACGGTCGACGCCCGTCCCGCAAAGTTCGCGGACATTCCGGCAAGCGTTCCACGCGACCTCGTGCGCGTCTTGAACGAGCGCGGCATCGACAAGTTGTACACACACCAAGCCGAAGCGATTAAACAGACGGCACGCGGCCATTCCACGGTCGTCGTCACCCCGACCGCTTCGGGGAAAACGCTCTGTTACAATTTGCCGGTGCTCTCAAAAATGATTGAGAAGCCGACGGCCCGGGCGCTTTACTTATATCCGACCAAAGCGCTCGCTCAAGATCAAAACACCGACCTCATGTCGATGGTCGAGGCGCTCGAAGGCGACTTGCGCTGCTTCACCTATGACGGGGATACGGCACCGGCAGCTCGGACGAAAGTACGTGATGCCGGTAACATTGTCATCACAAATCCAGACATGCTCCATTCGGGAATCTTGCCGCACCATACGAAGTGGATTCGCTTGTTCGAGAACTTGGAGTATATCGTCGTCGATGAGCTTCATACGTACCGCGGCGTATTCGGCAGTCACGTCGCGAACGTCTTCCGACGGCTGAAGCGGATTTGCGCCTATTACGGGAGCCATCCGAAGTGGATCATGACGTCGGCGACGATTGCGAACCCGGTCGAGTTGGCCGAACGGTTGACCGAGGAAGATGTCGTCCTCGTCGACCAAAACGGTGCGCCACAAGGAAAGAAGCATTTAATTTTCTATAACCCGCCTGTCGTCAATGAGGCGCTCGGCATCCGCCGTAGCGCCACGCTCGAGACGAAGCGGATCGCGTCAAAGCTCGTCGAGGCCGACATTCAAACGATCGTTTTCGCCCGCTCCCGCGTCCGCGTCGAGGTGCTGTTGACGTATCTCCAAGAGTTGACACGGCGTGAGCTCGGACCGAAGTCGATTGTCGGATATCGCGGCGGCTATTTGCCGTCCGAACGCCGTGAAATCGAACGCCGGCTCCGCGACGGGGAGATTCGAGCGGTCGTCTCGACGAACGCGCTCGAACTCGGCGTCGATATCGGGCAATTGGAAGCGTGTGTCTTGAACGGGTATCCCGGTACCGTCGCCTCGCTTTGGCAACAAGCCGGACGGGCCGGCCGACGGCATTCGGAGTCGCTCGTCATCTTCGTCGCCTCGTCGTCCTCGCTCGACCAGCTCGTCGTCGAGCAACCCGATTTGATTTTGGATCGTTCACCGGAGGCGGCGCGACTCGACCCGAACAATCTCATCATCCTCGTCGATCATTTGAAGTGTGCGGCGTTCGAGTTGCCGTTCCATAAAGGAGAACGGTTCGGGACGGTCGACACGGAAGACATCCTCGATTTCTTGACGGACGCCCAAGTCCTCCATGAGCGGGCCGATAAGTACTACTGGATGACGGATTCGTTCCCGGCCCACGAGATTTCACTCCGTACGTCGGATCAGGAAAACGTCGTCATCGTCGACCAGACGGCCAAACACGCCGTCATCGGCGAGATGGATACGTTCAGCGCGATGACGTTGTTGCATGACGAAGCCATTTATTTGCATGGTGCCGAACAATATCAAGTCGAAAAGCTCGACTTCGAAGAGAAGAAGGCGTACGTGCGGCAAGTCGATGTCGATTATTACACCGACGCGAACTTGGCTGTCGAACTGAAAGTGCTAGAAGAGAACAAATCGGACGGAGTGAAGACGTTTGGCGAGGTTTCGGTCATCGCGATGGCCACGTTGTTCAAAAAAATCAAGTTCGGGACGCATGAGAATATCGGATCTGGCCCGATTCATCTGCCGGAACGCGAGCTACACACGACGGCGACTTGGTTCACGCTCGATGAGCGCTACGCATACTCGGAAGCTGATATGGAAGACCAGCTCGAGGCGGTGAGTGACTTGTTACGCCGTCTCGCCCCGTTATATCTCATGTGTGACAGCCATGACTTGTTCACGACGCTTCAAATGAAGGCGACCCATACGTCGAAACCGACCGTCTTCCTGTATGACCGTTATCCGGGCGGAATCGGGTTGAGCGAGGCGCTCTATCGTGACGCCGACGCTGTCCTTGAGGCGGCAGTGCGCACCGTCGAGGATTGCCCTTGTGCGAGCGGCTGTCCGAGTTGTGTCGGGATGGTCGGCTACGGGGACTTCAAACAGCAGGTCGTCAATCAGTTGCATGCCTTGAAAGGAACGATATGAAAGCAAAATTAGCACGTTTGATTAAAACGACAGAACCGAAACAACAAATCGAAACGCCTGATGATGTCGAACAAGCGAAATGGAAGGCGCTCGGTGGGGAGATTTTGACGTTCGAAAAAGAATGGTGCGTCCGCTTGAAAGAGATGTATCCGCTCGAGTCGATGTATCACGACTTCACATATGGAGAAGCCCGACGAGCCGTCCGTGAGGCGACGCATCCGTTTTTTGCGGTGGACGTCCCGACCGATCGCGTGCTGTTCATGGATACGGAGACGACCGGGCTACGAGGGTCGGGGACGTCCATCTTTTTAATCGGGTTTGCCCGCATCCATGAAGGACATCTCGAGATGGTGCAGTATGTGTTGCCCCACCCGGCGTTTGAGACGGCGTTTTATTATCATTTCTTGAACGATATCGGTGATGAGGTCCGCTTCGTCACCTATAACGGAAAGTCGTTTGACTGGCCGCAAATCAAGACACGCCATACGTTCGTGAAGTCGAAAGTGAAGGAACTCCCGGCAGTCGGACACGTCGATTTGTTGCACGCATCGAGACGGCTGTTAAAACCGACGCTCGAATCTGTTTCGTTGAAGGCGGTCGAAGCCCACTTCGGGCATGAACGCGTTGACGACTTACCGGGCTTTTTGGCCCCGATGCATTATTTCCAATACGTTAAAGAACGAGAACCGGACATTTTACGTCCGGTCATCGAACACCATCATGCCGACTGTTTGAGCCTCGTTTCGCTCTACACCCGCCTCACGCATCTCGTCGAAGGCGATGGGTTAATGTTCGGGGAAGAGCGGGCGCACTGGTTGAGCGACCTCGGAAATGAGGATGCGGCCTTGAAGACGTACGCGCAACTCGATAACCCGTCGAAACTGGCGAAAATGCGTCAGGCGATGCTTTTAAAGCGCACCGGTAAAATCGACGAGGCGTTGCCGTTGTTTGAACAAGTCGGTTCCATCGAATCGCTAACGGAACTCGCCAAGCATGCTGAGCATCAGACAAAAGACATCGACCGCGCCATCGTCTATACGAATCGTGCCCTCGAACTCGTCGAAGCAAGGCGGACGGTGTTGAAGCAGACGGCATTCCGTGCCCAACGTGAATTACAACACCGGCTCGCCCGGTTAGAAAGGAAGCGCTTATGAAAGTCGTCGCGATTACCGGTTATCGCCCGCATGAGCTAGGAATCTTCAAAGCCGACCATCCAGGGATCGAAATCATTCAGGAGGCGTATCGCCGCAAAATCGTAGAGGCGATTGAGCTCGGTGGGGAATGGTTCATCTTTAGTGGGACAAACGGTTGTGAATTGTGGGCTGGACAAGTATTGTTAGAGTTAAGGGAAACGTATCCAATCAAGATTGCCGTATTTCCTCCATTTTTGGAAATGGAGGAACGGTATAAGCCGTATGAGCAGGAGCTGTTCATCCAACTTCAGCTCGAAGCGGATTTCTTTGAGCCGTTGACCCAACGTCCGTATGAGGACCCGAGCCAACTTCGGGCAAAAACTGCATTCTTTTTGGATAAAGCAGCAGGACTCATCAGCTTGTTTGACGAAGAGACGGGGGGAAGCCCTCGATTTCTCGTCGAAGGGGCAAAACGGAAACAGCATATGGAGCTATTCTTGATTACACCTGAGGACTTACGGGTCATTGAAGAAGAAAAACAATGGGAACAACAATGGGAGTGAAGACGATGCAAACGGAATTAACAGCAGAAGCGATTTATAAACAAGAATTCAAAACAGCCCTCCGTGGGTATTCGCAAGAAGAGGTCGACCAATTTCTCGACGTCGTCATCCGTGACTATGAGAAGATGGCGAAAGAAATCGAACGCTTACGTCAAGAGAATGAGTCGCTCCGCCGCGGATCGAGCGATCAAGCCGAACCGGTGAAAGCGTCACAACCGGTCGCCTCGAACTATGATATGCTGCGACGTATTTCAAACTTGGAAAAAGCCGTCTTCGGCAAGCAAGTCGGACCGAGCGAATAAGGAGAGGAGGTGGATGCGATGTTACACGTGTTGACGGCCGCACCGAAAGAACCGGAAAAACGACAGACGAAAGGATTGTTCCGCACGAAAGTGGAAGTGATTGAACCGGCTAAATCGTACACTGAGGAGCTTGTCGAGATTTTACGGCAAACGTGCCGGTTTGATTGGATGATGATTGAGCATGTCGAGATGGATGCAACGTTGTTCGACTACGTCCTCGTCGGGCCAAAAGGTGTGTTTTTGGTTCAAGTCAATCGGACGACTTCGGCCGTTCACATGTCGAATCGGGAATGCCGTCACGAGACGTCGCTCGGTTGGAAGACCATCCACCCACATCCGATTCAAGAGCTCGATAGTATCACGAAACAAATCCGTGGTCGTTTGAAAAGACAGTGCGGACAAGCCGTGCCGGTCACGTCGTTCCTGATTTTCCCCGAGACGAGCCGACTGAAGGTCGAACGACTTCGCGCGAACTGCGCATCGTCGTTCGAAATCGTCGACGACGTCATCTCTAAGACGAAGCTCGAACTGTTGACGGAGCCGACCATCAAACAAATCGCGTACTATTGTTCAGAGCGACAAGTACATAAATAAACACCCTATCGCAACCGGGCCTCTTGAGCCCGCTGCGATAGGGTGTTGTTTTATTTGAGCAATTTCCGCGCCGCGGCCTCATCTTTTCGATGTACGAAAAGCGCGACCCGATCGTCTAAGTTTTTAGCGAGCGGTCGAAACAACCGTCCCGTCGGCAAGCCTTGTTCGACCCGACACTCGATGCCTTTCTCGGTCAAGTACGCATAATCCTCAAGCAATGCCTCGCCTTGTTTCCCGAACGCCTCGCCAAAACGGACCCAACGTACGTTCCGAATCGTGCGAACCGCTACGAGAATGACAAATAGCGTACCGAGCACGACAATCATTAAAGTCCTAAAATCAGTCCAAACCATATCCACAGCTTCCACCCCTTCTTTACAATAGTTTATCGAGGTCGACGGTTGAAAGCAACCGACTTTCCCCGGTATACTCAAAGAAGAAGAGGGGGATTTTGTGAAAACGTCTATTCAATCACGCCGCGAGGCGGTTCAACTGCTCGAGAAGGAACATGTGCTCTATATCCGAATCCATAACGGTCAGACCGGGATGATCAAGTCGACGGCGGAAGGGATTATCGTCGCCATCCCAAACAGCGAGACGAATAAGGTCGATTTCCGAAAACTTGAAGACATCGAGGCGTTCGAGGCGTTTTATGATTTGACGCTCTCTGCCCCGGGCATCTTGTATTACAACAAAGAAACGCTCGACTCCAATTGAGAGTCGAGCGTTTCTGCGTCATGCGAACGGGAGCCAGTCGCTCATCTTCTCTTGGAGCGGAGCGAGGCGTAAATGCCGTTGCTTATGGAGGAGATAGCCGTCCGGGCGGATGACGAGGACGCCTCGTCGCATGAAGAACGACTTGGCGAGTTCGTTGCCCTGGTCGAAGAAGGGACGGCTCGTCTTCGACAGCGTGATGATTTGGAAAAAGGATTGATGCTCATTCAAATAGTCGTACAGTGCTGCCGAATCGCGGGACCCATCATCGAGGACGAGTACTTGGAACCGTCCGTCCGCGACTTCTGAAATCTTCTGGCGCATCCCGTCATCCGTTCGAATCATTTCGATTTCAGGGAAGATTTTCCCTTCCGCGACTCGTTGAAACGGGATTCGGGAGTGGGACGGATACGAGAGATGGAGCTGGGCAATTCGTTCCGTGATCTTTTGGTTGATTAAGTTGACGCGGGTGAAGACGTCCGCACCGAGCGCTTGAAACGGCAAAAGCATCGGTAACGTCGTTTGCAACACTTCGGTCGCGACGTTCGTCGTCTGCAGGACGTTCCGCGCGACGTGTTCCCGTTCGTCCCGATACGTCGAAACGACACCAAAAGAGGCACCGGCCTTCAGGTGGAGCCATAGTTTCCAACCGAGGTTGAACGAGTCGGCAATCCCGGTGTTCATCCCTTGCCCGCCGACAGGTGAGTTGATGTGTGCCGCATCCCCCATCAAGATGACCCGGTTATGAATGAACGCGTCCACCATCCGGTTGTGAACCCGGAACAAGGAGAACCATTCGACTTCATCGATTTCGACGGGCATATGGCTCCGTTGTTCGACCAATTCACGTAATTTTGACTCGTCGAACGATTCGTCGTTTGCGAGGTTCCCGGTGATTCGAATCGTATCGTCTGTCAACGGGAACACTTCGAGCACCCCACGGTTTGAAAAGAAGATATGCACTTCCTCACGTGAGATATTCCATCTCGCCTTCATGTCCGCGAGCACCCAAGACTCTTTGAACGATTTGCCGCTGAACGGCAAGGCGAGCATCCGACGAATCGAGCTGTTCGCACCGTCGGCCGCGACGACGTACTTCGCTTCAATCGTCCGCGGGGTGTCGCCCTCGAGATGGGCGAGTACACGTGACGGATAATGGGTGAGCGAGATGAGCGACTCACCTCGTCGCACGAAGTGGCCGTGACGATTGAGCGCTTGTTCAAGAATCGCTTCCGTCTCATTCTGACGAAGCAGCGTCACGAACGGGTAAGGGGTGACAAGCCTTGAAAACTCTAGCTTGGCCGTCCACTGCCCGGAAAAGTAAAGGTTTCCTTTCTCGATCGTGCGAGCGCGATCGAGCACCTCTTTAGCGACGTCGAGCCGTGAGAACACCTCAATCGTCCGCGGTTGAATCCCGATTGCCCGCGAATTGTTCGACGGGGTCGTCTTGCGGTCGATAATCTCGAACGAGATCCCATAACGAGCAAGGGTCAAGGCGAGGGTGAGGCCGGTCGGGCCCGCACCGACAATCAAAACGTCTACTTGTTGGTCCACATCTACCATCTCCTATCGTTAATATTGATATTTCCGACATTGGGCACGTTTAAACGAGGAGACAACGGTGGAAGTGTAGAAAACATAAGGAGTGAGGTGACTCGGAATGAAGGATTCGTCAATCAATGAAACTCAGCTGCGTGACAGCTTCTCAATGGAAGAGAATTATGAACAGACGGCGGCGGTCTTAATTCCGTTAACCGAAGTCGATGGGGTGTGGCACGTCGTCTTTGAAGTCCGTGCTCATACGATGCGGCGACAACCAGGAGAAATCGCGTTCCCGGGCGGGCGGTTGGACCAAGGGGAGACGCCGCTTGAAGCCGCCATCCGTGAAACGAGCGAAGAGTTGACGCTCCCGCAGGCAGAAATCGAAGTCATCGGCCGTCTGCAACCGCTTGCGACGCCGCATCGTCAATTGATTTATCCGTTCGTCGGGATCATCCCTGTCGTGCCGGACGTCAAGCTGACAGATGAAGTCGACCATCTCTTCACGGTCCCGGTCGAAACGTTGCTTTACATCGACCCGTTCCACGGCGAGATGGAGTGGACGATGAATCCGGATCAAAATATTCCGTTTGACCGGATGGCGAATGCTAAAGCGTACGAAAAACGGGTAATTAAAATGAGAGAACCTTTTTATGAACATGAGGACTACATTATTTGGGGACTTACTGGAAAAATATTGTCACAATTCATTAAACACATAAAAGAAAACGTATTCAAACGGATATAATTTCGTTATAATGATAGAAACAAATTTAAGATTGGAAGTGAATGGGTGTGTCTGTAGAATTCGTTGTGGGTGATATCGTAAAATCAACGCGTGAAGGATGGGTCGCGGAAGTGACTGCCGTACTGACCAATACAGTCATCGGGGACGTTTCCATCATGGAAGAATTTCAACAGTTAGGACTTGAATTTGAAAAACAAGTTTTACTCAAATCAGAATTGGAATTGATTGAACGCG
Source organism: Exiguobacterium alkaliphilum 12/1 (assembly GCF_000714435.1). Taxonomy (GTDB): domain Bacteria; phylum Bacillota; class Bacilli; order Exiguobacteriales; family Exiguobacteriaceae; genus Exiguobacterium; species Exiguobacterium alkaliphilum. The sequence continues at coordinate 231,605 of NZ_JJMW01000019.1, forward strand.
CTAGCTGACCTTTGATCCGAAAGGGATGATTCCGGTGTCCATTGACAAAAAAGTACGTGAATGGAAAGAGGCTGGGTTGTTGGATGAAGCGACGGGGCAACGGCTCGTCGATTATGAACATGAACGATTGACGGTACGTGACAAGCGAGAACACAACCCGCCAATCCTCGTAATCATCGGTTCGATTTTACTTGCGCTCAGTCTGTTCAGTTTTGTCGCTGCGAATTGGCAGGCCATCCCGGACCTTCTAAAAGTGGCGATTTTTCTCGTCATCATGGTCGGCATGTATGTGGCGGCCGAACAAGTGAAGACACGGGCACAGCGCTTTGTGACATTGTTCCGTGTCCTCGGCATCGTCTTCTTCGTTGCGACAATGATCGTCATCTTCACGACGTATAACTTGTCCTCGCAACTCCCGCTCTTGTTTTGGCTCATGTTCGGTGTCGCCGTGTTGCATCGGCTCATCTATCAACATCCGATTTTCACGTTCATCGCGGCACTCGGAGGGTTTATGGCGATTACGAACAGCTTTCAAGGCATCGGCTTGACGCTCATCTTGCTCGGTCTCATCATCACGTGGGTTTGGTTCCACTACACCAATCATGAGCTTGACCGCATCTTCGCGTGGTTTGGTTTCTACGGCCTTCTCATCATAATCGGACAATACGCGAACTATGAGGGTCGCTTTTGGCCGTTATGGGCGCTCGTCATCATGCATGTGCTGTTTCTCATCTATCGTGAACGTGCGCAATGGAACTATTTGTACTTGTTCGTCGCAGCAATCCTCTCGATTGGCTATCTCATCAATGCGACGGAAGGATGGCTGTCCCAGCGTCCACCGTCCGTCATTGAAGCGACGGTCCTATCGGCCGCTCTCGTCGGGATTTATTTGGTGCACCGGCGTCCTGAGCTGATGTGGGTGAGTCTGCTTGCTGTCATCCCGTTCTCATTATTCAACGATTCAGGTATTCTGCTCGCCGTCCTACTCGAAGTCGTCGCGCTCGGTTACCTCGTCTGGCAAGACCATCAACGTAAACCGATTGTGCTCGCTTTCATCTATTTTTTAATCGTTCAAATGACGATTTACTTCATTTACGTGTGGGATCGTCTCGACATCTCGCTCTTCTTCTTGATCGGGGCGCTCATCGTATTCGGATTGTCGCTCGCTCTGTGGTGGCGTAACCGGACGAGAGGGGATGTACGGACATGAAACGCATGACACCTTGGCTCTTACCGATTATACAAGTGCTCATCGCCGTCGGATTCGTCTTGCTCGTCTATGCGGTCTCGTGGTTCGGTCAGACGTATACGTTCAAGGCGACTTCTTATGAGCCGTATGACCCGTTTTTCGGGGACTCGATTTATTTAGAGTATGACGCGTTCGAAGGACGTCAAGACGTCGAATCTGGTACCGTCTATGTGACGTTCAAAGCCGGAGAGGACGGATATGCGACGGTTGACCGCGTCAGTTCGAGACCGTTCTTCGGCGGGATTCGAGCGAACTATTTCGATCGCCGAGTTTATGTCGACGATTTGAGCTCTTATCGAGTGACGGACGATGAAGCCGACTTGATCCGAGGCGCGAAAACGTTCGAAGTCGACGTCGAAATCGCTCCTTGGGGGATGGTCCGAGCTCATGAGTTGCGGCCAATCGAAGCCGAATAAGTTTTGCAAACAGATTACAGATTCGTTACACACTTTGTTGTAACGGTTCTGTAATTTTTTTGTTTGATGGCTTTGTGACGCCGTTTTATATAAATATTACAATCTGTAACGATTTTAAAAGTCATATGTCAGGAATATTTCACTTCGGTATGAATCGCACACGTGTGTGACCAATCATGGTAAATTAACATCTGTTCGTTACATAATGCGAAAGGTGCTAATCAACCATGAATCAATTCATTAAATATATGATCGTCCTTTTCATCTCCATGACAGGCGTATTCGCCGTCGCGTCCGCAACTGAAGCCGCGCAAATCGGAATCGGCACGGAACAAAAGATTGTCCAAAACCCGCTTGAACTAGAACGCCAAGCGATGGAACGTGAAGCGGAACAAAAGCGTCAGCGTGAAGCGCAGCTCGCAGAAGAGAAACGACGCGCAGCGGAGCAAGCGAAACGTGAGGCTGAACGAGCGAAGCGAGTAGCTGAAGAGGAAGCTGAGCGTGAGGCGAAACAGGCTGCAGAAAAAGCGGCGAAAGAAGCCGAAGCTGCACGTGCAGAGAAAGAAGAAGCAAAAGCGGAGGCGGCTCCAAGCGCGCGGCCGGTCTCGATGAAAGTCGCAACGAACGTCCTGCAAGTCGAATCGACCGCCTACACGAACGATGCTGCTGATAACGGTTCATACAACGGCCGTGTCTTGACGGCAACGGGCCATGACGTGACCGACTCGATTTACTACAACGGTATGCGAATCATCGCTGTCGACCCTTCGGTCATCCCACTTGGCTCAGTCGTACACCTTGAGGGAATCGGGGATGCGATCGCACTCGATACGGGCGGTCGAATCAAAGGAAACATTGTCGATTTGCTCGTCGATACGAAAGATGAAGCCATCCAATGGGGGCGTCGTCATATCCAAGTCACCATCAACTAAATCGACCAAGTCAGGTTCTTCCATCCGGGAGAACCTTTTGTTGTTTAAAAGAGCCGTTATTCGGGCAAACTAATATTTGACTTTCCATAACAGGAATGAGCCGAGGAGGGATTGTGTTGATAGAATTTCAAAATGTTTCCAAGCGTTACGACGATGGGACATTGGCCGTGAAAGACTTGGATTTGACGGTACAAAAAGGGGAGATCTTCGTATTGATCGGGCCGTCAGGATGTGGCAAGACGACGACGATGAAAATGGTGAATCGTCTCATCGATCATACGGATGGTAAAATCCTGATTGACGGGAAAGAGATTTATCAGTTCGATATTTACGAACTGCGTCGCAATATTGGCTATGTGCTCCAGCAGATTGCCTTATTCCCTCATTTAACGGTAGAAGAAAACATCTCGGTCGTTCCCGACTTATTGAAATGGCCGAAACAAAAAACGAAAGATCGCGTCACGGAACTGATGAATATCGCCGGACTTGACCCGGTGCTCCGTGAGAAAAAACCGACCGAACTATCCGGTGGTCAACAACAACGTGTCGGTGTACTGCGGGCGCTTGCGGCTGACCCTGAAGTCATTCTCATGGATGAGCCGTTCTCGGCGCTTGACCCGATCAGTCGGGGGCAGCTTCAAGATGACGTCAAACGGTTGAACGATGAACTCGGAAAGACGATCTTGTTCGTCACCCACGACATCGAAGAAGCGATGAAACTCGGTGACCGGATCGCGCTCATGCGGGACGGACAACTCGTCGTCGTCGGAACACCGGCTGAGATTCGTGCTAGCGACGACCCGTTCGTGCTTGAATTTACTCAACGAAGAAGAGGTGAGGTCGATGCTTGAAACGTTTCAAAATCGACGTGGAGAACTGATTGAAGCGCTCGTCGAGCATTTACAACTATCGGTCGTCTCGCTTTTGATTGCTGTTTTGATTGCTGTTCCACTCGGGATTTGGCTGACGCGGCGCAAAAAAGTCGCGGAGACGGCAATCGGCGTCACAGCCGTCATCCAGACGATTCCATCCTTGGCGTTACTCGGTCTCATGATTCCACTCGTCGGCATCGGGGCGTTACCAGCCACGATCGCCCTCGTGTTGTATGCGCTACTGCCGATTCTTCGCAATACGTTCACCGGGTTGAATGAAGTGGATAAATCCCTCCTCGAGGCGGCCCGCGCCTGCGGGATGAAGCCGAACCAAAGTTTGATGAAAGTGGAACTCCCGCTCGCCCTCCCCGTCATCATGGCCGGGATTCGGACGGCGATGGTCCTCATCGTCGGGACGGCCACACTCGCGGCGCTCGTCGGGGCGGGTGGGCTCGGGACGCTCATCTTGCTCGGGATCAACCGAAATGATAATTACTTGATTTTGCTCGGGGCAATCCCCGCTGCAATCCTCGCGCTCTTGTTTGATTTCTTACTACGTCAGATGGAAGGTGCGACGGCGACACGTAATCGGACGAAACTAATCGCCGTCTCGGCGGTTCTCGCGCTCATCATCGCGGCACCGCTCGCGTTCGGACGCACCCAGCAGACCGACCTCGTCGTGGCTGGGAAGCTAGGCCCTGAGCCGGAGATTTTGATGAATATGTACAAGTTGCTCATTGAGGAAGAGACGGACCTGAGCGTCTCGGTCCGCCCGAACTTTGGTGAGACGACGTTCGTCTGGGGCGCTCTTCGAAGTGGAGATGTTGATATCTATCCTGAATTCACGGGAACGGTCCTCGCGAGCCTCGTTGACGAGACACCGAATTCGAACGATGCACAAGAAGTGTATGAACAAGCACGTGATGCGCTCGCTGATGACGGTTATGTGTTGCTTGAGCCGATGCAGTTCAACAACACGTACGCGATTGCGATTCCTCGTGACTACGCGGAGGCAGAAGGCATCACGACGATTTCTGATTTACGAAACGTTCAAAACGACATTCAAGCCGGCTTCACGCTTGAATTCACGGACCGGGAAGACGGCTATCCAGGATTACAACAGGCGTACGGTCTTGACTTCCCATCGGTAACATCGATGGAACAAAAATTGCGCTACCGGGCGATTTCACGCGGGGACGTCAATTTAGTCGATGCGTATGCGACCGACCCGGACATCGCCGAGAACGACCTCGTCGTGCTCGAAGACGATCAACAATTTTTCCCGCCATATCAAGGAGCACCGTTATTGAAAGCAGAGACACTTGAAGAACACCCTGAAATCGAAGATGCACTCAATCAACTCGCAGGGCTCATCTCAGATGAGGAGATGTCTGAACTGAACCGACGCGTCGCCTACGGCAATGAACGAGCTTACGATGTCGCCAAAGATTTCTTAGAGCAAGCGGGGCTCTTATGAAGGCGCTCGTCATCTCAAACCCGACATCCGGGACGCATGAGACAATGCTCGGTGAAGTCATCGCCGCGGTGGAGTCGCTCTACGCTGAGATTCATATTTTAAAGACGAACGCAGAAGGGGACGCGCGTCGCTTCGCCGAGGCGAGCGGGAGTTACGACCATTTGCTCGTCATCGGTGGGGACGGGACGATCCATGAAGTCGTCAACGGCTTGATGCAGCTTGATAGGAAAGACCGGCCTAATATCGGGTTGATACCGGGAGGCACGTGCAACGATTTCGCACGTGCCCTCGATTTACCGGTCGAACCTGTCGAAGCCGCCCGGATCTTGAAGATGAGTCACGCCGAGCCGGTCGACGTCATGCGCGTCAATGACCGATATGGGCTGAATTTTATCGGTGTCGGTTTAATCGCAGATACGTCACGTCAAATCGACCCGTTGCAAAAAGAATCACTCGGGTCAATCGGCTACTTTTTAGCGACGATCCGTCAGTTTCGGGAAGCCGACCCGTTCGATGTCCAAATCGAACAGGACGGCACCGTCGTCCATGACGGACCGGTCAGTTTTCTCTACATCGGCAACGGCGCTTACCTTGGGACCGTGCCGACGAAGTTACAGACACAGTCGTTCAATGACGGCTATGTCGAAGTCGTCCACAGTTCCGCCATCGGCTTTCCGATCATTCGACAACTATTGGCGCAACAGTTTGGCCTCGAGCAGGCATCGGACGAATGGGTACACTTGCAGATGAGTAACTTGATCGTGCGCCTGCATGACGAGCAAATCATCGATGTCGATGGAGAACATTTCGAGGCGACCGAACTTAAAATCGATGTGCTCGAGAAAGAATTGACGTTTCTCGTTGCCGGTCAGGAATAAGAGGAAAGAGAAAAGAATTCAGACTTTTCTCTTTTTTTTGTTGTCCTCGATTCTGAACCGTGTTAGTATTTCACTATTATTATGAAAATGAAATGAAAACAGGAAGTAGGGATAGGAATGGCGCAAAACTCGTTCGCCTCAAAAATTGGATTCATCTTAGCGGCCGCAGGGTCGGCAATCGGTCTCGGAGCGATATGGAAGTTTCCATACGTAACCGGCACAAGTGGAGGCGGCGCCTTTTTGCTCATGTTTTTAGCATTTACGCTCTTGCTCGGACTACCACTATTAATCGGCGAATTCATCGTCGGACGCTCGACACAACGTACGGCGTTGCTCGCCTTCAAAAAACTTGGTCACGGCCGTTGGTCCTTGATTGGGTACTTAGGTGTCATCGCATGTTTCTTACTGCTCTCATTCTACAGTGTCATCGGTGGTTGGGTCCTGATTTATGTCGGTCTCGGTTTGAGCGGGACGCTAAGCGGACGTTCGCCTGACGAGTTTGGTGCCGTCTTCGGGGACGTCGTCTCATCACCAGGCATTGCGGTCTTCGGACAATTTTTATTCTTATTCATCACGCTGTTAATCGTCTTAAAAGGTGTCGAAGCTGGAATCGAGCGCATGAGCAAGATTTTGATGCCGCTTCTCTTCGTCAGCTTTATCGTGCTCGTCATCCGTTCGTTGACGCTTGACGGGGCGATGGAAGGGGTCCGCTTCTTCTTGCAGCCGGACTTCTCGGCCCTGACAGGAGATTCGGTATTGTTTGCCCTCGGTCAAGCGTTCTTCTCGCTCTCGCTCGGTGTGGCGGCGATGTTGACGTATGCCTCTTACATCCAGACGAAAGGCACACTTAATCGCTCGGCTAATATGATCGTCCTGTTGAATATTATGGTCTCGTTGCTTGCTGGTCTTGCAATCTTCCCAGCGGTGTTCGCATCAGGACTTGATCCGGCTGAAGGCCCAGCGTTGTTGTTCGTCGTCTTGCCGGCCGTCTTCAATCAAGTGCCGCTCGGCGGATTCTTCATGGTCTTGTTCTTCCTCTTGTTCACGTTTGCTTCAATCACGTCGTCGATTGCGATGCTCGAAGTCGTCGTTGCAGGGGTGACGGACCGCCTGAATGAGAAGAAAGAGATTATTTCGAAACGAAACGTGACGCTTTTAGCTGCAGCCAGCGTCTTCGCCGTCGGTATTCCGTCTGCACTCTCGTTCGGTGTGATGAGCGAGTTACAATTCTTTGATGGAATGACGTTCTTCGATGTGATGGATTACGTTGTCAGCTACATTTTAATGCCAACAGGTGCGTTACTCACATCCATTTTCGTTGGTTATATCGTCGACCAACGCATTTTACAAGAAGAGATTCAAACGTCAGACACAGGCAAAAAACTCTATCCGGTATGGCGTTTCTTGATTCGTTATGTCATTCCAGTCACGGTCGCCATCGTCATGGTGTCGACGTGGTTTAACATGTAAGCAAGGGGATTTCCCTTGCTTTTTTTCGTCCTTGCGACCGAGGAAGGTGAAAAGTGTATTATGGTAAGCTTATAAAGATGACGAAACTTTTTTTGAATGGTGACGTAAGGTACAATAGAAGTATCACGAGATGAGGTGAAACGAATGAAGACATGGATGAAATGGGCCCTGACCGGGGCAGTTTTATATTTTGCCATCAGTGTATTCGATTTTTCTTGGCTATTCATCATTGTCGGAGCGCTCGTTTTGAACGAAGTATGGTCGACGAATAAGCGACGGAACCGAAATCCAGCGCCGATAGCCAAACGAGCGAAAAAGAAACTACTACTTGACGAAGAAGAGACATTCGTCGGATCACGTATTTTAAAGCCGATCGAAGAGCCAGCACCAGTCCGTCAATTCGAAGCGACGGACGACTTAGAGTTACAGTTCTTACAGCGCACCATCGAACAAGGGTACGAGAAGTTGCAACAAATCGACTGCGTGCTCCCAGACATAAAAGACCTTGAGGTGCGTCGTGAAATGAAGGCGGTCTCGAAAGAAGCGCACGAGTTGTTTGCCGAGCTATTCGAAAACCCACAAGACGCCAAACATGTGCGTGACTTGTTCACGTTCTATTTGGACTCGCTCGTGTCTGTCGTCTTAAAGTTTAAAGAGCTAGAAGGAAAACGTGTCGTCATTCAAGAAGAGACACGAGAGCAACTGATCACGAATATGCGCCTCATCGTCGACAAGTTCCAAGAACAACGAGGCCGTCTGTTAGAGGATGACGCCGTTGATTTTGAACGCGAGTTGATTATGATGGAACGCGTATTGGCCGATCAACCTGAAGGGAGAAAAAAGCATGACTTCATCGAATGAAACGAACTGGCAGTCTTGGCCAGAAGAAGAACTCACGTCAGAGACAAAAACAAAGACCGAGACAGAATCATTTTCTGACCCATCGATGGATTGGTCGGCGATGACGGCAAAACACGAGGTACCTGCCATCCAAGCGAAACCGGACGTGCCGGATCAGCACCGTGAGCGGATTACCCGCCTCGCTGAATCGATTGATATAAAGAAGACGGATTCCGTCATGTTGTTCGGTTCGAACGTCCAACGTGAACTCTCGCAATTCTCAGATCAAATTTTGACAGAGGTTCGTATGAAAGACGGTGGCGATGCTGGAAAGTTATTGTCTGACTTGATGCAAAACGTACGCAAGATGGACCCGGATATGCTTCAACCTGAGAAAAAGAGCTTTGTCGATAACTTGCCACTCATCGGTCGTGCCAAGAAGAAAGCGGAGAACTATAAGCTCCAGTTCGAGAAGATGAACGTCTATCTCGAAGAAGTCATCCATAACTTGGACCGCGCCAAATTCGGGTTGATGAAAGATATCACGATGCTCGATCAGATGTACGATAAGAACAAGCGATACTTCGAAGAACTGAACGTCTACATCGCGGCAGGGGAGACGAAACTCGATCACGTCCGTGAGTACGAAATCGCGCCGCTCCGTCATGAAGTCGAAGTGTCGAAAGATCAAGTGAAGTTGCAACAGTTGAACGACATGATTCAACTCGCCGACCGTTTCGAGAAGAAACTACACGACTTGAAACTGAGCCGTACGATCAGTCTACAGATGGCGCCGCAAATCCGTGTCATTCAACAAAACAACCAAATCTTAGCTGAAAAAATCGAGTCGGCCGTCGTCAACACGATTCCGCTCTGGAAGAACCAAGTCGTCCTCGCGCTTAGCTTGACGCGTCAGAAGACGGCGCTCCGGATGCAACAAGATGTGACGAAGACGACGAACCAGTTGCTCGAACAGAACTCGAAGATGTTAAAAGATTCTTCGATTGAAATCGCTCAAGAGAACGAGAAGGGGATCGTCTCCGTTGAGTCGCTTAAAGTGGCCCACGAGAACCTCTTGTCGACACTTGACGAGACGCTCCGCATCCAGCAAGAAGGAAAGCAGAAGCGTCGTGACGCCGAGCGTGAACTCGATCGGATGGAACATGAGTTGAAAGAGAAAGTCATCGAGATTGCCGCGAAAAACAAAGAGTTACCGAAAGACACAGGATATTGACCCGGGAAAGTCTGAGCAATCGGACTTTCCTTTTCCTTAAGGAGGATACATATGGAGAAACAACGATTGTGGGATGAGACGTGGTTACAGTTTGCTGACATGATGGCTGAAAGGCATTCAAAATGTGCCTCTAAAAGTGTCGCCTGTGTCATCGTGAAGGCGGAGAAGCCGATTTCGATTGGGTTGAATGGGACACCGCCTGGTCACACGAACTGCAACGAGATCTTTTTAAAACGAGCGGACGGTTTTTACAAGCGAGCGGAGTATGTACATGACGATGCCGTCGATTTGATGGAGCCGGCAATCCAGCTCGTACATGACGGTGTGACATTTGTTAAATGCGCGGACCTGTATGAGCACCACAATTGGTCGAAGCAACATGAGATTCATGCCGAGATCAATGCGATCGGAAAACTCGCTGCCGATTCGACGAACGCGTTCGGGGCGACGGCATACGTCACACACTCGCCCTGCCATGCCTGTTCGCTCGCCTTGATTGCGGCCCGCGTCGCCCGTGTCGTCTACGCCGTTGGATACGAGCATGGGGACGGGCTCGATTTAATGCGAGAGAGCGGGATCGAGGTCGTTCATCTTCCGCTTGAAAAAAGTTATAAAAACACATTGTAAACGTTTACATTCGGTGTTATATTATTAATGTACTGCCAATGGTGTTTTACTCTTCCATTATTCGCCCCTCCTCGGAGGGGCCTTTTTTTGGCCTGTAGCCATTTGTGTCCGTCAAGTGAGACAAAGTTTACACATAATGTTCAATATTTCACAATCTATTCCTGACATCATCTTTTATAATGAAAGTAGATTAACGAGAGGGGATATGGAACATGGAAAAACTAGTTCGTTTCACAGATGGTGCCTATGAAGTGGAAGCGTTAATCACACTCGAAGAAGTGTGGGAAGATAAATTCGCGATCGGGACGCATAAGGAATTGGCGGTCAAGGCGCTCAAAATTAACGGGAACGACATCTCGGAGATGAAGCACGTCCGCGCGCTACTCCGTTACTATCCGACACTCGGTGTATCGGGCATCTTGCTCGCACTTGACGATGCGGCAGCCGAAATCGTACGCATGTCAGGCGACACAGACCCGGCCTTACAATTCGTCGAACTTGTGGCGTTGCAGATGGACGAGGTGGCAACGGAAGAGTTGAAAGGCTTGTATGCGGCGATGACGGTATAAAGATGGCCTCTGTGCCATCTTTTTTTATTTTTTACTTGCATCACGAATTCAGTATGTTACTATTATCAATAGATGAAGAAATGGAACGCCATATCGTTATCGACAACCAAACATGGGGATCTAGATAGCTAGATCGCTGTTAAAGAAGCCACGTTCAACGGAACGTGGCTTTTTTTTGTATATCTTCAAAATCACGGCCGACATCCATCGCGACGTGGGCGTCAGAACCGAGGACGAATGGAATGCCGAGCGCAATCGCGTCGACGGCGACGGCTTCCGCATAGACTTTCCCACAATCCACTTTCCGAAGACCGGCTGTGTTCAAATCGAGACCGAATCCGCGGACTTGAATCGTCCGTAACAGACGCGTCTCGATGTCTTTGACATGTTCACGTTCCCAATCATATTGTTTTTCGTATTTGATTGGCAAATCCAAGTGTCCGATTCGTCGCACGTTCAATCGTTCCCATTCAAATCTAAGCCCGGCCTCTAGCGATTCGTAATAAGCGCGTACGACCGCCTCGAACGAGCCGAGACGTTTCACGAGCACATCAAACGTCTCGAGCGAGAAGTCGACCGGTAAATAGTCGCCGTCATCTAACAGAAAGTGCTGGGACAGAATCGTCTCATCCAGCCGGTTTGCGAACGGCTCGAGTAAGGCGATCGTTTCTTCCGCAAAACCAGGCAGGTAGTCAATCTCTAAACCGACTCGGATATCCAGGACGTCGGCATAAGCTTGTTTCAACCGCGCGACCTGATCCAGATATTCGGGGAGCGTCTCGAGCGACATCGCCGAGTCTTGGTCCGGCGTCGGGTCGACAAATCCGGCCGGGAGCGGCGCGTGCTCCGTGAACGTAATCGTCTTTAGACCGCGCGTGCGGGCGGCTTTTACATATGCCTCTAACGCATCCGTCGAACCGTGCGGACAAAATGGGGTATGGATGTGGCCATCATGGGTAAAGTCAATCATCGAGTAACAAATCCTTTCCGCTTCACCGGTTGACAGCACCGGCTTCGTTTGATAAATTTAACACACTACTTTAGTTTGGTAAAGTGATAATAAGATAAAGGGTGATACAGATGATTTGGTTCAATACGAAAGGTTCCATCCCGGAAGGATGGCATGAATTAGAAGACGTGGACGTCGTACGTCCGAAACAATGGATGCTCTCTTTCCTCGAACAAGCGACGACGAACGGATATCGCGTCATCGAGCCGCCGCTCGTCGAGTACTATTCGCATTACCAAGATCTCGCCTTATTCGATGAATCGGCCTATTATCGGTTGTTCGGCAACGATGGGGAGTTGCTCGTCATGCGACCAGACTATACGCTTCAAATCGCACGGAAACTGGCAGATGGGAACGAACCGATGCGCGTCGCCTATGCCGGTGCCGTATACCGCCGGACCCCGAAACATTCGGGCCAGCCGCACGAACGGCAACAACTCGGGCTCGAATGGATTGACGGTGAGGCGGCCGACACGGAATTGATTGAATCGTTCTTGTCGATGACAAAAGACATCATGCCTCGCCGAGGATTGCGCATTCAAGTCGGTTCGGCCGCACTCGTCGCATCAATCGCCGAGGCGGCCGGCATACCGGAACGGACGCTCAGACAGTATTTGGCGCTCCGAAACCTCGAGTCGCTCCGCGAGCTTGCCGTGACATACGACTATCCACTCATCGCCAAGTTGCCATTTTTAATTGGCGACTCGGCCGTTGAGGAATTGAAACAAGAAGCCGATTCGAGCCTGACGGGTAACATTGAAGACGTCGAGCGTGCCGTCGAGCATTTACGGACCATCGGTTTGAACGCTTCCTACGATTTCGGACAGACGGGCGACTTCGATTACTATTCGGGACTGACCGTCACCGGAACGATGGACGGTCGTCGTGTCTTGTCTGGCGGACGCTATGACTCGCTTTACGGTCACTTTGGCCAATCGCGTCGAGCGTTCGGATTATCACTCGATTTAGAACAGTTAGGTGAGGTGATCTCATGAAAGTGGCAATCGCGAAAGGTCGCATCGAAAAAGCGGCACGAGACTATTTCGAACAAGTCGGATTGACCGTCTGGCCGGAGAAACGCGGCCGTGAGTTGACGGTCGAAGTCGACGGGCACGAGTTCATCTTCGTCAAAGGCGACGACGTCTATAAATACGTCATGCACGGCGCGGCAGACGTCGGCGTCGTCGGCGGCGACATTTTACGTGAGAAGACACCTGGTGTCCTCGAAGTCGTCGACTTGCCGTTCGGTCGCTGCCGAATGGCGGTGTGTGGCCCGAAACAACGGAAAAACGGGACGAAGAAGTTGAAAGTCGCGAGCAAATATCCGAACATCGCCATCTCGCACTTCGCATCGAAGCGACAAAACGTCGAAGTGATCGCTTTGAACGGGTCCGTCGAACTCGCTCCATTGACCGGCCTTGCCGACTGCATCGTCGACATCGTCGAGACGGGGGCGACGCTTCGGGCGAACGACCTTGAAGAATACGAGACGATTTTTGATATTAACGCCAAGTTCATCACGAGTGAGACGGCGCTCGCGAACGATCCGGACGAATTGAAGGCATGGATTCGTCGTCTTAGCAAGGAGGAAGGCGCATGAGCTCACAAAACCGGACACGACGTGAAACTTGGGCTGAAGCGGTCAAACCGATTCTTGAGGCCATCGAGACGAGAGGAGACGAAGCACTCCTCGAATACACGGTTAAGTTTGATGGCGTCAACCAAATCGAAGCTGTCGATTTGACTACGTTCACACCACCGCCGGCTTATGACGAGCTGACGGACGCGCTGACGCTCGCCGCAGAGCGGATCCGTGCGTTTCACGAACGCCAACGCCGAGACGACGACGTCTTCGAAGACGAGATGTTCCGACTGGGCCGCCGTTACATGCCGCTCGACTCGGTCGGTGTGTACGTTCCGGGCGGGACGGCCGTCTATCCGTCTAGCGTCCTCATGAACGTCATCCCGGCAAAAGTGGCCGGCGTGAAACGTGTCGTCATGGTGACACCGCCAAAACCGGACGGGATTGACGTCTCCTTATTGATTGCCGCTAAAATCGCCGGGGCCGATGAATGCTATCTCGTCGGTGGCGCCCAAGCGGTCGCGGCGCTCGCGTTCGGCACGGAGACGATTCGGCCGGTCGATAAAATCGTCGGCCCGGGGAACGCCTACGTCGCCACCGCGAAAGCGCTCGTCTCTCACATCGTCGGCATCGATTCGGTGGCAGGACCTTCCGAAGTGCTCATCATCGCCGACGAGACGGCCAATCCGAAATGGGTCGCGGCCGATCTCCTCGCCCAAGCCGAGCACGACGTCGAGGCGACGGCGCTCGCGCTCGTCTCGACGGATCGGATGGCTCGCGCCGTCAAGGAAGAGCTCGCACGTCAACTGAGCGACCTCCCCCGACGAGACATCGCCATCGAGGCGCTCGAACGCGGTGGTGTGGTCGTGAAGTCAAAAGATGAGGCGATTCGCCAGGCGAATGAGATGGCGGCTGAACACGTCCAACTCGCCGTCGAGAACCCGGACGATTATATGAAACAAATTCGTCACGGTGGTTCATTCTTCCTTGGTCACGAGGCGGCCGAAGCGTTCGGTGACTATATCGCTGGACCGAACCATGTCTTGCCGACGAGCGGGACGGCTCGATTCTCGAGCGGGCTGTCGGTCGATGACTTCTATCGGCGTCAGACGTTCCTGCAAATGACGGAACTCGACGAGACGGTGACACGGGCTGCCATCCGAATCGCCAAACAAGAACAGTTAGAAGGGCACGCTCGAGCGATGGCGGCCCGATTGGAGGACGTATGAGACAACGATACGAAACGATTCCGCGTTACGTCCCACATGCGGTCAAGGGACATGCGTTAAATCAAAACGAGAGCCAATACGACCTTCCCGAGCGAATTCAAGACAAGATTCGTTCAATCGATTTGACGGGCTTAAGCCGATATCCGGTTGAAGAGTTGACGCGCTTGAAACAGAATTATGCCAAATATGCGGGTGTGGACGCGAACCAACTCATGGTCGGGAGCGGTAGTGATGAGTTGCTCGCCATCCTTTGCCAAGCACTGCTCGACGTCGAAGACCGTGTCGTCGCACCGCTCCCGGACTTTTCAATGTATGGGATATATACACAAATCGCCCGGGGACAGTTCATTCAACCGGATCAAGACGGGTTGTCGTTCGACTCGCTCATCCGGACGATTGAGGCGAACGAGCCGAAGCTTGTCCTTGTCTCGAACCCGAATAACCCGACCGGAAAAATGTGGACGCATGACGAGCTCGAGACGCTCGCTTCGCGCGTGCCGTATCTCGTCGTCGATGAGGCGTATATCGACTTCACGATGACGGATGCCTTCACGTCAAAACTCGAGGCGTACCCGAACGTCATCATCCTACGGACGCTCTCGAAAGCGTTCGGCTTGGCGAACTTACGGATCGGATTCATGATCGCAGACGAGACGTTAATCGCGAACGTCGATCGCTTCCGTTCCCCGTTCAACGTGAGCGGCTTAAGTGCCGCCGTCGCCGCCGTCGTGTTAGAGGACTCGGCATACATCCGTGACGCTGTCTCGTTCCATAACGACCAGCGTCAAAAGTTGACGAAAATTCTACAACCGGTCGGGACAATCCTTCCGAGCCGCGCCAATTTCCTATACGTCCAAACACCGGACAGTGAGAAGTGGGCGGACCGATTCCTCCGACACGGTGTCCACGTCCGAGCCTTCTCTGACGGCATCCGAGTCAGTGCGGGGACGGATGAGGCGTATCGATTGATTCAACAAACGATAGAAGAGGTGAGTTCACTTGAGAACAGCTGAGACGAAACGCGAGACAAAAGAGACAAAGATTGAACTGAAGCTAGATTTGAACGGGACGGGACAAAGTGACATCCAAACGGGTGTTGGGTTCTTCGATCACATGCTGACGTTGTTCGCCTTCCATAGCCAAGTCGATTTATCGGTCCAAGTCGAAGGGGATACGTGGGTCGATGCCCATCATACGGTCGAAGACGTCGGGATCGCCCTCGGCCAGATGATTTTAGAGGCGCTCGGTGACAAAGTCGGGATTCGCCGTTACGGTACGAGCTACCTCCCGATGGATGAGACGCTCGCACGCAGTGTCGTCGACGTGTCGGGCCGGCCGTTCCTCGTGTTTAACGCCGACATCAAAAATCCAAAGCTTGGCGACTTTGATACAGAGCTTGCCGAAGAGTTTTTCCGCGCGGTCGCGATGAACGCCCGTTTGACGCTCCATCTTGAGGTGCTCTACGGTTCGAACTCGCACCATATGGTCGAAGGATTATTCAAGGCGTTCGGTCGCTCACTCGCCGAGGCGATTGGACAAGACGGGTCGAACCGTCTGCCTTCAACGAAAGGACGGATCGAAGGATGAACGTCGCGGTCATTGATTATGGGATGGGGAACGTCTTCAATGTCGAGCGGGCATTAAAGGCGATCGGTTGTCACGTTGTCATTACGAACGATCCAATTGAGATTGAGGCGGCGGATGCCATCTTGCTACCAGGTGTCGGTGCTTTCCCACAAGCGATGGCATCGCTCCATGCGACGGGTCTCGTGCCATTGCTGAAACAGATGGCGACGGAGAAACCGTTCCTCGGCATTTGCCTCGGGATGCAGTTATTGTTCGACTCGAGTACGGAAGGCGTGTTGACTGAAGGACTCGGGCTCATCGAAGGACGGGTCGAACGGATGCGGGCGAAGCGGTTGCCACACGTCGGATGGAACTCGATTTTACGCGATGAGGACGTGTATTTCGTCCATTCGTATCACGTCGTGACGGATGAGGTGAATATCGTTGCGTCAGCCGACTATATGGGCGAGCGCGTCCCGGCCATCGTCCAAGACGGTCTCGTCACGGGGATGCAGTTTCACCCGGAGAAGAGCGGGACGTTCGGATTACGTTTATTACAAGAATGGAAGGAGTCGGTCGAACGTGAGATTACTACCGGCAATTGATTTAATCGATGGTAAAATCGTCCGCCTGACAGAAGGGGATTTCAATACGGAAGAACAGTACGGGGACCCTTATGAAAAGTTGAAGGAATGGCGAGGGCGCGTCCCGATGCTCCACTTGATCGATCTCGAGGGAGCGAAAGCGGGCGAGCCGAGACACCTTGACGTCGTCCGTTTCGCGAAAGAATGTGGCTTTTTCGTCCAGACGGGCGGGGGCATCCGTTCAGTCGAAGCACTCGATGCTGTCATGGAGACCGGGGCCGACCGCGTCCTGCTCGGGACGAAGGCGTTCACGGATCCAGATTTCTTGGATGCGGCGCTCGTCAAATACGGTGACCGCATCGCCGTCGCGCTTGACGCGTACGACGGGATGGTCGCCGTCAACGGCTGGCAAGAGGCGACGACGTTACGCGATATCGATGCCGCGAACGATTTGGTCGCTCGTGGCGTGAAGACGATTCTCTACACAGATATCGGGTCGGACGGAAAGTTAAACGGCCCGAACCTCGAGCGGATGCGTGCGCTCCGTGCAGCCGTCTCGGTCACACTCATCGCTTCAGGCGGCGTGACGACAGAGGCAGACGTCCAGGCACTAAGCGACGCACAGATTGACGAGGCCGTCGTCGGAAAGGCGTTGCTTTCAGGGAAAGTCAGTCTCGACCAATTAATTGAGTGGGAGGCGCGTCATGCTTAAACGACGAATCATCCCATGTCTCGATGTAAAAGAAGGCCGTGTCGTCAAAGGCGTCGAATTCGTGGCGCTACGTGACATCGGCGATCCTGTCGAAATCGCGAAATATTATGATGCGTCTGGTGCCGACGAACTCGTCTTTTTGGATATCACGGCGAGCACCGAGCGCCGCCAGACGATGCTCGATGTCGTCAGTGCCGTCGCCCGGAAAGTATTCATCCCGCTCACGGTCGGCGGCGGCATCCGTTCGCTTGAAGACATCTCTTCGCTTTTAAAAGCAGGGGCGGACAAAGTGTCGCTCAATACGCTCGCCGTCGAGTCACCGGATTTGATTAAACAAGCGGCCGAACGTTTCGGGTCACAATGTATCGTCGTCGCCATCGACGTTCGCTTCGAGGACGGGGAGTACTTCGTCTACACGTATGGCGGCAAACAGAAGACGGAACTGCGCGCGATTGATTGGGCGAAACGAGTCGCCGAACTCGGGGCAGGGGAACTGCTCGTCACGTCGATGAACCAAGACGGGAAGCAGAGCGGATATGATTTAGCGATTCTCGAGCTTCTGCGCCATGCGGTCGATATTCCGATCATCGCGTCAGGCGGGGCCGGTAACGCAAATCACGTCGTCGACGCGCTCGAACGTGTCGATGCGGCGCTACTCGCTTCGATTCTACATGACCGAAAAACGACAGTGGAAGAGGTGAAGCACGTATGCAGCGATCACAACTTGCCGATGCGGTTCGTTACGATGACAACGGACTGATTCCAGCGATCATCGTCTCGATGGAAGACAACGCCGTGCTCATGCTTGGCTATATGAACGATGAGGCGATTCAACAGACGCTTGAGACGAACACGGTCACATTCTGGTCGCGCTCGAAAGGCCGACTTTGGATGAAAGGCGAGTCGAGCGGGAATACGCTCGAACTGGAGAGCATTCACGTCGACTGCGACCAAGACGCGCTCCTCGTCCGGGCCCGGGCCAATGGGCCGACGTGTCATACGGGCAATCGAAGTTGCTTTTTCACGGAGGTGGAAGGATGATTCATGAACTAGAGAAGTTGATTCAAGAACGGAAGACGACACCGAAAGACGGATCGTATACGACGTATTTGTTCGAGTCAGGCGTCGACAAAATCGCCAAGAAGTTCGGTGAGGAGTCGTTCGAGGTCGTGATTGCAGCATTACAGGACGAGAACGTCGTCGAAGAGGCGGCCGACGTGATCTATCACTTGCTCGTCTTGCTCGCAGCGAAAGGCGTCTCGCTTGAAGACGTCGAGACGCTCCTCAGTGAGCGGCACGGCACGACGACACCAGCGAAACCACGTCGGGACGTCGAAGACTGGTAAAAACGAAAAGGAACGAAGCCACGAGGCTCCGTTCCTTTTTTAGCGATTGACCGAGGCGGCCATACGGATGTACGTATGACGTCGGCCACGGATGGCAATCGATAACGCTTGAATATTTTCCGGCGTGGCGATGCCAGACAGTCCGGCGTCCCCGATGTGAAACACGTCCGTCCCGCCACGTTTCGAGGATAAGGCGATTTCCCGAACCGTCGCCTCGTCGGCCCCTTCTTGCGAAGTCCCGATGGCGGCGACGACGAGCTTATTGAGCGCTTGAATATCGCGGGTGACTTCGAAAAACTCGTCCTCACGAACACCAGGCACGGTTCCTGGTGCTGGAATGAGGATGATGTCCGCTCCAGCCTCGGCGAAGCGCGTATAGGCTTCACGGTCAAGGACCCGACCGACCCCGGCTTGATGCATCTTTCCGGCGATGATGACGCCAGCGAACTCTTGCCGGGCACTGATGATGGCTTGTTCAATGGCCTCGTTCGTCACACCGGTGTTCGGATTGCCGGTCAGGCAGATGAAGTCGATGCCAAGTTCAGACGCTTTCGCGAACGCTTCCCGTGTCGCGAGCCGTCCTTGTTTCACATCATACATATCCGTCGACTTCTCAGAAAAGTCGACCGGCTCCAAATTGACACCGATCGGTAGGCCGACGAGCCGTTTCAATTCGAGAATCGGATTGTCGGACATCGACTCCCCGGGAACGTTCCCGAATAAGGCGTGACTTTCTAGTCCTTTAATATACGGGTGAAACACGTCGAGCATGTTCAACAGAATCATGTCGGCACCGAACGCCCGGGCGAGTTCCGCGTTCGTCACTTCCGGGTAGAGCGGTTGGACCGTTGGGATGACCTCGGCGAGGACGGTCCGTCCTTCTGCTTTTTGAATCGAGGCAAGTAAGTCGTGACGGTTGAACGTTAAAAAATCACTGGCTTTGCAATCAAGAATCCGTTTCATGTAGCTTCCTCCTCTATGTCGTCATCACTCTATTCCCCGTTTCTTCATAAATTCCTCTATACTAGAATGGAAATGGGGGAGATCATATTGACGGAAAAAGAGAAGATGATTCGTGGCGAACGATACATAGCAGGCGACAAGGAACTCGTAGCGGACCGGAAACACGCGAGACGCCTGACAGAACGCTTCAATGCGGCCGGGATTGACGAATTGGAGACACGTAAAGCCGCACTGAAAGAATTGCTCGGTACGACGGGGGAATCGTATTATGTCGAACCGACGTTTAAATGTGACTACGGCTACAACATTCATCTCGGGGAGCGCTTTTTTGCGAATTTTGACTGCGTCTTTTTAGATATTTGTCCGATTCGTTTCGGCGATGATTGTATGCTCGGACCGGGTGTACACGTGTATACGGCGACCCATCCACTCGACCCGACCGAGCGCATCTCCGGCGTCGAGTTCGGGAAACCGGTGACAGTCGGGCATCGGGTCTGGATTGGTGGAGGCGCCATCCTCAATCCAGGTGTGACGGTCGGCGACGACGCGGTCATCGCATCCGGCTCGGTCGTCACGAAAGATGTTCCGGCTAAAGCGGTTGTCGGTGGCAATCCGGCACGTGTGCTCAAACTCATTCCATAAGAAAGTGCCCCGCAATGAGAATTGCGGGGCACTGTTTATTCCCAAACTCGCTTCAATTTGAACGTTTCTTGCGCATAGCCCCATACAGAAATCGGTGACATGAACAATTGATAGCTCAATACGAAAAAGATAAAACCAAATAAGTTTTTACGTACACGCAAGTTCAAGTTCTTAAATACATAATCACGTTGATAGAAGTAAAGTAACCCGTAACTCAAAACAGTCAAGGGTAACACGAGTAATGTCATCGGACCTACAATCCAGTAATGACCGAACAAAGCTAAAATTAGACCTGGGATCCAGAAGAACGTATAGGCGATGTCTAAATACGGCATAATCAAGTTGACACCTGTTAAATACTTCGTATAGAGCTGAGGTTGACGCCAGGGTTTCACTTCCTGCAACCCTTCAACCATGCCACGCGCCCAACGAGAACGTTGACGGGCAAAATGTTGAAATGACTCAGGCGCATCCGTGAACGCGACCGCGAGCGGCTCGAAATATACGCGTCGTTTTGTTTCAAGTAACCGCCACGTCAACACGATGTCTTCTCCGATTGCATCAGGCCAGCCACCGACTTCTTGAACGGCCGCTGTTTCATATAAACTAAACGCGCCTTGTGCGACGAGCGTTCCTTGATAAAGTCCTTGAAGTCGTTTTATAGAAGCTATTCCTAAGAAATAATCCCATTCTTGAAGCCGTGTCCAAAACGAGCGACGACTGTTCCGAACGAGCATACTCCCGGCTACAGCACAGACATCTTTAGGACTGCTCACGAGGCGAGCTACTAAAAAACGAACGGCAGAGGGGTGAATCAACGTATCCGCATCAAGTGTGATGACATATGGTGTTGTGACATGGGTCAATCCAAAGTTGAGTGCTTGAAACTTTCCAGGTTTTTGTTCATGCAGTAATGTGATCGGAAGTGAAAAGTCTTCTTTTGCTCGTAACACTTCGGCTGACGTGTTGTCATTTGAGTTGTTATCGATGACAAGCAAGTGAAGGGGACCTGTATAATCTTGCGTTGCAACGTAACGGATTGTCTCATAGATAGAAGACTCCTCATTATATGCGGCAATCATAACGGTTACAGCTTCATTTGGATGTTCTTCCTTGAACGGAGGTTGACGATCGAGGACGAGACTTGCGAGAAGAAACGCCATCAAATATCCAGGTATGTAGGCGATGCCTCCGATAATAAAAAGTGCGAGTGGGAGATTGGTCAGTTTGGCTAAATCCATGAGCCAAGGTAGTGAGATGTAGACTGAGAAGAGTAGCCAGACGAGTGAGAAGCTGTGGGACAACCAGAATCGAGTCATAATGGTCCAGTACCATCGATTGCCGATTCGATTTCTTCCCCATTTTGTCTCGACTGGTTCATTTCGTGACACCATAAAAAATTCCTCCATATTATTGAATTGTAAATGTGAACATATTGCGCTTTAAAAATTGTGTAAATATGCACAGAATGCAACGAAGTGTAGCATAACAAAAAGAATTTTGACGACCTTTGTGATGAAAGTCAACTAGAGAAATGTAATGCTCTCAAAACATTGACCTAAAACAAAAACACCCGAACGCGTCGATTGGGTTCCGACGGTTTCGGGCATGTTTTAAGAATGGGCGGTGACGTTCCATGTCGTCAATGCTTCGCGAGTCGCCTCGAGTGCATCCACGTTACCGAGTGTGACTCGAATCCCGGTCGCTTGACGCGAGACGTGAATCCCATGTGAAGCGAGATGTTGCCACAACGCTTCAGGCTCGTTAACCGTCACATAGAGGAAGTTCGCCTCAGACGGATAGACGTCACCCACTTCTGACAGCAATTCAAGCCACTGCTCGCGCAGGTGGTGATGCCACGTGATGGCCTCTTGCACGTATGACGCATCCGCTAAAAACAGATTCGCAATTTTAGCGCTAAAGCCACTTACGTTAAATGGCGGCACGAACTGGCGGAAGTAATTCGCCAAGTCGCTGTTTGTCACCATGAAACCGATACGGATATTGGCGAGACCGAACGCCTTTGATAACGTCCGGAGCACGATCACGTTCGGAAAAGCATGGAGATGTGAAACCATACTCGCGTCCGGCGTGAAATCGATATACGCCTCATCGACGACAAGGTAGGGCACTCGTCCAGCGAGGTCGCTCAACTCAGCGACTGACCATTGTTTTCCGGTCGGATTGTTCGGGTTTGACAGCAACAGTAGCTTTGGTTCATGTTCCGTCACCGATGCGACGAGACCGTCGAACGACAAATCATTCGTTTGAAGGTGACGTCCGTGCGCAATCGTTGTAAAAATCGGATAGAGGGCGAAATCCGGATTTGGAGACAAGACGACGTCTTCAGGCGACAAGAGCGCCTGCGTGACGACATGAATCATTTCGTCACTGCCGCATCCGACGAGGAGCTGATTCGGTTCGACCCCAGCGTAGGCGGCGTAACGCGTGAACAGCTCATCGATTGGCTGTACCGGATACTCGTGCAAGTCATCAAACGAAATGGCTGACAGTTGCTGCTTGATGCGGTCCGGGACCGGGAATTGGCTTTCGTTTTGATTCAAGCGAAAACCGGTTGGATAGGTAATTGGATAGATTGGCAGTGAGACAGGTCTCATTCCGTTGGCTCCATTGAGAACCATTTCTTCGTCAATTCATCGATTTCACCTGACTCCATCATCTTCTTCAATTCGTCATTAAACTGGTCACGCAAGTCATCCTCTAACTTGAAGGCGGCCGCTGAACCTTTCTCGCCATCTTCTTTCAATGCGAACGTGTAAAATCCTTGATCCTGGTCCAAGTATTTTTGAGCGACCGTGTCTTCGATGACCATCGCATCGATTCGACCTGTGTTCAGTTCTTGTACGATTTCAGGAATCTTGTTCAATGAGACGAGCTCTGCGTCTGGTGCTTGTTCTTTAGCGATGTTTTCTTGAATCGAAGCCGTTTGGACGCCAATCTTTTTGCCGGCGAGCGCTTCAATCGACTGGAGCGATTCGTCTTTTGACATAATCAAGTTCGTCGCGGATAGATAGATGTCTGAGAAGGCGGCGTTTTGCTTCCGCTCTTCGGTCGGCGTCATGCCGGCCATGACAAAGTCGACCCGACCGGCGTTAAGTGCACCGAGTAGACTCCCGAAGTCCATGTCCTCAATTTTTAATTCATACCCGAGACGTTCCGAGATTGTTTCGGCAATCTCGATATCAAATCCGACGATGGCGTCCCCGTTGGCCGTGTCGACGAATTCATATGGAAAGTAATCGGCGCTCGTCCCCATGACGAGTGTCTTTTTCTCTTCGCCCGTCGTCTTTTGACTGCAAGCTCCAAGTGCGATGGCACTCACGACGAGTGCTCCTGTTAACAACCATTTCTTCATATAATAATTCCTCCTTCACGATATGAGACTAAGTGTATATGTATGATTATTAATTGTAAAGTATAAAAATACAAAAACAATTAAAAAAATGCATCCAATCTGAAGGCACAGGATGCATCAGGTGTTCAATCAATCGCTTGAAGATAGGCGATAATGTCAGAAAAACATGTCTCGAGCGGGCGATTCGTGTCGATTGTAAGCGTATGCATATGCGCTGGTTTTTTACTACCTGCGACAGTCCGATGAAAATCTTCTGGTGACACGCTTCTGATTTGACTGAGCTTCCGGTTTCGTTCCCGCAGCCGGCGATTGATTTCATCGATGTCATCGACGAGACACTCGACGTATCGATAAGTGGCTCCGCTATTTTCTGTAATCGCTAGGCCGCGCTCAATCATCACGTCATATAGACAAGGGCTATCCAAAATGACGTTTCGCCCTAAAGACAAATGGAACTCGACGAGCGCCCAATCGAGATCATAAGCGATTTTTCCGGCCAGCCCGGGGTCGAGCGAGTGTTGTGCGGTTGATTCGAGCAGTGCCGTCTTCGTGACATCGTGATCGACGATGACCGCATCCAGTCGTCTGGCGATTTCGCGAGACAGCGTCGATTTGCCTGACCCGGGGAAACCGGACATTTGAAGAAAAAACATAGGGTATCCTCACGTTTCGTTTGATTTCCCGATGGTGAATCCGCCGAACGGGGAGAGCGTCTCATCGACGTAACGGATGAGTGCGTCGGATTCGTTCGTATGCTCCTACGCCCCCGTCAGCATTGGCACATCATCAGGACGTTTCCATCCGGGTCTTTGAAATGAAACCAATGGTCGTGTTCAATCGAGGTTAAAATGTCAATTTGTCGTTGCATCATATGCGCGTATGCTTGGTGGATATCCGGCGTGTTCAAATGGAAAAGTGGGGTCTGGATGACGTTCGCTTCAGAAAAAATCTTACTATCGAGTACGAGATTTGGTCCGTTTAACGGGACGACATAAAGATGTCCGAACAGGATGTCTCCATCTGTCGCTAAATCAAACAGCTGACAATACCAGTCCCGGGACGTCGCAACGTCGCGGACGGGAATAAAGACGGTCCCGATTTCTGGGAGAATTGGATTCATGGATTCGCCTCCAGTTGATTCGCTACGAAACGACGGACTTCGGCCCGTGAACGCAGAATCATGATGTCTTTTTCGGATTCAAGTTTGTGTAAATGCTGTCGAATCGCTGGTCGCTGCGACTTCGGATAATCCCACACCGACTTCAAGAACTTCGGGTCGAACCGTTCCTCACAACCGGAGTTCATGTCCGGACGTGTCTGGCCGTGATCGGACAGCATGCGCTTCAAGACGCGATACGTCCAAACGGTCCTCGGCAAGTCGAGAAATATAATCGTGTCGGCAGCGGGAAGGCGCAATGAGGAATCTTCTTTGCATTAGAAATTACCTCTCGCATGTTGAATATCATGATTCTTCTGATTCTAGGATACGCCATTTTTCTATGACGCCGTCCTCTTCGTATAAGACCCGCACTTCCATTTGATTCAATACGAGCCGTTGCTCCGTTGCGAATAGGATGATTGGATAACCGATCGACAGCGGCTCGTCCGCCTCGAAGACTGGGCTGTGCGCCTGCATGGCGTAATAGCCGTCCGAGCGCGTATTGGCTGCCCCGGCATCGACTTGAATGACCGTCTCAAACCCCTGTAGTCTCAGGACGTAACTATACGTCGTACGAGCCCCTCGTTCGAGCCGCCATTCTTCAATCTTCGCTTCACGTCCGTCATTCGTTTTCTCCAGTAACACTTGTTGCGCCGTATACTCGCGTTCATAAGGGATCATCTCTTGAATGTTGACGGCCGTCATCGTGGCGACTTTTTGTGATTCTTCCGATGCCGGTGTGATGAGAATACCGATAAAAATCAAGATGGGAATCAATAAGTAAATGATGACCCGACTTCGCATATGCCTTCACCTGTCCTTTATCGATTTTTTCGCCATCAATCGAAAGAACCCTGCCTTTAGCCCGAAAAACATCGAGCCGACACGTCGAATCATCACGATTGAACGTCTGCCATGTATGATGGACGTAGGAGGGGATGGATATGCGTATCGGAGTCATTGGAGGTGGGATTGCCGGGTTGACGGCTGCCGCCCTCGCACAACGGCACGGACATGAGGTGACGGTTTATGAGGCGTCACGGGAATGGGGCGGCTGCGCCGGCAAGTTCGAGCGAGGCGACTACTTGTTTCCGGCCGGGGCGACGCTCGGTATGGGGTTTGAGCCGGGCGGGCTCCATGACCGCGTATTGCGCCATTTAGAAGAGACGGTCCCGGTTCGGCCGTTACAGGAAGTCATGGCGGTTCACTTGCTCGACCGGACCGTCGTCTATGATCAGGACCGCGATCGTTTCTTACGTGAACTCGAAAATAAGTTTCCGAGTGAGGCGAACCATGTCCGCGCGTTCATGAAAGAGATGTGGCGAGACTTTGAGACGCTCCGTCCATTGTTTGAACGGTTGCCGGCCTTGCCGTTTCGTAGTCGACAAGACGTCTTCGTCGCGGTGGAGGGACTAAATCCACAGCTTGTCGCCGTCGCGCCGAAACTCTATCGTCCGTTGCAAAAGACGCTTGCCCGTCATCAGCTGAGCGGGACGGTGTTCGAACAGTTTATTGATGGGATCTTGCTCGACAGTCTGCAGACAGGGGCGAAAGACGCGAGCCATCTGCTCGCCGCGGTCGCCTTGTCGATTTACCACGAAGGCGCGTTTTACGTCGAGGGGGGACTGTATCAACTTGCCCACGCGCTCGAACGCGCACTTCGTCGAGACGGCGGGACAGCACTACTTGGTCGTCACATCACCTCGATCGAACCGGTGAGTGACGGTTGGTTGCTGACGGATCGGCGCGGTCGGCTCGACATCGTCGATACGGTCGTATCGGCCATCCCGCTCGAGGCGACGAGTCAACTACTGACCGGGAAGGACGCGAAATCGTTCAAGCGCCAATATCGGCGTCACTTGAGCCGTTCGCAGTGGGGCACGTTTAGTCTATATATTACGCTCCCAGAACACGTCTGTTTGAACCGGCCATTGTTCCAACAAGTGTATACGGAGCATTTACCGAGCGGCCATGCGTTTTTGTCGATGTCAGCAGGCGGCGACGTGTTGCGTACCGACAAGCCCGAGCGGACGGTGACGGTGTCGACCCACGTCGACCTTTCGGAATGGAAGGATTGGAAACAGCGCGCCGTCTATGAGAAACTGGAACATGAATGGACCGAGCGTTTGATTGAGGCTGTGCGCATCGGATTCCCAGGTTGGTCGGGGCACACGAATCTCATGCTTCCAGGAGGACCGGGCGCCTGGGTGAAGTATACGAAACGCCCGAACGGTGCCGTCGGCGGCTATGCACAGACGCCGCGTCAATCATTGTTTCATGCCGCGAGTTATCGGACGAATCTTCCGGACTTTTTTGTCTGCGGGGACACGGTGTTTCCAGGCGCAGGGACTATTGGCGCGATGACGAGCGGGTTGCACGTGGCCCGGGCGCTCGGCGTGACGTTATAAGGAGACGATGGAAGATGATGAAAAAGCGATTTGATGAACTGACGACGCGTGAGCTGTACGCGCTCCTTGCCCTACGGACGGAAGTGTTCGTCGTTGAACAAGAATGTGCATATCAGGAGGTTGACGGGAAAGACCTCGATGCCGTCCATTATTGGGTGGAAGAAGGGGGCGAAGTCGTCGCGGCCTTGCGTGTTTTAGTTCACGCTTCACCCATTGCGATCGGCCGGGTCGTGACGAGACCGGGGCATCGGGGCAACGGCTATTCGCGTCAATTGATGCAGGCCGCGGTCAACGATTACGGGGGAGAAACCCTCTACTTACAAGCGCAGACGTATGTCGAACCGTTTTATGCGAGTTTCGGGTTCGAGCGGACGAGCGATGAATACGATGAGGACGGGATTCCCCACGTCGACATGGTACGAAAAAGCAACGCTTGAACTGAATCCATGATGTACCTTTCCGAATTCGTTCATGGTAGAATGATGGAGAACACTCGCGCACGTTTCGTGCGATCACATTATAGACAGCAAAGGGGTTTACGAACGTGACTGA
Source organism: Exiguobacterium alkaliphilum 12/1 (assembly GCF_000714435.1). Taxonomy (GTDB): domain Bacteria; phylum Bacillota; class Bacilli; order Exiguobacteriales; family Exiguobacteriaceae; genus Exiguobacterium; species Exiguobacterium alkaliphilum. Next base: position 259,297 of record NZ_JJMW01000019.1, read on the forward strand.
CCAACAAGTGATTGAAAAAGCAAAAGAATTGGCCGAACTTCTCGCGAAGACGCCAGAAGTGGCGCGTTTCAAAGAAGCAGAGACGAAAGTGAACGAAAGCGAACGCGTGCAAACGCTCATCAAACGCATCAAGTTTTTGCAAAAAGAAGCGGTCAACTGTCAACACTACGGGAAGACAGAGGCCCTCGCGAAAGTCGAACAGAAAATCGACAAAGCAATGGACGAGCTTGACGCGATCCCGGTCGTCCAAGCGTTCCAAGAGACGCAAGTTGAGGTGAACGACCTGCTTCAATACGTGACGGTGACGCTTGCGAACTCAGTGACCGACCGCATCATCGAATCGACAGACGGCGACGTACTCGCTGGTAAAACAGGAAGTGGCATGGCGGCCGAGAAATCACGCGGCGGCTGCGGATACTAACAAACAGCTGGCCTCTGGTCAGCTGTTCTAATTTCTAGAGGTGAAAAAAATGGAAATCATACATCAAACCCCGATGATGAAACAATACTTCTCAATCAAGGCGGACCATCCAGACGCCTTTTTGTTCTATCGACTTGGCGATTTTTATGAGCTGTTCTTTGAAGACGCGCAAATCGTAGCGAAAGAACTCGAATTGACGCTCACATCGAAGAACGGGAAGAACGCGGAACATCCTATTCCAATGTGTGGGGTTCCTCATCACTCGGCCGCTATCTACATTGAGCAATTGATTGAGAAAGGTTTTAACGTCGCCATCTGCGAACAGATGGAAGATCCAAAAGCGACGAAAGGGCTCGTCAAACGGGAAGTCATCCAAGTGATCACACCTGGGACGTATATGGCCGCCCTCGGTGACAAGGAGAACCGCTATCTTGTCGCGGTGACGAACCATCCACTCGGCTACGGGGTGGCACGCGGCGATGTGACGACAGGTGAATCTTGGCTCACGACCTTGCCGACGCGAGAAGCCGTTCGCCGCGAGATGGAAGGGCTACTCCCGAACGAGGTGCTCGTCTCGGACGAACGTTTGAAGGACGTGTTGGCACCGCTCGGGATCCCACTCTCGGTTCAAACCGACCGGATCGATAGCGACTTGGCCGTTGACGCTAGAGACGAGGCGCAACGAGACGCGTTCGCCTTGCTATACGCGTATTTGACACGAACACAAAAACGTTCGCTCGACCACTTGCAACCTGCCGTTGCCTATGAAGTCGAGCAGCACATGCAGCTTGACGCCAACACGGCCCGAAACTTGGAATTGTTCCGCTCGGCCCGTTCCGGGGAACGGAAAGGGTCGCTCCTCGCCCTGTTAGATGAGACGACGACCGCGATGGGAGGGCGACTATTAAAACGTTGGCTCGAACAACCGCTCTATACGGAAGGGGCGATAGAAGCGCGACTCGATGCGGTCGAAAACTTGTTAGACGACTTCATGTTACGTGACCAACTCCGCGAGCAGTTGAAGTACGTATACGATATCGAGCGTCTCGTCGCCAAGGTCGGATACGGGACGGCAAACGCCCGCGACCTCGTGCAGTTGCGCGATACGTTATCCCGCATCCCGGACGTGCGCGCCCTGTTACAAGCGGTGACGGCGTCAAGGCTTCGTCAAATCGATGCGGAACTCGATTCGTTTGAGGAATTAGCGGAATTGCTTCACCGAGCGCTCGTCGACGCACCGCCCATCTCGACGAAGGAAGGCGGCATGATTCGAGAAGGGTATTCGAGCGAGCTCGACGAACTGCTCGAAGCGAAAGCGAACGGGAAGACGTGGATTGCCAACCTTGAACAACAAGAGCGTCTTGCGACCGGAATCAAGTCGCTCAAAATCGGTTATAACCGTGTGTTCGGTTACTATCTTGAAGTCACGAAAGCGAACGCGAAGCTGCTCGAGGAAGGGCGGTATGAACGGAAACAGACCCTAACGAACGCCGAGCGTTACGTCACACCGGAATTAAAAGAAAAAGAGGCGCTCATTCTTGGGGCCGAAGAGAAGAGTTGCACGCTCGAGTATGACTTGTTCGTGGCACTTCGAGACGAGGTCAAGCGCGAGACGAAACCGTTGCAGCGGCTTGCCCGTTCGCTCAGTGAACTCGACGTCTTGCTCAGTCTCGCCATCGTCGCCGAAAAACGGGATTACGTTCGCCCGACGACGGCGAAACATGTTCAAATCGACCGCGGCCGCCATCCCGTCATCGAGACGGTGCTCGGGCGCGGCGAGTACGTCGCGAACGACTTGACGCTTGACGACTCACGGCGGATGCTCCTCATCACGGGACCGAACATGTCCGGTAAGTCGACGTACATGCGTCAATTCGCACTCATCGCCATCATGCATCAGATCGGTTCGTTCGTCCCGGCCGAAGCGGCCGAGCTCCCATTGTTCGACCGTATCTTCACGCGAATCGGGGCAGCCGACGATTTAGTCAGCGGCCAGTCGACGTTCATGGTCGAGATGACCGAGACACGTCAAGCCGTCACGGAAGCGACGGAACATAGCCTCATCTTGCTCGATGAGATTGGACGCGGGACGTCGACGTATGACGGGATGGCGCTCGCGCAAGCGATCGTGGAATATATCGCGGCCACGATCGGCGCGAAGACGCTCTTCTCGACCCACTATCACGAGTTGACCGTGTTGGAACAGACGATCTCGACGCTAGAGAACGTGCACGTCCGCGCAGTCGAACGTGATGGTCGCGTCGTCTTCTTGCACGAGGTCCACCCAGGCAAGGCGGATAAATCGTATGGGATTCACGTCGCCGAGTTGGCCGACTTGCCGGCAGATTTGATTGACCGGGCCCGGTCCATTTTAGAGCACCTCGAAGCCGAACCGGCGCCGGATGAAGCGAAGCGAGAAACACGCCCGACAAGTGAGACGGATGTGGCCCAGCTGTCCTTGTTCGAGAAATCGGACAGTTTAACAGACGAACTGCTCGCGCTCGATTTACTCGCCATGAACCCGATCGAGGCGATGCAGGCGCTCTATGCGCTACAACAAGCTGCGAAGAAAGGATGAGACGATGGGAATCATTCAAGAACTCCCTGAACAGTTAGCCAACCGAATCGCGGCGGGTGAGGTGGTCGAGCGACCCGCCTCGGTCGTCAAAGAACTCGTTGAGAATGCGATTGACGCCGGCGCGACGAAGATTGAGGTCGAGCTCGTCGAGGCCGGGATTCGGCTCATCAAAGTCCGGGATAACGGACACGGATTTTATGAAGATGACGCACCGCGCGCTTTTCTCCGTCACGCGACGAGCAAGATTCGCGACGAGCATGACTTGTTCCGCATCCGAACGCTCGGTTTCCGAGGCGAGGCCCTCGCGTCGATCGCCTCGGTTAGCCACGTCACGCTCAAGTCACGCCGCGCTGAAGAGGTCGGATTTGAGATGACGCTCGAGGGAGGGGTCTTGACCGAGACGAAGCCTGCGGCAATGAACGTCGGAACGGAGATCACGGTCAGCCAGCTGTTTTACAATACGCCGGCCCGGTTGAAATATTTGAAGACATCGGCGACCGAACTCGCGAGCATCACGGATACGTTGAATCGTATCGCCCTGTCTCATCCAGAGGTTCGTCTTGCAGCCTATCATGAAGACAAGGAGTTGTTGCGGACGAACGGAAACGGTGACCTTAAACAAGTGATGCTCGCCATCTATGGACGCCAAGTCGCCTCTCAAATCGTGACGGCGTCGAGCAAGACGAACGACTATAGTTTGAGCGCGTATCTCGTCCGTCCGGAAGTGACCCGTTCGAATAAACAATACGTGACGCTCATCTTGAACGGACGCAGCATCAAAAACTTCGCCCTCACCCAAAGCATCCTCGAAGGCTATCACACGCTACTCCCGATCGGCCGTTACCCCATCGCTGTGCTCGAAGTGAACATGGACCCGATGTTGATCGATGTCAACGTTCACCCGACGAAGCGCGAAGTCCGGCTCTCAAAAGAAAAAGAGTTATGTCAATTGATTCAAGACACGGTCCAACTGACGCTTCGTGAGCAACGCCTCATCCCGACGGTCCAACCGAAACCGAAAGTGGAACGCGCCCAGACGGAACAAGCGCGACTCGACTTTACCGTCGAGCGCTCGCCTGAAGTGAAAGAAGAGCCGGCATGGAACTACCCGATACCACGTGAACCGATCACGTCGCCGAGCCAGTGGGCACCAACGCCTTTGAACATGGAAGTCTCGCCGAGGCACGAGCCTGATTCGGAGGCCACCCCGATGAAACAGAAGACGGAGCGGCTCCCCGAGCTCGACGTCATCGGGCAATTACACGCGAGTTATATCGTCTGTGGCGGCGAGGACGGCATGTACGTCATCGACCAGCACGCCGCGCAAGAACGGATCAAGTATGAACTGTTCTATGAACAACTCGGGAATCCGGGGAAAGAGTACCAGCTACTCTTGTTACCGCTCACGCTCGAATTCACCCAGCAAGAAGCGCTCGCCATCGAAGAAGTGCTGCCGCTCTTAGAAGAGGCCGGGATTCAACTCGAGCCGTTCGGGGGGAACACGTTCCTCGTCCGAGAGATTCCGACGTGGTATCCGCAACACGACCTTGAAGGAACGGTTCGGGATTTAGTCGAGATGGCGATTCGCGATCGTTCGATTGACCTTGCCAAATATCGCGAGGAGGCGTCCATTTTGATGGCATGCAAACGTTCGATTAAAGCGAACCATCCGTTGAACGTCGAGATGATGCGCCAACTGATTCACGACTTGTCGGAGACAGCGTCGCCTTACACGTGTCCGCACGGTCGCCCAATCCTTGTTAAATGGAGTACGTACGAACTTGAGAAACTGTTTAAGCGTGTCATGTGACAACGTTGTAATCTTTTTTTAACGGTCTGTAACGTTTACCCGATGCGTGACGTGGGAACATTATACACATGTCGCTCAACGCATCGAGGTTGAGAGGTGGCTCTTTCACTGCCTCACCCTCAAGATGTAGACATGATCCATTAACCAGTAGGGGGAAAAGATTATGGCAGACAAGCTTAATGTAACGAAACGAGAATTACGACCACGTTCGGTCCGTGCAAACTTACGCAAAGAAGGAAAAGTGCTAGGTGTCGTTTACGGCTACAAAGTCGAGAGCACACCAGTCGCGTTTGAAGAGATGGCACTTCGTAAAATCCTTCGTGAGCATGGTGATAACGCCTTGATCGAACTCAACATCGACGGCAAGAAAGTGAACACGCTCGTTCACGGGACAGAAGTTGACCCGTTCACGAACGAGTATAAGCACGTCGAGTTCATGGCCGTGAAGATGGACGAAGCAACAGAAGTCGAAGCGGACGTCACGCTCGTCGGCGACGCGAAAGGTGTCAAAGAAGGCGGCTTCTTGGCACAAACGCTCTATAAAGTCACGGTATCGGCCACACCTGCCAACATTCCAGAGCGCATCGAACTCGATGTATCTGAACTTGGCATCGGTGACTCGGTGACGGTAGCGGACATTCCAGAAAACAAAGACTACGAGGTTGTCTCGGATGGCGAACTTCAAATCGCATCGGTTAATGAGCCGGTATCACTTGAAGAGCTTGAAGCAGACACAGATACTACGCAAGAAGGTGAAACTGAAGCGACTGAAGAAGAGTCGGCTGAAGCATCTTCGGAAGAGTCTGAAGAGAAGTCTGAAGACAAAGAATAAGCTCGATCGAACGACCCTTTGCGAAGGGTCGTTTTTTTCGTCACAAATCCGACATATGTAAACGATTACGATGTGAAAAATGTGTCAACATGGTCCAAGGTCGATTGCAATTTATTGGATTCGGGCTTATATTGTTAATGATTTCACATGTTCGTTCTTATTATAAAGGTTCATTCAAACAGAAAGAAGGGTTTGTGACATGGCATCAATGGAAATCCATGCACTTGAATCATTACGGAAGAAAGCCCAGGCGTCATCGCACATGATTCATTATCGGCCAATGGAATACTTTTTACGGGCGATGCTCGCCGGGATCTTTATCGGGTTCGCCGCCATCTTCACACTAAAAGTCGTCAATGGCATGTATCTGCTTGATTCGCCGTTCACGACGCTCATTGGCGGCTTTTCGTTCGGGATCGCACTCGTCATGATCATTTATGGGGGAGCTGAGCTGTTCACGGGGAATACGATGTACTTCACGACGTCGACGTTGCGCGGATATACGACGCTCAGTGATACGATGCTCGTCTGGTTATTGTGCTTTGTTGGGAATGCAGTCGGCGGAATTTTGTTCGCCATATTGCTTGCCCCGACCGGAATCATTCAAGAACTTGGGATGAACAACTGGTTGTTCGCCGTCGTCGAGAGCAAGATGCACCATACGACGGTCGAGATTTTCTTCCGTGCCATCTTCTGTAACTGGATGGTTTGCCTGGCGATTTTCTTGCCGAAACAAATGAAAAATGAATTTGCGCAAATCTTCTCGATGATCTTCCTAGTCGCGGTCTTCTTCGCTTCAGGATTCGATCATGTCATCGCGAACTTCGTTTTGTTCGCGCTCACGCTCGTCGTCCCGCACCCAGAGACAATCAGTTTCGCCGGGGCGATTCACAACTTGGTTCCGGCGACGTTCGGAAACATCATCGGAGGTGCCTTGTTCATGGGGGCCATCTATACGTGGTTGAACGCGAAAGGATTGCGGGAAGCCCAAGAGTCAGAAGAAGTCGAGTTGACGATCGTCAAACCTGCTAAAGAAGTATGACTTATATCACGAATCGTAACAGTCGAGTCCCTGCCTAGGGTTCGGCTGTTTTTTGTCATGTTTGCCCTATAAAGATGTCACAAAGTCGTCCCGCATAAATGCCTGCGAACGTGACATAATCTATATATAGATGATTGGTTCGCTGTTTACAGCGAATGGATTCAATATATAGTGAGGTGTTGCAAAGTGAATTTAATTCGATTGTATGAAGATGTCTGTGTCCTCCCTGACCAGGATTTGGTCCAAGAAAACGCGAACGTGGACGGCAAGTCGCCGCTCGGGAAGCTGGCTCGCTTGTCCTCGGAAGTGTCAAAAGAACTCGCGACGACGTACTTGTTGTCCGAACGCTCGCGACGTGCGGTCGCCGATAATTTTTTATACATTCACGATGCAGACTATTACGTGACGGGCTCAACGACGTGTTGCCAAATTCCGCTCGGTGACTTGCTAATGAACGGCTTTCACACCGGACATGGGACGATTCGGCCCCCGAAAGACATCCGGTCGGCGATGGCACTCGCCTCGATTATCCTTCAGGCGAACCAGAACATGCAGCACGGAGGACAGGCGTTCCCAATGTTTGACGTTGATTTAGCTCCCTATGTGGAGAAGACGTATGAACGTCACCTCGAACGACTCCGTCATCTCCCGGTCGAGTTGACGGACACCGAGATGCGTACGATTGCGGAAGAAGAGACGATTACGGCGACGTATCAAGCGTGCGAGGCGTTCATCCACAACGCCAACTCGATGCATTCCCGTGGCGGTGGGCAAGTTCCGTTCGTTTCCATTAACTATGGGACGGATACGTCACGATGGGGCCGAATTTTTATTCGGGAACTGTTACGCGCGACCGAACGCGGTCTCGGGAATGGCGAGACACCGATCTTCCCGATTCAAATTTTTAAAGTAAAAGAAGGCGTCAACTTCCATGAGGGAGACCCAAACATCGACTTGTTCAAACTCGCTTGTCGAGTGACAGGGAAGCGGCTGTTCCCGAACTTTTCCTTCATCGACGCCCCGTTCAACGCGCAATACAATGACGGTACGCCGGAGTCCGAGGTCGCCTATATGGGTTGCCGGACACGCGTGATGGGCAATCGGCACGGCGCTGAGACGTCGATTGGACGGGGAAACTTGTCATTTTCGACACTGAACTTGGTAAAGATGGCCCTCGTTTCATCTGACATCAAAGCGTTCTATCGTATGCTCAACGACTATTTCGACATCGCAATCGAGCAATTACGCGACCGGTTCGAATACCAGTGCAAACGCCGAGCCGATGAATTCCGTTTCCTTTACGCACAACATGTTTGGCGTGGCGGCGAGACGCTCGCTCCGGATGACGAGGTCCGCGACGTATTGAAGCAAGGTACACTCTCGGTCGGTTTTATCGGGCTGGCCGAGACGTTACAGGTTCTATTGGGGTCGACCCATGCCGAGTCGCGAGAAGCTGAACGACTTGGCCTAGAGATCGTGACGCATCTAGCCGAGCGGGTGAAAGAAGCGGCCGACCGATATGATCTAAACTTCTCGCTCCTTGCGACCCCGGCGGAAGGGTTGTCCGGCAAGTTCGTCGTGAAAGATCAGGAAGCGTTCGGGATGATTGAAGGCGTGACCGACCGCGCGTTCTACACGAACTCGTTCCACGTGCCAGTCTATAAAGATGTCTCGATTCGTGAAAAAATTAGAATTGAGGCGCCTTACCATGCCCTTTGTGACGCTGGCCATATCACGTATGTCGAAGTCGATGGTTCCCTTGCCCATAATTCGGAAGCCGTCGAGGCAATCGTTAGACTGATGCGTAAACATGACATTGGCTATGGGTCGATCAATCACCCGGTCGATCGTTGTGGGAATTGCGGACTTGAAGGCATCATTGATGAAGCATGCCCGACTTGCGGGGAGTCCGAGCAAATTGAGCGTATTCGCCGTATCACAGGATATTTGGTCGGCACAATGGATCGATGGAACTCGGCAAAACGGGAAGAAGAACGAGCGAGGGTGAAACATGATGCGCGTCCTATCCGTCATTGAAGATTCGGTCGTCGACGGGCCGGGAATCCGTACCGTCGTCTTTACAGCGGGCTGCCCGCATCACTGCCGAGGCTGTCACAACCCGGAGTCATGGAATCCAGCCGGCGGGGAAGAGGTGTCAGTTGAGACACTTCTAGAACAGATCCAAGTGTCTGGGTGGGACGGGGTTACCGTTTCAGGCGGTGAACCGTTTATGCAACCGAAAGAGTTGGCGGCTCTCGTTCGGGGCTGCAAGCGATTGGCAAAAAACGTTTGGGTTTATACCGGGTATACGCTTGAGTTACTTGAACAGATGAATGACGAACACGTGACGGACGTGCTCAATCAAGCCGACGTGCTCGTCGACGGGAAATTCATCGAGTCCCTAAAGGACAGGTCGCTCCGATTCCGGGGTTCGCGCAATCAGCGCATCATTTTTTTGAACAAAGTGTGATCGGGGCGAATCGCCTCGATTTTTTGTATACTCATAAAAAAGGGGGAATTTACATGAAATGGTGTACATATGAACGTGACGGGGAAGTAGCGATTGGGATCGTCGAAGGGACGAACGTGTATGACGTCAGTAATCAATTACATACGAACGCATTGTTAGAAGTCATCGCCCGTGAGTTCGAGCCAGACGTCGACCTAGACGTCGCACCGCGCTATCCGCTCGAATCGGTCAAACTGCTCGCACCGTACCGTCCGCTCAAAAACGTCATCTGTATCGGAAAGAATTACGAAGAACACGTGAAAGAGATGGACACGGCAGGGGCCGGGAAGCTCGTCATCTTCACGAAGGCGCCGACATCGGTCGTCGGTCCAGACGCGGTCGTCGAACGACATCCGGAGCTGACCGACCAGCTCGATTATGAAGGGGAGCTTGCCGTCATTATCGGCAAGTCGGGCCGCGATATCGAACACGTCGAGGAACACATCTTCGGCTACACGGTCTTAAACGACATTACGGCGCGAGACGTGCAAAAACAACACGTCCAATTCTTCCGCGGCAAGTCGTTTGATACGTTCTGTCCGATTGGCCCTTACGTCGTCACACCGGACGAGCTCTCATTCCCGCTCACGATCGAGACGACCGTAAACGGGGAACTTCGACAAGCCGGCACGACCGCCGACATGATTCGGCCGATTGAAGAATTGATTCGGACGCTGTCAAAAGGAATGACGCTCGAAGCCGGGGACATCATCGCGACCGGAACGCCTGCTGGTGTCGGCCATGGGATGAAACCACCTGTCTATTTACAGACAGGCGACACGGTCGAGGTATCCATCTCGGGGATTGGTTCGCTACGAAATATCATCGTCTAACATATTGACGCAAATTGTGAAGAATCTTGTAAACGCTCCGTCAATTCTCGATGAGCGGATTGGTTCCGATTATAATCAACATAGAGATTAGAGGAAACATCATTGAGGAGATGAATCAATATGGAACGAAATGATCACACACCTGAAGATAAACGACGCGACGAATGGCTCGACACGGAAATCGGGTCATCGACACGTTCGCCCGAACCACCGCGAGTGGAACGGCCGGCGAGACCGTCCTTCCTCGGACGGATGTTCCCGGGATTTGTCGGAGGGGTCATCGGGGCGCTCGTGACCGGGGCGGTCGCGTTCCCGTTTCTCGACCAACCGGTGTCGAACGTGAACGATACGGCCGTCACCTCGGAAGGGACACCGCTTCAGACGTCCTCGAACGTCGGGGACACGTCGGTGACGGATGCCGTCGCTGCCGCGCAACCGGCCGTCGTGACCGTGAACAATTTCGCGACGCAAGGTTTCTCGAGCCAGTCGGTCGAGGCCGGTGTCGGCTCTGGGGTCATCTATAAAAAAGAAGGCGACGCTGCATATATCGTCACGAACCATCACGTCGTCAACGGGGCTGACCGATTGACGGTCACGTTTAACGATGGGAAGACGGCGGATGCGACGCTCATGGGCAGCGATGCGACGTATGACTTGGCCGTCTTGAAAGTCGATGCGGCCGACGTGCCAGCCGTCATCAATATCGGTAAGTCCGGCGAGTTGAAGCCAGGACAGACCGTCATCGCCATCGGCAACCCACTCGGTCAGTTCGAAAACTCGGTGACGCGTGGTGTCGTCTCGTCGACGTCCCGACTTGTACCGGTCGACACGGATGAGAACGGACAAGCCGATTTCAACGCCGAGGTCATTCAGACCGATGCGGCCATCAACCCTGGTAACTCAGGCGGCGCCCTCATCAATGAGGCGGGTCAATTGATTGGCATCAACTCGATGAAAATCGCGACAGATGCCGTGGAAGGGGTCGGCTTCTCGATTCCAATCGATATCGCCTTGCCGCTCATCAACCAAATCGAGCAGACGGGCGAGGTGAACCATCCGTCGCTCGGGGTCTCGCTCCGCGACGTGTCGGAGTTTCCGCCTGGATACTTGACCGAACAGATCAACTTACCGGAATCGGTGACGAACGGGACGATTATCATCGATGTGCAGGCGAACAGTTCAGCAGCACGAGCCGGACTTCAAGCCCGTGACGTCATCGTCAAAATCAACGACCAGGACGTCTCGTCGTTCATCGACCTCCGGAGCGAACTCGTTCGCGATACGGACGGGACGGTGTCAATCGAGTACATTCGTGACGGTCAGACCGAGACGGTGGACGTCGAGATTCAAAATGCGAACGGTTCAGCACTCTAAAAGGTGGGCATCTTGCCCGCCTTTTTTGATATGCTTAGAAAAAAGGAGGGATTCATTTGCTTCGTATCTTCTATGGCATATTATTTTTAGGCGCCGGCGTCATGCATTTCGTCAACGAGCGTGCCTTCATGTCCATCATCCCGAAGGCTTGGCCGTTCAAACGGTTCATGGTCCAAGTGAGCGGCGTGATCGAGATTGTGTACGGGACGTTGCTGCTGCTGAATCGGGGCACACGGTTCGTCAAGCGGACGGGACCGGCCTTCTTGCTCGCCGTCTTCCCGGCGAACATCAACATGGCGCTGAAACCGTCGCGAATCGGCGGAAAGACGATCCCGAACTGGGTAACGTGGCTCCGTTTACCGCTGCAATGGGTGCTCATTAAAGGAATTAAAAAAATTTAGTACATACGGAGGGGGAAAGTCATGGCTACGAACGTATTGACGTGGTTCGACCACTTTCACACGCATCCGGAAGTGAGCTGGAAAGAAGTCGAGACGACGAAGACGATTGCAACGATCTTGACCTCGCTCGGCGTATCGCACGAGACGTTCGATGACGTCACGGGCGTGTTGGCAGAGATTGGGGACGGCGAAGACGTCATCGCCGTCCGGGCCGATATCGATGCGTTATGGCAACAAGTCGATGGGACGTTTCAGGCAAACCATTCGTGTGGTCACGACGCGAACATGAGCATGGTGCTCGGCGCGCTCGATCTTTTGAAAGATGAGCCGTTACAAAAACGGGTCCGCTTTATCTTCCAACCGGCAGAAGAGCAAGGCAACGGTTCGCTCGCGATGATTGAGAAAGGCGCCTTGATCGATGTGACGGAACTATACGGGATCCATCTGCGTCCAATCGAGGAGCTCGCGCTCGGTCAGTTCGCGGCGACGATTCAACACGGGGCCGCCATCTTTTTAAGAGGCAAGGTCATCGGCGACGATGCGCACGGGGCACGTCCGCACCAAGGACAAAACGCGCTCGACGTCATGTTCACGATTCATCAACAGTTGAAAAACATCTATCTGTCGCCGTTCGAACCTCATTCTGTGAAGTTGACCGGGGTGCAGGCCGGCAGCGACAACGTGAACATCATCCCTGGGAACGCCACGTTCTCGATTGACGTACGGGCCCAATCGAACGAGGAATTGCTCGCCTTGCGTGACCGGGTCGAGACAATGCTGCATCAGATTGAATCGCTTCACGGGGTGACGCTCGAGTGGGAGTGGCAAGACTTCACACCTGGAGCCGTCGTCGGCAAACGCTCGAGCCGGCATGCGACGGATGCGATCACGAGTCGGTACGGAAAAGAGGCGCTCGTCGAACGGATCGTGACGTCAGGGAGTGATGATTTTCATTTTTATACGGTGAAAAAACCGGAACTCGACGCAACGATGATTGGCATCGGCGCCAACTTGACGCCGGGGTTGCATCATCCGCACATGACGTTCGATCGGTCGGTTCTACAGGAAGGGGCAGTCTTGTTAGCGGATACGTTGCGCCGGGCTGCCACGGAAAAATGAGACGGAAGCGAATCGCTTTCGTCTTTTTGTTATTGCCAACGTCTAATGTAAGCGTTATCATAATCCTATTAGCGACAATATAACGACAATTCTGAATTATTCGCTAACGGGGAGGAAATTTGATGGAACAGGGGAACAAGCAAGAAATGAAACTCGGATGGGCGCTCTTGCCGCTACTTGTCATGATCGGGGTCATGCTCGTGGCGATTGTATTGCTCGAGCAAGGACCACATATCCCGCTCATCATCGGGACGGCGGTGGCATCGATGGTCGCCTACAAGCATGGCTTTAAGTGGAAAGAGATTGAAGAGATGATGTACAAAGGGATCCGGCTCGCCTTGCCGGCGGTCGTCATCATCATTCTCGTCGGTTTGACGATTGGGGCATGGATTGGGGGTGGCATCGTCGCGACGATGATTTATTACGGCTTGACGATTATCTCGCCGGCTTATTTTCTCGTCACAATCTGTTTGATTTGTGCGGTCGTCGCATTATCAATTGGAAGCTCATGGTCGACGATGGGGACGATTGGTGTCGCTGGCATGGGGATTGGACTCAGCATGGGGATTCCGGCAGCGATGGTCGCGGGGGCGGTCATTTCCGGTGCCTATTTCGGGGATAAAATGTCACCGCTGTCGGATACGACGAACTTGGCTGCCGGCTTGACGCATACAAACTTGTTCGAACACATCCGTCATATGCTCTATACGACGGTTCCGGGCCTGTTCATCGCGCTCGGTGTCTACTTTTGGCTCGGCAGACGGTTTAGCGAGTCGGGGACCGATTCATCAGACATCACTCAGACGCTCGCGATCTTGCAAGACAGCTTCTTCATTTCACCATGGCTCTTGTTGATCCCGCTCGCGGTCATTGTACTCGTTGCGAAAAAAGTGCCGGCGATTCCGGCCCTCGTCGTCGGGATCGCGCTCGGGTTTCTCGCTCAATATGTCATTCAAGGCGGGACGCTCGCGGACAGTGTCGGGGCGTTGCAGAGCGGATACGTCATCAATACGGGGAACGAACTCGTCGACAACTTGTTCAGTCGAGGCGGGTTAGACGCGATGATGTATACCGTGTCGATGACGATTGTCGCGATGACGTTCGGCGGAATCTTGGAATATTCGGGTATGCTCCAGTCGATTATGAATCAAATCGTGAAGCTTGCGAAGACGGCCGGTTCGATGATTGCGTCGACGATTTTGGCAGGGTTCGCGACGAATGCCACATGTTCCGAGCAATACATATCGATTGTCGTACCGGCTCGCATGTTCGCCGGTGCTTATGAGAAGATGGGGCTTCAATCGAAGAACTTGTCGCGTGCGCTCGAGGACGGGGGGACGCTCACGTCCGTCTTTATCCCATGGAACACATGTGGCGTGTTCATCCTCGGAACGCTCGGCGTCGGGGCGTTCGAATACGCGCCATACGCTGTGTTGAACTTCATCGTCCCAGTCATCTCGGTCATCTATGCGTTTACTGGCTTCACAATCGCGAAGCTCCATGTGTTACAGACTGTCCCACCGGATGATCAGCGACAAGCGCAATAAACAAGGACGCGTCGTCTGACGCGTCCTTTACGTTGGCAGCTTGAATTTATAAACGGAACGAGGCCTTCCTTGCGCATAACTCATCTCTTCGCCAATCACCTCGACGTAGCCGGCATCAAACAGCTTTTTGATGAGCCGTTCCGTCGTCCGGCGCGACACGTGAAGGTAAGCGGTCATCTCTTTGGCGGTAAACTCATGTGTCTGTTTGGCGAAGCCGATAATTTTACTCACGTTCGCCGGACTGATTCCGAGTCGTTTCATCAAGTCGAACGCCCGGTCTTCTGTCACGCGGTACGCGATTGTTTCGTCTGTTCCGGGGAACGACAACTTTTTCGACGCGTCGATGATTCGGATCGGGTGATGCGTCGAGGCTGAGAGGGCGATTGTCGCGTGATCATGGGCCGTCTGATAGTCAGGCCCATACCCGATTCCGATTTTTGTCTCCTCATCGGAAGGGGCGAGTGTCTCGATTTGTAACGCCCGTTCAATCACACCTTTTGTGGTGAGCAGTGAGGTCGTGTCGGAATGGACCTCGACATGACCGTGATGTGGCAACGCAGCAAGGTAGGTCTGAAGCCCACGCGTCGTCGAGGCATAGAGCACGACGGCGAATTGGGCCGCATCGGCCTGGGCGTGCCGGACCCGCTCGATCAGCTTTTCAACGTGAACGACAATCGTACGCGTCGGTTCGATCATGAGCTGGCTGTTATATCCGGCATCAAGCATCTCGTGATGGACGCGCTCGATGCTCGTCACGGCAAGCGAGGCGTCATGAGGTTGCTTCGACGCATGAAACGTGAACACGTCCGTAAAGGAGACGTCGGGATCGATTTTCATGACGCCCGGTCGAGCCATGTCCGGTAAAGAGGCGAAGATTGACGCCAATCGTTCCGGATCGTTCACATCCATCGTCAAGCGATCGAGCGGGACGTGCTGCGTAACGCTCGCATGTAAAAGTGTCGTCAAAAGCACCGTCTCGTCTTGGACGACGTGATGCGCGAGTGTTTCCTTCAAATAGGGAAGGGCGTATGCATACGGGAACGAACCGGAGAAGAAGACGGCGTCGAACGATCCGAGCTGTTGTGCGATGGTGGCCGCTTCTTTCGGATGGTGATAGATGAACGGACTGAACCGGACGTCATCGAACGAGACGGCGCGCATGACGGTCGAGACGAACGTGTCGGACCCGACGAGCGCGAGATGGATGGCCATGAAAACTCCTCCTTGCAATTTAACGACTATTTAACGACAATATAACTAACGATACGACAGAAGTAAAGGAGCTTATGTATGAAAATTGAGAAGATTGAAGTGTTTGCCGTCCGTTTCCCACTAAAAGTCCCATTCGTCGTCAGCTATCACCGCTATGAGGATATGCCGTCCGTCATCGTCAAATTAACGAGTGCTTGCGGTCATGTCGGATACGGCGAAGCGGTCGCCGATGAGCATGTTACCGGTGAGTCGCTAGAGAGCACGATTTCAATCATCCATCGCTTGCTCGGACCACAGTTGATTGGGGAGAACCCGATGCATATGGAACGGATTCACGATGTGATGGACCGGTCCATCCGGGACGTGCCCGCCGCGAAAGCGGCACTCGACATCGCGTGCCACGACCTCGTCGGGAAGAAGCTTGGTCTTCCGGTATACGACTTGATCGGTGGGCGTTATCATGACGCCTTCCCCGTGACGCATGTCCTCAGTATCGGTGACCCGGATGCGATGGCCGAGGAAGCGAAGCAGCAACTCGATGCCGGTTACACGTCCATCAAGATGAAAGTCGGGGTCGACGTCGCCTCTGACGTCGCGCGCGTCGCCGCGGTCCGACGCGCGGTCGGACCGGACGTCCCGATTCGCGTCGACGTGAACCAAGGCTGGGAGAATGCCGGGAAGACGCTACAGGCGATGCAGCAGCTCATCCCGTATGCGCTCGACTGGATCGAACAGCCGGTTCGGGCCGACGATTTCGAGGGGATGGCCGAAGTGAAAGCGAAGAGTGTCGTCCCGATCATGATTGATGAAGGAGTGCGCGGCATGCCTGAGATGCGCCGGTTGACGCTCATGCAGGCGGCACACAAAGTGAACATCAAACTGATGAAGTGCGGTGGGATCTATCCGGCGAAAAAGCTCGTCCATATCGCGGAAATGTCAGGAATCGAGTGTCAAATCGGGTCGATGGTCGAGTCGTCCATCGCATCGAGTGCGGGCTTCCATGTCGCCTTCTCAAGTAAAATCGTACGTTCCGTCGAATTGACGGGCCCGCTCCGGTTCGCACAAGATGTCGGGAACTTGCAGTACGATTTGCCGTTCATCCGCTTGAACGAACAGCCCGGACTTGGGATCGAAGTCGATGAGGCCGTCCTCGAGCAGTTGGCGACGGCGCGGTATGAGGTGACGGGCTGATGTGGTCTGGGGTTTGGAACGGTCTCACGTTACACGTTCGCCATTTGACGGAACAGGATTTACCCGCCATCGAGTCCGTCCAACGAGCGGTCATTGATGAATTGACCGAGTCCGCTCACTATCAAGCGCTCACGACTGGCGAGTTTCAAAAACTGTTGGCAGACCGAACCATCATCGGGGCATATCGGGACGAAGATTTAATCGCGTTTCGCGCGCTCCTCATCCCGCCAATCGATGCAGAGCATCTCGGCCGGGACATCGGGTACCCGGAACACTCACTCGAGCGCATCATCTATCAGGAAGTGACGAACGTCCATCCGTCGTTTCGGGGTTATCGACTGCAACAACATCTCGGCCACCTCTTGATGGAGGCGTTTAGCCAAGACGTCCGATTCGACCTCGTCTGTGCGACGGTCGCCCCGTTCAATATTCCGAGCTTGAAAGATAAGTTCGCCCTTGGACTTCGGATTGGCGCGCTGAAGCCGAAATACGGGGGCAAATGGCGCTACATCTTCATGAGAGAGCTACACACCGGTTGGCATGGGGATGGACTCGTCACGTCCGTCGAGATGGCTGACACGGCGCGACAAGTGCGTCTGTTACAGGACGGCTGGTATGGGACGGGTATGCGTGAAATAGATGGGACATGGTATATCGACTACGAAAAACAAGCCTGATCGTCATGATCAGGCTTGTTTCAATCGAGTAGGAACAAGACATCGTCCGCGAACTTCTCATACGTCCGGTCGCTCGGATGGAATTGATCGGTCGCAAGGTCCCGTGACACGTCGGAAACGTAGGCGAACGGGTCGATGACGTCGATGCGTTGCGCGTTCGCGAACTGTGCGGCCGACGCATTCCAATCGAGGATGAGTTGATTGAACGCTTCCCCGTTCTCATTGTCTTGGAACGGATTGTATAGCGCGATGTAAATGATTTGAGCGGAATCGTTCAGGTTGCGGATTTCGGTGAAAATCGTATTCAAGTTCGTCTTCGCATCGGCAACGACTTGGGTGATGTCGACCGAGTCGAAATTATCGACGTTCTCGCCGCGGTTGAACAAGTCGTTTCCACCGATCGTCAAGGTGATGTATCGAGCGTTCTCGATTGTCCGTCGTACTTCGGGCTGCTCGAGCTGAGCGAGTAAGTCCTCGGTGCGAGCTCCCGAGACGGCTAGGTTCTGTGACCGGATCCCGTCTTCTTGTAATGCCCGGCTGACGGGTTGCACGTATCCTGCGCCCGACGTCGAGCCGACACCGCGTGTGAGCGAGTCACCGAGGGCGACGAACACGTCACCTTCTGGTGCAGGGCGGGCATCCTCGTTGACCGAGAGCGTCCGTTCTGGCGGATGAACGATATCTTGATAACCGATCCATAGGCCGTATAGAGCCGTTCCTGTTAGAAAAATCGAGCCGATTAAAAACGCGTACCACTTTCGGTTTTTCATCTGATGACCTCACTTTCGTTGTTCTCATCATATCAAAAAAACGTGAACGTGCCCTATGTGAATGTTCGAATAGGACAGACTGGCATCGTCTCCGCTAGAATGGAAAAGAGGTGAGACGATGCAACCAACATTGAAGATTGATCAATTGACAAAAGTGATTGGGAAAAAGACGATTATCGACAATATGTCGTTCGACGTGTTCCCGGGTGAAGTGTTCGGCTTCCTCGGTCCGAACGGGGCCGGGAAGACGACGACGATTCGGATGATTGTAGGTTTAATCAAACCGACGAACGGGACCGTCTCGATCTGCGGCTATAACGTCGAACGAGAATTCGTCCAAGCGATGAACCAAATCGGGGCGATTGTCGAAAACCCAGAACTGTACAAGTTTTTAAGTGGTCGTGAAAACTTGGAAGTGTTCGCCCGCATGTTGCCGGATGTGACTGAGGCGAGAATCCAAGAAGTGATTGACCTCGTCGATTTGACGGCACGAATCGATGACAAAGTGAAGACGTACTCGCTCGGGATGCGGCAACGGCTCGGGATCGCCCAAGCGCTCCTCAACAACCCGCGCGTCTTGATCTTAGATGAGCCGACGAACGGACTCGACCCGATGGGGATTCGGGACTTGCGCCTTTTCATCCGCCGACTCGTCGAAGAGACGGGCTTAAGCGTGCTCGTCTCGAGCCACATTCTAGCGGAAATCGAACTGCTCGCCGACCGCGTCGCCATCATGTCTCGCGGCAAAATCGTCAAAGTCGGCACGGTCGGGGACTTGATCAACGAGCTCGCCTCGACGGTCGACGTTCATGTGCCGGACAGCTTCGAGGCGCTCCCGATTGTGCGCGGATTCGAGTCGGTGACCCAAGCCGACGTCATCGATGAACGAACGATTCGCGTCTCGATGAACTTGGAGGACACCGCCGACTTGAACCGCTATTTACTCGAGCGCAACGTCGCGGTCTCCGGTCTAGAGCGACGCGTCCAAACGCTCGAAGAGTTGTTTATTTCGTTGACCGGGGGTGACCACATTGTCTAATCCTTCAATCATCGGATTGATTCGAAACGAAGTGTTAAAGATTCATCGCAAACGACGGTTGCTGGTCGTCTCGACGATTCTCGTCGTCCTCGTCTCGATGTTCACGTATGCGAACTATCGACAGATCGAGAAGCAGCGGGAAGAACAGGGAACGATTGATTGGCGCGTCGATTTGCAGCAAGAGATTATCGACACGCAAAACCGGCTCGCCTCGGCGAACGTCCAAGACGAGTTCCGGCAAATCCTCGAATTTCGGGTGCAACAGAACCAATATTACTTAGATAACGACATTAACCCGAGTTACCCGGGGGCACCGACGTTCATGCGCGTCTTCTTCTCCCAAGGGACGACGCTCGTCCTGCCGCTCTTCATCATCGTCTTGATGGCCGATATCGTCAGCGGCGAGCATAACGACGGGACGATTAAGACGCTCTTGTCGCGACCGGTCCGGCGCTTCAAGATCCTGCTTGCAAAATGGATGACGACGCTTCTGTATACGTCGCTCCTCATCTTCATCACGGCGCTCGTCAGTTATGCGATTTCCGGTATCGTGCTCGGCTGGGACGGTTGGACCGCGCCGATACTGACCGGATTCCAAGCCTCGCCGACCGGTACGTTCTCGACCGACTTCGTCCATACGCTGCCGATGTGGCAATATCTACTCATGTCCGTCGGCCTCGCCTGGTTCGTCGTCGCCGCGGTCGGGACGATCGCACTCATGGTGTCGGTCATCGTCAAAAACACGGCGACCGGGATTGGCATCATGATGGCCGTCCTCATCTCGGGTCCGCTTTTGACGTCGCTCGGTTCGAACTGGGACAGTTCGAAGTACCTCGTCAACGTCAACTTCGGTCTTCATACCTATCTCGAAGGTCAAGCGCCACCGATCGATGGGATGACGTTACCGTTCTCGCTTATCGTGATCACGCTCTGGTCACTGGCGGCACTCGCTTACGCGTTTTACCATTTCACGCAAAAAGATGTATATTGATTCGACGTCGCCCGTTACGGGTGACGTTTTTTTATACAGTGAGAAAGGCGCTGTCCTGATGTACGAGTAGTAATATTTACTTAATATTTAAAATTATCAAAATAATCAAATGGTTGGATATCTTAATTGTGTGAAACTATGTAAAGTTTGAATCACCACATAAGGAGGGACACACAAATGAAAAAAGTAATATCCACATCCATCATCGCCGGCGTCTTACTCGTACCGCAACTCGTCGGGGCGAGCGAACTCAAATCAGGGACGTTGACGAAACCGTCAAACGAGGCACCGACGACAATCGTCAAAGAATATGCGAAAGCGAAAGGGCAGTTCAAGACGCTCGAGTCGAAGCAAGACAAAGTCGGTCAAGTCGTCAAGTTACAACAGACTGTTGACGGGGTACCGGTCTTCGGTGGCATCGTCGTCGGCGTTGTCGATGAAGCGGGGCAATTGAAGACGGTCGTCGATGACACGAAAGCTGTCAAAGGATTACATAAGTCAATCAAGTTGAACGAACAAAGAGCAATCAACCGCTATAAAGAACTCGTCGGTCATCAAGGCGCCTATGAGCTTGAACCGAAAGCTGAACTTGTCGTGTATCCACAAGGCGACTCAGCCGTCTACGTGTATGAAGTGACGGGAACGATCCTTGAGGCAGACGAGCCGTCACGTTGGACGTACTTCATCGACGCAGCGAGTGGAGAAGTCGTCAACAAGTTCAACCAATTGGCGCATGCAAAGCCGGTAAATGGCGTGACGGGCACGACATATACGGGAACAGGCATCGATGTTCTCGGACAGAGTCAAACGTTTAAGACGACGAAGAGTGGGTCGTATTACTATCTTCAGGATTCGACTCGTGGCAAAGGCATTTACACGTACGACGCGAAAAACCGCACTACGCTTCCAGGTTCTCTTTGGGCCGACGTCGATAACGTCTTGAACACGACGTACGACCGGGCGGCTGTCAGCGCGCACGTCAACGCGACGAAGACGTATGACTTCTTCAAGAACACATACGGACGGAACAGTTACGACAACAACGGCGCCGCGCTCAACTCAACGGTCCATTACAGCCGTAGTTACAACAACGCGTTCTGGGACGGCAGCAAGATGGTATACGGGGACGGGGACGGGCAAACGTTCACGTACCTTTCAGGGGCGCTTGATGTCGTCGCGCACGAATTGTCGCACGCCGTCACGGAGTACACGGCAGGACTGATCTATCAAAACGAGTCTGGGGCCATCAATGAAGCCATCTCTGATATCTTCGGGACGGTCGCCGAGTACAGTGTCGGCTCGAACTTTGACTGGTTGATTGGGGAAGATATCTATACACCAGGTATCGCTGGCGACGGACTCCGTTCAATGGCGAACCCGGCCGCTTACGGCGACCCAGATCACTATTCGAAACGTTATACGGGCACGCAAGATAACGGCGGTGTCCATATCAACTCAGGAATCGTCAACAAGGCGGCTTACCTACTTGGAAATGGTGGCACGCATTACGGCGTCTCGGTCCAAGGCGTTGGCGTCATGAAGATGGGGGATATCTACTACCGTGCTCTCACAGTATACTTGACACCATCCTCGAACTTCTCGAGCCTCCGTCAGGCGGTCGTTCAGTCAGCGAAAGACTTGTACGGTGCGACGAGCCCGGAAGCCATCGCTGCGGCGAAGTCGTTCGACGCGGTCGGCATCAATTAATAGGCAGACATCGACTTCGCAAGGGGTCGATGTTTTTGTGTGGGCGATACAGGCTCTGAACTTTTGGGTATAAGGAAGGGATATGAAAAAAGTGAGGTGAGCCCGAATGAATGATTTTGATGCATATAAAATTGATCAACAACGAACACGGCGACTTGAGGAATTCGATACATCCGTTTCCGACCGACCGACTGACGATGAATTAAAAAACAAACTGATTCCGGAAAGCATCGAACGATTGAAAGAACTGCATTGGAAACTATATGCCGAGGCGGAGACAGGAGTCATTGTCGTCTTACAGGCGCTCGATGCTGGGGGAAAAGACGAAGCGATCAGCTATATCTTTTCGAACTTGAACGCCCAAGGGTTAAAGACGAACGCGTTCCAAAAACCGTCCGAGAAAGAAAAGAAACATGACTATTTATGGCGCATGCACGACTTGATGCCGGAGCGTGGGCAGGTCGGCATCTTGAATCGCTCGCATTACGAGGAAGTCATCGCCCCCCGTGTGCACGATTTGCTCGGGGAAGAAGCGATTCCAGATGAGACGGACAAAGAGGCGGTTTGGTCGATGCGTTATCGCCAAATCAATGATTTTGAGCGCTACTTGCATGAGAACGGGTTCGAAATCATCAAGTTCTTCTTCAACGTCTCAAAAGAAGTTCAACGAGACCGGTTGCTTGAACGGTTGAAAGACCCGAAGAAAAATTGGGAGTTTTCCTTTAGCGACGTCGAGGAGCGACAGTATTGGGACGACTATCAGGCGATCTTTGCCGATATGCTTTCGAAGACGGCGACGGAACACGCCCCGTGGTACGTCCTCCCGGCCGATGATGAATGGTATGCCCGTTATATCGTTTCATCGGTCATGATTGACGTGTTAGAACAAATCGATCCCGAATTTCCCACGTTCACTGAAGAAGAACAAGAAAAGATTGACGAAGCCATCCGGACGCTTGAGAGCGAGTGAATCGAGGCGTTCTCGTGAACATCAATTTCCCCTCTTGCATTGAAAGCGAATTCACAGTACAGTGGACATATCGAAAGACGTCTGACATCTGTACAAAGGAGTAATGCACGTGGGGAATATCAGTTTATTGTTTGGCGGCGTGGCATTGTTTTTAAATAGCCTCGTCTTATTCGGGAAAGTCGACGTGAAAAGCGCCGGCGTGTTCAGTTTGTTCACCGGTTTCTTGCAAGCGTTCATCGCGACGTGGCTCGTCGTCCATGCGACACCGGCCGAAGTGTTCGGGTATGCCGGGATTTACTTGTTCGCTTTCACTTATCTATACGTCGGTGTCACGTTCTTGTTTAACATGGACGGTCGCGGCGTCGGTTGGTTCTCCCTTTTCGTCGCGATTGCCGCATTGTTTTACGCGGGGATTGGCTTCGGACGAGCTGATTTTGTGAACGGTGCGATGTGGGCGTTCTGGGCGTTCCTATGGGCGCTCTTCTTCCTCGGCATGGGCCTCGGGCAACCAATCGATGCAGTTACATCACGCGTCGCGCTCGTTTTGAGTTGGTTGACGTTAATCGTACCGGCGATGATTGGACTATCAGGTCTGGCGACACCGCTATATACGATTATATGGTGGGCTGCGAGCGGGACGGCGGTCCTATATTTCGGATTCACAATTTGGCGGTACCGTTTAATTGAAGTGACGTCATAAGATGCTCCTATGGGGCATCTTTTATTTTGCGTATTAATTTGTGTCTAAAGTGTGAAAAATGGGAATGGGGGAGAAAAGGAGGCGGAAACGAATGAGTGATGGATTAGTTTTATTGCTCGGCTTACTATTATGTGGTTGGATGCTGTTTGCCGTCGTATTTGATGATACAATTAAACGAAGAATTTGACTGACCGTTTCCTTTCTGGAGCGGTCTTTCGTTTGAGGAGTGAACTGGATGGAAAAAACACCTGTCGTCGTGATCGTCGGACCAACAGCGGTCGGCAAGACGAAGACTGGAATCGAGTTGGCAAAAGCATTCAACGGAGAGATTGTGTCCGGCGACTCGGTACAAGTGTATCGTGGCATGGACATTGGATCGGCTAAAGTGACGGTCGAGGAGGCGGAAGGCATCCCGCACCATTTGATTGACATTTGTGACCCGGATGAACCGATGAGCGTCGCCAAGTTTCAACAACTGGCACGTCAGGCGATTGACGATATTTATGCCCGCGGCAAACTGCCGATTCTTGTCGGCGGCACCGGGCTATACATTCGATCCATCTTATATGATTATGAGTTCGCCGAACGGCCAGTGAACGAGGCGCTACGAGCGTCGCTTGAAGACGAGGCGAGCCGCCTCGGCGCGGACGCACTGCATGAGCGGTTACGTATACTCGACCCGAGACGGGCCGAACAAATCCATCCGAATAACGTGCGTCGTGTCATTCGCGCCCTTGAAGTCGCGATGCAAGGGGACAGTCAAGCAGTCGATAGCGCCCCGTCCGAACATTATGCCTATAAGCTGTTCGTCTTACACGCTGACCGGGACGTTCTCTATGAACGAATCAATGAGCGCGTCGATGTCATGGTCGAGACGGGTTTAGTCGATGAGGTCAAACATCTCCTTGACGCAGGATATGAGAATACACAGGCAATGCGGGCCATTGGGTATAAAGAAGTCGTCCCTTACATCGAAGGTCGCATCACGGAAGAGCGGATGCGCGAGACGCTAAAACAACATACGCGGCAATTCGCCAAACGACAATTGACGTGGTTCCGTCATCAATTTGATGGGATTTGGGTGGATATGGGAAGAAAATCATTTGAACTATCGTATAAAAATATTTATGATGAAGTTGAGGGGTTTTTTCGAAAATTCCGATTATTTGAAAGAGACACAGACTAGGGGGAATGCAACATGAAGGCAAGCTATAACATCCAAGACCATTTTTTAAATCAGTTGCGCAAAGAGATGGTACCGACGACCGTGTTTTTAGTGAGTGGGTTTCAAATTCGGGGAGTCATCAAGTCGTTCGACAACTTCACGGTCATCGTTGAGTCGGAAGGGCGCCAACAGTTGATTTATAAGCATGCGATCTCAACGTTTTCACCAGCCCGTAACGTTACGCTGTATGAACCAGATGCGGTGGAAGTGACAGAAGGATAAGCCATAAAGAAAGAGCGGCCCGGGGACCGCTCTTTCTTTATGCTGTTTTTACGTCTTTGTCATGACCGACCGCCTCGAGCACGCGGTGGATGGCACAACCGCCAAGGATCGAGTCGAGTTGGTCGCAAAGTTGTGACGGTTTGGACCGATACAAGTGGGCGAACGTGCGCTTCCATGACCGCTCCGCCGACTGGATTCGGACGAGCAGGTCGGCGTGGCTGAGCTCTTTCAACTTTTCGATGTTCATACGGTTCGTCCGGGCGAAGGCGGACAAAACGAGCGCTTTTGCGAGCGGTGTCTGCACCGGATAACCGAGGACGAGGAGCGTCGCCATCGCGCCTTTTAGTTCATGAGTGATAATCGATTCGAACACCGAATCGTGCGTATATGGATTCCCGGCGTGACCGGAGACGATTCGTTCGAGATCAGCCTCAGGCACCGGGCAGGCGGCTGCCTTGATGATTTGTTCAGTCGTCGGATGTTCACTCGCATAACGTGTCGCTTCCCCCGTCGCGATGAGCCGTTCATACGTGTCTGTCAATGAAATCATTTCGATTCCCCCTTTTTATAACTAACTCTATCGTATCAATACTCGTAAGCGCTTTCAATAAAATCTGAGATTTTTTCGACCTATAACGAAAGTATGTTCGCCTAGCCTAATGAAAAACGGTACAATGGGCACAGATGCGAAGGAGGGGCTATGATGAACTATTATCAACAAGTCGAACGAGTCACAGGGGACGGGTTTGACCGGAATATTTACCAAATCCCGGCCATGGAGCAATCGGACGTGCGCTTGGCTGATTTGACGGACGGGACGCCCGTCGATACGAAAGCGCTCGTCAGCACGGTCGAGGTGAAAGAAAGTAAGTCGGGGGCGAAGTGGCTTCAGTTGAACGTGACGACGGCGAGCGGTTTGATTCGCGCGAAGCATTGGCTGCGTGGCAATGAGGATCAGCTATTGCCGATTTACGAGTCGGGTGTCGTCGCCCTGTCAGGGAAAATCGACGTCTACCCGAAACCGGATGGCGCGAAATCCATCACGATTGACAAGGTGCAAGCCATCTCTCGCGACGAAGCGGTCTCGCTCTTACCTGGCCTGCCAAATGACGAGACGATTGACGCGTTCGCGGACGAATTGTTCGCAATCCTTGGGACGCTATCTCTAGACGCCCAAAAGATTGCCTATGCCCTGCTCGAGGACGTATGGGACGACTTCGTCTTGGCCCCGGCCGCCTTGTATCATCATCACAACTATGCAGGCGGGTTGTTGAAGCACACGACGTGCATGCTTCGGCTCGGCTATCGGATTCAGGAGCAAGACGACTACTTGGCGATGGCGTTCCGTGTCATCAAAGAGGCCGAGCAGTTGCACAAAGTAGACGTATGGAATACGATGAACGGTGTGAAAGTCGAGCAGGCGTTCAAAGGGACGTTCGAGTCGCTGTATGCGGCGTGTGAGGCGGTCGCCGAGCTGAAAGAACCGCTTCGGTGGGATGAACTCGCCCTCGGGATTTTGTTCCACGATATCGGCAAACTGTATGAATATAGTCATCTATTGTCGTCACCGCGCCGCTTCGAGAATTTGTTTGCCGTCTCGGGTACGAGCGAGACGACAGGGATTTCCATCAATCCGATGGGCAGTCTAATCGGTCATATGCCGTATGGAGGGCTGTTGTTCGAGAAGAGCCAGCGTCAGTCTGGCGTCACGTTACCGCTTGATGTCCATCATCGGATTTGGCATATGATTTTGTCCCATCATGGAAAGCGGGAATGGGGATCGAGCGTCCTCCCGGTGACGGCTGAAGCGTGGTTGCTCCATCTCATCGACCTGCTCGACGCTCGGTATGAGAAGTGGGCGCGTGTCCATGACAATCTATGAAGTGAGGTTTTTGCAATGATTCCCGTGCAACTTGTGACCGGTTTTTTAGGCGCCGGTAAGACGACTTATATGAACAGGCTGCTCGCGGCGACGAACGAGCGTATCTTGCTCATCGTCAACGAGCTCGGTTCCATCAATTTGGATGAGCAACTGATCGTCCAAATGGACCAAGAACAAATCGAACTATCGAACGGCTGCATTTGCTGCTCGATTCAAAACGATTTGAGCAAGACGTTTTATCAGCTCGCGGCCAAAGACAAGACGTTCGACCGAATCGTTATCGAGACGACGGGCGTCGCCGATCCGGCTCCGATCATCCAGACGATTTACTATGATGACTATTTACGAACTCATTTCAAGCTGACCGCGATTTTGACGATCGTCGATGCGAGTCAAATGGACCGGGACTTGTTTATAGAAGGAATTCACCAAATCGCTTATGCCGATGTGATCCTGTTAAATAAGACGGACCTCGTGGACGAAGCGGTGCTCAGACGGGCGCATGAAAGGATTCGTACAATCAACCCGACCGTTCGTGTCGTCGAGACGGTACAAACGGAAGGGGACTACGATCTGCTCGAGGATACGTTCCAACTGTCTCGTGTCGATGAGCGACAGCTGTCCACGTTGACGGAAGGTCACGGCTCCGTGGCAACACTCCGTGCCGTCACGTTGACGACAGATGTTCCGCTTTCCCGGGAGCGTGTGACGCGTTACGTCCGAGAGGTGCTCATGCATTATGAAGATCAGCTCTATCGCTTGAAGGCGATTGTCCGACTTGACGGGGAACAATCCAAATTCGTCGTTCAGGCGACGAACCAGTTGATGGGTGCGACGTTCGCGAACGAACCGAGTGACGACACCCGTTCCGTGTTCGTCTGGATTGGGAAGGAACTTGACCGTGAAGCGCTCGCTCGCGGATTACATGCTTGTGAGGTGGATGAGACGTGAAACTGATGTTAGTGGATGGGTTCAACTTGTTGTCACGTTATTACTTCGCGACAGAGCGTCGCCGGGCGCTCGACCCTGATGTGACAGTGAAAGGATTGCTTCGAAAAGTCGATGGCTGGACGAATGACTTCTCCCACATTGCCTTCTTTTGGGACGGGCCGCGTGAATCGACACATCGATTCGCCATTTTCCCTGAGTATAAGGCGACGCGGACCGGACTCCCGGAACCGTTATTCGACGACTACGTCAAATTACGGGCGGCCTTGACGGAACGAGGCATTTTCCAGTCGGAACTTGCCGGCTATGAGGCCGACGACTTGATGGGGGCGGTGGCGACACACTTCCCGGGCGAGTCGTACCTCTATTCGTCGGACCGCGACCTGCACCAACTGTTATCGGACTCGGTCTTTCAAATCGTACCGAAAAAAGGGGAAGAAGTGCTTATGAACGGGACGCTGTTCGAGTCACTCTACGGCATCAAACCGCTCCAATTCGTCGATGTGAAGGCGCTCCAAGGTGACGCGTCGGACAACATCCCTGGTGTTCGCGGAATCGGACCGAAAACAGCGACGATTCTCGTTCAGTCGTATGATACGGTCGAAGTGCTATTTGATCGATTGAAGCATGATCAACTGCTCGAGGCGCACCGGAAGTTCTCAAAGAAGCTCGATGGACAGGAAGGCGTGGCGAAGTTGTCGAAACAGCTCTCGCTCATCGACATTCATGCCCCAATCGAGATGGACTGGGAGGCGTATCGCTTTGGTTCACATCTATTTTGACGCCGCCACGAATCAAGAGACCGCTCTGAACGGACTCGGTGTCTGGCTGCGGCAAACTGACGGCACGGTGTCGACGTATATGAAGAAAGTGTCGGGGTTGACGAGCGTTCAGGCTGAACTTGCCGCCCTCGACTTTGCGCTTGAACACGCGCACCAGCTCGAAGGTGAGACGACGTTCATGATATATTCGGATGCGGAGACGGTCGTGCGCGCCCTTGAGCATCGGTTTTTAAAAGATCAAACAATGCGTCCTTTGTTCGTTAAAGCGCTAACGCTCTATGACGAGTTGCCACATAAGTTCATCAAGTGGATTCCGCGTGCGGAGAATCGATCCCATGATGTGGCGAAACGAGCATTAATGATGGAGTGAAAGTCGGGCGTTGGCCCGACTTTTTGTCAATTGCAGGGGAATGATTTCTTTTTTGCAAAAGTTTCGCTAAAATGAAAGCGTAGTCAAAAAAAGAGGGGGAATTTTCATGGATTATCGGATTGAACGGGACACGATGGGGGAGATCAACGTTCCAGCTTCGGCGAAATGGGGCGCACAGACACAGCGCAGCCTAGAGAACTTTAAAATCGGGACGGAGAAGATGCCGATCGAGGTCATCTACGCCTTTGCCATCTTGAAAAAAGGAGCCGCGCTCGCCAATGCCGAACTCGGCGTCCTCGAACAAGAGAAGGCCGATGTCATCGCCGAAGTGGCCGATGACATCATCGCAGGGAAACACGATGCCGAGTTTCCGCTCGTCGTCTGGCAGACCGGTTCTGGGACGCAGTCGAACATGAACGTCAACGAAGTCATCGCCCATTTGGCGAACGACTTATTGAAGGCGCGCGGTCAAGCGCTCACGATTCATCCGAACGACGACGTCAACAAGTCGCAAAGTTCAAACGACACGTATCCGACCGCGATGCATATCGCGGCCATCTTGGCGGTCGAGGATCACGTCCTCCCCGCGATCGACGCGCTGCACGGGACGCTCGCGCGTAAGGCCGATGAATTCATGGATATCGTCAAGATTGGTCGGACCCATCTTCAAGATGCGACTCCCGTCACGCTCGGGCAAGAGATTAGCGGTTGGGTGCGTATGCTCGAACTCTCGAAACAGATGATTGAGCGGACGATCGAACCGTTGACGGAACTTGCGCTCGGGGGTACGGCTGTCGGAACGGGCATCAACGCCCATCCGCGTTTCGGGGAAGTCGTCGCGGAGAAGATTTCACACGAGACCGGTAAACCGTTCGTGACGGCAGTGAACAAGTTCCATGCGCTCACGAGTCATGACCAGCTCGTCTTCACACACGGCGCGTTGAAGGCAGTTGCCATGGACGCGATGAAAATCGCGAACGATGTCCGATGGCTCGCCTCGGGACCACGTGCCGGCATCGGAGAGATTACCATTCCTGAAAATGAGCCGGGTAGCTCGATCATGCCAGGTAAAGTGAACCCGACGCAAAGTGAAGCGTTGACGATGGTCGCCGCGCAAGTGCTCGGCAATGACGCGACAATCGGATTCGGCGCGAGCCAAGGGAACTTCGAGTTGAACGTCTTTAAGCCCGTCATCATGTATAACTTCTTGCAGACGTGCCGCCTGTTGACGGACAGTCTGCACTCGTTCGATACGCATTGCGCGGTCGGCATCGAGCCGGATCGTGACGTGATCGCCCATAACGTGGAGCGCTCGCTCATGCTCGTCACAGCGCTCAATCCGCACATCGGTTATGAAAATGCGGCGAAAATCGCGAAACTTGCTCACAAAGAAGGCGTATCGCTTAAAGAAGCGGCGCTGAAAACGGGTCTTCTCAGTGAGGAACAATTTGACAAGTGGATTCGTCCGGAAGAGATGACGTCACCAAACTTAAAAGTTGAAAAATAAAACAAGGGCGGCCGCAAGGTCGTCCTTTCTCTATGGTAATTTAGGACGTAAGTACTAACTATCTGTCAAACAATAGGAATAAAATGAGGAAATAGTTGTATTTTCGTGGGCGAAGTCGCATAATCGAAGACAGAAGCGAATTTCGGGGAGAACGAAACTGGGGGGTCGGGAATGTTGCATCAACCTACAGCTCGTATACACGAGATCTTGTCCAAGTTGACAGAAGCGCGCCAACTGCCAAAACAAGACATCGACTATTTATTGGATTGGATGAAAACCGAAGTGAAGAAGCGGCGATTCATGCATTTACTCGAGATTTTCAGCCGAGTTGAAGCGGATGCACGTGATTTGCCGGCTGTCCTATCCCAAGCGGAGGCGACGGCTTTGATTGCCCCCGTCAAACGATACATACATACGATTCTCGGCATTGACCAAGAAGACGAAGACCTCGTCCTTATCTTATCGACGAGTTTCTCGACGTTCAGTCGATACAAACCACGTGTCGAAAAACTCGGGGCGCGGCCAGTTTTTTTACAAACGCTCGCCGAAGCGGTCGAATATGATTACGAGGACGTCCCGAAAGCGATCATGATGGACGTCGAGCTTTGGTCGAACTTCCGAGAGCGCGACATCCAGTCGTTCGTCAGCAAGATGAAGAAGCTATACGTCCCGCTCATCGTCATCGGTACGAACGAACATTACCGGCTAGCGGCGTATTCATATGGCTTCGATGACTATTGGGAGTCTTGGATCCCGATGGAAGAGCGCCTCGTCCGGCTCGGACATCATATCGAAAAAGCGCGGCTCGTTTCGAAAGCACTCCTCGTCGATGAGTTGACCGGTGCGTTCAACCGTAAATATTTGAAAGCGACGTTCGGCCGGTTCATGTCCCGGCTAGAGCGTTCAGGTGAGAGTTTCACGCTCGCTTTGCTCGATATCGATCACTTCAAGCAATTGAACGATACGTTCGGTCATGCGTATGGAGACGAAGTGTTACATCGCGTCGCCGAAGAGATTCGGCTCGCCATTCGCTCAAGTGATGAACTGATTCGGTATGGGGGCGAAGAGTTCCTTGTCATCTTGAACGTCTCGGACAGACAAATCGTCGATGCCGTACTCGAGCGTGTCCGGACGCGCATCGAACAGATGACGTTCTCTTATGAACATCATCTCACCGTCTCGATCGGGTACACTCGTGTGTGCGAGACCGGTCTGACACTCGGTGAATGGTGCGCGTACGCGGACGAGGCGCTGTACAAGGCGAAGCGGGACGGACGTAACCGCATTATCCGATACTCGACAGCCGTCCGCGAGGAGAAACGCCTTGCCTACGTCACGATGAGCCCGAGAAAGTATGCCCGTTTGGCCGACCAGTTACCGAAGCAACATCGGCGCTATGAAGTCGTGTATCGTCCATACGGGGCATACGTCTGTAACGATCACGTTGAAATGTTCGTGCTAGATGAATCAGGATCGAATGAGGCGCGGACACTGTCGGCCGTGAAAGAACAACGGGGCAAATATAGCCATATTTTGGCCGTGACATCGCGGACGGCGGCGGAGATTGGGCTATATGACGACGTGTCTGAGGCGGATAGTGAGGCTGCCATCACCGAGAAAATTGAACAGTGGCTCGAAAAGTTGCCGGACTAAAAAAGACATCGAACTCAATCGATGTCTTTTCTGTCGTATTGGTAGAACGTGAAGCTGTGGTCGTGTCGCTCATCGGCCGGATGGAACTGTTCGGACGTGACGACGACGTTAGGCAGCGTCGGATAGAACGTATCCGCCTCGAACGATCCATCGACGGCCGTGACGTAGAAGCGGTCGGTCCACGGCATCGTCTGCTCATACAACGTGGCGCCACCGATGACATAAAAATCATGCTCTTTCGCTTCGTCTTTTAGCCGCTCGAGATTATGCCAAACTTCGATATTGTCGGCCTTAAACGATGTGTCGGACGTGACGACGATATTTCGCCGGTTCGGGAGAGCGCGACCAATCGACTCGTAAGTCTTGCGGCCCATGACGATCGTCTGTCCCGTCGTGATGGCTTTGAACTGTTTCAAGTCATCTGGCAAGCGCCAAAGCAACGCATTGTCTTTTCCGATTTCGCGGTTGAGGCCATAGGCGACGACGTGGATGATCATACGCTGACGGCTCCTTTAATGTGTGGGTGCGGATCGTAATCGACAATTTCGAAGTCCTCGAACCGGAAGTCCTCGATCGAGGTGACATCCCGAACGATTTTTAGTTGCGGGAGCGGTCGTGGTTCTCGAGTCAACTGAAGGTTTACTTGCTCGAGATGGTTATGATAAATATGGGCGTCGCCGAGCGTATGGACGAAGTCCCCGACCTCAAGGCCAGTCACATGCGCGACCATATGTGTGAGTAGGGCGTAGGACGCGATATTGAACGGGACACCGAGGAACGTGTCGGCGCTCCGCTGATAGAGCTGGCACGATAGCTTGCCGTCCGCCACATAAAACTGGAACAATAGGTGGCATGGCGGTAGCGCCATGTCTTCAAGTTGACCGGGGTTCCAAGCCGAGACGATGAGACGACGCGAGTCGGGATTCGTCTTAATCTGTTCGATCACCTGAGCGAGCTGGTCGACACTCGTGCCGCCCGGTTTCGGGAACGAGCGCCACTGGGCACCGTAGACAGGACCAAGGTTGCCGTCCTCATCTGCCCATTCGTTCCAGATGCGGACTCCGTTGTCTTGCAAATATTTGACGTTCGTCTCTCCTGAAATGAACCAAAGGAGTTCGTGGATGATGGAACGGGTATGTAATTTTTTCGTCGTGATCAGGGGGAACCCGTCCTGAAGGTTGAATCGCATTTGATAACCGAAGACGCTCGTCGTCCCGGTACCGGTCCGGTCCTCTTTGACGACCCCGTGTTCGAGGATATGGGCGCATAAATCATGGTATTGCTTCATGTGGGAAATCCCCTTTCTCATTCTAGATATTCAAAAAGTCGCACTCATTATAACACAATATATTGGGAAAACGATGGATGTTTACGGGCAAATCGTTCTAAATATCGATTTCTCTCCGAATGTTTCATGTAGCGAATATCGGAAAAAGAAGACTAAAGGAAAAGACGATTTCGCTGACTCAGATTCATGAGGAGGGATAAGATGAAAGCAGTCATCTGTACCGCGTACGGCCCCCCAGATGTGCTCGAGCTTCATGAAGTGGACGAGCCTGTTCCGAAGACCGATGAACTATTGATTCGAGTCCATGCGACAGCCGTCCATTCAGGCGACCGTCGGCTCCGGGCGCTCGACGTCCCGACCGCTGGCAAACTTCCGATGCTGATTGCCGTCGGACTCAAAGCACCGCGTCAACCGATTTTAGGTGTCGTCTTGGCAGGCGAAGTCGTCGAGACGGGAACACGTGTCAACACGTTCAAGGCAGGGGACCGGGTCTATGCGCTGACGGGAATGCGATTCGGGGGCTACGCGGAATATGCGTGTATTAAAGCGCATAAATGTGTGGAACACATGCCACGACATGCAAGTTATGAGGAAGCGGCGAGCCTGCCGTTCGGTGGAACGACCGCCCTCCATTTTTTACGCAAGGTGAACATCGAACAAGCGGAGACCGTATTGATTTATGGGGCATCGGGAGCAGTCGGGTCGATGGCCGTCCAAATCGCCAAACACTTCGGGGCTCACGTGACGGCAGTCTGTCAAATGCGAAACTTCGAACTCGTGAAACGGTTAGGTGCTGACGTTTTGATTGATTATAAGACGGAAGGATACGACAGCAGGCTACTCACGTATGATGCCGTGTTCGATGCGGCCGGAAAAATCGATAAGCGGATCGCTCGGAAGCACGTCAGAGCGGGCGGGAAGTTTCGTTCCGTCGCCGGTCAAGGCGTCTCGAGTGAACGGAAAGACGACCTGACTTTCTTGAACGAGCTGTTCGACGAAGGGCACATAAAAGCGGTCATTGACTCGATCTATCCGATTGAGGAAATCGTCTCGGCCCATCGTTACGTCGATGCGGGTGGGAAGGTCGGGAACGTCATCGTGAGCGTCGTGCGGCCGAATGAATTGACGTCAGACTAACCAATCGTTTTGTTTTCGCGGCGTAGCTTTTAGGGTATACTTGTGAAGGAAATGAAAGGGAGGGATTCGATGAAATTACAAGGTAAGAACGTCTTGCAGATTGTCAGTGACGACTTCGAAGACTTGGAGTTGTGGTATCCGGTCCATCGCCTACGTGAAGAGGGCGCAAACGTCATCCTCGCCGGCGAGAAAGGGGCGCACGTCTACACAGGAAAGTACGGGGTCCCGGCCAAGTCGGATGTGGCATTTGAAGACGTCGATATCACGTCGTTCGATGCGATTCTCGTGCCTGGTGGCTGGTCGCCAGACTTGTTGCGTCGCTTCGACTCGGTGAAAGGTTTCGTCCGTTATATGCACGAAGAGAAACGTCCAATCGGTCAAATCTGCCACGCGGGCTGGGTTTTAATCTCGGCGAATATTTTAGAAGGTGTCAACGTCACGAGTACGCCGGGCATTAAAGACGACATGGAGAACGCCGGAGCGATTTGGCATGATGAGCCAGTCGTCGTGGACGGACATATCGTCTCAAGTCGTCGCCCACCTGATCTTCCAGACTATATGCGCGCTTTCGTCGATGTCATGGCACAGCGCTAACAAACAAAGGAGCTTATGAACGTTGCTTAAATCTAATCCAATTCTTCGCAAATCAATGGAATCCACCGCTTACGCGACCGCGCCGATGACAAAGGCCGGCACGTGGTCTAAAATTTTCACGCTGCTCATGCTCGTCACCGCTTCGGCTGGCGTCATGTGGACGCTCGTGCCGACGATTGGGGAAGGACTTCTCTTCCCGCTCATGATCGGGTCAGCCGTACTCGGCTTGGTGCTTGCGCTCGTCATCACGTTCAAACCGAATACGGCACCTGTCGTCGCACCGCTTTACGGGATCATCCAAGGGGTCTTCGTCGGAACGGTCTCGTACTTTTTCGAATCGATGGCGCCGGGAATCGTCGGTCGTGCCGTCATGACGACGTTTATCGTCGCATTCGCGATGTGGTTCGTCTATTCGACCGGACTTGTCAAAGTGACGCAAAAGTTCCGCGCCGGCATCATGGCCGCCATTTTCACGGTCATGCTATTGTATCTCTTCCAAATCGGGATGAGTTTCTTCGGGACCGGGCTCCCGTTCATGACCGGCTCTTCGCCGCTCGCGATCGGTGTCCAGTTCGTGATTGTCATCATCGCCTCGCTCGCGCTCGTTCTCGACTTCGATTTTATCGCTCGTCAAGTCGAAGCGCGGGCACCGAAGCATCTCGAGTGGGTCGCGGCGTTTGGATTGATTGTGACGCTCATCTGGCTCTATATCGAATTGCTCGACTTGTTGTATCGCCTGGCAAATCGGGACTAAAATCATCGGCCATTTGGCCGGTGATTTTTTCAGGAAGAAAGGAACGAATCGACATGAAAAAAATAGTCATTATCGGTTCCGGCATCGTCGGAATCTCGGCTGCGTATCATTTGGCCGGAAAAGCAGACGTGACGGTCATCGACCGGAAAGACGCCGGTCGGGCAACCGACGCGGCGGCGGGTATCGTCTGTCCGTGGATCGCGCAACGCCGAAATAAAGCGTGGTATGCCTTGGCAAAAGGCGGGGCACGCTATTACAAGGAAGTCGTCGATGCGTTGCTGCAGGCGGGCGAGACGGATACCGGCTACAAACGGGTCGGGACGCTCGCCTTACATGAAGATAAAAAGCTGAACGAAATGCTTGAACGGACGAAAGTCCGGCGGGAAGATGCCCCCGAAATCGGGAAGTTGACACGATTGTCGGTCGAAGCGGCACGTTCGCTCTTCCCTCCACTATCCGAAGACTATGAGGCGCTTCTCGTCGAAGGTGGGGCGCGTGTCGATGGGGAGCGAATCCGGTCCGCGCTCGAGCGCGTCGCCATCAAGCGCGGGGTAAACGTCGTCAACGGGTCGGCGCAACTCGTCAAAGGAGACGGTTATCACGTCTTATGCGACGGGGTGCGTTATGAGGCGGATGAAATCATTCTCGCCTGCGGGGCGTGGCTGAAGGAATTGCTCGAGCCGATCGGCTACACGACGAGTGTCAAGCCGGAAAAAGCGCAAATCGTCCACGTGAAGCTACCGGACACGGATACGTCCGACTGGCCTGTCGCGATGCCGCCACGTCGACGTTACTTGCTCGGGTTCGAAGACGGCAAGGTCGTCATCGGCTCGACGCATGAGAAAGAGAAGGGCTTTGACGTCCGACCGACAGCCGTCGGCGTTCACGAAGTGCTCGCGAAAGGACTTGAATCGGCCCCGGGCCTCGCTGAAGCAGAGCTCGTCGAGACGCGGGTCGGATTGCGTCCCGTCACGCCGAATTCGATTCCGGTGCTCGGTCGACTCCCTGGAGCGGAACAGTTGGTCGTCGCGAACGGACTCGGCTCTTCGGGTCTGACGGTCGGACCGTTCATCGGCAAAGTGCTCGCTGACCTTGTCCTGACAGGGGACTGTGAGCTCGACATGTCGCTTTACCCGATTGGTGAGACGGTGTTTCCAATCGATTGAATGAAAGACGCTCCTCAGCTGGTATGGGGAGCGTCTTTTCGTCATTTGAGAATACCGTGGAGAAAAAAGTGAAAGTATTCATGCATCGTCTCGGTCATCTGTGTCATCGACAGCTCCGGGTCCGACAAAATCGCCTGCTGCATCAGTTGAACGTAACGAAGATAAGCGTCGGTCGATATATTCGAATCGATGGCTCCACTCATCTTCCCGTACTCGATGAGCTGACGGAACGCGGCATAGCCACGCGCCGCGAGTTCATGCCAAGAGGGGTCCGACGTGACAGTCGCCAATACGGCGTCATCGAAAAGTACGGCCGACTCGATCTTTCGTTTCAAAATGTCGAGCAGCAACGTGTCAAACGGAGCGTCGCGCTCGATTTCGTGTTCAATCCAATCCATCTCACGCTCGGTCAGGCGGGTGAGCACGAGCAAGATGACTTGTTCTTTGGACCCGAAGTAGTTGTAGATTGAGACCGGGGACACCGAGGCGGCACGGGCGAGCTCGTTTATGGTGAAACGCGACTGTTTTTGTTGCATTAACGTTTTAGCGGCCGTGAGGATCGCCTCTCGCTTCTCCTCGGTGCGCTTCGTGAAACCGTCCATGGCACAACCTCCTATTCGCTTGTTTTGTAATCAATATACCATTTCCATTTCAAAAAAGAACGTGATATACTAGTTTTGTAATGAAAAATTGATTATATTTCAAAAAGGAGGCAGGATGATGATACAGATTGATCGCTTGACAAAGCGGTTCGATGCCATTCATGGTATTTTCGACGTGACGCTGCGCGTTGAACCGGGCTCTGTCTTTGGCTTTATCGGACCGAACGGGGCCGGCAAGTCGACGACGATTCGCCATTTGATGGGGTTACTTCATGCGGATTCCGGCAAAGCGAGTGTCATGGGGCATGATTGCTGGCGTGAGAGTGAACAGGTGAAGGCATCGGTCGGCTATTTACCTGGCGAAATCAATTACCCACAGGACATGACGGGTGAAGAAATCATTCGTTTGACGAGCCGGTTACATCGTACCAGCAGAGAACGAGAGGATCGTCTCCGCACGATTTTCCCTTTCGACACGTCGTTGAAAGTCCGCAAGATGTCAAAAGGGATGAAACAAAAGCTCGGGATCGTCACTTGTTTTATGAAAGACGTCCCGGTCTACGTACTCGACGAGCCGACGAGCGGGCTTGACCCGCTCATGCAAGAGCGACTGATTGAATGGGTACTCGCTGAGAAGGCAGCCGGGAAGGCGATCTTGATGAGCTCACATCACTTTCCGGAAATGGAGAAGACGTGTGACCGGGCGGCGCTCATTCGAGACGGCCGGATCATCATCGAGGCCGATATAGATGAACTGAAGCGACGGAGCGTGAAAGCGTACCAAATCGGTCTGAAAAGTGAAGTCGAGGCGCAGGCGCTAGCGGACAAGGTCGGGATTCGTGACGGGCGTACCGTCACCGTCACCGTCTCAACATCGGATGAGTTGAACGCATTGATCGCGACGTTGACATCGTTCGAGGTGGAGTCGCTCACAAGCGGTGCCGACGAGCTCGAGCATATGTTCATGGAATATTATGGGGAGGTGACGTCATGACGTTAGTCCATTCGTTATTCAAGCAGAATCGGAGCTGGATTTTCGGGTACGCGTTCGGGACGAGC
Source organism: Exiguobacterium alkaliphilum 12/1 (assembly GCF_000714435.1). Classification (GTDB taxonomy): domain Bacteria; phylum Bacillota; class Bacilli; order Exiguobacteriales; family Exiguobacteriaceae; genus Exiguobacterium; species Exiguobacterium alkaliphilum. The sequence goes on from NZ_JJMW01000019.1 coordinate 298,209, forward strand.
CTCTATCTGTTCTTTTTAGCGGCCGTCTTCCCGTCGATTCAAGAGACCGGCCTCATCGAAGGGAAACTTGATTCGTTGCCGCCGGAACTGCTCGAGGTATTTAAAATCGATCCGAGCATCGCGATGGACAACGTCGTCAACTTACTCGCCGGAAACTACTATGGCCTCATCTTCTATGTGCTCGCCATCTTGTTCGCCTTGACGTTTGCCTCACGCCTCATGGCGAAACCGGTCGATTCGGGTGAGGTCATGTTGTATTTGGCGGCACCGATTTCCCGGAGCGCCTACGTCACAGCGAGCCTCGTCGTGTTGTTGTTTGCGACCGTCTTGTTCGTCGCGGCAAACGGCCTCAGCCTCACAGTTGCCGATCTCTTGTTTGATCTCGGAATCGATTATGGTGTCATGTGGACGTTACAGTTGAATGCGGGGCTATTGTTATTCGTCCTCGGTGCGATTGCGTTCGTCATCGCGAGCCTGTTCGACGACAGCAGTCGCTCGTATATGGTGACCGGCGGGTTGTTCGCCCTGTTTTTAATCGCCAACATCTTCTCCGGGTTCAGCGATACGTTCGCATGGCTCGAACGCCTGTCTGTCTTCAGTTTGTTCGATGCTAACGCACAACTGCAAGGTGATGTCCCGACGTTGTCGTTCCTTGTCCTGGTCGGTCTGCTTGCGTTGGCGGTTGTCGCCTGTTATGCGCGATTCACTCGAAAAGATTTGACGATTTAGTTTTTCGGAATAAGTTCTCGGGTATGATACAATCAGCTCGAACAGCTGAAAGGGGAATGAGTGTATGCAATTCGTAACGTTACGCAACGGGGTTCAAATCCCGATGATCGGATTCGGTGTCTGGCAAGTCGACAATGAGACAGAGGCGCCTGACGCGGTCGCTGAGGCACTTAAGGTCGGGTATCGTCATATCGATACGGCTGCCGTCTATAAGAACGAAGAAGGGGTCGCCAAAGGGATTCACGCATCCGGCGTCAATCGTAGCGATATCTTTTTGACATCGAAGATTTGGAACGAGGAGATCCGCCAAGGCCGGACGAAAGAGGCGTTTGAAGAATCACTCATTCGACTCGAGACGGACTATTTGGATTTATGTTTACTCCATTGGCCAGTCGACGGGTTCGTCGAAGCGTGGGAAGCGTTGATTGAATTATATGAAGCCGGAAAAATCAAAGCGATCGGTGTCTCGAACTTCAAAGAGCATCATCTCGAGGCTTTGAAAGAGGCCGGTCTGATGACGCCGCTCATCAACCAAGTCGAGTTGCATCCACAGTTGCCGCAACCAGACCTCGTCGAATATTGCCAAGATGAAGGGATTCAAATCGAGGCGTGGAGCCCACTCATGCAAGGGAAATTCCTCGACATCCCAGCCTTCGCCGAGATTGCTGAGAAGCATGGGAAAACACCGGCACAAGTCGTGTTACGTTGGCATCTCGACACAGGGAACGTCGCGCTTCCGAAGTCGGTCACGCCACATCGTATCCAAGAAAACTTTGACGTCTTCGACTTTGAACTGGATGCAGACGACATGGCGAAATTAGATACCGTGGCGACACACGAGCGACTCGGACCAGACCCGGACCACATCGATTTTTGAACACATTGAGACCCAGCGCTGGGTCTCTTTTTTCGTTTTCGATTGTGTATGAGCGGAGTCACATGGGTATACATTACTATGTTGAAAAAGGAGGTGGCAGATCTTCATTTGAAGATCGCGCATATGGACTTATCAAAATGGCCATTGGTCAACTGGTTGGCATTTTTGGCGACCGTCGTCATCAACTATTTCGCGAGCGGAGACAATGCGGCCGTGTCGGACCGAATTGATATTTTCTTCAAACCGGCCGGATACGCGTTCTCGATTTGGGGACTCATTTATCTCGGACTCGCCGTCTGGCTTGTGTTGCAACTGAAGAAAGGGTCGGTCGCGAACCGGCAGGCGAATCGGATGAAGGCGGGCTTTCTCGTCTCTTGTATCTTGAACGGACTTTGGCTCTTGACGTTCACGAACGAATGGTTCATCGCTTCGCTCGTCGTCATGGTCTTGTTCTTAGGAACGCTCGCTTGGCTGTACCATGTCGCTTTTCGGACATCGACGAGCTGGTTCGATCGTCTTCCGTTCTCGCTCTATATCGGGTGGGTCTCGGTCGCGACGATTGTCAACGTGTTCGTCGTCATGAAGACCGAGCGCATCACGACGGTGCTCGGTCTCGATGAACTGGCCTGGACGTCTCTCATGCTCATGGTCGGCGTCGTCCTTGCCCTCGTATTCATGTGGTGGCACCGTGACTTCATCTATCCGCTCGTGTTCGTTTGGGCTTATATCGCCATCTTTGCCCGAATCGAGAACGCGACGCTCTACGTCGTCCTCGTCAGCGCGCTCATCCTACTCGCGCTCGGTTATGTCGGCTTGATTATTTGGAAACGGCCACGCGGGTTCTTACATCATACAGGGAAAACGGTTTAGGAAGACGTCTGCAAGACGTCTTTTTTTGTGGTCAAAAGAACTCGTTAGTTAATATATATAGTGGATAAATATTCTTTATTTATTATAAGTTGTTTTCGGAAAAAGCTTGGTAAAGCTATTGAATACGCTTACATCTTCAATACATCGAGATGGTATTATGCAAAAATGTATACATCTCTCTTGATTTTTCAGAATATTTAGAACAAAATAAAACTTACGAAACAGTACGAGAGAGAGGGGTTGATTCGATGAAACGGACGAGTTTATACGATTCACGATTCGAGAAAGACGCTTGCGGCATCGGCCTATACGTCAACCTGAATGGAGAGAAGAAACACGAGATTGTCAGTCGGTCGTTGTCGATGCTATGTCGACTTGAGCACCGCGGGGGGCAAGGGGTCATCGACGCCGGAGACGGTGCCGGCATCATGACGGAGATTCCACATGAGTTGTTCTTGCAGACGATGAATTTGCCAGCACCGGGACTTTACGCGGTCGGGATGGTTTTCTTCCAACCGGAGGAGACGGCGCTCAGTGAGAAGCAACAACAGATGGAGCGTCTCGCCGAAGACCTCGATGTCGCGACAATCGCCTGGCGTGAAGTGCCCGTCGACCCGCTCGCGATCGGTGAGCATGCACGCACGACCCAGCCGACGATATATCAGTGGTTCGTCGCCTGTCCGTTTTTGGATTATGAGACGAATGAGCGAACGCTTTACGAGCTACGCCGCAGCATCGAAAAAACCGAGACGTTAAATTTATATATGCCGAGCTTCTCGACGAAGACGATCGTCTATAAAGGGATGCTCACACCGGAACAAATCGAAAGGTTCTACCTCGATTTACAGTCACCGTTCTATAAGAGCGCGTTCGGCATCGTCCACTCGCGTTTCTCGACGAACACGTTCCCGTCGTGGGAACGGGCGCACCCGAACCGGATGATCGTCCATAACGGTGAGATCAACACGTTACGCGGCAACATCGATGCGATGCGCGCCCGAGAAGGGGTGACGGAGACCGACCTGTACGAGAACGTCGAGCGACTATTCCCGGTTCTGCAAGAAGAAGGGAGCGACTCGTCGATGCTCGACAACGCGTTCGAGTTCTTCACACGGACGGGACGTTCAATCGCCCACACGGCGATGATGCTCATCCCGGAGCCGTTCATCGAAGGCACGATCGATCGCTACAAACGCGACTTTTATCAATATCACTCGTCAATCATGGAGCCATGGGACGGCCCGACCGGGGTCGTGTTCACGGACGGCCGGCAAATCGGCGCCATCCTCGATCGGAACGGGCTCCGGCCGATGCGCTACATCGAGACGGCAGACGGCGAGTTGATTTTGTCATCCGAGAGCGGCGTCATCCCGGTTCAAGCCGAAAACGTGGTCAAGAAAGAACGGCTCCGCCCTGGCCAACTGCTCTTGATTGACTTGGAATCGAAACGACTCATCCCGGACGCGGAAATCAAACAGACGATCGCCCGCGCCGAACCGTACGGAAAATGGTTGAAACAGATGAAGACGATCGAGGACGGGGCTGTCATCGAGCCTCCTGTCGACGATTTGCAGCGCAAACAACGTGCCTTCGGCTATACGAAAGAAGACATCGAGCAGTATATGGTACCGCTCATCAATGAAAAGAAGGATCCAATCGGGTCGATGGGACATGACCAACCTGTCGCTGTCCTGTCTGAGCGGTCGCGCTCGTTGTTCCACTATTTCAAACAACACTTTGCGCAAGTGACGAACCCGCCGATTGACGCCCTGCGGGAAAAAATCGTGACCGCGACGTTCACATGGCTTGGCCCGCAATCAAACCCGGTCCATACCGGCCGTGGCCACGCCCGCCGCGTCTGGCTCGCACATCCGATTTTAGATGCGTCCCGGCTTGTCGGCATCGAGAAAGAGCTGCGCGTGAGCCGTGTCGATGCGACGTATGCGAGCGGTTTAGAGGCGTCCTTGGAAGCGTTATTCGAGCGCGTCGAGGCCAAAGTCCGGGATGGTGCGGAAGTCATCGTCTTATCGGACCGCGGTACGAACGCCGAGCGAATCGCCATGCCGGCGCTCCTCGTCATGAGCGCCGTCCATCAACGACTCATCCGTTCGAACTTACGGGCGTCCTGTAGCCTCGTCAGCGAGAGCGGCGAGTTACGTGAAGTCCATCAAGCGGCAGCACTGATCGGTTATGGCGCGGACGCGGTCTATCCTTATCTCGCCTACGCGACGATTGACGAAGCAATCCGTTCGAACCAACTCAGCCACTCATTCGATGAAGCGGTGCGTCGTTATCAAGCGGCCACCGTCGACGGAATCGTGAAAGTCATGTCGAAGATGGGGATCTCGACCGTACAAAGTTATCGCGGGGCCCAAATCTTTGAAGCGGTCGGGTTAGACCGGGACCTTGTGGAGACGCATTTCCGGGGAACGACGTCACAACTGTCGGGAATCGGGTTTGAGGCAATCGAAGCAGAAGGCCGGGCACAACACGTGGCGGCCTATGACCGGGACCGCCCACTCGACGCAGGGGCTGACTTCCAGTGGCGCGCCGACGGGGAAGAGCATGCGTTCAACCCGAAGACGATTCACTTGCTGCAGCGTGCCTGCCGTGAGAATGAACGACGTTACTATGATGCATACGTCCGTCTCCATGAGTCTTCCGGGCAGTTCTTAAGACAGTTGTTCAGCTTCACGGAGCGACAACCCGTCCCGCTCGAAGAAGTCGAATCGGTCGCCTCTATCGTCAGTCGGTTCAAGACCGGGGCGATGTCGTTCGGTTCCTTGTCGAAGGAAGCGCATGAGACGCTCGCCATCGCGATGAACCGAATCGGGGCAAAGAGTAACTCGGGTGAAGGCGGCGAGGACCGCAACCGGTTCGTCCCGGATGAGGATGGGTCGGAACGAGTCAGTCGCATCAAGCAAGTGGCGAGCGGCCGTTTCGGTGTAACGGCCGAGTACCTGTATCACGCCGATGAGATTCAAATCAAGATGGCCCAAGGCGCCAAACCCGGCGAAGGCGGTCAACTCCCAGGCAACAAAGTGTACCCATGGGTGGCCGAGGTCCGCGGCTCCGTTCCTGGGGTCGGTCTCATCTCGCCACCCCCGCACCATGACATCTACTCGATCGAAGATTTGGCGCAACTCATCTTCGACTTGAAGCACGTCAACCCGAACGCGAAGATTAGCGTCAAGCTCGTCTCAAAATCGGGTGTCGGCACGATTGCGGCCGGTGTCGCCAAGGCAAACGCCGATACGATCGTCATTTCAGGCTATGACGGCGGTACGGGCGCTTCGCCACGGACGTCGATTAAACATACCGGTCTCCCGTGGGAGCTTGGCCTCCTTGAGACGCACCAGACCCTCGCCTTGAACGGGCTCCGTGGCCGCGTCACCCTTGAGACGGATGGGAAGCTCATGACCGGTCGCGACATCGTGCTCGCTGCCATCTTCGGCGCTGAGGAGTATGCGTTCGCGACGGCTCCGCTCGTCGTCCTCGGTTGCATCATGATGCGTGCTTGTCACTTGGACACGTGCCCGGTCGGTGTCGCGACGCAAGACCCGGCCCTCCGTGCGAAGTTCATGGGGAAACCAGAACATGTCGTCAACTTGATGACGTTCCTCGCCGAAGACGTCCGCGAGATTTTGGCGTCGCTCGGCGCGCGCACGCTCGATGAAGTGATCGGGCGGACGGATCTTCTCGAAGAGAGCGAATGGAAACAAACGCATGCGAAAGCGTCATCGCTCGACTTACACCCGATGATCGCCATGCCGACGCCGCTTCCGGAGAAGGAAGAGCTGCCGCATCCGGCGTTCAAATCGTATGACCACCGAAAATTGATGCCGGCCGTGTCACGTTCCATCAAATCGGGCCAACCGACGTTCTTCGTCGGCCGAATCCGAAATACGGACCGGGCCGTCGGGACGATGCTCGGCTCGGAACTGACGCGGGTGCACGGGAACGTCGTACTGGCCGAGGACACGATATCGATTCGCTTGAGCGGGTCGGCCGGGCAGAGCCTCGGCGCGTTCTTGCCGAAAGGAATCACCATCTCGGTCATCGGTGACGCGAACGACTACGTCGGCAAAGGGTTGAGCGGCGGAAAAATCGCCCTCATCGCTGAAAAGCATGCCCCGTTTGACGAGAGCGAGCAAGTCATCGCCGGGAACGTCTGCCTGTACGGGGCGACGAGCGGGATGGCGTTCTTCAACGGTCATGCCGGTGAACGCTTCGCCGTCCGTAACTCTGGCGCCGTCGCGGTCACGGAAGGGGTCGGTGACCACGGTTGCGAATACATGACCGGGGGGACGGTCGTCGTCCTCGGTCAGGTCGGCCGCAACTTTGGAGCCGGTATGTCGGGCGGGGTCGCCTATTTGTATGGCGATCAAGACTACGACGAGCTCGTCAACCACGAACTCGTGGCGGTCGACTCGTTGACGGATCAAGACGCCGAAGAAATTTATTCGCTGCTCGAGCTTCATCAGTTCCACACCGACAGTGTCAAGGCGCGGTTGATTCTCGACTCGTTTGAGAACGAGCTGAGCCGTTTCGTCAAAGTCGTGCCGAGAGATTATGCGAACGTCCTCGATGTGATGCGTCAGCTCGAAATGACGCGACCTGAATTGAGCGAGGCCGACCGGGCATTAGAACTGTTCCGAGTCGTCACAGAAGGAGGGGCAGTATGAGACACAACTTTTTAAGCATTCCGCGTGAGACACTCCCAGAACGGGGTGTCAAGGACCGGATTCACGATTATGGGGAATATGCGTCACGGATGGAAGACGGTCCGATCGTCAAGCAAGCCGAGCGTTGTATGGACTGCGGCACACCGTTTTGTCATGTCGGCGATCTGATTGGCCAAGAGACGATCGGCTGCCCGATTCACAACTTGATCCCGGAATGGAACAGACTCGTGAGCGACCAGGATTTCTTCCGTGCTTACGAGCGCTTGATGGAGACGAACAACTTCCCGGAGTTCACGGGTCGGGTCTGTCCGGCGCCTTGTGAAGGGTCGTGTACGCTCGGCATCAGTGAAGACCCGGTTGCGATCAAGTCAATCGAACGGACGATTATCGACCGCGCCTTCGAACAAGGATGGGTCAAGCCTCGTCACGTGCGTCAGCGTACCGGGTATCGCGTCGCCATCATCGGGAGCGGTCCGGCCGGTCTCGCTGCGGCCGACCAGTTGAACCAGCTCGGCCATACGGTCACCGTGCTCGAGAAAGCCGATGAAATCGGCGGCCTCTTGTATTACGGCATCCCGAACATGAAGCTCGACAAAGGCGTTGTCCGACGTCGCGTCGACTTGCTCGAGGCGGAAGGGATTCGATTCAAGACAGGCGTCAACGTCGGGGAAGACGTGACGGTCGAGGCGCTCCGGGGCGAGTATGACGCCGTCATCTTAGCTACCGGTGCCCAAAAGCAACGAACGCTCGGCATCAACGGGGACGACGCTTCAGGAATCGAACTGGCGATGGACTACTTGACCGCTTCGACGAAACAGTTGAACGGAAAAGATTTAGACCCACGCCATGACGCAGAAGGGAAGCATGTCATCGTCATCGGTGGCGGCGACACGGGAGCGGACTGCGTCGCGACGGCCATCCGTCAAGGCGCGGCATCGGTCACGCAGTTCGGGAAACACCCGGAGAAAGGGCTATACCGGTCGCCGGAACGGCCATGGCCGCTCCAGCCGGATACGCTGTCGACCGATTACGCGTACGCCGAGGCAATCGGACAATACGAGGCGGACCCGCGCACGTACTTGATTCGCTCGAATCAGATTGTGACCGAAGGCGACAAGGTCGTCGGCATCGAGACGGAACGGATGGAGAAAATCGTCAAACCCGACGGTCACGCCACGTTCTTCGTCGTCGAAGGGTCAGAGAAGACGTATCCGGCCGATCTCGTCCTCGTCGCTATCGGCTTCGAGCGACCAGAGCCGGAACTGAGAAAACTCGGGGTCGAGTCAAAACGTGATTACGTCACGGACGTTGACGGCGTATTCGTCGCCGGTGACGCCCGGCGCGGTCAAAGCCTGATCGTGTGGGCGATCCGTGAAGGGCGTGAAGTGGCAGAAAAGGTCGACGCCTACTTGGAAACTTGTCAAACGGAGCTAAAAACTTCATCATAAAAAGGAGCGACGCCAAGCGTCGCTCCTTATCTTTTTGTCACAGGAGGAAAGCGATGATTACAGAGATCCTCATGTATACAGGATTTTGGTTTTTGCTCGTGCTCGTCTTACTCGGGACGATCTATGCACGGCGCAATCGAAAGTGATTACAACACCATCGCCGCAATCAGTCCGAAGACGATGAGCGGGATGTTGTAGTGTAAGAACGTCGGCCACACCGTCTCGCGGAGGTGGTCGTGTTGACCGTCGGCGTTCAAGCCGCTCGTCGGGCCGAGCGTCGAGTCGCTCGCCGGACTACCGGCGTCACCGAGCGCGCCGGCCGTCCCGATGATGGCGATCGTCGCCTCGACCGAGAAGCCGTATTGGATGCACAGTGGGACGAAGATGGCCGCGATGATTGGGATCGTCGAGAAACTCGAGCCGATTCCGAGCGTGATGACGAGTCCGACGAGCAACATGACGAGCGCTGCGAGGAACTGCGAATCGCCCATGAGCCCAGACGCACCGTTGACGAGGGGCTCGATCGCCCCTGTCTCACGAATGACGGCCGCGAAGCCGCTTGCCGCGATCATGACGAACCCGATGAACGCCATCATGCGCATGCCGCTCGTGAAGATGTCATCGGCTTCAGACCAAGGAATTAACCGGAGCACGCTCAAGAGAACGAGACCGGTCACGGCCGAGGCAATCATCGAGTCGGTCTGCAACTGGACGACGAGGACGACGAGAACGACAGCGAGTGTCAATCCGATCTTCAACGGGCTCAATTGACGCAACTCGTAATCTTTCGGGCCGAGTGCGATCGTCTCGTAGTCGCGCGGCTTCCGATAGTGGATGAAGGCGGCGATGAGACCGAATACCATACCGAGAGCCGGGATGGCCATGATGCCGACAATATTGACGTCGCCGACGGCCATCCCGTTCGTCTCGACGTTCGGCAGCAAGATTTCATTCAAATAAATGCCCCCGAAGCCGACAGGCAAGAGCATGTACGGCGTGACGAGTCCGAACGTGAGAATGGTCGCCACGAGGCGTCGGTCGAGCTTCAACTCGTTAAATAAGACGAGTAAAGGCGGGACAACGATTGGGATGAATGCGATGTGAATCGGCAAGACGTTTTGTGAGCTGATCGCGAGTAAAAGGAGGAGCGACAGCAAGAGCGCCTTGACGAACAAGACGTTCTTCCCGGTGACGTCACGACCGGACATGGCGATCAACCGTTCGGCCAAGACGTCCGGGAGTCCCGTCTTCGAGAGACCGACGGCGAACGCACCGAGGAGCGCGTAGCTGAGCGCGATGGACGCGCCACCGCCGAGCCCGTCGCTAAACGCGGTGAGCGTATCGTTGAAGCCAAGCCCTCCGACGAGCCCTCCGACGATGGCGGCTAAGATGAGCGATAAGACAATGTGCACGCGACTGATGGCGAGCGCGAATAAAACGATGACTGCTAATAAGACAGCGTTCATAAAAGACAACACCTTTCTCCAAAACTCTTTCTCTTATTATCACTTTAATATGATAAAGACTTTTGAAATTTAACATATGAGACCATGCTTGTCAAATCAAGTGTTGAAAAAAGCGATAACTCCGAAAAGTTATCGCTGGCTCGTCATAATTCGACGTTGTGATATACCTGGCGCACGTCCTCGAGGTCTTCGAGCACGTCAAGGAGCTTCTCGAACTGCTCTTTCGACGCATCGTCGAGGGTGATCTCATTTTGTGGGAGCATCGTCAGTTCGGCGACTTCGAACGAGTCGATACCGGCTGATTTGAATGCGGTTTGGACGGCGTGGAACGCTTCCGGCTCAGCATAGACGATGACCGTGTCTTCTTCTTCAAGCACGTCACGCACGTCAAGGTCATGTTCCATCATGAGTTCGAGCACGTCGTCCGCACTCATGCCAGAGACGCCGATGACGGCCGTGGCATCGAACATGTAGGCGACCGAACCGCTCACGCCCATATTGCCGCCGTTCTTCCCGAACGCGGCACGGACTTCAGACGCCGTCCGGTTGACGTTGTTCGTAAGCGTGTCGACGATCACCATCGAGCCGTTCGGACCGAATCCTTCATAGCGCAACTCGTCAAAGTTCTCTTCGTCGCCACCTTTCGCCTTGTCGATGGCGCGGTCAATGATGGCACGAGGGACGTTGTACGTCTTCGCGCGCTCGACGACGAACTTGAGCGCTTGATTCAGTTCAGGATCTGGCTCGCCTTGGCGGGCGACGATGTAGATCTCCCGACCGAACTTTGCATAAATCCGGCTCGTGTTGGCGTCTTTTGACGCCTTTTTCTCTTTGATGTTGTTCCATTTACGACCCATTGCATGTCATCTCTCTTTCCATAGTTCGATTGATTCACTGTCGATTATATAAGAAGCGCGGGACATTGACGAGTAAAAATCATCCCTCGCTCTTGTCCATCTTCTCGACAATCTCGGTCAGTGTCTTCAAGCTATCAATCAATCGTGCGGTCTCGTCCTCATCTAAAAAGGCGAGGCGATCTTCGAACAGGCGGCGGAACGAATCGCGTCGTTCCCGAAGGACCTGTTCGCCTTTCTCGGTCAATTGATTCCAGATGACGCGGCGGTCACGCTCGTCCGGCACGCGGGTGATGTATCCTTCATCGACGAGTTTCGTGATGAGCGGCGTCACGTTCGGTGGGGCGATTGATAACGTCTCGCTAATGTGTCCGTTTGTGACGGCACCCTCGTCTTCAATCAACATCAATAGATGAAAATGAGAGAAGTTCAAGTTCGGGATTTGGGGCAAGTCCGAGCGGCGAAGTAATTTTCTACGAATCAATGGGATCAGTTTAACGAACTGATCGGCTGCATCTTGTCTAGGCATAGGTCTATTCACTTCCTAATCAGGTTCTACTTCCCATTATACACGAGTGGGGGACGGCTTGGACGACCAATCCTCATTCCGTGACATTTTGCACAGCGCTTCCGTCGCATCGTGGACACAACGTTTGTAAGCGTTTACATATCGTCTATACTTTATTTTCATGAAAACGAATAAGATTTTACTGAGCATCATCTGAAAAAGCAATCCCTATCCTCATTCTTCTAAAAAATCTTGTGAAATAGTTCACATTGTTGTCACGCACAAAATCGGAAAATCGGTGTATTCTATGAATGTGAAGGAAAGCACAAACTCTTCTTGAACCAACTGATTGCCCCGTGCTCTCCATCAAGTCAAACTTATCAGCTCTCATTCATGAGGAGGAAACCAACATGGCAGTTAAAGAGAAAGCAGTAGTAGAGACATCAGCAGAACAGATGGTCGACACGCTCGTCACACAAGCGCATAAAGCGCTCGATACGTTGATGACGTTCGACCAAGAGAAGATCGATGCGATCGTTCAAGCGATGGCGCTCGCCGGACTCGAACAGCACGTCGCTCTCGCAAAACATGCATATGAAGAAACAGGTCGTGGTGTATTTGAAGACAAGATGATCAAAAACATCTTCGCGACAGAATATATTTACAACTCGCTCCGTGGCGAGAAGACGGTCGGCGTCATCGAAGACGACGAGCAAAACGGCATCACGTACATCGCCGAGCCGGTCGGTGTCGTCGCTGGGGTCACACCGGTGACGAACCCGACGTCAACGACGATGTTTAAAGCAATCATCGCCATCAAGACGCGTAACCCGATCATCTTCGGTTTCCACCCGTCGGCACAACAGTGTTCAAGCGAAGCGGCACGCATCCTTCGTGATGCAGCCATCGAAGCTGGCGCACCGGAACACTTGATTCAATGGGTCGAAAAACCGTCACTCGACGCGACGAAAGCACTCATGAACCACCCAGGCGTCGCCATGGTCCTCGCAACAGGTGGAGCGGCGATGGTCAAATCGGCTTACTCGACTGGTAAACCGGCCCTCGGTGTCGGACCAGGTAACGTACCTGCTTATATCGACAAAACAGCAAAAGTGAAACGTGCCATCTCGGACGTTATCTTGTCGAAAACGTTCGATAACGGTATGATCTGTGCGTCTGAACAAGCGATTATCGTCGACCAAGAAGTGTATGAAGAAGTGAAAGCGGAAATGACGGCACTCGGCTGCTACTTCTGCTCACCAGAAGAGAAAGCGAAACTCGAGACACTCGTCATCAAAACAGACTCATGTGCGGTCAACCCGGAAATCGTCGGGAAGCCGGCAGCCTGGATCGCCGAGAAAGCTGGACTCACAGTCCCGGCCGATACAAAAATCTTAATCGCCGAACTCGAGACGGTCGGTGCGACAGAACTTCTCTCACATGAAAAATTAAGCCCGGTGCTCGGTGCGTATAAAGTCCAATCGCGTGAAGAAGGGTTCGCCATCGCTGAGAAGATGCTTGAAATCGGCGGCCTCGGTCATACGGCAGCGATTCACTCGACAGACGAGGACGCCATTATCGCGTTCGGACTCCGGATGAAAGCTTGCCGCATCATCGTCAACTCGCCAACGGCACACGGCGGGATCGGTGACCTCTATAACGAAATGACACCGTCGCTCACGCTCGGTTGTGGGTCGTACGGGAAAAACTCCGTCTCTGAGAACGTGACGGCGAAACATCTACTCAACGTGAAAAAGGTGGCGAGACGTCGCGTGAACATGCAATGGTTTAAAGTCCCTGAAAAGATTTACTTTGAGAAAAACTCAGTCCAGTACCTTCAATCGCTCACATCGAAAAAACGGGCGATGATCGTCACGGATGAAATGATGGTCAAACTCGGATTTGCCGATAAAGTCGTCAAAAACTTGCCTGCTGGCGTCGAGTACCGCATCTTCGACCAAGTCGAGCCAGACCCATCCGTTGAGACGGTCATGCGCGGTGCCGAAGCGATGCGTCACTTCCAACCAGATATGATTATCGCGCTCGGTGGCGGTTCGCCGATGGATGCCGCGAAAGGCATGTGGCTCTTCTACGAACGCCCAGAAGAGAAGTTCTCGAACCTTCGCCAAAAATTCATGGATATCCGCAAACGGACGTACAAGTTCCCGACGCTCGGCAACAAGTCGATGTTCGTCGCCATCCCGACAACATCAGGTACGGGTTCTGAAGTGACACCGTTCACGGTCATCACAGATAAGAAGAAAAACGTGAAGTACCCGATTGCTGACTACGCGATCACACCGGACGTCGCCATCGTCGACCCTGAGTTCGTCATGACGGTCCCAGCGTCGATCACGGCCGATACAGGAATGGACGTGTTGACACACGCCATCGAAGCGTACGTCTCAGTCATGGCTAACGATTATACAGACGGACTTGCGCTCCGTTCGATGAAGATGATTTTCGATTACCTCCCGAAAGCGTATGAGAACGGAAGTGACGCCGAAGCCCGTCAGAAAGTCCACAACGCATCGACAATGGCGGGTATGGCGTTCGCGAACGCGTTCCTCGGCATCAACCACTCGATCGCACATAAAATCGGTGGCGAGTTCCACGTCCCGCACGGACGGACGAACGCGATTCTCATGCCACACGTCATCCGCTACAACGCGACACGACCATCGAAACTCGCGGCGTTCCCGAAATATGAGTCGTTCATCGCCGACGAGCGTTACGCAGAAATCGCGCGCTACCTCGGACTTCCAGCGAGCACGACGGAAGAAGGCGTCGAGTCACTCATCCAAGCTGTCATCGAGCTCGGTCAGCGCTTGAACATCAAGCTCTCGTTCAAAGCACAAGGCATCAAAAAAGCGGACCTCGACGCGAAAGTCGACAAGATGGCGGTCGACGCGTTCGAAGATCAATGTACGACGGCCAACCCGAAAATGCCGCTCGTTGAAGAATTGAAAGAGATCATGTACGCTGCTTACGAAGGCGTATAACCAACACAGGCGACCACTCAAACGAGTGGCCGCCTTTTTTCATTCGAGCAGGGAGAGTCCCATGAACAAGACGATGATGAGTAAAGCGATGACGTTGAACCAGACGACAAACTTGATGGCGATCTCGGCCCACCTTTTTTCTTTTAGCCCAAAATAGAGCAGGATCGCATACAAAATGAGACCACCGACGAGTCGGTATGGGGAAGAGGCGTCAGAACCGATGTCATATGCATGTTGCACCGTATTGAGTAGAGTGAGGAGGATGAAGGCGTACATGTAGCGTCTTTCTTTTCGTTTTTGATTCCATTGAACCGGATTCATAGGGAGTACCAACCTTCTTGAAATGATTCTCGCTTTACCGAGTGGGCGATTGTAGGAAGAAGCGGAACGAATACATGGAGCCGTTCAGTCCATGACGAAAGACTTAAAGTGAAAAAATATATTGAATTTCGTAAAAAATTAAATTCAAATTCTTAAAAAACGTATCTATAATAATATATGCCAAGTTATCCATTCTTTACAATTTCTTGGTCGAAATTATTTATTAGTATTGGAGATACGTTATATGAACACCTTCCTTAGTTTCATTTATGCGCTTTATGTCACGTTTTTATATGTGAACCCGCTCTCGCTCGATAGCCCGTATGAGACGGCCGAATATTTTGCCTCGTACGACCGTCATGTCGATAGTTGGGAAAATGCGGAGCTGTTTGAATCGCTCGGTGTCGATCTTGATTTGAACATGGATCGCCTTATGCACGACGCCCCGTTCCAAACGTTTTATACGGACGTCACGATAGGAGATGAGCTGTTCGACGGATACTCGTCGATGAGGGTGGAAGAACCGATTCAAGGTGACGTCATCCACATCGAATGGGACGCACCGATTCCTGACGTGACCGACAAAATCGTCGTCTTGCCGATGACCGAGGCGTCATTTGAGGCGCGGGATGACGCGTATCACCTTGACCATTATGGTGAGGTGCTCAATGATGAGGCGGCGAATCGTTACTTGACGAAATTGAAAGAAGCGGGAGCAGCCGGTTACTTAATCACGCCTCATCCAGATGCTCAGGATGAGTTCGGATTCGTCCATGTGTCGGCTTGGCTACGTTTTAATGGAACCGGCGTCGGGACTGAAACGGCCGAGATGCTGACGGATGGCCAAACCGTGACGATCGAACCGTATGAATCGGAAATGCCCTATACGGAATTCGTTCAGACCGGGACGACAGATGAGGAAGTGATTGTGATGGCACGACTCGATAGCAGTGGATACGGGGACCATGCGTTAACTGGCCTCGGTGGTGCCTCGATTCTGTATCAAGTCATTCAAGCGATGGATGACGTCAAGACGAAGGCGACGATTCGCTACGTCTTTTTGAACGGGTACGGGGAAGGGTACGAGGCGAGCACGCATTACCTTGGCATGTTGGAAGAGCGCGACGTGACAACGAGAACCGTCATGTTGCTTGACTTGATTGGGACAGGGGATACGGACCGCTTCGTCAAAACGCACGGCATGAAGTCGTATCCGTTCATGGACAGTGCAGCGTTTGAAGATGTCGAAGTGAGAAGTTTAGGGGTGTCGATTTTAGACGAATATCGACAAGCCGGCATCGATGTCATCTCGATGAACGATTCGCTCACAGCGAGCCAGGATGTTTTTACCGAGGACGACACGATCGATCGGCTATCGGATGACGCGATGCGCGAGCATGTAGACTGGTTAGTCGAGTGGTTAACGACACAATAAACGAATGAAGGACTGTAGACGATACATGGTCTACGGTCCTTTTTACTCATTAGACTTCTAGGGACGAGTAATTTTGAAGCGAGTTATCCAAGCGATGATGGTATATGTCGTGACCGTCAGAAGTTTGCGCAGTTGTGCATAAATCGTAATTCAAATCTGTACATTGATTACATAATAATGGAAACATGGTACGCTCGTTTGTAGGGATTGAGGTTCAAAAATCTAACTGATGAAAGGATGAGACAAATGAAAGATACAATTCAAATATATAAGCTGACGATGCTCACGATCATCGCGATCAGCAGCGGCTATATCGCTTGGCACGTCGATGAGCTGATCAATGCATTACTTCATATTTCCTCCGCACTACAAGCGTTGACCTAATCCATTTATATTTCTTGAATCATAGTTAGAGCTCGGTCAAAGACGTCTGCATGGACAAAGTATGCTAGAAAAGTTCCATCGCCCGCAATGCAAGGAATAGATAATATAGCGTCGGGATGAACGTGAGCACCAACCCCATCGATTTCGTTCGTTGCTTGAATTGCAACAGGAACCCAATCGTCCACAGCAGGAACCATAACATGAAATACCAGCGATAGTCTGGCGTGTCCGTTTCGGCTATGCCTGGACCGCTCAACCAAAGTGAACAGGCCAACACAAACAAACCGGATAGGACGTTCCAGCCATACCGAACCATTTTTTCGAACATTCTCTCATTCCTCTCGTAATTTGACTTGTCGTCTCCATCAGATGACGCTATGTGTTCTTTCGACAAATGGTAGTATTATCCTTTTAACTTATACAATCAAAGAAGAGGGATGGGGATGCCCCACCTGTCCGTTCATCAGTTTTGCTCGATACGTCTCGTGATGTCCGGTATGATGAAAGAGGAGGCGATACGATGGAACAAAACTTAACGATTACAAGACCTTACGGTGAATTGATTGGAACACTGCAATTACATGACACGCCGCGAAAGACGGTCGTCATCTTGAGCGGGAGCGGACCGAGTGACCGCGATGGGAACATGGGTCCGTCGTCGTTCGGAACGTATAAAAAATTGGCAGAGGCCCTGTTCGAGATGGGCGTCAACGTCTTTCGATATGACAAACAAGGGATTGGCGAATCGGACGGCGACTTCAACAAAGTCGGGTTGCACGACTTGATCGACGATGCGATCGCCGTCGTCAATCAAGTCAAGCGTTTGCCAGAGGTGACCGACGTCGTCATTCTCGGTCATAGCGAAGGGGCGGTCATCGCACCGGCCGTTCAACTCGAGACGAAAGCGACGGGTTTGATTCTCTTAGCCGGATTTAACGACGCGTCGAAACAGATGTTTTTGCTTCAAGCCGATGCGCTCGCCAATGAGATCGGGTCCGTCAAAGGACTGAAAGGGATGTTTTATCGCTTGACCGGCGTCCCGGCGAAAGTGCGCAAACGGCAAGATGAATTGTTCGAACGCTCGCTGCGGACGAACGTCGCCTCATTCAAATTCCGAGGCCAAATCGTCAATGCGAAGTGGATTCGGGAGCACGCCTCGTATGACGTCCGCGAGCGGCTCGAGCACGTGCGTGTACCGGTCCTTGCCATCACCGGTGACCGTGACGTCCAAGTCCCGCCGGAACACGTTCATTCCGTCAGGACGAAAGGGGACGTTACGAGCGACATCTTGAAAGACATGAACCACTTGCTTGTCGAGCGGACCACGCCGCACTCGTTGCTTCAGTTGCATAAAGAATATCGTGATGCCATCGAGGCGCCGCTACACCCTGTTTTAATCCAAAAGATTGACGAATGGCTCCAAAAGCAACAATGAACAGTCAAAAACGGTCACTAGGTGACCGTTTTTTATGTTATAATTGTGACAATTAAAAAATAAATGAACGAATATGAATGTTTTTGATTGTTTTTTGAATGTAAACGCTTTATATTATAACTACGGAGGGAATATGATGTTAACGAAACAACGACATCAATTAATTTTGCAACGGTTATCGGAACAACGGATCGTCAAATTGAAAGAACTGGTCGAATTGACAGAAGCGTCAGAGTCGACGATTCGTCGTGATTTGACCGATCTTGAGGCAGAAGGTTATTTAGAACGGGTCCACGGTGGCGCCACGCTCGTCATTCACCCGGAAGAAGAACCGACGTTTGAAGAGAAGCGTGACCGTCACGTCGATGAGAAAGTCGCGATCGCACGGAAGGCCGCGACGTTCATCGAGGATGGGATGTCCGTCTACCTCGATGCCGGGACGACGACACAAGCGATGGTCCCGTTCTTAACCGGAAAACAAGTCATCGTCGTCACGAACAGTCTTCCGATTGCGAACGACTTGTTCGACCTCGATATTAAAACGTTCGTCATCGGTGGTGAACTAAAGCGTTCGACCCAGGCGCTCGTCGGCTATAACGCCCGCGAGAGCATGATGAACTATCGGGTCGACCTCGCATTTTTAGGCATCAACGGCGTCGACCTTGAAGCCGGTTATACGACACCGGATCCAGAAGAAGCCCTCGTCAAAAAAACGGCGATTGAACTCGCTCGTACGGCGTACATCTTGGCAGATGACTCGAAATTCGGGAAACGATCATTCAGTCGAGTCGCGCCGCTCGAGGCGGCGACGCTCGTCACACTGTCAGATGTCGCGTACGTCCGTTCAATCGAATCTACTACAAAGGTGGTGAACGCCCAATGATTTACACGTTAACGCTCAACCCTTCGATCGACTACTATGTCACGTTACCAGAAGTCGTGCTAGGAGAAGTGAATCGGATTCAAGAGACAACACAAACCGCAGGCGGCAAAGGAATCAACGTCGCGTTCGTCTTGCGTGAATATGATGTCGAGACGGTCGCGCTCGGTTTCGTCGGTGGATCGACCGGTGAATTTATTAAACAAGCGCTAAAAGACAAGGGTGTCCAAACGGACTTCATCGAAGTCGCGGGCGAGACCCGAATCAATGTCAAGATTCGGGCCAAAGAAGAGACGGAGCTCAATGCGAGCGGCCCCGTCATTCAAGATAGCGAGCTCGAACAGCTGACGAAGCAGTTCGAACACGTGAGCCCAGGTGACATCGTCGTCCTCGCGGGCAGCATCCCGGGCAACTTACCGAGCACGCTCTACCGGACGCTTGCCGAGAAGGTACGGGCCAACGGGGCCGAATTCGTCGTCGATACGACGAAGGAAGCGATGCTCGAAGTGTTGTCGCTCGAGCCGCTCATGATCAAACCGAACCATCACGAGCTCGGCGAACTGTTCGATACGGACATCGAGACGTTCGAACAGGCACTCCCCTTTGCGGAGAAGCTCGTCGAACGTGGAGCGCAGAACGTCATCGTCTCGTTCGCCGGTGACGGCGCGATGCTCGTCAACGCGAGCGGAGCCTATACGGCCAATACGCCGAACGGGAAGCTCGTCAACTCGGTCGGAGCCGGTGACTCGCTTGTCGCCGGGTTCGTCGCCAACATTCTCGACCACGACGCGTCGGAGGCGTTCCGCTATGCGGTGACGACCGGCAGCGCGTCTGCCTATACGTTTGGCCTCTGTACGAAACAAGACGTGGACCGCTTGGTCGGCGAAGTCGACGTCACCCCACTATCTCGATTGGAGGAAACAACATGAACATCACGGATCTGCTCAAAAAGGACACGATTCAATTGAATCTCGGCAGCCGTACGAAAGCCGACGTCATCGAAGAACTCGTCGACGTGCTCGACCGGGCCGGAAAACTTTCGGACCGGAACGGCTATCGTGACGCCATCCTGGCGCGTGAAGCGCAAAGCACGACCGGTCTCGGAGAAGGAATCGCGATTCCACACGCGAAGACGAAAGCGGTCAAAGAGCCGGCAATCGCGTTCGGACGCTCGGAAGGCATCGATTATGAGGCGCTTGACGGGCAAGACAGCCGCTTGTTCTTCATGATCGCAGCGGGTGAGCATGCGAACAATGAGCACTTGGAAACGTTATCGAAATTATCTGTCTTCCTTATGGACCCGAACTTCCAAGAACGCCTTTACGCTGCGACTTCTGCCGATGACGTCATTCGGGCCATCGAAGAGAAAGAAGCGGCTGAAGCGGCTCCGGTCGAAGCGAAAGCGGTGAACGAAGACGCGCCATACATTCTCGCTGTCACGGCTTGTCCGACAGGGATCGCGCACACGTACATGGCCGCCGATAGCTTGAAACAAAAAGCGGACGCGATGGGCGTCGAGATGAAAGTCGAGACGAACGGATCGACCGGAGTGAAAAATGAATTGACGTCGGCTGACATCGCGAAAGCGACAGCGATCATCGTCGCGGCGGACAAGGCGGTCGAGATGGACCGCTTCGCCGGCAAACACGTCATCGAAGTTCCGGTCGCCCAAGGGATCCGGAAACCGGAAGAATTGATTAACCGTGCCGTGAAGCAAGATGCGCCGGTTTATCAGTCGACTGGTAAATCTGGTGGCGAGAAAAAAGAACAGCGTACCGGTGTATACAAACACTTGATGAGCGGGGTCTCAGCGATGCTTCCCCTCGTCGTCGCGGGTGGTCTCTTGATCGCACTCAGCTTCTTCTGGGGCATCAACTCGGCGAATCCGGACGATCCGTCATACAACGAATTTGCCGCACAACTCATGACGATCGGTGGCGCCGCTTTCGGGTTCCTCGTTCCAGTCCTTGCCGGTTTCATCGCGATGTCCATCGCCGACCGTCCGGGTCTTGCACCAGGTCTCGTCGCCGGTTTCCTCGCAAGTGAGGGTGGGGCAGGGTTCCTCGGTGGTCTCATCGCCGGTTTCCTCGCAGGTTATGTCGTCGTGTTCTTAAAGCGTGCGCTCGCGAATTTGCCGGCCTCACTTGAAGGAATCAAGCCAGTTCTCTTGTTCCCGCTACTCGGTTCATTCATCTCAGGGATGATCATGTTACTCGTCGTCAACGAACCGATTGCCGCGTTCATGACATGGCTCATGGAAGTGCTCAACGGCATGAGCGGTGCGAACGCCGTCTTGCTCGGCGTCATCGTCGGAGGCATGATGGCAGTCGATATGGGTGGTCCGATCAACAAGACCGCCTACGTCTTCGGTACAGCAGCCCTCACGGCCGGAAACCAGGAAGTCATGGCGGCTGTCATGGCCGGTGGGATGGTCCCGCCACTTCTCGTCGCACTCGCATCGACTGTGTTCGCACGTCAGAAGTTCTCGAAACAAGAGCGTGAGGCAGGGAAGACCGCCTACGTCATGGGTGCATCCTTCATCACGGAAGCGGCCATCCCGTTCGCAGCGGCTGACCCGATTCGCGTCTTGCCGTCAGCGATTCTCGGATCTGCCATCGCCGGTGGATTGTCAGCATTCTTCGCCATCCAATTGCCTGCACCGCACGGCGGCATCTTCGTCTTCCCACTCCTTGAAGGAGCCGGAAACGTCGTCATGAGCATGGGGCTTTACGCACTTGCGATTCTCGCTGGTGCCTTGATTGGAGCACTCCTCCTTTCATTCTTGAAAAAACCACTTACGACTGCGACCGCTACACCTACACCGAAACAAGACGTCGCGTAAGATGAACGACCGTGGACAGACCACGGTCGTTTTTTGTCGCTAAATTGTCTTTGGATTTGCTTGGCTAATGGATTGCAAGGTGGCGATTTGTGGTAAAATACTTGTAAAACTTGTGCTAGGAGGGGGCCGAGATGATTATACGAGTAGCTGAACCGAAAGATGCGTATGGAATCGCACGCGTCCGAGTGAACGGTTGGCGGACGACGTATCGGGGCATCGTGCCGACCGATTTTCTATTGAAGTTGTCATCGAACGCGGTTGAGTGGGCCGAGAAGGTCCGCGACGCCCTCTCGCAACGGGAAGTGGACGGATATGTCGCCGTCGTCGATGAAGAAATTGTCGGCTTCGTCCTTTACGGCGCAGAGCGGACAGGGAAGTATCCAGACCATTCGAATGAAGTGTACGCCATCTACGTGCTCGAAGAACATCAAGGGAACGGTCTCGGCTCACGTTTGCTCGAGAAGGCAGTCGAAGCGATGAGTAGCTCAGGGATGATCATCTGGGCGCTCGAGTTGAACCCGTATCGCTCGTTTTACGAGCAAAAACAAGGCGAAGTGATTGACGAAAAAGAGCGCACGTTCGGGGAAATCGCGCTTCGCGAAGTCGCCTACGGGTGGACGAAGGCCAATTATGATGCCATTATCGGTGCTTGAACGGACGTGACCTCGTTGTCGCGTCTTTTTTGACGACTTCCAATCAAAAGGAGAAGATGACTGGATGTATATATACAGTGTGACGAAATACAATCCTGACACGAGAGGGAAGATTGACGAATGGATCGATATGTCATGCATCGGTGACACGTATGACGGGATTGTCTTCACGCTTGAAGAATATCTACGTGTGGAAGCCAATTACATTGAAGCGATTGAGCGAATCATGGATGATTTGGGCGTGAAAACGTTGACCGTCTCCTACCTTGAGCGACGTTTCCATGACTATGCGTATCACCCTTCTTCAAGACGTGCGTTCAATGCGCTCTATCCGATTCGAATGAGAGACATGCGTAAAAAAATGAAGACAGGCAACGTCCTATCGCGGCGTCACATCCCGAACATACTACGACTCATGTTAAGGAATGGGCTATACGCCGAGTTAGAACATAAGACGGAAGGCTCAGACGAAGCGTATATGTTCAAAGTGTTCATCGGATACGACTACATGATGGGTGTTCATTCAGCGGTTGATCTCTCGTCACTTCAAGACGAGTTGCGCCAGTTGGCTATGTATCTTGAAGACTAAAGGGGGGGAGGGGAACAGCGTATGAATACGATTCAGTTGAAGTTTCATTTCGAGCGCGAGACGAACCAACAGACAGCTCGCGACGTATTAAACATCATGACGGACTATGGTCTAGTCATAGACAAATTAGGTTTCTATGAGCCGATCAACACCCCGTTTACAATTGAAACGTTTCTAAGCATGTGGATGGACGGCCTTGACGGTCATTTTCTTTTTTATTGGCTCTCTCAAGCAAAGGAAAAGCTGGATAGCGTTTCATACACGAGGTGAGGGTCTGCCTGGTAGCTTTTATGTAGCTGTAAACCTCTCTGAAGCCCACTTCCATGAGCGGCCGGACGAGTGGGTTTTATTTTTTAAAGCGCTGTGCGACGCGCTAACGCCATACCGGGCCTTCATAGCTAAGGAGACCGTGACGCACTATATGTATGAGTATGAAAAGGATGAAGCAATCTTCCTCAAACCAGACGAGGTCGAATGGTACAACTATTGGAGTGGCGATGTATTCAAACATTCTACATTGGAATCGGTCAAACGTTTTGATTGGGCTTCAATCGAAAAAACTTCATCTGGTCTCTATTGTCAGTTGATTAAAGACATCCGAGACGACAATTACATTCTTCGGGCTGAACAAGCGAGAGCAGGCTTGGGCGAAGGGTTGCTATTGAAAAGAAACCTTGATCTTGAACTGTTATATGAACTGAACTATCAAGCTACATTACACGGTATAGAATTGGAACGTCATACTATCGTCTCTTTTATAAAACATATAAAATACCAACCGTTAAAATCCTACGAAGAAATTGTCTCGGCATTCTTGCTATTTATAAACCGACATGGAAAAAGGCATAATTAGGCTCCACAAACACATCCTTTGCACCTGCGCGAGCAGGTGTTTTTGTCGTTTGTCGACTGCAAGCTGGAATGAAAAGGTTTTCAATTATGAATATTCTAACTAGCGAGAAGAATTTTAGTGAGGGTTATAAAGAAACACAGATTTTGTCCGATATTGTCAGTAACGTGACGAGCGATCGCTCGAGATTGGAGTTGTTTTATGAACCGAAAGTCAACACGCACGATCAGCATCAAACAGAAATTGATTATCATGTCTGCACTCGTTTTACTCGTTCCCTCTTTATTGATTGGACTTGTCGCCTATGGTCAGGCGAAACAGAAAATCAAAGATCAAATTTTGCAGTCTGCCCACTCGGGTGTGGAGCGGATGGATGTCGAGATCAACAATTTGATTGGTCCGATTAAAGGTGACGTCGATTTCTTTGCCGAGCGCATCGATGCGACGCTCTACGAGTCGGGAGGTGACAATCTGGCATTAGAAGAGAAGCTCCTCGAGTATTTGGCGACACATCCGAAAGTCACCAACATCTATTATGCCTCTGTCGAAGGCGAGATGACCATCTATCCTGAACAGACACTTCCGGATGACTACGACCCGCGGACGCGTCCGTGGTACGAGGCGGCCGAAGCGGCAGCTGGGCAAGTCGTCATCACCGACCCGTACGTCGACGCCGCGTCAGAGAAGATGATGGTCACCTTGTCGCGCGAAGCGACTGATGGACGAGGGGTCATCGCGGTCGATGTCGACGTCAATGACATCGCAGCCGTCGCGGCGAGCATTCAAATCGGGAAAGACGGCTATATCACGATTCTCGACCGGACTGAGCGGTTCGTCACCCATCCGACGCTCGCAGCTGGGGAAGAGGCATCGGGCGACTGGGTCGAACCGCTCTACAGCAAAGAGGCGGACAGCTTCGCCTATACGCTCGAAGGTGACGCGAAACAAATGGATTTCATGACGAACGGACTGACCGGTTGGAAAGTCGCCGGTACGCTTTACGAAGCCGAGATCGACCAAGAGACGGTCGGCATTTTGTGGACGACGCTCGCGGTCATCGCGGGGATGATTCTCATCGCGTCGGCTCTACTCTATTTCGTCATTCGCTCCATCGTTCGTCCGCTCAATCGTTTGACCGCCGGGGCCGCACGCATTCAACAAGGTGATTTGACGGAACAGATTCGGGTTGACTCAAACGACGAAATCGGGCGTGTATCCGAAAGTTTCAATGCGATGACCCAATCTTTGCGGACGATTGTTTCAAGACTTGATGCATCAATCGGTCAAGTGGCGGCATCGTCGCAAGAACTGATGGCCAATTCCGCTCAAAACACGGCGTCCTCTGAACAGATTGCCGGTGCGATTCAACAGATGGCGGCCGGGGCGGACGACTCAAAACGTCAACTTGACGATAATGCCGTCTCACTTCAAGCCATCACTTCGGGAATCATGCGCATCGCAGAGAGTTCGACGGACGTGTCAGAGCTCTCGCGCGAGACGGCGATGGAAGCAGAGGATGGGACCGCTGCCGTGACAGAGAACGTGGCCCAGATGCGCGCCATCGATACGTCGGTCGAATCTTTCGCTCACGTCATCGAGTCGCTGTCAGACCGCTCAAACGAGATTGGGAATATCGTCGACGTCATTAACGGAATCGCGGCGCAGACGAACTTGCTCGCCTTGAACGCAGCAATCGAGGCGGCCCGGGCCGGCGAGAACGGCAAAGGGTTCGCGGTCGTCGCGAGCGAGGTACGGAAGCTCGCCGAACAATCACAACAGTCGACGAAACAGATTGCCCATTTGATTGAACGCATCAAACAAGAGACCGAACAGTCGGTTGTCTTGATGAAAGAAGTGTCGGGTCATACGAAAGCAGGGCTCGAGACGACGGAGAACACAGCGGCCCGGTTCCATAAAATCATGGCCCGGACGCAAGCGATGACCCCGCGCATCGAGGACGTGACGGCGACGGTCGAAGAGATCGCCGCGAACGTCGAAGAAGTATCAGCTGCGGCGACACAAATCGCGCACATCGCCGATGAGAACTCGAGTGCCTCGAAGCAAGTGGCCGCGACGACCGAAGATCAACTCGGTTCGATGGAGGAAGTGTCACAATCCGCGAAAGCACTCGCCGATATGGCAGAAGAACTACAAGAACTCGTTTCACGATTCACGATTTAACGACAAAGCGTCGCGAACTCCAAACTCGGAGGATTGCGACGCCTTTTTTCATTGCTTGCTTGAGACTTGATTCCGACCGTGGTGTTTCGCCGCATATAACGCTTCGTCCGCGTCTTGTAACACTTGCTCGACCGATTTGCCGCCGGCGAACGAACTGACGCCGAACGAGCACGTTACGTGAGGGACTGGCCCGAACGGTTCGTCGTTCACGGTTTGGCGGAGCTTGTCGGCCAAACGGACCCCGTCGGCGAGTGAGGAATGCGGGGCGACGATTAAAAACTCTTCCCCGCCCCAGCGGCCAATCGCATCGGTCTTCCGGATGTTTCGTCGGAGTAGCTGGGCGATTGAGCGTAAGACGAGATCTCCTGTCGGGTGGCCGAACGTATCGTTGACGAGCTTGAAATAATCGATATCGAGCATGATGACCGCGGCATCCGTTGAGGCATCGGGACGCTCGGCCACGGCCATCAACAAGTCGCTCACTTTCTTACGGTTGTACAGTTCGGTCAACGGATCGAGGGAGGACAGCTGTTCCATCCGTTCTTCGTAACGCCGCTGCTCGGTCGCGTCTTCGAGCACGCCGACGCCTCCGGTCACGCGGTCGTTTTGGAAACTTGGCGACATCGTCGTCCGAAGGAAGCGGGCCTGCTCGTTCGAGCGATGGTGCCATCCGGCAAGACGGACCGTCTCGCCTGACAAGACGCGTTCTGCTGCCTCACTCAAATTCAATTGAACAGACGTGCATCGTTCAAATGAAGGGTAATCATGCACGGACAGACCGAGTAGTACGATGAACGCCTCGTTGTAGCTGATGATTCGGCCGGACCGGTCAAATGAGAACAGTCCGACCGGAAGTTCGTCCCATGAGGAAGGATCGATTCGTGCTGCAGTTGCTTCATGTTGGTCTCTAGGATCAGCCATAGGTGACATATGCGCGAACGCATACTTCCTCCTTTCCGAGTGGAAATTGAAAGCTTAGGACGTTCGTATTGATACTTTATACCCTGAATTGGAATTGGATTAGCTAAAAAGATAGAGAAATGTGCTGAATCTAAAAAACTGTCAAGGATTAGTCAAATCGAATACAAAAATTGAGGCACGTGCTGCTAGTCAATCAACGCAGAGAAAAAGAGGATGCGAACGAGGCACCCCCTTTTGTCTTAAGTTGAATCACGTAAAGATGTCGTCCTTATTTTGGAGGAGGATTGCGACCTGTCGTCTCACACGGGGAACGGAATCGTTTCGTTCGTACGCAGTCAACACCGGTTCGATTTCGTCGAGATGCGTCTCGAGGATGCGGGGCGATTGGGTGTCGACATACAACCCACCATGGCCTTCTACACAGCTGACCATCGCTTCAAGCGCGACTAAACTGAACGGCCGTCCACGTTCTAACCAGGCATTCATCCGATGCCACGTCGGCATGCTGACGGCAGCGAGTCTCGCCCAGTTCGAATCGAACGCGTCACAGTTTGACTCGATCCAATCGAGCACGTCAGGCGAACGGAAACGATATAAACATAAGAATGCGACACTCGGAAGTTCTTTCGGTTCAATCGCGTCCAACTTGTCGTAAACGCGTTTCAACCCTTCTTCGGTCGGTAGACTGGTCGCGGTCGCAGAAGCGAGTGAATCGAGTAGCTCTACGTCGACATCATGCCAGAGGCTGCGTACCCAGTCGGCTGCCGGTGTTTGGATGACGTCAGCGACGATTTCGAGCAGACGGGCCTTCACGTCGAGGTTTGCGGTCTGCTCATATCTTGTCTTCAAGGCATCGAGCAGCTCAAGCGCGTCGTGTTGCTTCAAAGCACTGATGACTTCGTCCTCGACATACCACCTCGTTACGGCAAACGAAAGGAGCGCCTCGACATTGGATTGGGCTTGCTCAAGCGAAGGGGGCAAGTCCTGTCTCGTCACGATGACTTCTGTTTCCGGTTGACACGCCGTGCCATCTTCATCGTATAAGTCGTCATGTAGCATCGGCTTAAACGATCCATGTACACTTGCCAAGTTGTACCACTCGATCGGGCGCAAGGCATAGTCCATCAGTCGTTCATGGCACGAGGCGCACAGACGGTACGGTTGAACCGGGTCATCGGTCGTCTCGATGACATCGACTGTTCGGTGCTGACAGGCTTCACATATGGATTGATTTGACAACATACTTCCTCCTATTCATTGTTCACTATTGAAAAGTCCGCTCTCCGATGAGAAGCGGACCATTCTGACATTATAAGATTGGACTGAGCAGGCGTGACACGCCTTCTCGCATCCGGACGGTCCATTTCCGTTCGGCGTAATCTTCGACCGTGTGGCGTCGGCTGACGGCAATATCTGACTCGAACAGCGAGGCGAGCTCGAGGGCGACTTGTTTGTCATAAATGAGGGCGTTCACTTCGAAATTCAAGCGGAAACTTCGGGCATCGAGGTTCGTCGTCCCGACCGTCGCAATCTCATCATCGACGACGAGCGTCTTCGCATGTAAGAAGCCTTGGTCGTACATATAGACGTTCGCCCCGTAATCGAGCAGCTCGCCGAGGAACGACAGCGACGCCCACATGACGAACGGATGGTCCGGTTTCCCGGGAATCATGATGTTCATCTCGACGCCGGAAAGGAGCGCCATCTTGCAGGCGTCCATGAAACTCGCGTCGGGGATGAAATATGGCGTCTGAATGATGACACGATGTTTCGCCGACATGATCATTTTGATCATCATGTTCTTCAAATGCTCCGTGTCCGAGTTCGGACCGCTCGTCACGATTTGCATCGGCGATTTGGTCGAGATGTCGTGCCGGGCAAAACAGAACGTGTTTTCCGGGTCGTGCTTATCGTGTCCTGAATAGTTCCAGTCCAAGAT
This sequence comes from Exiguobacterium alkaliphilum 12/1, assembly GCF_000714435.1. Lineage (GTDB taxonomy): Bacteria > Bacillota > Bacilli > Exiguobacteriales > Exiguobacteriaceae > Exiguobacterium > Exiguobacterium alkaliphilum. Next base: position 327,078 of record NZ_JJMW01000019.1, read on the forward strand.
GAAACGGTGCTGCAGATGATAGACGACGTCACCCTCAACCCGGAGGTGGGTATCGCGCCAATACCCGAACTTCTCGACGAGGCCGAGATATTCGGTCCCGACGTTGAAACCGCCGACATACCCGATCTTCCCGTCGATGATGACGAGCTTGCGGTGGTTTCGGTTGTTCAGTTTGAAGTTGATGATTCCGAGCGTCGGTGGAAAGAAGACGCGGACCTCACCGTTATGGGCGATCAGTTCTTTAAAATCGGAGTTCCGCAAGCTGCGTGACCCGACGGCATCATACAATAGACGTACTTTGACGCCGGCCTTGGCGCGTTCGATCAATTCGTGGATGAGCGCCTTGCCGAGGGCGTCCCGCTGGATGATGTAATACTGGATATTGATTTCGGTCTCGGCGTTCCGGATGTCATCCATAAGCGCCTTGAATTTCTGTTCCCCATCATGTAAGATGGACGACTTGTTGTGGACGCTGACGAGTGATTTCGAGGAGCGTAGGTTCATCTCGAGCAGTTGCTCATACTTCTCGAATAACGGTTGCTGGAGCGCCGTCTCTTTCCGGCGCAATTGTTCGATTTGATTCTCGACTTGAAGCGAGTGGAACGAACGCTCCTCGACGCTCAAGTTGAAGAAGTTGTCTTTCTTCAATTGGCGTCCTAAAAACAAATAGACGATAAAGCCGAGAATCGGCAAGAAAAATAGGACGAGGAGCCACGCCCAGGTGGCCCCGACGTCACGGCGCTCGGCGAAGATGACAGCGAGCGCGAATAATAAGTTTAATCCAAGGACGACATACAATCCCCAGCTGATAATGACGGACCAATCCATAATCCACTCTCCTAACGACAATTTGAACATCTAGCATTATCATACCTCATTACGGGGAATAGTATGCTATCGAAACAAAGGGGGAGAAACAAGATGCATATAAAACTGGACTGGAAACAAGGAATGGCGTTCGAATCGATGACGCCATCGGGGCACCGGGTCACGCTTGACGCGGGGGAAGACGTCGGCGGATTGAACCTCGGTCCACGACCGACCGAGATGCTTTTACAGGCGACGGCCACATGCACCGGAATCGACATCGTCTCGATTCTTCATAAGATGCGGCTACCACTCGAGACGTTCGAGATGGAGATTGACGGCGTCCGGGCGACGGAACACCCGAAACGGTTCACGGCGATTCACCTTCTGTATGTGCTCAAAGGCGATATGCCCGAAGAACGCGTCCGCCGCGCCATCGAACTATCGGTCGACCGGTATTGCTCTGTCTCACACAGCTTGAACGCGACGTTCACGTACAGTTATCGGTTGAACGGGGGAGAGGTCGTCTTGTTCCGGGCGGATTAATGAAGCAAGATGGTTGAAATCGGTCAGACACGTCCGTTATATTGGTATTTCAAATACTGTATGACTAAGGAGGACGTTATGATTCGACTCGCGACGAAACGCGATGCCTCAAACATCGCGAATTTAATCGAACAACGAGCCGTAGCGCTAAATGAACAAGGAAGCGACCAATGGACGGAATATTTGGAGCAAGATTTGTTGAAACGGGTAGAGACCGACATCGCTAGCGGTGACGTTTATGTATATGAACAAGCAGATGCCATATTGGCCTCGATCGCCTTGCTTCCACCGGACGAGTGGGACCATGCCTTATGGGAAGATGGCGAGCGCGGTCAATATATTCACCGCATCGTCGTCAGCGAACAGTTGAAAGGGCAAGGGGTCGGACAACGGTTGATGCAACACGTCCTCGAAGAAGCGGACGGGGACGAGCCGATCCGTCTCGACTGTGTCGCAGACAACGCGTTTTTGAACGACTATTACCCCCGGTTCGGCTTCGTATATGTCGGCTCGAGGAATGGGTACAATACGTTTGAATACAAGCTCGAGGCGAGCGTCAGTGCATGAGAGGTCAAACGACCTCTCTTTTTGCTATACTAAAGGATGACCGATAGGAGGAGAGTACATGATCAACACGATTTTAGTCGGATTCGGATTCTCGGCGACGACGTTTCATTTACCTTTTTTAAAGGCGTTAGACGAATATAACGTGACGGGTGTCGTCTCATCACGGCCGGACGACGTGAAGCGCGAGTTACCAGATGTGACCGTGTACGAGTCACTCGAGGCGGCACTCGAGAGTGAGGCGACACTGTTCGTCATCACGACGCCGTCGCATCTACATAACGACATGGTCGAGGCGTGTTTAAAGGCCGGGAAAGACGTCCTCGTCGAAAAACCTGCGTTCTTGAGCGTCAAGGAAGGCGAGAAGCTCCGCGACCTTGAGGCGAACAGTCGAGGCATCGTCAACGTGTTCCATAATCGCCGGACGGACGGGGACTTCTTGACAGTCAAGGCGCTACTTGAAAAGGGGGAACTCGGGGACTGGAAAGTATTCGAGTCCCGATTTGACCGTTTCCGGCCCGCCGTCCGTGACCGGTGGCGGGAGAACGCAGGGCCTGGGTCGGGTATCTTGTTCGACCTCGGCAGTCATTTGATTGACCAAGCGCTCGTCTTGTTCGGTGTTCCAGACCGGGTGCAAGCGGACGTGATGATTCAACGCGACGGAGGGCAATCGGACGACGGCTTCTTCATCACGCTCCATCATGGAGAGAAGCGGGTGTATCTGCGCTCGAATCCGTTCATCGCCGGCGAGGCACCTCGTTTCGAGTTGCACGGGACAAAAGGAAGTTTCATCAAACATGGGCTCGACCCGCAAGAAGCGGCACTGCGGAATGGGAATCTGTCGCCGGACGTCCTCGAGACGGGAACGCTCAGCCAAGGCGAGACGAGTGCGGTCGCGATCGAGTCTGGTCGCTACACCGACTTTTACCGGGAACTCGCAGCTAGTTTTATCGCCCGCCGTCCGCTCGTCCCGCTAAGTGACGCGCTCTTGACGACACGAGTCATCGAGCTGGCCCGTTTGTCTTCAGACGAACAACGTACAATCGATTTCTAACCAAAAAATTCGACGTCCCGAGGGACGTCCGAATTTTTTATGCTGCTTCTTCTGCTTCAATCGTCTTCTCGCTTTGCGAGACGATCGGGAAGTTTTTAAAGAGCTTGCTACCGACGAGACCAGCGACAATCCCGATTCCGAACACGATGACGGCCGTTACCGTAACGGTTTGCCAATCGTTGAACCCGTACATGACGAGGAGTCCTGGAACACCTGCAGCCGAACCTGGTGCGTTGTTGACCATCCCGGTCATCGCGACGACGAGACCGGCCAAAGCGCCGCCGACAAAGTTGACGCTATAGATGGGAATCGGGTTGGCCGAGATGAGGTCGGCTTGCGTGAGCGGTTCGATAGCGACCGACAACTGATCTTTCTTCGTCCCGATGTTCAAACGTTTGAACAACAAGAAGTTCATTGAAATCGAGGCCGTTAAGGCGAGCGCGGCAATGGCCATCGGTACGCCTGTAAGGCCGAGCATAGCCGTCAAGGCCATCGAGCTGAGCGGTGACGTCGAGACGACCGTCACAATGCCGCCCAAGACGAGTCCCATAACAATCGGATTCTGTGTCGCCGCAAGTTCGATGACCGCCCCAATTTGGGCAAGCGTATTGGAGACGATCGGATCAATCCCAATGGCGACGAGTCGGGCGAGCGGCGCCATGATGATGACGTAGAAAATCATATCGACCCCGGCAGGCAAGTGTTTGTCGAGGCGACGCCCGAGCAGCCCGAGGATGTATCCGGCGAAGAATCCTGGCAAGATGCCGAATCCAGAGACGGAAAGTCCAAGCATGAGTGCATAGACCGGATTGATCCCGAGCGCGATGGCGACGAGCGCCGCTGCTGCCGGTCCGGAGAGCGAGCCGGCGGCTTGCCCGACTTCCTCATAGAGTGGAAGCGGTAAGAGTCCGCCGATGGCGTAGGCGTTGAACGCCTCGACTAAGAATGTGGCGATGGCCGCCCCGGCAAGCGCCCCCATCGCTTTCATGCCGAACGGAGCTTTGTAACTGAATAATGTAAAAAGTGCGAGAATCAATAGCAACAATGCTATCCCTTGAATGATCACCATGATGTTGTACCTCTTTCTCTCTGTTTGTATTTCTTCTATATTTAAACATCCCATCGCTCCTGTAAAGCCATTTCAACGAACTGACATAAGAAAGTTCGATGATAACGTTTCCAATGTGTCTTTTGGAAAATTATAGTCGGTCAGTAATGAAAATGTGCTGAAAAAAGTTGTGAAAATGTGTCAGGATGCGTTGGAGTGGGAAACAGGAAGTAGAAGTAGATTTAGATAGATGGAATTGAGGAGGAGAAGCAGAGATGGAGATCGAGAATCAGAAGTGGCACGCCCTCGAACCGGACCAGGTGAGGGAGCATCTCGAGACAGACGTCGACCACGGTCTCACGAATGAGGAAGTATCGAGTCGACAAGAAAAATACGGGAAGAACGTATTGCCCGAGAAGGAGAAGACGCCAGAAATCATCAAGTTTTTACGACAGTTCAATGACGTTCTCGTCTACGTCCTTCTCGGTGCAGCCGTCGTGACCGGATTTCTCGGTGAGTATATCGATACAATCGTCATCTTACTCGTCGTGACGATCATCGCGGTCGTCGGATATCTTCAGGAAAACAAAGCCGAACAGGCGCTTGAAGGAATAAAGAAACTACTGGAGACGAAAGCGAGCGTCATCCGTGACGGAAAACAAATTCAAGTCGACTCGAGCGACCTCGTCGTCGGCGACGTCATGGTGCTCGCTGCCGGAGATAAAGTTCCGGCCGACGCCCGCGTCGTCCAAGCCGAGAAATTTAAAGTGGAAGAATCCGCCTTGACCGGGGAAGCGACAACGGTCGAGAAAAAAATTAAAGTCGTACCGGAAGACGCGGTACTCGGTGACCGGAAAAACATGATTTACTCCGGAACGAGTGTCGCGACGGGCAGTGCGAAAGCACTCGTCACGTCCATCGGGGAAGGGACGGAACTCGGTCAAATCAACGCTTCGATCGCTGAAGTCGAGACCGTAAAAACGCCGCTTATCCGTCAGACGACGAAGTTCGGTCAAACGGTGTCAATCGCCATTCTCGTCATTTCAATCGCCATTTATGCATTCGGCTATTTCTTCCGCGATTATGACCCGATTGAACTGATGCTGACGACGATTGGTCTTGCCGTTGCCGCGATTCCAGAAGGATTACCGGCTGTCATCTCGATTATTCTCGCGCTCGGTGTCCGAAACATGGCCGAGAAGAAAGCAATCGTTCGAAGTCTACCATCGGTCGAGACGCTCGGTGCTGTCTCGGTCATTTGTACAGATAAGACGGGTACGTTGACGAAAAATGAGATGACCGTCAAACAAGTCGTGACGGCGAAACACGATATCGAAGTATCGGGAAGCGGATATGCACCAGACGGAGACCTTGAAATCAACGGTCAACCGTTCGATCTCGACGATGATGCTTCGATGGTTGATTTACTCACGGTCGGGAAGACGTGTAACGATGCTCAACTGTATCAAGAAGAAGGAAAATGGGTTGTCAACGGGGACCCGACCGAGGCGTGTCTGTTGACGCTCGCCGAGAAGGCCGAACAGCCGATTGAGCGGTTAAAAGTCATCTCGAAGATTCCGTTTGATTCAGAATATAAATATATGGCTACGCTCGTCGACTATAAAGAGGAGCGCATGATCTTTATCAAAGGCGCGCCGGATCGTCTGTTCGATATGGCCGAAGGGAACGATTTCGACCGGGCATATTGGGACGAAAAACGAAAAGAGATTGCCGACCGCGGTCAACGTGTTCTCGGGGGCGGGTTTAAACGTGTCGATGCTTCGAAAGACACGGTCGACCATGAAGATGTCGAAGATGGGGTGACCTTCCTCGGACTTTACGGCATCGTCGACCCGCCTCGTCCAGAAGCAATCGAAGCGGTCGCTGCTTGTCGGGATGCCGGCATCCGCATCAAGATGATCACCGGTGACCATAAAGATACGGCCGTCGCCATCGCCCGTGAACTTGGGATGGAAGTCGAAGGTGCGCTTGAAGGAAAAGAATTGACGAACATGTCTGACGAAGAGATTAAAGAAGCGTCGGTTCATAACGATGTCTTCGCACGGACGAGTCCGAACGATAAACTACGCCTCGTCAAAGGCCTCCAACAGAACGGGCTCATCACGTCGATGACGGGAGATGGGGTCAACGACGCGCCGGCCTTGAAGCGGGCCGATATCGGGGTCGCAATGGGGATTAAAGGGACAGAGGTCGCAAAAGAAGCCTCTCAGATGGTCCTTGTCGATGATAACTTTAAAACGATTTATAATGCCGTCCGTGAAGGACGCCGCGTCTATGACAACTTGAAGAAGACGATTTTGTTCCTATTGCCGACGAACGGTGGACAGGCGCTCCTCGTCGCGATGAGTATTTTGCTGGGAGCTTCCGCGCCGCTTAGTCCGGTCCAGATTTTATGGGTCAACATGGTCGTCGCCATCACGCTCTCGCTCGCGATCGCTTTCGAGCCGCTCGAGGAAAGCACGATGAAACGGCCACCGCGTCCGGCGAACGTGCCGCTCTTGAGTAAATATTATGTCTTCCGAATTATCTTCGTCTCGATCTTGATTGGGGGAGGTAGTCTCGCCATCAACTATCTGCTCGCCGATTACGATTTCTCGACGGCGAAGTTGCAGACGATTACGCTCAACACGATTGTCATGGCCCAGTTGTTCCACTTGTACAACTGTCGGACCGAGCTCGCGCCAGCGTTTAACCGTCACTTCTTTGACAACAAGATCGCATTCATTGTCTCCGGACTCTTGATTGCGCTCCAGTTGTTCATCACGTACGTGCCGTTCATGCATACGCTGTTCGGCACAGCCGCACTCGAGTTAAGTGACTGGCTCTTCCCGGTCGTGTTCGGTTTCATTGTCTTCGTGATTGTTGAAATTGAGAAAGCTATCTCGCGTCGCGTCATCGGAGATAAAAACATTCACTGACGTTTCAGAAGTGTAACGCGGTGGAAAGAATGAATTATCGAAAAGGAGGGTTGCTTTATGAAACGTGACGAATCACAGCCAGGGGTCCATCCAGACCCAGAGCCAGACGAACAATCCGATCCCGCTAAAAAACCGGCGCCGACACAACATCCTGACCCGGACCCGGAAGAAGATAACGAATAATTAAAAAGGAGAGGGCCTTCAATGAGGTCCTCTCCTTTTTGCGTTCATTTTTTCTTGACGGCTTTAAATTCATTCATGCGGTCAAACTCTTTTTCATTAAAGTATTCGACGATGACGAAGTCACCGACCGGACATTCCCAACGGTCTTTGGCGACTTGACACTCTTTTAAGCTGACGTTCTCTTCATACATATCGAGTTCGAGCATGTCTTTTAAGAATTGATCGACTTTCTTCTCCGGTACTTTGTGATACTCGCTGAGGATGACTTCCTCTTGTTTGTCGTTCGTATGAGTCATGACTTTAAAATAACGCATCGTTTCATTCCTACTTTCTCTTCCGTTCGATTCAAATGATTTCGTTTCAACGTCCATCATACCTTATTCGAACACATGAAGAAACACGAACACCCGGAACTGTTCCAGGAGTTCGTGTTTTACGAGTGTCGAGGGCGCTTTGTCGGCGCTTCGTTGAACGGCTGTTTGTGTCGGATAATGAGCCAGAACAACAATCCGAACAACGGGATGTACGGTAGCGGCCAAAGGCTCATCTTGTATCGTTTCGCATCGCGGTTCATGAGCGTGATTTGAATGCAGGCAAGTAAGAAGAAATCGACCGTCATGGTCCGGACGAACTGATTCTGTTCCACGTACGACCAATACGTCCCGACGTCACCCGTCGTCGCGGCTGCGATGAATAAGCCGATCGTCACGGCGAGCAACACGACCCCGAGTAATCGTGTCGGGAGCGGCTTGATCGGTGTCGGGTAGGGCGACTGCCGAGCAAAGGCTAAGTACGGGGCGATGAGAAAACCGCCGACGACGAAACCGGTCGCTGCAGGCAAGAGCGGATTCGGTCGTAATTGATTGACCTCCGACCAGAGGAGTGGGAACAAAGCGAGCGGATACACGCCTAGGATGCTGAATAAGGACAAAGAATAGCCCTCATATACATCTGTGTTATACGTTACAAAGTCGAGCAAAAACCGGCTCGAGAACGGCTCGTTTGGGCCGAGGACGGCGATGGCGATCGCGATGCCCCAAGGAATCAATAAAAACTTTCTCGTCATGCCAACACCTCACGTCTAGTACTGTTTCCCATAGTATACCCTGATTTTTAAGAACGAAAAATGAGAAAGTGTCATTAGACACTCTCTCACTGGTTCTCGCGTGCATAAGATTTAATCATCGTCACGAGCTGTTGCGTCTCTTCCGCGTTCGTATCAAGCATGATTCCGTAGTCATACAGGCTCCCCATCTGACTGCGGTGCCGTACATGGCCCGTCACTTCGATTGCTTGTAGCATCGGGACGAGGTCGAGGGTGACGGTCACCTTCAACCCTTCAGACAAAGGGAAGAGGTAGTCACAACGCAATTTCATACCGTGGGAGCTGATGTTCAACAACATCGCTTCGCCGTCATGCAATTCTTTGTCTTCCCATACGAGGCGGTACGGGATAAAACGAGGATTTGGTAGGATGTAGCGAAAAGTCTCTTGGCGTCGATAACGCATCAATTCACCTCATTTCTCTACTCCATGTATCGGCTGAACCAACCAAAAGTTGAAGGGTAGGGGCGACAATTTCCGGGAGGCACGGTTTACAGAAACGCAACGAGTTCCTATAATTGAGGCAAGGATTGGGTCGAAGGAGGGGATCGTGTGAACGTCAAGGAGTTACTGACACGTTACTCGATCGACGAACCCGTCGTTTATGTAAAGATGCACGGGGAGTGGGTCAGGATGGAACGCTTGCCACCTTACACCATACTCGAAGTCAGCACGACCGAAGACACCATTGAAGCACTCGCCATCGACGCCTACGTTGCGCTCGCCGTCTGTCGAGAGACGTCTACCGTCGAAGACGCAAGACCATATGCCGTCCGACTCAAGATTCGGACAAAGTAAAACGCCACGACTGCTCGTGGCGTTTTCTATTATGCGGCCTTCTCGGCCTCGTCTTCTTGTGGCTTCGTCCGTTTCGCGTAATACATGAACGGTGTGGCCATCCAGGCGATCACGAACTTCGCGACGTATGTCGTGACGAAGATGTTCCACCAGATGTCCCATTCCATACCCCAAAAGGCAATCGTACAGAACGTGAGCGTATCGATGAACTGGGAGACGACGGTCGAACCGGTCGTCCGGAGCCATAGTTTCTTCTCACCGGTCTTCGCCCGAATCTTCGAGTAGATGAAGACGTCGAACAGCTGCGAGACGAGGTACGCGGCGAGGCTACCGAGCGTGATGAGCGGGAGCATCGAGAACAACGCCTCGAAACTCTCATGCATGAAGAGCGCTTCTTCGAACGGCTCGTATAGCAAGGCGAACTGCATGAGCACCGTCGAGACGATCAAGATGAAGAAACCGAGCCAGACGCCTTTACGCGCCGTATGACGACCGTATTTCTCGTTCAAGATATCTGTCGCTAAATAAAGGGAACCGTAGACGATATTCCCGAGTGTGAAGATGAAACCGCCGATTACAATCTGCTGCGTCACTTGGATGTTGGCGACGACCGAGGCCATCGCGATCCAGGCGAACAGCCCGACACGTCCGAACAGCTTATAGCTGAGGACGAGCAGGCCGAGCGTGAGCAAGGCAGAAGGAATCCATAACCATTCATTAAGCATTGGGATGTTGCTCCTTCCGAATCAATAGGTACTTTCAACTTTTCAAGTTTATAGAGGAACGGAAACCGTGTCAAGACAGTTTCCATGACTGAATGGAAAAGCTCTCACCCGAGTTTTGGATGAGAGCGATTCATCTGATTGGGATGTGGTCATACACCACTCAGATTGATAGCGATACCCTTCATAATTGATGACAGGTAATTCAGTTGAGTACGGGCATCTTCCCAATATGCCCAATCGTCAGCCTCTAAAAATTGCGTCAACCCCTCACTGACGGTTGTGAGTTCATTTAATGCGCTGGTCAGCCCTTCACGGTCGATGCCTGACGCATCAGATGCGACAAGATAATCGAGCGCAGGGAGAATCTCATTAATATCAGAACGGATGGATTCGAGTTCTTCCCGGTGACTGTCGATTTGCATAGAAATTTCATCGAGCGGGCGATCTTCACAGGACGTCCCACAGGAGAAAACTATTTGATCGGATTCACGCAAGGCTTCGAGCGTGTCACTGCTTAGAGACTCGAGATACCCTAAAAAGATGGTGACTTCCTCTTCGGTCGGGACAGGCTCGGAAAAAGGCTGTTTTTTAGATACATCGATGACGACATTTTTAGTTTTTGGGGGTGAGTCAGCTGTGGGCTCTGTCGTCTGTTCCGAACAGGCGGCAAGTAAGGCGACGGCAGCAAGCGAGATGAGCATTCGTTTCATAATTAATCTCCTTTATGTATATTGATTTACTCATTGTACCATTTATTGGTATGTCTAAAAGAATATAGATAAAAAAAGCACTTTCTCAAAGGATTGAGAAAGTGCTTTGATCGGTCCGTGTCACGGAATCCGTTTGATGCCTCCGACGAGAATCGAACTCGTGCTGCAGCATTACCATTGCTGAGGTCTGCCACTAACCTACAGAGGCGTTACACGTATTATGTTACACAGTTCGTTCAGCAATTTCAAGCTTTTTTAGAATAATAAGACCCCGCGTCCATTTCGGCGCGGGGCAGGGTCGTTATTGTTTGCGAATCCAAACGGCACCGGCCGAGTTGTCTTTCGCTTCGCCGACGACGTCGACGACGAGACCGTACTTAGGCAATTTCTTACCTGCGTCTGGGATGAGCGAGTTGATATACGTGTTGGCGTCATAGAATTGCTTCACGCCAGGTTGTGCTTTGTAGTCGTAGATGCCACGGCTCGGTGAGTTGATATACCATGGGATCGTCTTGTCGAGGCTGAACGCCGCGTCCGCGATTTGGTAACGCGTGCTGCCTGCGACCGTGTCTTTGCCGTTCAACTTCCCGATCAATGCTTCTGGATGCGAATCGACGACACCGATGAAGCCTTCGCCAGGATGGATGCCGACCCAGTTGTCTGAGAACGAATCGTCTCCGTACCAGACGACGAGACCTGTGTTGTATTTGACGCCACGGCCGTTCAAGAGACCCGTATCAGCGCCGGCGTGGTTACGCCACTCCAAGTAGTAGTAGTGCGGCTTCTCATCCCAACCGTCCGACTTGACGAAACCGTTCAACTTGACCGCTTCCGCGCCTTCTGCATCGTCAGCGAACAATGTCGCGCCGCCCGATGTGATCGAGACGTTGTCGAGTGCGAAGCCTTCAAGCGCAAGGCCGCCGTCTGTCACGTATTCGAAGACGATCGAGACGTCTTGTCCGGCGAATTGTGACAAGTCGTACGACTTACGAACCCATTCACCGTTCGTCGATTCTGCGTCGTTACCCGTATTGTCGTCACCGTATACGTCGAGGACGACTTCTTTACCGCCGCTAAGCGCTTTGACATAGAGATAGTCATAGTCGTATTCAATCTCAAAGCGTGTATCGAAGGCAAGCTGCCCGTCAGCTCCGAGTTTCACGCTCGGGATCGCCAACTCCGTATGCAAGTTGTCGCCTTTCGTCGAGTAGTAGTAATACTTGCCGAACTTCGGCTCGATGCCTTTAACCTTTTTATCTGGCAAGTTGATTTTCACGATGCCAGGGTTGTTCGATTTCGTCACCGATTGGTCGATTTGGGAGACGAAACCTTGTGCGTTAATATCATCGAGTTCGACTTCCGTGATGTTTGCCCAGTTGCCGCCCATCAACTTTTGGAAGTACTCTTTGTTTTGTGGAGAGAAGCTTGTCGGTTCAGTACCGGCAATCTTCCCGGCCCAGCTACCGCCACTCATGATTGACCATGATTGGACCGGTTCGCCTTGACCTGTATATTGCGTGTCATACTCATCTGGCAGACCGAGGTCGTGACCGTATTCGTGCGCGAAGACGCCGACTGCGCCGTCTTCCGGTTGAATCGTGTAGTCGAACGCAGCCACTTGACCGCCCCAGTATGGGACTGCTGCTTCTGTACCGGCGATGCGATATGGGCTGTTGCCGACGACCCAACGGTGTGACCAGACTGCGTCGTCTCCGAGCAAGCCGCCACCCGCTTCTTGGCCGGTACCTGCGTGAATGATCATCAAGTGATCGACCAAGCCGTCTGGCTCGTTGAAGTTGCCGTCACCGTCAAGGTCATATAAGTCGTATTCGTCATACTCGGCCAAGTTCATGCCGCTCTTCACAGCCGCGTCTAATGCGTCTTTGACGAGTTGACGCGGTCCTGGTCCTGCATTGTCGTGACCGCCAGTCGGACGGTCGGCACCGTAGTCTTTCGCCGTGCCCGGGACGGTCAACCATTCTGAGACCGTTCCATCGACAGTGTAGCTGCCGCCCGATTGCTCTTCATAGTACTGTTTGAACGTTTGGACTTTATCGCCGTTGAACAGCTCGAACGACTCGTCACCGAACATATACTGCTCATAATGTTCTTTACTGAAGTTGTCGCTGTACAGATAACCTTCTTCTTGGACGACGTTGTTATGTTTGAAGTCGCTATACTCGACGAGTAAGACGAGTACTTTGTCTTCACGAACGGCGCCGTTATAGCCGGCCTGTTTCGCCGGGTCGACTTTCACTTGACCGTCCGGTTTGCCTTTCCGATAGTTCGCTTGACCCTTTTTCGCCTTGTCGAGGAGACGGTTCGACTCTTTTTCGAACTGGTTATGTATCTTCTCCTTGGCAGCGGCCGCCTTGTCATGCAAATCATGCTTATGCGGGTCTTGCGCCGCACCTTGTTTCTTGGCGATGTACGCCTCGACCGCTTTCGTCCGTTCTGAAGCCGACAAGCCTTTCTTGATGACGCCACGATTCTCGAGCGCTTTGGCGAGACGTTCCTCATCGATGATGTGATGATCGAACGGGGCGTGTTCGCTAGCCGGCGGCAAGGCCGGCGCGACGTCGGTTGGTCCTGCAGCGACCGGGATGGCGCTGACCGTCATCGCTGACGTCAGGACGGCCGCAAGTGTCGTGCGGCGGATGGAACGATTTTTCATCTGTACTGACCTCCTGTGAAAATAATGGGAAATTGTGTGAGCTTAGGGTAAACACTAGACCTGTGTCTGATTAATGTCAATATTCAGAAAATAGAGAACGAAAAAAAGAGACTTTCGTCCCATTTGGGCAATAAGCCCTAAAGGATGTCCGTCTCCATGTCGATATATCCGTAATGCAGTTTTGACGACTTACGGATAAACCTCGTGAAACCGTACTCGTCGAACCATTCGCTCTCGAAGTGTGCCTTGAGGACGATGCGCTTCTTGGCGACACGCCGCGCTTCTCGGAGTAGTTCGTCTGAAAGCGGGGCGGTGTTCGCGAGTGAACGTAACGGGTTCAAATGAACCGATTCTGAAATCGTTTTCTCGAACATCGGATCGAAGTAGACGATGTCGAACGAGTCGTCGATACGTGTCTTCAAATAGGCAAGGGCGTCTGCGTGGACGACTTCAATTCGTCGCATCGCTTGATTGATGGCCTCTTCTTTCTCGACCCACACGCTAAGTCCTTCCTTGACGAGCATCGCCGTCATGAACTCGCTCTCGATTCCGGTGATGCGACCATCTGCTCCGATGGCATGGCTCATGACAATCGAGTCCGAACCGAGGCCGAGCGTACAGTCGAGGACACGGTCGCCGGGCTCGAGCATGGCCGTGTCGACGAGCGGGTCGTGTCCATCACGCATCAATTGTTTGATGCGAAAAACTGAGCTGGAAGGATGAAAAAAGAACGGTTCGGTCGTCCCGAGCGACGTGTATTCGACGCGCCGTTTATCAAAGACGAGGACGCCTTCCTCATAGTGATTCATCAACGCCTCGATCGATTGTTTTTTCCGCTCCACGAAACGCACACCGTATTGCGATGCGTGGCGTTTGGCCTGTTCACGGACCGAATCTGTCGGTCGCAGGCAGGTCGTGACAATATACATAAAAACGCTCCTTCATGAAAAAGAGACGCAGGTCGCGTCTCACTTTTTCTTGCTTAATAAATCAGACAACTCGTCAATGAGTGCTTTGTGTGTGGCCAATTCTTTTTTCTTTTCATCGTTCGGATTGATTGGACGTTTCGAGCGGCTTTGGAGCGCTTCGAGCGTCTCGTCGATTGACGATTTGAGCGTGTCGCGGTCTTCCGGCTTAAGTGACACTTCCTGCGGGTTTTCACCACTCGCATCGAGTTCGCGCAATCGTGCCATCAATTGTTTCGCCTCGCGGTTCAAATCCGACAACAATCTGTCAATTTGTTCCAATCTTAATTTGATTCCATCTCGTTCTGTAAACATACGTTTCACCTCTTTTAGGGGGTAACCACAAGGGTCTCTTCTTGTTTACTTTACCATATTTTTCGTAAGACGAAACTACCGGGAATATATTCCATTTATTTTGTGGGGAGGAAACAATGTTTCTCTATACCCACTCAAACTTCAGCTGATATACTAACTAGGCTAAAAGGGAGGTGGCCGGATGGGCACAACGAATCATCCACCAAAAGCGCTCAAAGGCGCGATTTTATCGATTACGACGTATTTGGTCTTATCTATATTAAAGGTCGTCTTCGGAATCATTTATAACTCAGAGGCCGTCCTCGCTGACGGATTCAACAACACGACGGACATTATCGCCTCGATCGCCGTCTATATCGGGATTCGGATTGCCGCGTTGCCGCGCGACGCCGAACATAAATATGGGCATGCGAAGATGGAGACGCTCGCCGCGCTCGTCGCGTCACTCATCATGGTCGCTGTCGGGGTGTTCGTCCTATTGAACAGTATCGCGAACTTACTTCGGGGCGAATATGTCGAGCCGAACCCGCTCGCTGCGGTCGTCGCCTTCCTAAGCGCGCTCGTCATGTTCGGCGTGTATGCATACAATACGAACTTGGCCAAAAAAACGCGCTCGCTCGCCTTGAAGGCCGCCGCGAAAGACAATCTCGCCGATGCGATGATTTCGATTGGGGCCACGTTCGGTGTCTTATTCGCTTATTTCAAACTGCCATGGATGGACACGGTGCTCGCCGTCTTAATTGCCGGGATGATTATCCGGACGGCCATTCAAATCTTCTTAGATGCGACCCATCAACTTTCGGACGGGTTCCCCCCGGACCTCGTAGACGAGTACGAGGAGACGATCGGCGAGTTCGAGTCGGTGAAAGAAGTGCGTGAAATCAAAGGTCGCCATCTCGGGAACCACGTCATGCTCGATGTGACGATCGCGGTCGATGGGGAGCTGACGGTCGACGAGGCGCATGACCTTTGCGATGAGATTGAGCGGAAACTCGATGAGCGCCATGCCGTCGATTCGGTTCATATCCACATCGAACCCGCTTGACGTTTCGGTTATCTTTTGCGCTTCATGACGCCGTTCGTATATAATGAGTGTGGAAAGATTACGGAATAACTGTTAAGGAGGGCACGGGATGGACATCGTGCGTCAACCTATTCGTCAAATTGATGAGATTGAATATGAACATTTTCAGAAATATGGGCAGAGCTCATACGGCATTTCAGCCGAGGAGTTGAAAGGGATCTTCGAGGAGATGGGCACTGAGCACGTCTATTCGGCTGATGAACACAGCTATGGAGAAGACTTTTATTTTGACCTTCACGTCGACGGGAACATCGTCGGGAAAGTGCTTTTGCTTAAACTCGCTCGCGTCTATCAGCTCGATTTGATGGTGTTTGACCCATATAAAGATAACGGCTATGCGACGGAAGGGTTACGTCTCGCGCTCGAACAGTCAGAGTTGAAAGAAGGCCATACCGTCCGCGCTGGTATTCCGCCGACGAGCCCGCATCAAGAGGCGATGCGCCGCGTGCTCGAGAAGAACGGGTTCGAGAAACGGAACGGACTCTATTATTTGAACTTTAAGAAACGATATGTAGTAAACCATTAAACTGACGGCGTTCGACGCGTCAGTTTTTTCGTATGGGGGGTTTTGAAGATGAGACAAGTGACAATCAACGACATCGCCAAACTTGCCGGCGTCGCCAAGAGTACCGTCTCCCGTTATTTGAACGGGGGTTCGGTCGGGCAGGTGACCCGAGAGAAGATTGAGCGCGTCATTCAAGAGACGAACTATGAACCGAACCAGTTCGCGCAAAGTTTAAAGTCGAAACAGACGAAGATGATCGGTGTCATCGTGCCGCGCCTCGACTCGTATGCCGCTTCAAGGACGATGATGGGTATCGATGAGCGGTTGACCGAGCGCGGCTACCAGATGCTCGTCGTGAACACGGCCCAACAGACCGAGCGTGAGATTGAGCAGCTATACAACTTGGCGAAGCAGAAAGTCGCTGGCATCATCTGGCTCGGGACGACGGTGACCGCGCGTCATCTAAGCGCCATCGAGGCCATTCAAATTCCGGTGCTCTTAATCGGTCAAGAACATGCTTCCGTGCATAGCCTCGTCTATCCCGACTTCGATGCGGCGTACGCGCTCGGAAAGCAGTTCATGGATTGGGGGCATCGTAAAGTCATCTATGTAGGTGTCGAGGCGTACGATATCGCCGTCGGCCAAACGAGACGTGACGGTTTCTTAAAGGCGTTCAACGAGGCGGGTGCGGATGTGAAGACGTATACGACGACGTTCAAAATCGACGACGCGATTCCAATCGGGGCACAGATCGGACGTGAACAGGCGGCGTCGCTCGTCGTCTGTGCGACCGATAATATCGCCCTCGGTGTATTGAAAGGGCTCGCCAATAGCGGTAAGGCCGTCCCGAATGACGTCTCGGTGAGCGGATTTGGGGGCTATGATTTCACCGAAGTGTTGCATCCGTCCCTGACGACGGTACACCTTCCATATCGCAGGACGGGAGCGAAAGCGGCTGACATGATTCTCCATTTGTTAACAGGCGATGTCATCGCAATGAAAACGTTCACAAATTTCGAGATAAAACTGCGCGAAAGCGTTGACATTTTAAATTAAATCGATTACATTTGTGTTGCGGAACCGGTTCCGCAACATTTTTTATCTTCCTTTGGAACCGGTTCGATAAATGAACGATGACAGAAGGATTATGGAGGTGGACGGATGAGTACCGTACATTGCATTGGTGAACTATTGATTGACTGGGTGTGCGAGGACGCGTCGAGCGACCTCGTCAACGGCACGACTTTCGTCAAAAAAGCGGGCGGTGCGCCGGCGAACGTGGCGGCCGTCGTCAGTAAGCACGGGGGCGCATCGAGCTTCCTCGGACAAGTCGGGGCGGACCCGTTCGGACAGTTCTTGAAAGAGACGCTCCAAACGAACGGTGTCGGCACGGACAATTTGGTCGAAGCAGGCGACACGACGTTCGCGTTCGTCTCGATTCAAGCGGACGGGGAGCGTGACTTCACGTTCCGACGCGGCAGTGACGGCGATTATGCGTTCGACGCGATCGACTTATCTCAGTTCAAGTCAGGGGATATCGTCCATTTCGGTTCGGCGACGGCACTCCTTGACGGTGAATTGAAGAACGCCTACTTCAAGTTGCTGCAATTCGCGAAACGCGATGGGCTGTTCGTTTCGTTCGACCCGAACTATCGCGACGCACTCGTGACGGACCTCGAGGCGTTCAAACAAGACTCGCTCCACTTCATCGCCGAGGCCGACTTCGTCAAATTGAGCGAAGAAGAAGCGCACTTGTTGACCGGAGCCGAGACGCTCGACGAGGCGGTCGACGCACTGCTCAAACTCGGCGCAAGCCGTGTCGCCATCACGCTCGGTTCACGCGGCACGTTGATTGCGACGAGTCAGTCACGTGACATCATCCCGTCGGTGAAAATTGAAAGCGTTGACTCGACGGGGGCCGGTGACGCATTCGTCGGCGCGTACTTGTATCGTCTCGCCACGCTCGGCGTCGATGATATGCGTTTACAGAAGGATATCGAATATGCGAACGTGACCGGCGCCTTGACATGCACCGCTTACGGCGCGATTCCAGCCATACCATCACCACAACGTGTTCAACAACTGTTAGGAGGGAAACCTGAATGAACTACAGACAAGAAGCAGAAGCGATTTTAGAGGCGCTCGGCGGCAAAGACAACGTCGCCGCGGCGGCCCACTGTGCCACCCGGCTCCGCCTCGTCTTGAACGATGAGTCGAAAGTTGATGAGAAGAAACTTGACGCGTTAGACGTCGTCAAAGGGACGTTCTCGACTGGCGGACAGTATCAAATCATCATCGGGACAGGAACGGTCAATAAAATCTACGCCGAGTTTACCCAATTGACAGGACTCGGCGACATGTCGACGAGCGACGTCAAGTCGGCGAGCGCGAAGAAAGGCAACCCGCTCCAACAGTTCGTGAAGATGCTATCTGATATTTTCGTACCGATCATCCCGGCCATCGTCGCCGGTGGTCTCTTGATGGGGATCAATAACTTGCTCACAGCACCGGACTTGTTCTTCGACGGCAGCTCGCTCATCGACCAGTACCCTGGCATCGCCGACCTCGCCGCAATGATCAATACGTTCGCCAACGCCGCCTTCGTCTTCCTGCCCGTCCTAATCGGATTCTCCGCGGCCAAGCGGTTCGGGGGCAACCCGTATCTCGGTGCCGCGCTCGGGATGATCATGGTTCACCCGGATCTCGTCAACGCCTACGCGCAAGCGACAGTCGGCGATATCCCGGTCTGGAACATCCTTGGATTTGAAATCGAGAAGCTCGGTTACCAAGGTCAAGTGTTACCGGTACTCGTATCGGCTTATATCTTATCGAAGCTTGAAATCAACATTCGTAAATTTATGCCGGCCTCACTCGACATCCTGCTCACACCGCTTCTCTCGCTCCTCTTTACAGCGTTCATCACGTTCGCCTTTGTCGGACCAATCACGCGTGAAGCAGGGAACTTGATTATCGATGGTCTCGTTTGGACGTACGACTCACTCGGCTTCTTCGGCGGTCTCGTCATGGGTCTCTTGTACGCACCGATCGTCATCACAGGGATGCATCACAGCTTCATCGCCATCGAGACGCAACTTCTCGCCGATATCGCACGGACGGGCGGGTCGTTCATCTTCCCGATCGCCGCGATGTCAAACGTCGCCCAAGGCGCGGCTACACTCGCTGTCTTCTTCTTGACACGTGAGAAGAAAATGAAAGGTGTCGCTTCGGCGTCAGGTATCTCGGCACTTCTAGGGATCACCGAACCAGCCATGTTCGGGGTCAACTTGAAACTCCGCTACCCGTTCATCGCCGCCATCATCGGTTCAGGAATCGCCTCGGCGTTCATCGTCGGTCGTGAAGTCCTCGCTGTCGCACTCGGTGCGGCTGGTCTTCCGGGGATCATCTCGATCGCACCGGCATCAATCGTATCGTATATCATCGGCATGGCGATCTCGTTCGCTGTCGCCTTCAGCTTGACGTTCGTCCTCGCGAAGCGCCAGGCGAAAAAAGACGCGGTCAAACAAGCCGCATAAAACAAAGGAGTGATTTGAATGACTTGGACGAAGGCGGAACGTTATCGTTCGCTGCGTGACGTGAGTGCCCTCGACATGGAGACACTCCGCACGAAAACGGCGGCCTCGCCTTGGCGGTTCGGCTATCATATCCAACCGCCGACAGGCCTCCTCAATGACCCGAACGGTTTTACGTACTTTAACGGGGAATATCACATGTTCTATCAGTGGTTCCCGCTCGGACCGGTACACGGTCTGAAACATTGGTATCACGTCACATCGACGGACCTCGTCACGTGGACCGATCGCGGGGTGGCGTTAGTCCCGGAGACGACCGAAGACTCGCATGGCGCCTATTCTGGCAGCGGCTTTGTCGCTGACGGTGAACTCCACGTCATGTATACGGGTAACCACCGGACGGACGACTGGACGCGTCACGCCTCGCAACTGATCGGCGTGTTACGCGACGGGAAAATCGAACGACGGAACGTCGCCATCCCGGACGTCCCGGCTGGCTACACGGAGCATTTCCGTGACCCGAAAGTATGGCTTGAGAACGGGTCCTACTATGCGATCGTCGGCGCCCAGCGTGAGAACGAGACCGGATGTGTCGTCTTGTACCGTTCGAGCGACTTGAACGACTGGACGTTCCTCGGAGAAGTGAAGACGGGTCTCGACCCGTTCGGTTATATGTGGGAATGTCCGGACGTGTTCGAACTGAACGGTCAGCACGTCCTCGTCTTCTCACCACAAGGCATCGAGCCAGACGGTCATCGCTATCACAACATTTATCAATCGGGGTTCGTCATCGGCAAGCTAGACCTCGAGACGTTGACGTTTGAGCACGGTGCGTTCGAAGAACTCGATTTCGGGTTCGACTTCTATGCTCCGCAGACGACCGAACATGAAGGACGTCGCTTACTAGTCGGTTGGATGGGCTTGCCGGAGATCGACTATCCGACGGACCGGTTCGGTTGGGCACACGCCTTGACGCTACCGCGCGAACTATCGATTGAGGACGGTATGCTCAAGCAACGTCCCGTGCAAGCGATGACAAAGTTACGCCAAGCCGAATTCGTCAACGTCTCCGGGACTGCGGTGGGTGCTTCGACACCAAACCGTTACGAACTCGAACTGACGACGGACGGATCGGACTTCACGCTCGAACTGCTTCAAGTCGGAGATGAGTCGCTCGTCATCCGGTACGACGCGTCGACTCGTGAGTTGACGATTGACCGGACGAACGCCGGTGAGCCGTTCGCGACCGAATTTGGCACGACGCGTACGAACGTGATGGACGTCACGTCCCTCCATCTCTTCGTCGATTCGTCGAGCGTCGAATGTTTCGTCAATGACGGTGAAGCTGTCGCCACGCTCCGCGTGTTCCCGAGCGAGCTCGACAAACAGTTGCGCTATGAAGGGGCGACTGCGAGCTTGATTGGTTGGACGTACGAATAATTAAGCTGAGCTTCGGCTCGGCTTTTTTGTTGTTCCGAAATGTAACGATTTCACGTTTTGCTTATGCTACTGTAAAAATAGGTAATCAATTGCATAAATAATGGAGAGTGATGCTCTGATGTGGATTATATTTGGTTTACTGGCAATTGGCGCGACGTTATTCAACTTGTACACGTTCAGCGTGGGGAAAGACTACAGGCTACCGATGGCGGTCGCATTGTCTTTGACTGCATTGACGGTATGCGCAGACTACAGCCATTTGGCGGTTTGGGTCGAAGCAGAGGACTGGGCGGCGTTGGCAGACGTCATTCCAGGCATGGGGCGAGCGTGGTGGGTTCTGACAAGCATCTCAATCGGACTGAACGTGCTACCAATCTTTTTAGAAAGGGCTAAGGAGAAGCAGAAGTCAAAAGCTTAAAGTGATATTAATGAAACGTTCTGTACACGTTTTGCGTATGTAAAATGATCAGACAGATAGGAGGTCGAATATGATGGGTAGACTGTTGAATTTCATTAATGAAGTGAGAAAAATTACGCTACCGTATGGGTATGGCAGAGAAAGATTCAAGGCAGTTGAAGCTGAAGAGATGAATCATGTGAAAGTCGCTGAATCGGTGGAAGGGACCCGATTCAACGACCAGTTCCTCGTCGAATACAATCGACTGCAGGACATCAAGGTGTTCGCGGATATGCTTCGCAACGCGGACGAGTTGATGGACACGACAGTTCAGCGTGAACCGGATTTCGATCTCGAGATTCACTATAAAGCCGATGCTGTGGAACGCTATCAACTTTGGCTCGGGCGTAACGGGACACCGAGTGTCCTTTCGAACGTCAGCGAGTCACACCGCCTCTATAAAGTGGAGGCCGACATCACGGGCCGCTTAATTGTGACGCTACAGGTGGACGCCTAACCTAGCATGGTCCTTGAAACTAGTTTTACGTATTGAAAGTCGACAACTTTAAGGAGGTGAAGTCAGATGAAACGTAAGGGGAAATGGATAACGGGGATTGCCGCTTTGACCGTCGGCTTACTCGGAGGATGTGACACGAATGAGCTCATCGCAGAAGATGTCACAGAAGTGAGAATTGCCGAGTCGGTCGACTTCGGGCGGTTCCACGAACACGATGTCATCACGTATAACGAGCTCGCAGACGTCAAAGTGTTCGCGGACATGATTCGCAATGCGGAACAACAACCTGGCATCGTGAATATGGCAACGCCTGAATATGATGTGGAAGTCCGTTATCAAGACGAGACGGTGGACCGCTATTACGTCTGGCTCGGCGAGTTAGGCATGCCGACGAGCATTATGGATGTGAACGATACGCATACGGTGTATCTCGTTCCGGCAGACGTGACGGACGAGCTGATTCGACTGCTGGAGCATGAGTGAACAGGGGATGGATGGTGAAGCTTTCAATGAAACGAATCGTAGCGCCCGTATTGGTAGTGTTCATGTTGACGGGTTGTGGCTCGAACGATTTTCGGACGGACGGAATTAAAGCGGTGACCGTCTCGGAATCGGATGGGTTTTATCGTTTCCAAACGGGTGACTTCATCACGTTTGACGAACCGAAAGCGATTCAAGTATTCGAAGATATGCTTCGTGAGGCAGAGAGAATTCCGGGGATCGCCAACGTGGTCGGACCGGAATACGATCTCGAAGTCCGCTTCGAAAATGAAGAGACTGACCGCTATTACCTCTGGCTTAATGAATCGGACGGTGAGAGCAGCCTTTACGACGCGGACGATACAGACACGGCTCACCTCATTCCGGCAGACGTGACCAATCGACTGATCGAATTACTCGAAGCAGACTAAAAAAGACACCTAGATTGGTGCCTTACGAGTTTAAGCGGATAAAGCGCTCGATTTGCTGCTCGCTCTTTCGCGCCTGGCGACCAATCCAAATGAGATGGCCCGGACTGTTCAAAATCGTGAGCTGTGCGTGCGGGATAAGTCGCTTCGCGTGATGGGCATGGCGCACAGGCACGGCCTTATCATTCTTTGAATGGACGATATATGTCGGACATGTCACGCCGAGTAGCGCCTCGTCCGGGACACGTTGACGTAGGTCGAACTGGGCCCCGAGCCCGAACGCCATCTGACTGGCGACACGTTTCAATAGGAAGATGTCGTACGGTGTCACTTCATCGCGAATCGCATCTAACGCGAGCAGGCTCGTCGACTGAATCATGCGGGCCGTCGCCTCGAACGGCTGTTTTTGAATCGCGCGGAAGACGAACTGTTTCATCGTGAACTGGGCGGCGATGAAGAGCGGCTGGGCGAGATTTCGACTGATGTAGCGACGATAAGGGAAGTCGACCTCACTTGTCACGGCGGCAGCGAGCGTCAGACTGAGGGCCCGGTCGTTTCGTGAGGCAAGCTCGATCGAAGTCGGACCACCAGCGGAGATGCCGTACACGTGATAGGACTCGATGTTCATGACGTGCATGAGTTGGCGCAAGTTCTCGGCGAACGCTTGCGGAGTCGCCGAAAATGAGTACGGAGTCTCACCGTAACCGGGTCGGGATGGGACAATGACCCGGAAACCAGACAAGACGAGCCGGTCTACATGGTACGGTTCGAGACTCGATGATTGGGTACCATGAATCAAGACGACGACAGGACCGTGACCACGGTCGATGTATTCGATTTTCGTGCCGTTGACGTGAGCGTAGTGTTTCACAGCGACGATTGCCTCCTTAAACGAAATGTAATGGAAAATAACTTTATTTCATGGAAATAACATGATAATGTCTCTTTATACATATTATATATACAGAAGTGAAAGGGGAACATACCGTGAACAACCGAGAGCGGTTACTTGAAGTAAGACGGTTCTTCGAACGCCATACGGACGACAATCATCCGAAGACGTTAGAGGACCTGCTTGCTTACTTATCTACAATTGGTGATACTTCTAAGTTAGCAAAAAAATCCGTGAAAGACGACATCCAAGCATTGACCGATTCGGGGTTCGAGGTGCAGGATGAGCTCGAGAAGAACGGTCTTGCCAAAAAATATTGGCATTCGGCCCGCCTCTTCGAGAGTCATGAACTGCGGATGATGGTCGATGCGATCGTCGCCGCGAAGTTCATCTCGGAAGACGTGACCGAGCAGATTGTCGACAAGCTCCGCAATTTGACGAGCATCCCGGAAGCTGAGACGCTCCAATCCATCATCAAGACGCCGAAGAAGAAAGTGAACTATATTCCATACCATATCGACCGGATTCAACGGGCGATTCAAGAACAAAAAGCCATCTCGTTCCAATATACGGACGTCGTCGGATTCGACGTCGCCAAGCGGACGTTCCCGCTCCGACGTGACGGCGAACGCTACGTCGTCAACCCGATCGACTTGCATTGGAATCACGAGCAGTATTACTTGATCGGCATCGACGAATCGATTGGGGAGATTCGCAACTACCGGGTTGACCGTATCGTCAACTCGGAGATCGTCGAGGACGACTCGCCGCGTCAAAAGCATCACTTGCCGGATGACTATTTCCAAAAGTCGTTCAATATGTACAACGGGCTTGACGAAGAAGTCGTCCTGGCCGTTGACGAACGGGTGCTCCCGGTCATCTTCGACAAATTAGGTGAAGACGTATCGATCACGGAGACGAATGGTCGTTTCCACATCCGTTTCGATGCGGCCGTCTCCGACGGATTCGTCTTCTGGCTCTTGTCACTCGGCAATCAAGTCGAGGTGATTGAACCGTTGACGCTCCGGGACCATATGCGTCAGACGATCGAATCGATGGCAGGCCGATACTCGAAGGCGAGCATTCATTGAAACGCTTGATTTGAAGTTATGATATACTGCTTGCGACACTTGTAGAAAGGGGACAGGCGGATGTTGAACTGGATGCCATTAATCATTCCGATTGTCGCTGTCATTTTTGTCGCTGTCGTCGCGAGGCGCGCTATGAAAATGGACCAAGAGAAATAAATTGAGGACATCCTTCTCGCTTTGAGGAGGGTGTCTTTTCAAAGAGAAAGGAGGAATACAATGGATACGATCACACATACGCTGTTCGGGCTCACGTTATATGGGGCGGCAGATAAACGCGAGCTCCAGAAAAACGAGAAACGCGCGTTGCTCGTGACGACGCTCGTCGGGAGTCAAATCCCGGATGCGGACGTCATCTCTCGGCTTTGGGACACCGAAGGGATGTATCAGATGTGGCATCGCGGCATCACGCACTCGATTTTCCTCGTCCCGCTATTCGCGCTACTCATCTACTGGCTCGTCCGCGTTCTCTTTAAAGTAACCGACATGCGTTATTTTTACTGGGCGATGCTGTCCGTGTTCATTCATAACACGGCCGACGTGTTCAACGCCTGGGGGACAGGTTACTTCGAACCGTTCTCGGACGCGCGGCTCACGTTCGGCGTCATTCCAATCGTCGATTTCGTCTATTGGGGTATCTTCCTTGTCGCATGGCTAGTGGCGCGCCGCCAGAACGTTAGGCACACGGTATATCGCTATGCCTGGGCCGCCATCTTTGTCCACGTCTTGATTCAAAGCGCACAAGGCGCCTATTTGTATCAGTCGTACGCTACCGAGCATGACGAGGTCGCGTTGTCGGCGTCGTTCATCCCGACGCAGTTCACGGTCGTCACGAAGACCGATGACACGGTCTCGATTTTCAGCGATTCCGTCTATCAATCATCTGTACTTCAATATGAATTGACGAGTGCGGACGATGCCGATTTGACACCGCTCTTTGATGAGAATAAAGAGGCGCTCACGCTGAAGCAATGGTCACCGTTCGTTGTCGTTGTCGACGAAGACGAGCGACTCGGACTATTCGACCCGCGTTTCTTTGACGGCGAGTCGTCCTTCCTCTACGAATACATTGAATTGTAGGTGATTCTGTGCGACGTTTCCGGTATTTATTCATCTTCGGCTACGAACAGGCACTCAGTTGTCTCTTCGCGGTCGCGATCTTCGGTGCACTCGCGTTAACGAAGTGGATCGATTTCCCGATTCCGCGTTACGATGTCCTCCTCATCTGGTGTCTGTTCGTCCAAGTCGTGCTCGTCAAGACCGGGCTCGAGACGGTGGAAGAACTGAAAGTGATCAGTTGGTTCCACGTCATCGGGCTCGGCCTCGAGCTGTTTAAAGTCCAGATGGGGTCGTGGAGCTATCCGGACGAGGCGGTGACGAAATGGTTCGGCGTCCCGCTCTATGCCGGCTTCATGTATGCGAGCGTCGGCAGCTACGTCGTCCAGTCATGGCGCCGCCTCGATTTGGAATTTCTAAAGATGCCACCACCGCTCATCGGGTTCGGCCTCGGAATCGCCATCTACTTCAACTTCTTTTGGCACCACATTTGGCTCGATTTGCGTTGGGTGTTGATCGGCCTCGTCTTTCTCGTCTTTGGCCGGGCCATCGTCACGTATCGGCTCGACGACCGCCGATTCACGATGCCCGTCGTCGTCGCTTTCTTTTTAATCGCCTGCTTTATCTGGTTTGCGGAAAATATCGTCACTTTCTATAACGGTTGGGCGTATCCGAACCAGTTGAGCGGCTGGGCGCTCGTCGACCTCGGCAAACTGTCGTCGTGGTTCTTGCTCGTCATCATTAGCATCTTGCTCGTGGCGTGGCAGAAGGGACGGATGAAGGCACATACATAAAACCACTCGTTCTAACGTTTGAACGAGTGGTTTTGTATGAAGTTTGAAACGATTGTCGAGACGGGCTCGTTGCTGCTCGTATGGTGAGTAGCGATGATGACGATCCCGGATATTTCGTACGGTCCGGGTATAGAGTATGTATGTACGGGAACGCTGACACGCGAAATAAAAAAACTTGTCGACTATGAGATTCGTTCTCTTGATGGGGATGTCCTCTTTTCAACATACTGAAGTATTCCTGTATCCGGGAATGCTTTTTTATTGGTCAAGAAGACGGATCTTCATCGATTGGTTATAGGGTATCATAATTTAAAAGGTTTAATATTTAGAATATTGTTTTTATTCACATAACTAATGTGCTAAACTAACAAAAACTACATATGGATAATATTAACTTTAGTAGAATGAGTATGTTTTGAAAGGGAGTCGACACGATGAATTGGATCGCCCGAAAATCATCCCAAATTCTCATCACGTGTATCGTTTTGGTTGGGATTAGTGCCTTGCCGTCTTTAGTTGGACAACTCGAGTTTGTGCCCTCGAACTACTGGGGTGGTCTGCAACAACAATTTAGTCAGTTAACGAAACTGGATGAGATCACCTATTTCAACGTCACGGCGCAACGAGAGTTACCGTTATTACCAGCGATTGGACCGCTCATGAAGGAGACCGTCATCATCTTCATGACGTCGTTGGTCGTCGCGGTTGGATTTGCTCTCGTGTATGCGTACTTCTTTTATCGGAGCGGGAGACGCGTGCGCACCGTCCTAAGACAGACAAGTGAGACGCTCGAGATGGTACCGGATTTGTTTTGGCTCATCTTCACTCAATTCCTCGCTATCACTCTCTACAAGAAGACCGGGTTCGATCGCATCGAGGTCGCGGGCGGATTTGCAGAATACATACGCTTTTTACCAATCGTGACGTTAACGCTCACCATCTTGTTTTTCTTCCTCAAATGGTTGACGAAACACATATTGCAAGAAGAAACGACGCCGTTTCTCGAACTGGCACGAGCGAAGGGTGTCAAGCCGGTCTCGATGTTTTGGAAACACTTGCTCCCGAACTTGGTGTATCGGTTCTACCTCTTTTTCCGCTCGAATTTGATTACGGTATTGTCGAGTCTGTTGATTATCGAGTATTTGTTCAACGTGCAAGGCATCTTCCGGTTCATCGTCTATAATCCTTCCATGCCGATACTACTCGTCATCTTGTTCGTCATCTACATCCCAATCTTTCTCGTGGATGTATTGGCGGAATGGCTCATCCCAGACGCTTGGAAAGGAGGGGTATGATGCGCCGCGTACTCATCCGTGACCCGATTTTCTTGATCGTCTTCACGATTTTAATGGGTCTACTTTTACTCAGTATCGGGAATACGATCTTTCGTGACGGACAGGTCGACCAGTTCCTGAACCGCTACTCGGAGGAAGGAAGATTGATTGGCATCCCGCCGCTCGAACCGTCGAAAGACCAATGGCTCGGGACGGACCGGGCCGGGAACGACTTGTTCCAGATGATGATTGAAGGGTTCAAGTGGACGGTCGGCATTTGCGCGATTGTTGCGCTCGGACGGATGGCGATTGGTTTGCTCGTCGGAATCCCGCTCGCATTTCGGGGGGCGCGGTTGAATCGTATCTTCAAGATGGTGTTGGACGGCTTTTTGATTTTACCGATTTCGTTACTGGCGATGATGATGTTGTTTTCCTCGTTGATGTTCGCCGACTCGACGATGGTGCCACCGCTCATCGATCGCGTATCGCTTCAGCTGACGGTCTTCATCTTGCTCGGGTTACCTGCCGTGACGCTCTATTTGATCACAGAGGTCAGGCAACTGCTGAAACAAGAGTTTATGGTCGTCGCCGAGACGTTAGGTGGCAGTGTGTGGCATCGGACGAGGCGACATTTATGGCCGCACCTCATGCCGACGCTGGTGATCGTCTTCATGCAACAGTTCGTCCAGACGTTGATGTTGTTGATTCATCTCTCTTTGTTCGGCGTCTTCTTCGGAGGAACTGTCTTCTTGTTTGAAGGGGTCATGCCGACGCTATTTGAGTGGTCGTCGATGTTCGGCTATTATTTCAAGCAGTTCACGGCGACGACTTGGATGACGAGTCACATGTTCCTCGTCCCGGCCATCGGACTGTCCTTGCTCGTCTTCCTTAGCAACTTGTTGACGAGCCGGCTCGAGCGGGCGTTCCAATCACGGCGCCAAGAAGCAATCGTCACCGATGAGACGGTCTCGCAAGCCGAGGCGGCAGCGGCGTCACTCGACGAACCGTTTATGCTCGTTCATACGGATGAGGCGCTTCGACTCCATCGTAAAAAAGATATGAGCGGATGATATGGTGAAAAAGTGAAGCCGCTGAATCCGTCTAAACGAGGCATTCCTGAGTATAGGAGTGCCTCTTCTTATTGTCTTGAGTCAATTTAAAAAATATAGATATCAGAATAATCAAACAAAAGGATGGTCATTTGGATAAATCTTGCTATACTTAAATCAACTAATAATTACCAAATGACACGTTGGAGGTAAAAATATGGGTGAGTTTGAGTGTGTACAAATGACACGGAAGTTTCAAGGGGATGGAATCGATACGTATGCGCTGAAGCCAATCAATTTGAAGTTCAAAGCAGGTAACTTCGTATCTGTCATCGGACCATCAGGCTCAGGGAAATCGACACTCTTGAGTCTTCTCGGAACGCTCGACGTCCCGACGAGCGGCACGTTATCTTACGACGGACACGAGTTGAGTCAATTGAACGCGAAGGAACTGGCTAACTTTCGTTTCGAGAAGGTCGGCTTCATCTTCCAACAGTTTCATCTCATCCCGACGTTGACGGCCGTCGAGAACGTGATGGCCCCGCTCTTCGGTCGTAAGGTCGACTATGACAAAAAAGAGCGGGCCTTGTCGCTACTCGCACGCGTCGGATTACGGGAGAAGGCGGAGTCGTTGCCGTCCCAATTATCTGGGGGACAGCAACAACGTGTCGCGGTCGCACGCGCCCTCATCCATGAACCAGAATGGTTGCTCGCCGACGAGCCGACCGGGAATCTTGACTCGGAGACGGGCGAGGTCATCTTCGAGCTGTTACGGGAGTTGAACGAGGAGAAAGGATGCGGCGTCATCTGTGTGACCCACGACCCGAGTATCGCCGAGCGAGCCGACGTCCAGGTCCGCATGAAGGACGGCGCGATCATCGAGGTAATCGATACGAGGGTGACGGGCAATGCTTAAGTTCATCTGGAACTCGTGGTGGCGCAACAAGGAGCGGTTCATCCTGCTCCTCGTCGGTGTCTTGATCGTCAGCACCGGGCTGTCGTATCTCGTCGGGCTCACCGAATCGAACAAGGGGACGGTCGTCTCCGAGCTCGAGAAGCGATGGAAATCGTCGTATCATATCGTCGTCCGGCCGCCAGGCACGCGGAGCGTGACCGAGGAGCTGAACCTGCTCGAACCGAACTACATGAGCGGACTTCAGGGTGGGATCACACTGGAGCAGTATGAGCAAATCAAACAGATTGACGACATTGAGGTCGCGGCACCGATCGCGATGATCGGGTCGTATGATTATTTCAAAGATGTCGGAGAATTTAAACTGGATCGACCGGTCGTCTATCGTGTCAAGTTCACCGAGAAAACGGACACGGGTGCGAGAGTCGAGTCAGATGAATATTCGACCTACTTCTTAGGGAGATGGCAACCAACGGATGCCGACCCGGGTTATGGTCTAAGTCCGACGATGCCAGGCGATAAATTTACAGCAGGATTTGGTTCGAACTTTATGATAGCAGGGATCGACCCAGAAGCAGAGGCGGCACTTGTCGGATTGGATGCGGCGATGATTGAGAAGGAGGACATCAGTCAATACTTCGAGCAAACTGGTCAAACGAAAGTAGAGAACGGAATTATCCAGATGCCTGTCATCATGAGTACGAAAACGTTTGTAGATTCGACGATGGAGTTCGAGTTAGAAGAGGTTCAACTTCCGTTTGATTCGACTGATACGAGAGAGATTGCATCAAAAGTTCGAGATGCTGGGGGACAAGCCTATCTCGATACGTTAGACGGGAAGGCGCTTGATCAAATCGAGGAAATTTCCTCACTACAGGTACATAAGGCGCTAATCGATACATTCCTAAAGGATGGGAAGCTTGATTTTTCTAATGGAGATCAAGCTTTCAATTTTCTCGCTTTTCGACCTTCGGCACTGAACTATCAAACCGTTAAAAGTCCGTTCGAGGAACGATGGCCGTTCGCCTATCAAGTTAAGCCTTATGAAGTGCCAGAGGATAGTATCTATCCATTTAAACAGATGTATCGTCCTCTGTCTTTATATAGTGAAACGAGTGATGGTTGGCCGAAAGTGAAGCTCAATTATATCGGAGTCTTCGATCCAGAGAAGCTCGACATGGCGCGCGATCCGCTTACCGACCTACCGATGGAGACGTATTTCCCGGCCAAGGCGGACTGGGTCATCGATGCGAATGACGAGCCGGTAAACCCGGTCAAGCAGATGAAGCCGGTCAACAATGACCGCGGCTTCCTGACGCGGCCGCCGCTCGTCTTGACGACACTCGAAGCGGCCGCAGCCATCATTGGTGACGAACCGATTTCGGCCATCCGCGTCAACGTGAGCGAGGTCGACGAACTGAACGAGGCGAGCGAGGCGAGGCTCCAGGCCGTTGCGAAGGAAATTGAGGAGAAGACGGGGCTCATCACCGATATCACACTCGGGTCGTCTCCGCAAATGGCGTTGACCTACCTACCTGGCCTGAGGGAAGGGGAGGCGCTCGGATGGGTCCAACAACCATGGGTCCGCTTAGGTTCCTCGTTCACCATCTTCGAGGAGACGAAGATGGGCATGGGCGGCGTCATCGCGAGCGTCATCCTCGTCGCAGTTTTGTGCGTGTTCACGTCGAACGTGATCATGCTGTACGCACGGAAGAAAGAGTTTGCTGTGCTCCTCTCGCTCGGCTGGGGACCTCGTCAGCTCTCCAGGCTCCTGTTGATCGAGGCGCTCCTGCTCGGGGGTGTCGTCGCGCTCATCGCCTGGTCGATCTTGGGTGCGTTCTTACTCGCCGGCGATACGGCGACGACGGGCTTCGTGTCGCCCTGATCGGGTTTGGCGGTCTCGAATTTATATGTTAGGCTCGCTCGTCCCGATGCTGATGATCCGAAAAATCAAACCGTATGAGGCGCTTCGCTCCGGTGCGACGACGCGTGGACTGCGCATCGTTCGGACCGAAGGCGTCGTCGGGATGGCGTTCAACCAGCTCGTGACCCAGTGGAAGCGCACGATTTTGACACTCCTCGCCATCGCCGTGCCGACGAGCCTGTTTATGTTCTTCCTGTTCGTCTCGGTCCGCCTGCAGGGCGTCATGTTCACGTCGCTCCTCGGGGAATACGTCGCGCTCGAGGTCGGGACGATGCACTATGTCGCCATGGCCGTGGCACTTCTCATCGCCATCCTGACGACGACCGAGGTCATGTGGCAGAACATCAGTGAGCGTAGGAGTGAGATCGCCATCTTGAAGGCGACAGGGTGGCGATCGGCGAACGTGCGCCGACTCGTGCTCGTCGAAGGGGGATTGCTTGGACTCTTGTCCGGAATACTCGGCCTGGTCGTCGCGGGCGTGCTCGTCTGGAACGTGTATGGGTCGCTCCCGTTAACCGAGCTGCTTTTCCTCATGTCGACACTCTTTTTACCGATTGTGACTGGAGTTTTAGGGGCCTTGCTCCCGGCCCAGATGGCCGTCAACGTCTTGCCGTATCAGGCGATGCGTGGGACCCAGGTGAACACGAGACGGACAGAACGTCGTTTCAAATGGATTCTCGGAACTATCGGTGGTTCGCTCGGTGCCGCTGTTCTGACGTTATTCTTCTTTGCGTTACCAGAAGCGGGCGAACTTAGATCATCTGATGAGGCCAAACCGATTATACAAGGAACGACAGGTGAGAAATTAGCAGATCTTCAGGATAAGAAAAATGAGGAGACATCACATAAGGAAGACGTCATTGTAGTGGAAGATGCCATCCAAGAACGTGGGGAAGCGGCATTCCGTATCTATGAAGTCACGAATGCAGAACGTGAAGGTGAAGAGATACAAGTTTTCAATCCGGTCAATCCACCAGATGGTATACAGATTTCCACTCCGACAGCACGTTTACTCACTATTCCTGTTCAAGTTACGGTAAAGCTAGAAGATGTTCCGGGTCAAGAAGACTTTACCTTTAGGTTCATGCCTCAACACTATCCTTTACTTGATGGACAAGGAGATAAATATGAGGTGAAAGATGTAACGATCCTTGAGGAGGAAGGGTGGGATGGAAAATCCCAGCTAACCGTCCCTGCAAACGTAAAAGTTTTATTAACCTATGAGATTCCTTCAGAAGTTGAACGCGTTGCATTACTAGTAAACGGAAACTTGTTTATTGGAGAACATGTATACGTCATCGACTCTGTTTCAAATTGAAAAAACGAAGTGATTAATGGAGATATACGGAAGGAAGGATTTCATCGTACGAATATCGAAGGGAATGGTGCGAAAAAGTAATTGTCGCGTATCGTTGAGTGCCAATCACTTATGTTCCAAAAACATTTAAAAGGAGATTATGAGATGGAATCCAACACTGTGACAGTATCATCTCTCGTTGATGCGCCAATCGATAAAGTATGGCGACTTTGGACAGAACCCGACCATATTAAACAGTGGAATCATGCATCCGAAGATTGGCATACGACGGAAGCAGAGAATGACTTGAGAGCCGGAGGAAAATTTCGAAGTCGGATGGAGGCCAAGGATAAAAGTATGGGCTTCGATTTTGAAGGTGTATATGATGAAGTTCAAGTCAATCACCTCATTCAATATCACCTTGAAGACAATCGTAGAGTAACCGTTTCATTTATTTCGGACGGTGAGCAAACAAAAGTGGTCGAAACGTTTGACGCGGAATCGATGAATCCGATTGAGATGCAGCGTCAAGGTTGGCAGGCGATTCTTGATAACTTCCAAAAGTACGTGGAAGCAAACTGATTTACGTTTATACAAATTTTTACGAAAGACACGCTATGCACATTTCGACGTAGAAATGGATATAGCGTGTCTCTTTTATAGCGATTGTGTCAATAAAACGACAACTTGAATGGAGGGTTGAGGTGCCGAACATTAAAACGTTCATATTCTTTTTTATAGTTGTGTACGTGGTTCTAAGTCTTCCAGTAATGCTAGTAATCGGCTATGTGATTGATTGGGTACCGGAAGCAAGTTTGTCCCAAAAACTTAGAGGATACGTAATTGACGGACTAACGAATGAGTTTCAGCTTAAGATTGCAATCTCAGCGATAGCCAGTCTGGTGCTAATCTCCTTGCTGTCGAGACGTAGAGCCAATCAATCGCTTCGATAGACATCGCTTCATTCTTCAACGGGTTGTGTCTTCACTTGCGTCATCCTCGCGTCAAACTTGTCATAATCGATGTTCCCTGACTTTGCCGTGTAAAAGAAACCGTGGTAGCGGAGCGTGTCCTCGCTATTGATGATAAATTCATCGAGCTCGTCTCCGTCTTGATCGTATAAGGTGACCCGATACGAGTATCCCATATAGCCGATACTGGGCTTTCCTTTTTGAAAGGTGACGTCATTCAAGTTATTCATGACAGCGTATATGTCGTCTCGGTCATTCAAATTGAGTTCATAACCGCTCTGCCCGTCAAACACATGGATGCGGGACACGCTCGACGGTGACGTCGTGATGACGCGTTGCGGGATAAATGTCGTCGCATATAGCAGTCCGATAACGAGACCGGTAATCAATATATACTTACGTTTGTTGTGGAATTTCTTCAAAATCGTTCTCCTTCGTGTCAGTCGTCAATCACATCTTCCCCGGCTTGCCTCAGTTTCTCAAGTGATTCAAGCATATGCGCGATTACATCGTCAGGGTGGCGTTCCCACGCGCCGAGTTCGGCCACGACTTTGAGCGGGACGTTCGACCGATACGACCGGGTCGGATTGCCAGGGAAGCGCTTGTCCGTCAAATTCGGGTCGTTCTCGAAGTCGCCCGTCGGTTCGACGAGATAGATGCGCTCACGAGCCTCACCGCTCGCCAGTTCGGCACCCCATTTGGCGGCGTCGAGGGTGGCGGTGAAATAGATGTAGTTCGACTGTTTCTCTTGATAGTTCGAACGTCGCTTCGGTTCAAGCAAGTCCCCAAGCTTCAGTTCGGCTTTCGTGCCGTGGAAAAACGGGCCGGGGTCGAGCGGTTTGATGTCATCAGTCATGCTTCATCTCTCCTTCAGTCAGGTTGGCTTCACAGTATAGTGGATGAATTTAAGAGAAGATAGTCTGTTTTTGGCTCGTGAATCGCGATATAATAAAGACGGGAAGAGCGTTCGGCTCTTCCTTTTTCGTTACATAGAATTTAAAGCTGTTTACGGAACGCATAGCTCGTGATGGCAAAGTCCATCTTATCTGTATAAAAACGGTGCGCTTCGGTCCGAGCGAGTCCCGATTCGAGGGCGACGTATTTGGCACCTCGGTCGCGGGCGTATTCGTGGACGAAGTGAAGCAACATCTCACCATATCCCTTCGAGCGATGGTTCATGCACGTCACGAGGTCGTAAACGAAGACGTGCTTCTCGAGATAGAGATTGACGCGAACTTCGATTCCCGCGAGCGAGACGATTGTATCGTCGGCGTATAACGCATACAGTTCATAGCCCTGTGGTCGCATGGCGGAGACGAGCTCGCAATAGGCCTCAAGCGTCAGGTCGGTGCGCAGTTGGTTCATGACAGGGAATGAGTCATCGAGTTCGCGTGGCGACTCGATTGGTTTGATGGAATAGATGGTCGATGGAATGGGAATCATGCCTCCTTATTCAAAAGGTTGTGCTGTTGATTTCTCTTATATGAGATCCGATTCCTTTACCGGTAATACATTTCTTACAGATTTTCATTAGCATATCGAAAAGCCCTGGAACCATGCCGTTCATCGATGGTGGGTTCCAGAGCTTGATTGGTCAACGTAATTTCAATGAAGCGATGACGCTTTCTCAAGAATGGTATCGACCATGACCGTTGCGTTCTCAAGTGTCACTTCATAAAATGTGTCTTCGTACGTCAAGCGCACATGCTCCCCGCTCTGTAACTCATAGTGTTCGAGCAATGGTCGGATGCGGTCGTGGACGACTTGTGCCGATTCAGGAGACGTATGCGGGAAGATGATGGCAAACGTATCATGAGCAATTCGATATTTTTGATCGGTACGTCGTGTCGCCCCGTGAAGTTCGTCACTGAAGTAATTCAAAAACCATTCATATTCGGTGCGCCCATATGTCTGTTCGAATCGATCGAAGTCGTCGAACGTGATGAATGAGACCGAGAAGACACCACCATGTCGCACGAGTCGATCTCGTTCGCCATTGACGTCCATTTGGAACCGCTCGGCGTTGTCGAGCCACGTCTCAGGATCGACAGCAATCAGTTGGCGTGCCCGTTCTTCTAAAGCGAGCCTGGATTGCTGCACACGTTTGACGAGTTGATGGACGAGCCCGGAGACGACGGATAACATGAGAATAAGCGTAGTAAATCCGATTCCGCGCCAATTGAAGAACTGGACTTCACCTTGTGCGTTAAGTGGGGCGAACGATTGAAAATAGATGAATAGAAAGACGAGTAGCGTCACCGAAATCGTTAAACCGGCACGCATCCCGAAGGCGAGTGAAGACACGACGATCACTGGCAAAATCAATAAGCCGAGAAGGCCGCTGTCGCTCTCGACGAGTAAGATGGTGTAAAAAATCGTTCCGATGAGTAGGGAAGAGATGAGGCCAATCAGTTGAAGCGATTCATTGGTCCATCGTTTCATAACCATCCCTCCTTGTATGACGTATGGTGTAGGCCCACCTCGACAATTACCCGAAGTGCAGCAGAGGTAATCAAAGAAAGGTGCTTCATGTTCATTATAGAGCAAGCGTTAGTGTCGAAACGGTGCTTTTTTGAAATGAAGCGAGTGCATTTATAGAAACTTGAATTTAAAAATCGAGACACCCGTTCATTGAACGACTGTCTCGATTTCTTTATGATGCGTCTTCAAATAGAACGGAATCGTACAACGAACGTCGTGAACGTTCTAACACAACCCGGATCGTGACCAAGTCGATAAGCAAGGCAGCGAGTGAGAAGGCGACACACTTCGAACGAATCCCGACAAATTCAGCGAGGTGGTCAACTCGATGATGAGGATGGACTCGGCCACACTGATTACAAATGATTTTTTAAGTGCAAACGGCATATAGTAAGTTGGTATGATCAAATATGACATCGATTTATTTTGTTGGTTTTTGATTATCCCCAAAATCTCCATAGCTCACATCTAAAATAAGTGGCTCGAGCGCATGTAATGATTCTATAGGATTAAGCCATTCCTCTATAAAATAGTCATAGTAGCGACCTGAGGCTATGGCTGCGCGTGAATTTTTATTTTCATGCTCTAAAATAAGATCCAGATTTTCTTCTAATTCTTCAAATTCATTTAATCCGTCCTCGTTTTTACCAATTCGCTCTTCGAATTCTTCAACAGAAAAACGCTTAATGATCTCCCAGTCTTCTGGCGTTGACCTTGCTTCTTCTGCCTCATAACGCGTAGCATATTGTTGGAACGGACGCTTCGTTCTAAATTCTTTCTTGTACAACCATTCATAAATTGTATACCAATGTTGACACCATTTAAACAGCTCAAAGACTTGCCATTCTTCGTTTCGTGTTTCTTTCGGATGGCATACGATTTTCTTAACACCATCGGAAAACTCGACTACATAAATTAAATCACCCTGTATTGACTCATCTTCCATGAGATCTGACAAGCACGTGTTTTTTTGTGATGCGAACGTGAACAGATTTACTTGCCGCCCAGTATCGGATTCCCGATAAAAAATTTCTACGCTTTTTATAATACGAACAGTCATTCAAGGTTCTCCAATCAGCATCTAATATTTACTTTCTAGTCCTTTAACACCTAAAAAATTTAGCATTTCGTATTTCACTAACTTTTTATGAGACGTTCTCTTCTATCACCACCGGCTCATACAGTCCTCGTTTCGAACGTTCTAGCACTACCCGAACCGTGACCAATCCGACGAGCAAGAAAGCGAGCGAGAAGGCCACATACGTCGAGCGGATCCCGACAAACTCTGCAAGAAGCCCAATCCCAAACGTCAACCCGATAATCAAGACAGACTCCGCTACACTGATCACCCCGGAGAAGCGGCCCATCAGATCGGTCGGGACATTGTTTTGATAAAACGACAAGAAGCCAGTGTTCGCGAACGACAAGGCGAACGTGAGCAAGAAGAAGCCGACAGACGCGACTACGAACGATTCGGAGAAGGCGAAGATGAGATAGCCCACTGGCGTCATGATCGCGCCAAAACTAATCAAGAACGGCAACGTCATGCGTGTGCTGAATGTCGCATTGATGATGGATCCGGCGATAATCCCGGCTCCGGCGACACTGACGAGGAAGCCGTAACGGCTCTCGGAGAAGTCGAGCACCTGCGTCGCGAACGACGCCTCGAGTGAGTCAAGCCCGGACATGAAGATTGTCATGACACAGAACAGGCTATAGACGAGCGTCACGTAACGCTTCGTCGACGCGAACCGGACGACCGTCTTCCAATCCTCGATGATCATACGTACATTGAACACTTCAACCTCTTCACGTGCCGTGTGTAGCGTCGGCAAGAGCGCGAGGATGCCGACGGAGACGAGTAGCGCCAACGCATTCAACTGAATGGCAAGCGTCGGGCTACCGATCATAAATAACAGACCCGCGATGGCCGGGCCTAAGATGAACCCGGCCGATTGGACGAAGTTCTTCATGGCGTTGAACCTTTGCCGGTCACCGCTAGGAACAAGCTTCGTCATATAGACGAGGGAGGCCGATTCGAAGACGGAGCTCGCGATGTTCAACAAAAAGACGAGCACATAAATGAGCGCGAGCGAGTCGATAAAGGCGAGACTGAAGACGACGACGGCACGAAGCGCATCGAGGAGGAGCATCAGGCGGCGTGTGTCGGTGCGGTCGATGACCGTACCTGACCAAAAGTTCGCACAGAGCGCCGCGAGCGGCACGAGCATGTAGAGGACAGAGACGGCGAACGGCGATTGCGTCATCTCGAGGACGATCAAGTTGAGGGCGATGAAGTACACCCAGGCGCCAAGGTTCGAGATCCCGACACCTGTGAGTAAAAGTAAAGGCTGTTTCCATGTCGGCATAACAATCGTCCCCGTTCAAATAGATTTTGAACAGTATGTCACAAAAATGATTCCTGCGCCATAACAAATGCAAATCATTTCAAATTTATGTTTGGAAATAGGTGAATTCATGCATTGGTGAGAAGGAGAGACAGGGCACTCAAGCGCTTTCGATGAGAAAAGCATCGATTTGCGACGGAATGTCCTCGAGGGCACCTGACAGCTGGACGACTTGCGCGACGTGATAGAACGTACTCGTCGTCTCGAAATTCGTCATGCTGTCCGTCGTATCGTGAATAAAGACCGGCACGCCTGAACCGATGGCAATGCCGAGTTCGACGTGGCTGCCTTTCCCGGCCGGAAGCAAGATGACGACAAAGTCAGAAGCTTTGATGGCGTCACGCTCTTTCTCTCCGATGTCGCGTAGCGCATCGACCGAATCGGCCCGCGTGTTGAGCGTCCAGTCGTATGTATGGGCATGGCCTTGTGCGGAAAGCAAGTCGCGTAACCGTCTGACGTTCTCGATGTTATAAAACCCGGACCCGATATAGTAGTTCATTTATCTTCCTCCCATTCAAATGTGATTCAAGTTAACTGCGACGATCCACCAGAGAATGAGACCGAATGCCAGCATAAAGGCGGCAATCAGTCCGATTCCGACGACGAACCGGTGGTGGGCCGTCCAATGATGCTTTCGTCCGAGGTGAAGGCTAAAACCGGTGACGGACAATAGGAGCAGACCGGTCGTCCCGCCAATCCAACCCCATCCGTTTGCGAAGGGGAGGTTCGGAAAAAGCAGGAAATAAGCAAGAGCGGTGACGAGACCGCCAAAGCCTACAAATAACCAACGGCTCAACTTACCCTCCGTGACACCATCATCGCAATCTCATGAATAGCGAGGATGAACAGTCCGATGAAGAAGGCGAACAAGGCGATAAAATCTGCCTCGACGTTGAAGAAAAGATTGAGCCCGAAGAGTGGGGTCACGAATAACAAATAGAGCGGATATTGAATCGCGAACAACGCGTCAAGGATGACGATGTCATACACATACGTCTCGAAGCTATGTAGCGTGAACACGGTCACCCCGGCGAATAGGAGTGCCGTCACATAAAGCTTGGCGACCCGGTCATTCAAGACGCACGTTCCCATCATACAGAGGACAAGCAAGACGGACGATGTTGCCTGAAGCGGACCGATCGTCGCATCAGGGAACGTGACCGACGGGATGACGTTCAAGATAAAGGCGATGGTATAGACGCAGGATAGCGTCACGAGGCATCGTTTTCTTATGTTCATGACAAAGACTCCTCTCGATGGTCTCGTGCGAGTCGGGCCAACACGTGCAAAGCATCATCCGCATCGAACGAGCTGTACCACCGTACGTCGTTTGAATCGAGGATACGGTAATGACTACTGATGACGTTTTGCTGCATCACATAATCGCCGTCTGTCGCAATCTGTTTCCACCAGACCCGGCCGCCGAGCGTCTTCGATTTCGGCTCATAGTCTGTCTCTTTGGCAATTAGTTTGACGAACTCGACGGGGTCGTCCCCAATCTCATTCAATAGAATCTCGCTGCCATTGAAGAGGGCGCACAGCGTGACGACCGTGCCCCAGTTGGCGACGGTTCGTTCTTTCTCGATTTGGATGAGCGTCTTTTTCGAGATGCCGAGTATTTCCGCCATCTCTTCTTGGGAAAGCTGTTGCTCGACTCGAATCAGTTTTATGTGTTTTGAAACCGTTTGGATAAAATCAGTCTTCTTCATCATCCACCTCGATTGACTAGTTAAAAATAAAGGAGTTTATGACAATAACTTACAAGTGTAATTTTACACCTTTTAAAGTTTCTGTCAATGATATTCATTGGAAAATCGAACCTATGAAGTAAATATTGAGGTAAAATGAAGAAAAAACGAGGTGCAAAAAAATGACGAAAGAACAATTATTAGCGCTATTACCGACGTCCGAAATGGAGATACAACTGAAGGATGCAGAAGGGCTCCCGCGTTTCGCATTCTTGAACGAACGCGACCGTTTCGACGAGGTGCAAGGAGAGGTGTTCGATGAGGAAGAACCTTGGCCAAACCATCTCCCCGTCATCGGATATGAAGACTTTCTCGGGGATCTCGTCTGTGTCAATTTGAAGACGAACGAGGTCCTCATTGTCGACCATGAGACAGGTGAACAACTTGAAACGATCGCCGCTTCATTTGAAGAATGGTTGCAGTCAGAACGATGACATGGGAAGACGTGATCACGTTTCTTCCGACCGAAGTGCGTCCTGTCAACATGACGACCGCTGCGGGTGAACGCCTGCCCGCGACACTACTCACTTCCGATGAGGCGTCCCGTCTTCCGTCGTCTCGACTTGGGCAACGAATCGGATATGACGCTTCCGGTGATTGGCTCGTGTACGGACGGGATGAGGTGCTCGTGCTGTGGGACGAGATGACTGATGAAACGAAGTGGATTCGGACGCCGATCGAGACGTTACTCGACATTGCTCCGACAAACCAACGGCTCATCGAACTGTTTGAGCAGGTGAATGAAGGAACGCTGACGCTAGGCGAACTTCCGAGGCGCCGGAACGTCCCGTCTCGCAAGGATCTCGTGGAATGGTTATATGCGGTCAGGATAGGCAAGCTGACGTTCGAAAACGTCTCCGACTTGGCGGCGGACGCACTTGAGCGGACGGAAGACATGCACGTTGATCTACGCGTGATGGACGGGCTGAGATTTTTGCACGGCATCGACCTTCAAGTGGAGCCGGGTGTGTATTTGCATGAGAAAAAAGAGCTTGAGCGTTGGATTGACGAGCTGCAAGAAATGGAGGATTGATCATGAGGATTTCAATCGAACAGCTAGGTCAAGACGGGTTGACGCGCGAGATATCTAAATTAGATGGCTTGCTTACCTTTCTTCATGTCTAGAGTCTTCACACAAATCGACGAAAAACGCATTCCCTCTTTTCGCCAAAAAAAGTATACTTTATGTTATCGAATGAAGAAATGAGGAATTGAAATGCGTATCGAAACCAACCTGCCCGGATTTACGTTCGAAACCATCGAGGTGGTCGAACAAGCGCTCGGCAGCCGTTTGCCGAACGGACTCCGAGAGGCATGGCTTCACGACAACAAATTTGAGGTCGGGGAGTGGTTCTTTTACCCGATTAAAGATGAACGTTACTTCAACAAAACGTGGGACGACATCATCCGTGCGAACAGGGACGAACGTCAGTTGCCGGAAGGCTTTATTACGGTTGCGGAGAACGGGAGCGGGGACGAGCTCGGCTTTTTGACTTCAGACGTCGAGACGATCTACATCTGGTGGCATGAGACGGATGAGCTTGAGCGAGTGGCCGATTCGATCGATGCGTTCGTCGAGGTGACGCGATTGGAGTCGGACGTGATTGAGAGGTTCTGTGAGCGTGTCCTTTAGAGCGGTACGGTGTTCGGATTGTCGGCCGAAACGGACAATGGCTGGGCGTATGCGCCTTCCATCATTGAGACGACGGACGTCTTATTGTTCTTCTCAACTCCTGAAGGGGCACTTGCTTGTAAGGCTGAGGAGTGGGAGGACTATCACCTCATCGAGTTGCCACTTGATCTGTTCGTCGCGGGCTGGTTGCCGAATATGGCGGATGACGGGTTGTTGTGTGGATTAGATTGGTCGAGTGACTTGAAAGGGATGGAATACGATCCTGAAACCGTCCTAGAAACCATCGAAGAAGCGAATTAAATTTATTTCAAATACCGAATTTACAATTTTTTATCAAGAGAGGTCTTAAAAATGTTGAATCGTTTCAAACAGAAGCGCAAGCATAGCGCGCAATGTACCTGCTCGGTATGCCAAGCACCAATTGACGTACCACTCGGATATGGTTCGCTCATGCCGACCTTTATCGAGGAATTGTCTAAGAAAGAGAGGAAACGGCGCGTCGTCTTGACCGATGACGTCTGCGTCCTAGACGAGGAACATTTCTTTGTGAATGGTTGTCTCGAACTCCCGATTATCGGAGAGGACAACATCTTTACTTGGAACGTCTGGGTGTCGCTCAGCGCGGATAATTTCTTTCGGATGCTTGATGCGTGGGAAGACCCGGCTCGTGTCGAACTTGAACCGATGTTCGGTTGGTTCTCGACAGACTTGCCCGATTATCCGGACACGATCAATTTGAAGACGAACGTCCATATCCGAGAGGTCGGGATGCGGCCGTTTATCGAACTCGAGCCGACCGACCATCCGCTCGCCATCGAGCAGCGGGAAGGGATCACACGAGAACGGATCGAGCACTTGGCGCGAACTATCGATCAAAGGGAACGGTCAAGGGACTAGGGTATCGAACGGACGAACGATAAAGTCGCCGTCTTGCTCGAAAAATTGTCTCAACAGATGAACATGGGCGAGACCGTATAAGAGCACGATGCGGTCATCCGACTTCGCGACACGTTTCACATTCTCATAGATGCGCTGATTCCGTGCATTCCAGTATAATTCGACCCAACTCGATCCAGTCGGACCGACGGCGGCGATTTCGGTGTAGGCTTGATGCATCGAATCGGTTATCTCGCTTTGGTTTATGTACGCATAATACTCAGAAATCGAGAAGTTAGCGAAGGCGGTCTCCACGTCCTGCACGAGTGTCCGCTGTGTCGAAATGATTCTCTCCATCTCGTCAGGGTGAGTGTCCATCACGTCACCAAGGCTGACACCGTCAATCGTTTCGTTCCAATCGACGGCTTGAACGAACGGCAACTCGCACAGCTTCGCGAGCCGGAAGCCGATTTGCTCGCGCTCGTCTTCGCTGGCTGTGAGCGGATTAGTTACATATTTCTGATAACGCTGATTCAACGACTCCTGATCAGTTTTCGCGACTTCGAGACAGATGACGGTCGGTTCGAAACAAGAACATCGCGTAACAAACGCATCTAGCTCTTGTTGACGGGTGGGACTGAGGATATCGGACGTTTCCGGCATCAAGACATCCCCGTTGTTCGGCATATTCAAATGCGTCGTTCCAATAAGCAACAACTCAATCATGCTTTCTCACACTCCAATATAAAATTTCTATACGTTTTCTCTACGATCTCTTTTAGAATAAGTTTCAGAAAAGATAATCGAGAAGGTAAGCCCTATGACACGAAATGATTTC
Source organism: Exiguobacterium alkaliphilum 12/1 (assembly GCF_000714435.1). Classification (GTDB taxonomy): domain Bacteria; phylum Bacillota; class Bacilli; order Exiguobacteriales; family Exiguobacteriaceae; genus Exiguobacterium; species Exiguobacterium alkaliphilum. The sequence continues at coordinate 371,133 of NZ_JJMW01000019.1, forward strand.
TTTCCAATTAAACGAATCCCAAACAGCGGCCACTATTGTTGGAACGATATAAACTTTTAATAAATTGAATGGAGTCTATTATGATTCAACTCAAGGTAGAGAAGCATTCCATTTTCAATACGATTGAACAATTATATACCTGAAAAGAAGACCTTTTAGCTCGACAGATTTATCAATGGAACGATACATATATTTTGAAAAAATATTAGACTGAAAGAGGGGGATTCAATGAAACAACCGACAGAAATCGCGACCTATCAGATGACCATCCAAGCCCCGATCGACCACGTCTTCGCCTGTCTGGCAGAAGATGAACACATCACCAAATGGAACGACCATCTCATCGAGAACATTTACGAGGACAATGACAACGCACTCGTCGAAGGCAAACGTTTCGTCTCGGTCCAACAGTTCGAGAATAAAGAGATTCGTGTCGATTCCATGTTGACGCATGTCAATCGACCTTATGCGTGTGAAGTACAGGCTGTGACGAACCAAGGTGTCTCGACGACGTCTTACGTCCTCGAGGAGACCGAAGGCGGCACGAGCGTAACGGTTCGAATCACGTTGTTGCCTTCGTCTTGGTTCTACCGGTTGTATGCGAAAGGATTCGCCTGGGCGATTCGTCTCATCTATGACGAGCAGTTCAAACAGTTCCGAATCTATACCGAGGCGAGTCAGCAGGCCGCCCCTGCCGATGAGGCGGAGTAAGCGATGATTCATGCCATCACCACTAGTAACAGGACCGAGGTGCGTACGTTTTTCATGAATCAATGGGGGGCTTCCCAGATGGTCGTCTCGTCTGGGACATATGACTGTGCGTCGCTCGACGGTTTCGTCTGGATGAACGGGTCGATTCATGGGCTCGTCACGTACGTCATCCGTCATGATGCGCTCGAAATTATCTCGATCGACAGTTTACAGGAAAACAAAGGCATTGGGTCCTCACTCTTAGAAGAAGTGGAACGAGAGGCGAAGCGTCATCGTCTCAAGCGTTTAACTTTGATTACGACGAACGATAATGTGCACGCGCTCGCGTTTTACCAAAAACGCGGCTTTCGGCTCGAACGAATCGTGACGGATGCGGTCAACGTGGCCCGGCTCGAAAAGCCAAGCATCCCCCTGATCGGGAACAACGGCATCCCACTTCACGATGAGATCGTCTTGTCAAAACAGCTATAAAGAAACGAGGAGATTACATATGATTCGATTCGGCATCATCGGCACGAACTTCATCACCGACACCTTTCTTGAGACAATCCAACAGATCACAGGCACAGAAGTGACGGCCGTCTATTCTAGGACAGCGGAGCGGGCAGAAACATATGCCGCTCAATTTGACATCCCCCATACGTTCACGTCGCTCGAAGCGATGGCCGCGAGTGACGTCATCGACGCGGTCTATATCGCGAGCCCGAACGCCCTCCACGCCGAGCAGAGCATGCTGTTCATGCGTCACAACAAGCATGTCCTCTGTGAGAAGCCGTTCGCCTCGAACGTCCGCGAGGTCGACGCGATGCTCGAGACGGCCCGCGCGCATGACGTCATCTTGCTCGAGGCGCTGCGCAACCTGTTCATGCCGAACTTCGACGTGTTGCGCCAAGAACTCCATCGCGTCGGTCCGGTCCGGCGCGTCATCTTGAACAAGTCGCAATATTCGTCACGGTACGATTTGTATAAGCGTGGGGACAACCCGAACACGTTCAATCCAGCCTTCTCGAACGGGTCCTTGATGGACCTCGGCGTGTATTGTCTCGGTCCCGCGCTCAAGCTGTTCGGTCGACCGAACACGGTATTGGCGAACGCCGTCAAACTCGAGTCGGGCGTCGACGGCAGCGGCTCGGCCATCCTATCGTATGACGCGATGGACATCGTCATGCTCCATTCGAAGATTCACGGTTCGAACTCGCCGTCTGAAATCATCGGGGAGACGGGGCGGATCTTGATTGACGACATCGCCACGTTCGACCGGCTGACGTTCGAAGGGCGTGACGGGACGACCGAGGAGCTCGTCAGCGAGCAGACAAACCCGATGGCGTTCGAGATTCAGGAATTCATTCGGTTGATCGAGACGGGGGAGCGGGAGACGTCGCATCATACATATGACGACATGCGCACGCTCGCCGACGTCATGACCGAGATGCGCCGACAAATCGACGTCCGTTACCCGGCAGACGCATAAAAACAAGCCTCGAGCGCGCTCGAGGCTTGTTTCATTCTTTGTTCAGGTATAAATGTCGGATGAACAATCCGAGCGCGATCGTCATGATCACGGCCGGAATCAGGCCGACAAGCAGTAAAGAGCCCATGCGTTCATTCCTTTCCGAGCGCTTCGAGACGCTGTCTCATGTCGGTGAAAGACTGTCCGTCTGAGAGGACGCTCAGCTCACCGGAGACGAGATTCCGTACTTCATCGTTCCAAGCAATACTGAGGCTTTCTTCGAGTCCGGCGAGTGCACGCGACGTCCGTTCGATTTCTCGGGCACCGATTGCTTCGAGCTGTTCCCGGACTGCGAGGCGCAGGCGCGCGCTCAAGTCGTCACGTAGCATCGCCCGGCCGTCCCCTTCGAAGAATTGGCTCGTGTTCTTGAACTGTTTCAACACCGGACGGAAGGCGGTTTGGTCAAACGACACCGTCTCGACCGTGTCACGCAGCCAGTCGATCGTCACGTCCTCGTCGAACGAGAACGTCGGCAACAGTGGACGCAACTTCGCTGTCTCTTGCGTGACGAGCCGGGCCGTCTCGGTCTTCAAGAACTTCTCGAGCCGATACTGGAACACTTGAAGCTCCTGATGGACGTCATAGGCATACTTGTCGAGCGTCCGGACGAGGGCACGTTCTAGACTCGCCTTCGAGCCGTCCACTTCGACCGGATGGAACGTCTCCTTGACGAAGTCCGACAGACGGAGGAGCGACCGTGTCTCGAGATGGGCGAGCAGTTCCTTCGCTTCTCGGGCGAACGGTGCTTCAAGGGACGTGATTGGAAGTAGTTTTCCGTCCTGTAATCGTTCGAGCCGGTCGCGACGTTTCGCTTTGACGCTCGCGTCGGCGTCCGCCTCCCGGACGACTTCTTCGAACGAGGCGAGGAGTGCGGTTGTCTCTTCCTTGATGCGAAGCGCGTTCGCTTGGCGCAGGTCGTGGTCGACGAACTGGCCGAGCCGTTCAGCGAAGCGGTCGAATCCTTCGTCTCGTCCGTTCATGGCGTTTCGGCTCGAGATCGGCAACACGGAAGGGTGTCTCACGCCGAGCTTCGTCAATTGCTGGGCCACATAGTCGGAGACGGCGTCCCGTTCCGTCTCGTCCGCCGCTAAGTCAGAGGCGTTGACGAGGAAGAACATCTGGTGGTCGCCCGTCCCTTGGACCCGCCCGAGCTGGATGACGAGCTCGCGGTCGGCTTCGGTGAAGGCGTGATTGTAATACGTCACGAACAAGACCGCATCGGCGTCACGCATATAACCGAATTGGACCTCGCTATGTCGGTTGAACTGCGAATCGGCGCCCGGCGTGTCGACGAAGATAATGCCGCGCTCGGCCCAAGGGGAGTCGACATATAGCTCAATCTCTTTGACGATGCAACTCTTCGTCTCTTCCGTGACGAACGAGGCGAACGTGTCGTAATCGACCGTCTCCGTCGTCCCGAGATGGTGAAGTGGGGCGTGTTTCACTGCGTTCACGAACGGATGGTCGAGTGCGAGTGAATCGAGTGTCGTCCCGTAACCGTCGAGTTCGGCCGCGAGCTCGTCACGTGACTTGAAGGTGATCGTGGCGCTCTTGTGCGCTCGTCCGTTCGGCGGGACGATTTTCGTGATTGAGGCGGTGAGCGGGTTCGGTGACGTCGGCAACACCGTCTCGCCGAGCAGGGCGTTCAACGTCGACGACTTACCGGACGAGAATGCACCGAAGATGGCGAGCGTGTACGTCTCGGCTTCGGCTCGTTCGAGTTTGCGTCGGAGCGACCTCACGCGAGACGTGAATAACGGATGACTTTCTAATATTTCACATACCGCATACTCATATGAAAAATCAGATAACAAAGCGGCCAAATTATCATCCAAGACTGTCGTCGGTGCCACTTCTTTCTGTTGCTGGGCAACTTGTTGTTTCGGTAAATGCTCGACATCGACATAGTGACGGACTTCGAGCGCTTCGATGCGTTCCGGCGTCAAGGCACGTTCCGTGTAGGCATGAAGTGCAGTCTGTCGTTCCAGCAGGTGACGTCTCGTACCGAGCGTGTCCAACATGTCGTAAAGTGAGTCTTGTTCGGTCGTGATTCGAGCGAGTCGATCCGCACCGTCTGTCTCAAGGTACGATTCGACCGACGCCACCCACGGGTCGGACGCTTTCGTCACCCAGGCGGCGACGGCGGACTCGATGTCCCGGCTGAACTGAAGGACCGTATCTCCGCTGAGCGAGGCACCACTTTTCACTTGGTCGGTGATGAGCGTTGCCGGTGCTTCCGGCAACGCGTCCGGTCGGGCAAGCATCGCTTCTGGCAACTTCAAGTCACGGATGATGTCTTCCGCGTATTTGATTAAGTGCGGGCGCAAGTTCGTGTCGAGCAGGCGATTGAACTCTTTGACGGCGATTTCCTCACGGCGTGTCCGTTCTTGCCGCGTCTTGTCTTTCGAGAAGAACAGGCCGATCTTGAACGTCGGGGCACAGCTTTCCAAATAGTCCCGCAACAGTTCACGGAACTCATAGTTCATGATTGGCGCGCTGGCGACGATCGGGGCCTGGTGGCGGAAGAACTCGCGGCGGAACGCGCTGAGCCAGACATGTTTTTTCTCGAGTCGCTGCAGGCGTGCCTGAATCTCGGTCGGGTGCTTCTCCACAGGCGGTAGCTGCTCGAGTGAACGGGCGTACGTCTGTTCCGAACGTGCGAGGAGCGTGTCCGTCAACTGCTCGGCACTCTCAACACGGTTGTCCCGTGCTGTGGCGATGACGTGTTCGACGTATGACCGTAGCCGTGTCACTTCGTTTTCCACATGGTCGAGTTCACGGAGCGAGATATAGAACACGTCATCCGGCTCGATATCGTGGTGTGCGAACGCTGCCGCGAGCGTCTGCTTGAACGACGAGAACGACAGCTCGCTCTCCTCATGCTTGTCGATTTGGTTGATGATGATTGAATACGGACGTCCCTCGGTGCTGAACTGTTTCATGAGCTGGATGTTCTGTTCCGATTGGACGTGGTTGTAGTCCATCATGAAAAACAAATGATCCGCGAGGAAGAGCGAGCGCTCCGTCGCCTGACGGTGGCGTTCGTCGGTCGAGTCAATGCCCGGTGTGTCCATCAAGACGACGTCGTCGCCGAACGGGAAACGGGGTAGGGCGTATTCGACTTCTTTGATTTCTTCAATCTTGCAAAAGTCACTCAGACGTTCGAGTTCATCTGTCCCGAGCTGAATCCAGTCCGTATCGTTGACCGCGACCGAGGCGCCGGTCGCCCCGCTTCGAAGTGTGACGATGTTGGCGCTCGTCGGAATCGGGCTCGTCGGTAAGACGCCGTCCCCGAGCCAGTTGTTGAGCAGTGTTGATTTTCCGGCAGAGAAGTGACCGCAGACGGCGATCCAAATCTCGTCACGGGTCACTTTGCGGAGTGCCGTCCGGGCGAGACGGGCCAGTTCGGTCTCGTCTTGCGTCTCAAACAGGTCGGTCAATTGCGCGAGGCGCATGTGTTGTTCGTTCAACTTCTTCATCCCCTCATCGTGACTCCGTCATGATTCCGACACGGTGCCCTATATAGTTGTTTTCTTCCCACGCCTTGACGACGAGATCGGCGACGTCATCGCGTGAAATCGGGCCAGAATGAAGCGTCCCGAGTTCGTCTGGTGTGATGACGATGTCCCCATCTGACGGCTCGTCAATCAATTGCGTCGGGCAGACGACCGTATAGTCGAGATCTGAGTCGCGGAGTAACTCATACGCATGGGCGTGGTCCTCGGCAGCCGTCGTCATCGTCCGTTTCGATTCGCGTGTCTTGAAACGATAGGCGTCCGTGTCGTGTGCCTGCAATATCCCGGCCGTCCCGACCGTGATGATACGGGTGACGCCAACTTCTCGCATCGCCTCAATCACGAGCGGGGTGAAGCGCGACAAGACATTTTGCTTGTCGGTGCCGAGCGCCGAGAAGACGACGTCCGCATGCTGCACCGTCTCCGTGACCGCGCTCAAATCGGTCGCATCTCCGACGATGACCGTGACCCCTTCACGTGATTCGATCGGTCGACGTGACAAGAGTCGCACCTCATGACCGGCTTCTACTAATTTCTCGAGCAACCGCATCCCCGTGCGGCCGCTCCCTCCAAATAAAGCAATGGTTGACAAGTAAACCCCTCCCCATCAAGATGAAAGAAAATATCCACCGCCATCATACCACGGAAGCGCTCTCGAAACAGCGCTTGACGGCTCCATTTGTTCGTATGTTTGAACCCGTGACAAGAAGGATACAAAAAAAACAAGACGTGTAAAAGGGAGGAAGACAGTTCGCTGTCGACACCGCATGAGATTTGGAGCTAGAACCATCAAAACCGGGATTTCGGTCGCCTTGGTGTTATTGATCGCCGAGGCGTTTCAGTTTCAACAAATCGTTGTACCGGCGCTCGCCGCCTCGCTCGCGTTACTTCCGTCCGTTTATCAGACGGGACTCCGGTTTTTAGAAGAGATGAAGGGGAACTTGATCGGGGCGCTACTTGCCGTCTTCTCGTTACTGTTGACGCCGAACCCGACCCCGATTGCCATCGGCGTCGTCATTATCATCGCCATCTCGATTCTTTTGTTCTTGAATCTCGAGTCGACGACACGGACCGTCATCTTGACGACGATCTTGATCATGGAAGGGGCGAGCCAATCGGACATGCCGATTTGGATGTTCGCTGGGGAACGATACTTACTCATCATGATGGGGATCACGGTCGCGCTTCTCGTCAACGCACTGTTGTTCCCGCCACGCTATGAACGGAAGCTCGAGGACGAGATCACGACGGTGTTCCAAATGGCCGTCCGCATTGCGCGTCTATTCTCCGAGACGGACGGGGGACGTTCCTCGTTCGAGTCACTCGAAGAGACGAAGAAGAAACATCGCGGCTCGAAGACGACATACGACTTCTTCGAAGAAGAGATTAAAGCGAATCGCTGGCTCGAGAAGAAGACGCCGATCTATCGCCGAGCCGTCTTGAAGTCGAAGATGATCGACACGAACAGTGCCGCCATCCACGTACTTGACAAACTGCATGACGATTTTCTAACGCTCGAACACTTACCACCTCAGCTCGAGGAAGAACTGTTACGACATGTACGCCATTTGCTCAGACGACATGAGCGCCTATTCTCAGCGTATGAACTCGAGAACGAGCATATTATCGATCGGGAAGAGGACCTCATCCATGAGAACTTCGACTTCGCCAAGCTGATGATCGAGAAGATGCGAGACGAAGAGGAAGACTTGATTTTGACCGTCGTCCCGCTCGTCGCGACGATGACGGACTGGGTCAAGGCGATGAACGAGCTTGAACGATACCTCATCACCGAGATGAAGAAACATGGCGACAACTTGAAAGTGGAACCGCGCAAGAAGTGGTTCTTTGAAGACTAAAAAATTGCATCAACTACCTGACTTTTCAATAGTCTAGGTAGTTGATGCAATTTTTATGAGCTGAGCTTGCTTGTTTTTTATTTTCGTCACGTAAGGCGAGAAACGGGTTGAACCCATATAGTGATCTTGCTCCGATAGACTAGAGAGTAGGGCGAGGATGTTTTTTAGCTGCTTCGCCCCTTCTTGGATGCTCAAGTGATTGACATGTCCCTTTTGATCTAATCGGTTCACAAATAGCTCGACCTTCCCGCCGCTTTCAATCAATTCCCGACTGACCAATGCCGTATCCTCTATCAATTCTTCGAACTGATGATGAAGGCCGATCCCGTTCGAAGCTGACAAATCGAGGTACACCGTGAACATGTCTTGATTGACCGGCTGGTACAGTTTCGTTTGCAAGGTGGATTTCTTCGCCGTCGCATACCAGTCGATTTGTCTGGACGGTTCATCCTCATAGGGCTTCGAGGAGATTTGTAATAACCGGTCTTTAATTGGAGAATATTTAGAGACGCGCTCACCAAGCTTCAGGTGTGACCGGATACGTTGCGCATGAGTACTTGAAATCGATGGATAGACCGTCCAACGTAAAGGAGGGGAAAAATAGAGTGTCAACGTCCCTAACGATAGAGGCAAGCTAATCGTGATGGATATTTCAGCTATTTCGATGGGCCCCCTTCGATTGCCTGTAAGTTCGAAGACGAAATCAGACGACAGCTCGTCCAATTCAATGATAGATTCCGTATGCCCCTCTAAGTTCACGGTGTAATGTTTATCCTTTGGCGTACGTATATACGTTTTCGTGCTCATTTCGTTTAACAGGTGCACGTTCGTCAGGTCAAGGGTGAACTTACACCTGTCGTCTTTGAACAGAATCGAGTCGAACTGTCTCCACGTGACGTCCATTTGTGAAGTCAGTCGTTTCGTGTAACGCTCGATATAAACACTTGCCGCCAAAAAAATAGCGAGAACGAATGAAAGGATCGAGAGGTACGGCACGAACAACAAGATAATCATCACTGAAAACAAGACGATTTGGATGCGTTTCTCAAGCAAGAAAAATACATTGGTCGTGATGTTCATCAGAGTCACATGCCCATCTCGACCGGGACCGGGACGGTCGCCAAGATTTCTTCCATGACCATGGCCTTCGAAGACTTAATCTCGCCTTCGAGCGTCAGTGTCAATCGATGTGCGAAAACATATGGGGCCAAGAACTTGATGTCCTCTGGTGTGACATAATCACGACTTTGGATATAGGCATAGCTTTGAGCGGCTTTCGAGAGCGCGATCGTCGCACGAGGACTGATCCCCGTTTGAACGTTCCGATGACTTCGTGACGCGGTTGCAATCGAGACGATATAACGTAAGATGTCTTTCGAGACGTGGATTTTCATGGCATCGGCTCGATATTGAAGAAGTTGCTCGAAATCGACATTTGCCAATACCGCCTTCCGGGTCTCGGTGACGGATTCCTCCAGCAATTGAAGTTCGAATTCTTCGGTCGGATACCCTGTATGTAGACACATCATGAACCGGTCAAGCTGCGCATCAGGCAAAGAGAAGGTGCCAGACGATTCAATCGGATTCTGTGTCGCGATGACGAAGAATGGGGTAGGAAGGTGATATGTCTTGCCCCCGACCGTCACCTGTCGTTCCTCCATCGCTTCGAGCAATGCGGACTGGGTACGTGGGACGGCCCGGTTGATTTCATCGATGAGCACGATGTTAGCGAAGATCGGACCTTGCTTGTTTTCAAACTCTTGCGTCTTCAGATTGAAAAAATCTGAACCGACAATATCTGACGGTAATAAGTCGGCTGTAAACTGAATTCTTGAAAAATCGCCGTGGAAACTCGTCGCCAATGTCTTGGCCAACATCGTCTTTCCAGTGCCCGGTACATCTTCTAAGAGCACATGTCCGTTCGCTAAAAGGGACGTCACACACAACTCTACCACTGTCGGGTTGCCCAAATAGACTTGGTTGATTTCATCAATCATCGTACGAATGTTCATCAAGATTTCTCTCCTTTATAGTGTTGTATGTACTGTCTGACAGATACTTTGAAATCATGAAGTGAGCGCTCGTCGATCACGTCCAGTTCTCCATATCGCACATCGGCATAAGGTTTCACAGATTGTTCGAATCGAATGCGTGCAAACCATTCTGAGACGGTCTCGTGAGGTTTTCGTTTTTGAGTGTCGCTCAAGGTGTCATTTAGCTCCACGAGTAGTTTCCCAAGCTCAGTATCAGAGGCATAGTGAACGGTTGGTGTTGTATTAGTCACTGTGCTCGTATTGGCTCGAACTGAGAATGGTCTCTCGTCAGCCGAGGACGATGTCGTTTTGCGTCGCCGTTTGTCCCACCAATCCCGTACACGCTTGTAGTACTTGAGAAATAGAATGAGCAAAAGACCTACAGCCACCCATTTCAGGACGTCTGAAGTAGAACTTTGATTCTCACCGGTAATTATTTTCTTAAAACTTTCTTTCAACAAAAGGTTATGCCATTTCGGTATATCGTTAGTGTCCTCTAGATTGTCTACTTTATCAAAGGTTGCTGGCTCACCGTCGATATACCTTGGCTCCCCAGACATGTCTTGTTGGGTAGGGCGATCTACAATCATTCCATATAGGAAAGTACCCCCGATTTTAAATAAAGCGACGATGACTAAGGTCGAAATGATGAAATAATACATTTTTCTTTTCTGCATAAGCCCTCCTTCATAGACAAGTCTTTATCACAACCTAATCTTCTTAATGAAATTCAATTTATACTTATATATTCCTTGATATTAAAAAAATGTCAATATTTTAAAAATGATACCTTGAAAAAGTAAATCATTACATTGTCTAATTCATCGTATAATCTAAATATATTAAATAAATTTGGAGAGTGACAAATGAAGGTTCATTTACTACACACTACAAAATTTTGGAACATCCGTGTCGGCATGGACGAGTTCGTCGTCCAATACGGAAAATGTGGTACGGTCGGGAAAGCCCAGCTGAAATCGTTCGATACGGCAGAAGCATGTAAGAAAGAAGCGGACAAGCTCGTCCGTCAAAAACTGAAAAAAGGGTACGTCGAGGTCGAGTACGATTGGGACACCCATCTTTACGTCGACGACGCGGAAGTCGGGCCAGACCGACTCACGGCACATCCTCGGTTCAATGCTCACTTTCAGGACGACTTCTATTTGGACTGCACGGACGAATTCGCGCCGTTTGGAAGCGATGAAGGTGCCGACGTGCTTGTGATGTTCGAGGACGCGATTCGAAAAGAGCGGGACATCGACTTCCTTGTCGGTGCGTATGAGATCGTGTCGGACTGGATGGAGCGGGACGTGTCAACCCCGGACGACTGGGCGACGTTCAAATACGGTTTCGAATGCGACGTGGTCGTCATGTCGAGCGCGTTCGCGTCGATTAAACTGACGGGTCATCTAGAGACTGCGCTACAAGAAGAAGGTATTGCCGCACTCGACCGTCTAACTCACCAAGTCGAGCTAGAAGACAGACCGCGGTTTGAGTCGATGAAAGTGCGGTTGAACAGTTTTCCGACTTCAAGTTGAAACTTCTTTCAAAAAAACGGCGTATACTAAAGAGAGAGACGGACGAACGTCCGAACGGATAGGGGGAAACACCAATGTCAGAGATTGAAACAGCATCACCCATCAGCGGTACATTGCCGGTCGAGGCGAGAACCGTGTTCCGCTTATCGAGTGCCATCTTCTATGTGATCGGTTTGATCATCACGGGTGCGCTCGTATTCGCGGCCGTCTGGTTCGACTGGCCAGGTTGGCTCCAAGCCACAGCTTACGGGTTACTGGCGATCGCGGTCATCTATAGCCTAGTCGACATCATCGTCTTCCAGAAATGGAAACAGGAGCGCTTCACGTATCTCGTCCAACCGCTCGAGATTCGACTTCATCACGGCATCATCACGACACATGACGTCTTAATCCCGATGACAAAAGTGCAATACGTGCATGCGAAACAAGGACCGCTTCTTCGAAAGTTCGGCCTTCAGACGATCACGATCGGTACGGCTGCCGGATCGCATGAGATTTATGCGATCGAAGAATCGTTCGCGAAGACGCTCCGCGAACAGATCGCCGTCTACGCCCGCATCGAAGAGGAGGATGTCGTATGACCGAAGCGTCGCTCACGTGGAATCGGCTTCCGACACGGGTGCTCGTCCTACGCATCGTCGACATGTTAAAGTCGTTCGCCATCCCGATCGTCATCTTGTTCGTCTTAAACAACGACTGGGAGACGACGTTTGGAATCATCCTTCGCGTCGCCGTGCTCCTGTTCATCGGGTTCGACTTGCTGCAAAAGTTTTTCGGTTGGCGCAACTTCCGGTACGCCTTGGACGAGAAGACGATGTACGTCATCGAGGGGAACTGGATGAAGCAAGAGAAGTCGCTGCCGCTCTATAAGATTCAGAGCGTCCATTCGAACAGCCCGTTCTTTTACCGGTTGCTCGGTGTCGTCGAATTGACATTCGATACGAATGCGAACAGTGATGACGCCTCGTTCAAACTCGCAGGCGTCTTCCCGGGTGAGGCGAAACGGCTCGAGGACGTGCTCGACCAATCCAGACGTCGACGGCTCGAGGCCTCGACCGAGCCGAGCGAATCAGAAGACGGAGTCACGGAGAAAACCTCGACGATTGAGAAACCGCCGGGCGTTCGGCTATATACGCTATCGACCCGCGAGATTTTGATTGCCTCGCTCACGTCGCTGTCCGTGTTCGCCATCTTCCCGGTTGCCTCGACGATCATCACGTACATCGACGACTTCATCAACCTCGACGGCACGTTCGACCAAATCGGGGACTGGGTCATCAGTGCCTCGGTGATCGCCATCGGTGTGCTCATCCTCTCCATCTTGCTCTTGTCGGTCGTCATCGGGACGGTGATCAACTTCCTGAAGTATGGGAACTTCGTCCTCGAACGAAGGGGCGACCGCATCCGGGTCGAGAAAGGCTTACTGAACCGGTCGGCCAAAGAGATCCCGTACGAGAAGATTCAAGCGATTCGGATCAAAGAGACGTTCATCCGGCGCTGGTTCAACATCATCGGTGTCGAACTCGTCGCGGCCGGGACAATGGACGAATTGAAAGACGAGTCGTCGACGATTCTCCCGTTCGTCAAACGGGATAAGGCGATGGCGGTGCTGAACGAACACTTCAGCCAGTTCGCCTGGGCCGACACGCTCCATCGCTTGCCGAAACGCTCGCTTGTGATCAAGCTGATGCGCATCAGCTGGTTCGGTGTGATCGTCACCGGCATCGTCATTTATTTCTTCCGCGAATACGCGTGGTGGCTCCTCTTGTTGTGGGCACTCATCGTCGGTGGGCGTGTGCTCAGCTATTACACGAACCGCTATGCGCGGAACGGAACGTTCATCCAACTACGGACGGGGGCGTTCAACGTGCGCTCGTTCGTGACGGACAAACCGCGCATCGAACAGATTCACGTGACGCAGTCTTGGTTGCAACGACGCTTCGGGCTTTGTAACGTCGTCTTGTCGACGCGCGGTGGTCTGTTGTCCATCGAGTCGATTGAGGACATCCCGAAACGAGAAGCGGACGCCATGCTTGACTGGTTCTCGCGCTACAACGTAGAAAACATGAAAACACCGGGCTGAAGATGGCCCGGTGTGTCCCATTTGTGCGATTCGATTCACAATTTTCGCGTTTCCGTTACTGAAAACCGGGAACAGATATGGTATGATGCAAGTAGAAAGAGACCGGTGCTCGATACACCGGCCTCTGGCGTACAGGCTACCACTTCAAGAGTGGCCCAGCCGCCACAATGGTTAGTGAATCAGAAAGTGACCCATCTCATTGCGCCGAGGGGGTCATTTTTTTGTGCGTTCAGACGTTGCACGATCGGATGATTGGTGGATTACCAAGTGAACGATAATCGGAGCGAGGATCGGGAGGATTACGTAATCGCCGATCCAGGTCCAAAGCTGTTCCATCCGCACCACCGCCTTCCTCCATTGTGGACTTGGCGGCTGACCCCACTATTGCTGCGTTAACCTGCTCCTTCATTATAGCAGATTCTCTTCAAAAAAGATGCTAAAAACAAGAACGTTTGTTCTTGTTTTAGGAAATGAAGCTTTAGGCGGAGCAGGTCTCACGATTGGGTCGAAAGATGGAATTGAGTCAACATTCGCTTGCATGTCAGAAGTCAGACAGGATATAATCAACCTCGTGTGTATAACCACATGGGTGGGTGAGGGTGCCAATAAAGGATTGATTCCTATGGCAAAACAAACAGAATGGAAAACAGAAACATACGGGGGCGTGCTGAATTTTCTGGCGACAGCATACATCCCGGCCGTGCACGCGGCAATCTTGACACAAGCCGGACTCCCGTTCGAGGGAGCGCTCGTCGGAGCGATTTTGACAAGCATCATCGGAACGTTCATCGCAGGGCTCTTCAACTTGCCACTGCTCCTGTTACCGGGGATGGGCATTAACGCGTTGTTCACGTACACGCTCGTCCTGCAGATGGGTCTAAGCTGGCAAGGTGCGCTCGCCGTCTCGTTCGTCTCGGGGGCGCTCGTCGTCTTGCTGACAGTGACCAAGGTGGCGAGGAAGCTGGCGAACGCGTTCCCGCCGATCATTCATGACGGATTGACGGTCGGTCTCGGCCTCTTCCTCATTTTGATCGGGCTCGAGGCGGCGGGGATCGTCTCGGGCGGTGGCGGGGCGTTGCTTCACATCGGAGATCTCGGGGAACGGCCGGTGCAGGTCGCGTTCCTGACGCTTTTCGTCGCCATCCTTCTCTTCTTGAAGATGGGACCGAGCAGTTTCCTTTGGACCATCGCGTTCGGTGTCGGCTTGAGCGCCGTCATGGGCACGCTCGACTGGACCGGTGAGTTCGCGCTCACCCCGTTCTTCGAGTCGTTCGGCACCGTATTCGGGAGCGTCTCGTTCACCGAATCGATGTCGCCGCTCTTCCTCGTCGCCGTCGGCGTGTTGACGCTCGTCTTGCTGATTGAAAACATCAGCTTGATCCAGAATCAGACACGGGCGATCGGCAAAGATGCGGACGCACCGAAAGGGCTCGTCGCGCAAGGACTATCGACGATGGCCGGTGCCCTATTCGGCTCGAGCCCGACCGTCTCGACGGTCGAGGTCGCAGCCGGCATCTCGGTCGGGGCACGGGGCGGAATCGCCTCGTTCGTGACGTCAGGCCTTTATGTCGTCTCGCTCTTGTTGTTGCCGCTGTTCGCGATCATTCCGGTGACGGCGATCGCGCCGGTGTTGATCATCATCGGCATGATGATGTTCCAGAACGTGAAGCATCTCCCGCTCGACAATTGGGAGCATGCTTTCCCGGCGATTCTCGTCATCATCATGATCCCGTTCACGTATTCCATCGTCGACGGTATCGGGCTCGGCTTCATCGCCTATACGATGATCATCTTGTTCAAGAAGGGCTATCGGGCGCTCAGTCCGGTCGTCGGTGTCTTGACCGTCTTGTTCCTCGTTTTCTTTTCTTTACCAGTCTGGCTGTAAGATAGGGCGGTACCGTGAATACGGTGCCGTTTTTTTGTATGGATAAAAAGGAGTCTCATGACTTACACGGGAAGTAGTATGCATGAAACACGTGTGAGGAGAGGATTTGATTTGACGACATCTAAATTGTCTCAAAAGTTTGCGACGTTTGCTGAGAGAGAATGCCGGGACTCGAGCCCGCTCTATGAATCGTTATCGCTTCACATCTCGCAAGACGACGAACTGCTTGAAATCGGTAACGTGGCGAGGGAAGACCAACCGGTACCGAACTTATTGTTCGGTGCGGTCCATTACTTGCTGATGCAAGGGAACGACCACCCGCTAAAAGACTACTACCCGAGTATAGTGCGCGACGCTAATCCCGTAACCGAATCGTTCGAGTCGTTCAAATCGTTTTGTCTCACGTATCGAAATGAAATCGAGTCTATATTAAGTTCGAAACGCGTTCAGACGAACGAAGTCCGAAGGTGTGCATACTTATATCCCGCTTTTGGCTACATTCATCAAAAAACGAGAAAACCATTGGCATTGATTGAGATCGGGACAAGTGCCGGCTTACAACTATTGTGGGACCAGTACGCGTATTCATATGAGACAGAGGAAGTGTTCGGAGAGGTGCAGTCACGGCTACATATCCGTTCAGAATTCGTCGGGGAGCTTACACCGCCGCTCTCGTCCGCACCCGCTCCGGTCGTAGCACGTATCGGACTTGATTTGAACATCGTCGATTTAAATAATGAAGCAGAGCGGTTATGGCTCAAGTCGTTGATTTGGCCAGAGCATGAGGAACGTTTACAGATGTTCGAACGCGCGTCGAGTTATATCGGCGAGCAGCCGATCGACTTCATCGAAGGCGACGGGATCAGTCGATTGAGCGGCCTTGTCGGGAGTATTCCAGAAGGAAGCACCTTATGCATCTTCCACACGCACGTAGCCAATCAGATGACGATCGACATGAAAAAACACTTATTGAACGTGGTCGAAGAAATTGGCCAGACGAGAGACGTTTTCCATCTCTACAACAATATCCAAGACAAAGACTTGCATCTGGACGAATACGTGAACGGTGTCAAACGAGAGCAGACGATTGCGGAGACGGACGGGCACGGCAGATGGTTCAGATGGTTGTTAAAAGATGAGGCTGTATTGACATGAATACGATTATCGAGCGATTCGTTTCCATTCAAGAAGTCATGGATGCTCTTTGTTTACAAGTCACCAACTATAATTGGTTGGTGACGGACCTCGATGCCGTAATCTCAAATGACTCGTTAAAGTATTTCGAAGAGATTCAAGAACTTGAGGAGGGAACGGCCTACTGGATAAAAGGTGAACGTCTACTCGAACTTGTCCAGCACACAAGCCTATACGTCATTTGGGGAGTATTCACGGCGTTTGAACGAAAGACGTCCATCACGTTAAACGATTTAATCGTCCATCCGTTCGCAGACGGGAATAGCGATCTATGGATCGAGTCACCCCGTATTCAGCATCCGGATGCTATGTGTGA
The DNA here is from genome assembly GCF_000714435.1 of Exiguobacterium alkaliphilum 12/1. GTDB lineage: Bacteria > Bacillota > Bacilli > Exiguobacteriales > Exiguobacteriaceae > Exiguobacterium > Exiguobacterium alkaliphilum. Next base: position 387,777 of record NZ_JJMW01000019.1, read on the forward strand.
ATTGATCTTTTGGGACTCAACATTTGTTTTAATGCTCAGCCAAGTTGAGGACGTAAGCGAGCGATTCCGTCAAACTTTCCCCGGTTGGCGAAGTTTAGAGGAATATAATCGTACGGAAGGGTTATTTGAATCGGAATAGATGAGATTGAATATGAGCGGATTCTTAACTTAATAAATCAAGGAGGACATTTTCATGACTAACACTTCAGACGTCATCGACGAGTTTGCATCCTATACAGCATGGCTTAACACGCTAACGGAATTGGATGAATCGACGTGGGAGAAACCGATTGCGACCGACAAATGGTCAATCAAAGCAATCGTCCTGCACATCGCCCATTGGGACAACCATCTGTTGAACGTCATCATCCCGGCCGTCAAAAACGGGGAAGGGATGATCTTCCCCGAGTTCGACTCGTTTAACGCGCGCGCGACCCAAAAAGCGAAACGTCTCTCTGGAGAAAAGGTGCTCCAGTTAGCCAAAACGAGTCGGAGTTCACTTATAGAAGGGCTGACGTCACTTCGTCACGAGACGATGACAATGCACACGACGGCAAACGGGGCGACCCATTGCCCGCACCAAGGTGTTCCGTACACACTTGCCTATATCGTCACCGAGTTCATCGAACATGACCGCCACCATCAGCAGCAAGTCGACCGAGTTTTAGGGGCGACGTCTTGAAGAGAAGAACGAAAGTACGAGACGTCAGACGAAGGTTGAAATGGTTGCGTTTGGATATCGCAGAACAGACCCATTCGTTTCCGACAACATTCCATGACGGGTATTGGCATAGCAAAATTCCAATCGATCAATCGTTCTTACTATCAATCGAGGAGAACAGCCGAATCCAGCAAGCCGTCATCGAGGCGATGCTAGAAGGGGGAGCTCGGCTTGTGCATCTCCGAGAAGATAAACAGTACCGGGTCGTCGTCTTGATTGACCTGCCGACGCTCTGGCAGTCCGAACTTCTCGTATTCGAAAGCGACGCACGACTAAAGGTGTTCATGGAACGCGATACGTCCGAGCAGACGTGGACGAGCTTGCCTGTCGACTCGATGTGCCTACAGCGGTTCAACCTTCCGGCGGACGTCGAGGTACATCGGTTCCATGAGCGGATTCAAGACGATGATTATACATATAGCGGGGAAGTATGGTTGCTCGTTCAATAAGCGGGCGACTTTTTTATGAAAAGACTAAATATTCTATCAATCCATATGCTATAATCCTTTCAAATCCATTTTCCATAAAAAGGATTAAATGGAATCGATGAATGAAGGGAGCCGTGACATCGGATGCGGTCGAATCAACAGTTTCACAGACGGATCGTTATATGAGAAAGGCCAAAGCCCTGTTTATATCAACGGTTTTGATTTCGTTACTGGTTGTCGCACTCATTTCATTCTCAGGTCAAGCCGCATATACATACTTTAAAGGATTGGATATTTCCGGGAGCCCTATCACGAGCTGGGTGACGGACTGTCACGACAAGCGAAAGTTGTTTGGGATTATCGAAGTGGTTGACACCAATCGTTGGTGCGGCGGTGGCGCTGACGAAGATTCTGCGTCTAAGTCTTCTGGAAGTGGGCGCATTGTTGGACCATCGGATGAGGAAGGTGGCACACCGAGAGGAAATTCGGATGACTTGTCTCCGTCATATGGGGAACCATCCAATGACGAAGCCGATCGCCTATCGTTGTTACCATACATTCTCAGCGCTAGCCTTCTGTTAATTGGCGCATGGTTGTGGCGTAGGCGACGTCTCAACAAAAAACTGAGTGGCTCCGTATCGACAGACGAAGTGAACCACTCAAGTCAAGAACCAGAAGAAAGGTTCGAGCAGTCCCCACGCTCAATCCATCCGTTGCCGGATTCCCCGTTGCGGCAACATCTAATTCAATTTGAGCAAGCGCTGCCGCCACAACAACGACGACGGCCGTTCGAGACGTTATCTGCTTGGGCGAATCGTATCCAGCTCGACGCCTCACTTTTGAGCTATTTAGAGACCCGGTATGACCAAGTCGAAATCACGCCACAACGGGAAGAAGCGTTCAAACAACAGCTCGATGCCCACTTACTTCGCCTAGAAAAGGAGCCACCCTTATGACCATCACACGCGTGCTCGAACAACTCGACCAAATCTATCTTGGAAAACCTGACATCACGCGCCTCTGTTGCACGGCGCTACTCGCGAACGGACACATCTTGTTAGAGGACGTCCCAGGCACGGGGAAGACGCTCCTCGCCAAAAGCATCGCGAAGAGCTTCGAGGCGGAGTTCACACGGATCCAGTTCACGGCCGACCTGCTTCCAAGTGATATCATCGGTGCTGACTACTTCAACGTGCAGACGCAGACGTTCGAAAATCGGACGGGCCCAATCTTCACGAATATCCTCTTGATTGACGAGGTCAACCGGGCCGTCCCTCGGACACAGTCGGCGTTACTCGAGGCGATGGAAGAGCGGCAAGTGTCGATTGGCGGGGTCACGTATCAACTGCCGGAACCGTTCTTCGTCATCGCGACACAGAATCCGATTGAGTCGGCAGGGACGTTCGCCTTGCCGGACGCACAACTCGACCGCTTCTTGATGTCGCTCCAAGTCGGCTATCCCGAGGCGGCGGAAGAACGGCAACTGATTTTACAGACGATCTCGAAGACACGTCACGCCGTCCATGCCCTCATGTCGTCCGAGACGTTTTTAGCGGCACAGCAAGAAGTCGAGGAGGTTCGCATCCATGAGGACGTCGTGACCTATCTACTCGCCCTCATCCAAGAGACGCGGAACCATCCGCTCGTCGAAGTCGGGGCCAGCCCTCGTGCGACACTCGCCCTCGTCAAGGCGTCTCAGGCGTATGCCTACATCGAGAATCGTCGCTTCGTGACGCCAGAAGATGTCCAAGCCGTCGCGACGCATGTCCTCGCGCATCGGTTGACGCTCACGCTCGAAGGAGACGTGAAATCAACGAAACGGGCCGTCCTCGCCGACATCTTGGAGCGCGTCGACGTCCCGGTCGAGAAGGTGTGAGGATGCGACAGGTCGAAGTCAGTACACCGTCCCTTTTAGATGAAAAGCTTTGGCCAGCCTACACAGGGATACTCGTCTTCTTCGTCTGGTTCCCCTACGTCTGGCCGTTCGCTTACCTGGCTGGCGTGATTCTCGGGCTGATGCTCGTACGAAAATGGCTGACGAAGCAAATCGTCGGGGTGACAGGCTTGTCGTTCCATCAAAAGGAGCAGTTGTTGTTCGTGAATGATCGCGTCTCACTCAAGATGGACGTGACAGGCATCGAGCAACTTGAGACGCTCGGGATCCCGACATCAATCCGTCTGGTCACGGGGCACGGCTTGACGTTTGACGAAGATCAGTCCGTGCACACCTTACAGCTTCGTCATGAATCGAGCTATTTGCTTTCAATCCACGCGAAGCGACGAGGTCCCGTCCAAATCGAAGAATGCACTCTTCAGTTCAAGCTCCCGTTTTGGCTCGGCACCATCTTCCTCACCGGTTTTACGCTTCCGTCCTGGATTATCCTTCCGTCCATCACGAGACAGAACCGATTCGACTCGCGCCTTGTTCGGATGGGAGACCGACTCGTCAAACATTCACCGCTCAACGACCCGTTGATGATTCAAAGCACAAAACGGTACGAGCAAGAGCCGGTCAAACAAATCGACTGGGTCGCGACAGCGAAGACAGGGAAGCTGCAGGCGAAAGTGTTTCAACGCCAAAACCTCGATACGTTCACACTCGCACTCGACTTGAGCGGTCCGCTCGGGAATGGCCTCCACGGGCGTTACGAAGAGTTGATTCAACAAGCCGCTTATCTGGTATCCTATTTGGTGAAGGAAGATTGTAAAGTCGAGCTGTTCATCAATCGGTTAGACGCCGATAATCAGATTGACCACCTGCGGATGAGTGACGGTCGCAAACAATTGCGCCTCGCCCTCGTACGTTTGGCGTGGGTCCATGAATCCGATCGATTCGTCGCTTCGAAACGGTTCAATCAAATCATCGAGCGACAGAAGCATCCGCATGCGGAAGTGATTCGGATTGACGCGTTACTGCTGAACCGGATCGCTGTCGGTTGAAAGGAGTTATGACATGTTTCGCCTGATCACATCATTCGCTTTAGCCGGACTCTTCACGCTCGGTACTACGTCAGCCATGGCCGCGCCGACAGAACGGTCAGCAGAGCAGTTTGCAGAAACACATTTCGAGTCGATCGTCCTTGATCATATCGAAGGAGACGATCCGAGTAACTATCACTTGACGGAAAGTCGCACCATCTCGTTCGGTCCACTGCACGAAGTGATGATGGCCGCACAATCCTGTTATTCGCCAGATGACGCGTGTACGTTCGTCTCAAGTAAAGAATACGTCTCGGCCGTCCTACAAGACGGAGAAGCGAGAAACGTCATCGGTACGTACGAGCAAGAACCAGGCGTCTTTGCCTTCTCCACGTTCGGGTATGGTGACGAGTTGGCCGTCGCCTTAGCCGATGTGTCCGGTACATTGGTCCATTCCGCGCGAGAGAACGCCTGGTTTGACTATGATGGGGAGACGCTGACCGCCTTGACGACCGATGCGAAACGGCTCATCGCCGGAGACACGATCACGCTCGAGATGTATCAGAAACTCTTGGTCGAGACACGTTCAAACGTTCAAGGTTCCGCGGAGGATGCCCTTACGGGTGGTTCAAGTGACGTTCAGACGACCAAACCGACATCATATCGCATGCTTGGCCTCGCGTTGTTGGCGGGACTCCCGCTCGGTTATCTCTTGTATCGGAGGCGATGGAAAAGATGACTATAAAACGTCCGTGGTTGCATGAAGTCGATGCAGCCACGGCTTTCTTTGTACGGCGACACGCGATGCACTCAGATGCGTTTGAACAAAAGACGATACGCTTATCAAGTTCGAACGATGGGACGTTATGGAAAGTCGACCGTAATGAATTCGACCGCGTCTACAATCAAGAACTTGATGACAAGTATCGTACGGTTCGTCGACAAGCTGCTGACATCTTCTCGTTTCATCCAGGTGATATACACATCGATGAAAGTTTCACGGATGCAACGATGCTACGTTACCTCGTCTTGCATCCGTTCACCCGTGATGTCTACGTCGATGTCGCTCCATCTGGGGTCGTCGAGACGGTGTATGTCTGGATGCATCCGAGCGAGGTGTGTAAACAGAATGACCGAGTCACTCGTGTGACGCTAGACGTCTCAAACATCGCGACGGAAACCGAGCTGCATGAACTATTGAACGAACAGTTACAATTCCCTTCGCACTATGGTATGAACTGGGACGCATTTTGGGACGTCATCACCGATGAGAACGGATTGCCGGACATTGTGGAGCTACACGGTTGGACGGAGTTTGAGCGGCGATTGCCTGAGGCGGCAGACATGCTCGCGACCAGTTTTACGGACTACACGAACGAGCCGGACTTGAAACCGTGTCGAATCATCTATCATCAGACAGAGATGCTGATTTTACCGAGCCAGGCATTAAAAGAGGGAGAAGCAAATCGCCTGATCTACCGACATCTCACCGGAGAAGCTTTCCCGTTACGCGTGGAACGGAAGACTTCGGTACGGTTACCAAAGAGACATCGTTTCTCGTTTGAATGCTTAGAAGAGGAGTCTGTCACATCCGGAATCGTTCATAATCATGAGTCGATTGCCCCATGGCTGACACTTTCCCGTGACGAACATTGCCAAGACGTTGTCACGTTCTCAAATGAGACGGATTGGTTGGTAAGCTATTACCGTGAGGGGCTGACACTCCAAGGGACGAATATTGAATCCGTTGAATCGATCGATACAGCGGATTACGAGACGTTTTTTCGTCACGTGACACGTGGTGCGTATCCGATTGAATTGACGTTCTGTTTCGGTGGTACAATTGCTCTAAGCGAGACGGTCTATCGATTGACGCTACATGGCGCAGCATGGGAGAAGTTGATTGAAGAAACGTTGTTACCTCAATTAAAGATTCCAAAAGCAAAAAGGTTTCGGCAGTCTTTTTCATCAACTACACCTGTACAGTCACTCGAGACATTTCTAGGAGAATTCCATCCTCATATCTTTGGAAACTTCGTACTGGCGCATGATGCGGACGATGTGTATCATTTTCTCGACCATGTGAACGGTTCAATCAAGCGGTTTTACTTCAAATAAGTGAGAAAGGGAGTCTATGAATTATGGCTTTACTTTACATTCCGATATACGCGTTTGAAGAATATGAGATGATTGAACTTATTAAACGGCATATTCAGTTGACCGATTATCCGGTTGAAGTCGAATACAATCAGGTAATAGACAATAATAAAAAAATAATAAGCTTTAAAAATAAAGAGATGGAAAAGACAATTGATAAACGCACACTCTTCACAGAAAAAGATCTTCATCTTCTTTTACAGCACATAGAGTTGAATCAAGATATTGATTCTATTCGCTTAGCTTCGACTGGTGACTTATCGATTGTGATTTATCGAGATGCATTATTGATTGCGAGTGAATCCGTGAAAACAATCGATACTGTGACACTCGATTATGAATCTTTCTTTAATAAAGTGCTTTGCAGTCCAATTTTTCCAATCCAGCTTACATTCTGTTTCGGTGGAACGACCCAGCAACCGGAGCGTGTATATCAATTGACTTTAGAAGATGTTGCGTGGGACAGATTACTCGAGTCGCATTTGGTCCCGCAGCTTCGATTACCGATTCATAAATTACTCATAAAGAGACTATATTCTTCAAAATCGGAACTTGATGTATTCATGAAAGTTCACAATCCAACGGAATTAGGAAATTTTGTGATGAGTCGCGATGCAGCAAATCATTACCATTTTCTCGATCATGTGAATGGAACGATTATAAAATTTTAATACAAAGGGAGTAAACGAATTTGAACTATTTACAACACCTTGAATCCCACTGTGGAGAATTCACGAATCAATTCGAGACGGACGATTTGTTAGAGCAGGCCGTGCAGTTCTTGCAGTTCAATGACAGTCCTACGACCGATTCGTATACCATCTCGACGCTAGGCCTTCATTGGCATACGCTGCAAAACGAGGACGGCACACAGACACATCAAGAGCTCCTATTGAGCTTCAAGCAAAAACGTTCGTATGAAGACGTGCTCGAGTTGCTGTGGCAATTAACGACGCATGCGCTCGAGACACATCACGCCTTCAAACTCGGCGAGTATTTCGAACTCCCCCCGAACGTTTTCAAACGATTGAACTTCTCAGCAATCTATGTGGCGAAACCTTTTTATTTTGATGAGTCGTTTCATGCGTATGAAGGGGACGAACAAACCGTAGTCCCGTTCTGGTTCATTCCCATCTTCCCATCTGAAGAAGCGTTCATCGAAGCGAACGGGGTAGAACGGTTCAACGAAGTACTTTATAAAACAGATGATGCGTTACTCGATTTGAAACGCAAACCGCTCGTCTGAACCACACAAAAACACCGCTCCACGCAAATCGCGTCGAGCGGTGTTTTCACATGTACGGCCCGTTCGCCTGGACGACGAACTGCGAGTGCTCGTAATGATAGGTGATTCGTGAGTAGTCGAACGGCTTCCCGTTCGTCAGATGGAAAATCGTCTCGATGCGGAGCGTCGGGTCGTCCATTTTCAGACCAAGATATCCGGCCTCCGTCTCGTTCAGTCGCCCGACCTGCATATACATATCAGAAAACCCGATCGTGATGCCGAGCGCACTTTGGACGTAGTCGAAAATCGAGTCGGCGACAATCTCCCGATTCAAATAGGGCACGATCGCCTTCACATAATACGACTCCTCGTAACAAAAGACTTCCCCGTCGACGTAACGGACTCGTTCGACGCGATACACGTCATTCGACACGTCAATCCCTAAGTTTCTAGCGACGTCTTCACTCGGTTTCGTGATCGACACGTCGAGCACGTCCGACGTCAAGACGCGGTCGCCGAGGTTGCTTTTGAACCCTTGCGTCGAGAACAGGCTCATGTAGCCCGGGCGGTTGTGACGTCGGACGAAGATCCCGCTTCCCCGCAACTGGAAGATGACACCGCGACGTTCAAGCAACTCGAGCGCCTTCGTGACGGTGCTCTTACTGACGCCATATTGGCTCATCAACTGCTCGAGCACGGGCAACTTATCCCCTTGTTTTAAATCCTGATCATTAATGTACTGCTCAATTGCTGCTGCAATCTGTTGGTATTTTAGCATCCTTGTCCCTCATCTACATTGTCATGGTGCCCCTATTATATCATACGACCGTTAAAAGAATGGTCACACAAATATTTTATATCGGTCTTGATTAATTGTACCGGTACAATTATAGTAAGAGTGTACAAAATGTAAGCGTTATATCAAAGGAGGGTTTTCACTTGAGTAAAGTTCGGGATTATTCAAAGCTCGCCCGTGACATTTTAGATGCGGTCGGTGGGGAAGAGAACGTCATCAATGCTGCGCGTTGCGCGACACGGCTTCGCCTCGTGTTGAAACGGTCGAATCCGCAAGCGAAAGAGAAAGTCATGGCGATGCCGGGGGTCATCACGGTCGTCGAGACGGGTGGTCAATTCCAGGTCGTCATCGGGCAACATGTCGGGGAAGTGTTCGATGAGTTCTCGAAACTCGTGAAGATGGAGACGAATGAGACGGAAGAAGGCAATAAAGGGACCGTCCTCAACCGCATCATCGCGACGATGTCTGCCGTGTTCGCTCCGTTCATTTATATTTTAGCGGCCGCGGGGATTTTGCAGGGGACGCTCATCATCACGACGCTTCTCTTCGAAGGGTTCGCCGAGACCGGGACGTACGAAGTGTTCAGCTTCATCTCGTGGGCGCCGTTCACGTTCTTGCCGATCTTTATCGCCATCACCGCGTCGAAGCATTTCAAGACGAACACGTTTATCGCCGTGGCGGCGAGCGCGGCATTGGTCAGTCCGACATGGGCCGAGATGGCAGCACGCATCACGTCAGGGGAGACGATCAGTTTTCTCGGGCTCGCCTTATCGGGAACGACGTACACGTCGTCCGTCTTGCCTCCGCTCTTTCTCGTCTGGATCTTATCTTACGTCGAGCGGTTCTTGAACCGACATATGAACGAGGTCATTCGACCACTGTTCGTCCCGTTCTTCAGTTTGGTACTCATGGTGCCGCTGACGATCCTCGTCATCGGACCGATCACGACGATGGGTGCGGTCGGGATTGCGAACGGCTATAACTTCTTAGCAGAGAACGCGCCGATGCTCGCCGGTGCCATCATCGGTGGCCTCTGGCAAGTCGTCGTCATCTTCGGTGTCCATTGGGGCGTCACGCCGATGGTGCTCGCGAACTTTGATTTATACGGCCGCGACTCGTTCCAGGCGTATCAAACGATTGCCGTCATCGCCCAAGTCGGCGCCGTTCTTGGTGTCATCTTGAAAGCGAAGAGTCAAGAGACGAAAAAAGTCGGCGTCTCGGCTGGAATCACCGGTCTGTTCGGGATTACGGAGCCTGCCATTTATGGGGTCACGCTCCGTTTCAAAAAGCCATTCATCTTCGGCTGTATCTCAGGTGCGATTGGTGCCATCGTCGCCAGCTTCTTCAACCCGTACTACTTCGCCTATGCCGGTCTTCCAGGTCCGCTCACGCTCGTGAACGGGATCAGCTCGGACGTCCCTTCGTCAATCTGGGGACTGTTGATCGGGACGGCCATCGCCATCATTCTCCCGGTCGTCTTGATTCAACTCTTCGGTTTTGGAGAAGATACGGCGAAACAAGTGACAGAAGTGGCAGAAACACCGGCGACGGCGGAAGCGAGTGCGACGCTCGTTCAGGAAGAGACGATCGTCTCACCGGTGTCAGGGAAAGTCCTCGCGTTGAACGACGTCCCGGACGACGTGTTCGGCTCCGGGGCGATGGGGAAAGGTTACGCCGTCGAGCCAGACGGGAATAACGTCGTAGCCCCGTTTGACGGGACGGTCGTCATGGTCGCACCGACGAAACATGCCATCGGGCTCCGCTCGAACTCAGGCATCGAGCTCTTGATTCACGTCGGTCTCGATACGGTGACGCTCGATGGGAAACCGTTCACCGTGCATGTGAAGGATGGGGATCCCTTCAAAGCGGGCGATGTGTTGACGACGTTCGACCGTGACATGATCGTAGCCCATAACATCTCGACGATTACACCGGTCATCGTAACGAACAGTGCGACATACGCCGATGTACTTGTTCAATCAAACGAAAAGACAGACACAACACAAGCGATGCTCACGGTTGTGAACAATTAAGGAGGAACTACAATGAAAACATTACCAAACGACTTTTTATGGGGCGGCGCACTGGCCGCTCACCAATTTGAAGGTGGCTGGGACGCAGACGGCAAAGGACCGAGCGTCGTCGACGTCTTGACGGCTGGTGCCCACGGCGTCGCCCGTCGCATCACGGACAAGGTCGAACCGAACGAGTTTTATCCGAACCATGAGGCGATCGATTTCTACCACCGCTATAAAGAGGATGTCGCCTTGTTCGCCGAGATGGGCTTGAAGTGTCTCCGTACCTCGATCGGCTGGAGCCGGATTTTCCCAAACGGGGACGACTCAGAACCGAATGAGGCCGGTCTCAAGTTTTATGACGACTTGTTCGACGAGCTGTTGAAGCACGATATCGAGCCGATCATCACGTTGTCGCACTTCGAGATGCCGCTCCACCTCGCACGCGAGTACGGCGGGTTCCGCAACCGTGCCGTCGTCGACCACTTCGTCCGTTTCGCCGAGGTCTGTTTCGACCGCTACAAAGACAAGGTCAAATACTGGATGACGTTCAACGAGATCAACAACAAGATGGACGTCAACAACCCGCTCTTCTTATGGACGAACTCAGGCGTCATCGTCGAAGAAGGAGAGAACGCGCGTGAAGTCATGTATCAGACGGGCCACCACGAGTTGATCGCGAGCGCCCTCGCCGTCGCGAAAGGGAAGGCGATCAACCCGGACTTCGAGATTGGGGCGATGGTGTCCCACGTACCGATCTATCCGTACTCGTCGAACCCGGACGACGTCATGCTCGCTGAAGAGATGATGCGTCAGCGTTACTTCTTCCCCGACGTGCAAGTGCGCGGTGTTTATCCGAGCTACGCCTTGAACGAATTCGAACGTGAAGGCTATACGATTCCGTTCCTTGAAGGAGACGAGGAGATTTTGAAAAACGGGACCGTCGACTACCTCGGATTCAGCTACTACATGTCGACGACGGTGAAAAGTGACGTCGTCGCCGACAACAGCGGCGATATCGTCAACGGCGGTCTACCGAACGGCGTCGAGAACCCGTATATCAAGTCGAGCGACTGGGGATGGGCGATCGATCCGGTCGGTCTCCGCTACGTGCTCAACCGACTGTATGACCGCTATCAAATCCCGCTCTTCATCGTCGAGAACGGATTCGGTGCCGTCGATGAGATCGTTGACGGGAAGATTCATGATGCGGCCCGTATCGACTATTTGAAGGCACATATCGAGCAGCTGAAAGAGGCGGTCGTCTACGATGGCGTCGACTTGATCGGCTACACGCCATGGGGCATCATCGACATCGTCTCGTTCACGACGGGCGAAATGAAGAAACGGTACGGCATGATTTATGTCGACCGTGACAATGAGGGCAACGGCTCGATGGAGCGGATGAAGAAAGACTCGTTCGATTGGTACAAGCACGTGATCGAGACGAACGGGGAAGCGCTCGCGTACGAACCGGTCAAGTAATCTCAGACTCCTTTTGATGATCTCGATGATCGTCAAAGGGAGTTTTTTGTATAATGAAGAAGTGAGAGAAATGAGGGGAAAAGATGGGGCACATTACCATTCGTCTAGATTCGAGCGTAAACGCGCAGCGCGACCGGAACTGGGCAAAGAAACACATCACAGCGATTCACTCATCGTACGTCTTTGAAGAATTGTTATCACGTGCGTTGTCACGCTTCGTAGAGAGCGGAGACATTCGTTTCAAAGACCCTAATCTTGTAGGGATAAACCTAATCCATGCTGAGACAAATCGTACATATAACACGCATACGTATGATGACACACATCATCAACTCGTGACACACGAGTTCACGCATGAGATGTTCGATTATGAGACGTATGAGATGATGCTTGAAGAGAAAGAGAAGTTTCAGCAGTTCGCAATGGTCATTCGGGACGTGCTCGTGCCGTTGTTAGAAGTTCAGATGATTAGCTCGGAACGGCCGATTTCTGACATGATCGAGCATTGCCTGAAGCAGATTGAAATGAACGACTATAAGTTGGTCGCCTTGCTGAATAAGACACCGAAATCGAACAAAAAACGTAATCGGATTGTGCTTTTCAAATTGATTGTCTTGGTGACAGGCGCGTCGTTTTGGATTGAAGGGTACGAACGAGGTATAAGACTGTTTCAAGAGAATGTGATTGAGGAGATTGCGAGCCCGTACGCGTTCTCGTTGTATTTCGGAACGAGTCGTTGGGAATCAGACGATGTGTTTATCATTCAATCTGACGTCCGGAACTGGAATGCACGCGTCGACTTCAGAAGTGGGGACATCGACATCTATAAGCGAGAGCGCAATTAAAAAGAGGAAACACCATGAACAAAATTGAGTTGAAGTTCAATCGGGTCGTAAAGATGATTGAGAAGTATCCAGAAGTGTTTACATACGGTTCAGGAGCTTCGGAAGCAGCGATTCGTGAGGCGGAGGAACAACTGAATGTGACGTTTCCGCCGATGTATCGAAAATTTTTGGAGTCATATGGCTATCTAGTCGTGGACGAGGATGCCCTATGGGGGATCTCACCAGATAGCAGTGAATATGATGTCGTGATTCGAACAAATCGATTTCAATAGGAATCATCATTTCTATGAGAAGCTCGGCTATAAACGACAGGGACAGCATCAGGTCAATCATAAACTGATATTGATTGATTATGTAAAGAAGATGTAAGTGTAGAAGTACCATTCAAAAATTCATAGCCATTAATGAATAGGTCAGGTGACCCGCTATAAAGCAAAATGGAGAGGCTGGGACATAACTAGCCAGTTCTAAA
>NZ_JJMW01000020.1 GCF_000714435.1 Exiguobacterium alkaliphilum 12/1
TGGCGTAGCCAAAAATCCTAATACAAGACTTACTATTGGACCTAAAGAGAATAATAAGAATTTTTTCATAAGAAATTAGTTAGATTACCCCTTTCCTGTTCATTATGTTTTCATATATTTTTAAGGTTTCTTTTAGACTTCCTTTATAAGTATAACTGTTTATTTCATTGTAAATATCCTTGTAATGATTCATCATATAACGCAATTCATTTTCTAATTCAAGCTCATTGCGATTAGAAAATGTTCGGCACCCTTTTGGTCGCATACAAACATCACTGGCTATTACTGGAATGCCCTCACTAAGACACTCTATAACAGATAAACCGAAACTGTCTGAATAATTCGGCCTTAAGAGAACATCGATTTTATTTCGAAAAATTTCTGGTTCCACTCCATCTTCAATTATCTCTATATCATCTATTACGCTTTGAGGAACTACTTTTAAAATTTCAATTACATATGATTGTCCTATTAGATCATCTTTAAAATCTAGTAAGGATAAAACTAATTTCACATGCGGAAACTGGCTTTTAAATTACAAAAAGATTTTATACATATATCTAGACCATAAAGATCTTTATTTTCAAAAAATCTTACAGCACCATTCCATCCAAAAGTCAAACTCCTTTGTTCACTTATTTTTTTGGCTGGCTTATTAGTACCATTTAAACTCTCAATATATGGAGAAATCTCTACAATCTTTTGATTAGAACTAATATATCGACTAAGTTCTTTAAATTCTTTATTTCCTACTACTAGATTCAAATCTACGTAATTAATTGCTTTTTTAAATATAAAAAACCTCAACTTGTTAAATTCTTTTGGATTATATCGAACACTATGGTGTGTTAAAATCAATTTTGTTTTTGTAATTTTTTTTAGAAGGCCTAAAACAAAAATGTATTTATAATTTTCGTCATTAGAATGAATGATTGCGTACTTTTTTATTAAAGTATGCCAAATTATAGATTTGATGTTACTATTTCCTTCATTCACCTCCCTATTATCACTTTTGTTCAACAAGTATAAATCAATACTGTCTTTTCCATAAATTTCACTCAAACTTTTATACAGTTTTTTAAAATAAGTTGCCCTTCCTCCATATGGAGGAGGAAGAATTCCTATCATAGCGATTTTTTTCATAATAAATTCTGACTCCTTCCATTTTTATTACAAATTAAAATTGATACAAATAGTAATGGGTTTTTTACCAATTTTCTATAAGGCTGTTATTTGTAAAGTATGATTTTCTAGAAATCCTGATATGTTTATCGCATAAGTATCTTCTATGATTCCATAAGCTTTACTGTAAGTTGCTTTATTCAATATTAACTTTTGTTTAGAAGAACTAATATTTAAAGTTTCATTACCATTCTTTAAATTTAAAGAGTAATTGTTGACTATTTCTACTTCAACATTTGGATGCAATAAAAAATTTAAGTTAGGATGGTACTTAATGTTACTTATTTTTGTTTCCACTCTTTTTAATTCATCATAAATTTTCAGCATTTTTTTTTCATTATTAACTTCAAATTTCCTTGAATGTATTCTTCCTATATCTTTATATCCATAATGCTCACCTTCAAAGGTTCTTTCGTCATAATACTTACATAAAGAATTAGTCTTTTCTTTAAGTTCAAATAAATAAATTTCATTGAAATTGTTTTGTTCAATTACTTTATCGTCCTCTTTTAAAAATAAAGTGTTATGAACTGAAGTAGTCTTATCTTTAGATCTCATTTGTACATTCTTTGTATAATGATATGTCCCAGCATCCACAAAAAAATTTTTACCTCTATAAGTTAACTCAAAACTCAACTGATCATTGTGACTATGCACACCTAAACCACCGAAGGATAATTGACCGCATCTAATGTATATGCAAAAATCATTGCACTTCAGGTTATAATAGCCCCCTTTTTCAAAAAAATTATTAATAGAATCACTAAAATATATTCTAGACTCATTATTCTCTTCATCTTTATAAAAATATTTTCTACAAGGACTAATTCTCAATCCTAATTCATAATAATAAGGTGTTATAATTTTACTAGTCAGGTGTTTATCCATACTAAAATAATCAGAAAATATAAGAATTCTTCCGCTATCATTATCTCCGAATAGAGGTAGAAGACCATCATCTTTGGTCATTGAAATCAAATAGTTGATATTCATCTTCATATCGTGCCAATAACTATCATCTAAATTCATATTGTTTTCTTTCAACATTATCATAGTAAGAAATACCATTTCAGAAGTTAATTTATGATAGGCTGGAGCTCCTTCGTAGTTACTTCCATCATCAAAATATTGAGTTTTAATTTCCTTTTTAAACTCACTAATTCCGAGTGAAATCCATTTAGATACTTTTGAATCTTCTCTGTCAAAATATAAGCTAATCCAAATTAAACCCATGATATTAGACATATAATGATTACCAGTAATACCGTTGGAATTCTCTAAATTACCATAAATAAATTCACCATGCTCATAAAGTGATTTTTCAATAATTTTTTTTTCTTTGTTAGGTAAACAATTATAATTATTAAAATAAATCAAACCAGTTATTATGTTTAGTGATCTAATTGCTACTTCCATTGCACTTGTCCAATTCACACCCTTTTTATAAGGATTTTGTTCAATCCAATCCATAAGCTCATCTATGAAGTATTTTAAATAAACTGGGTCTTTCTTAAAAAAGTATGCCCTCCCAAGTGTAGGAATATGTTGCAGTCTAGATTGTTCCCAAACATATTTAACATCTGAATTGTCTTTCAGATCGACAACCTTGATTCTTTTATAAAATTTATCCGGATATACCTTTCCACTACTCAAATCTTTTTTCCATTCAGAGAGATTCGTATCAAAAATATTATTTAAAATACATCTCTTTCCTTGGATTATTTTATTTGCATCAATTAAAATATTTTGTTCTATATCTCCAAAAGAATTATCTTCATAAAAAAAATTGGGGAAACTAAAGTTCTCGTTAACATT
>NZ_JJMW01000021.1 GCF_000714435.1 Exiguobacterium alkaliphilum 12/1
ACTCGGGAGCCGCGGCTTCCGAGTTTTTTTATAGATAGCGTGGGGCGTCCTTCATCGAGTTGGCGAGAATCATGTAGATGAGGACGTTCCCCGGCACGATTAAAAAGAGCAGACGAACGCCGAGCGGGGACAAGTCAAAGTATTCAGCGATGCCGCCGCAGACACCAAAGAGTGAGCGGTTCGTGGCAGATTTTCGAAGCGGACGTTGCATAAGCGTGGCTCCTATCTCAACTATGATATGAAAATTTTACCATATGACGACAACAAAAAGCGCGCCGATTTGGCGCGCTTTCGCTTATTTCAAGATGGTGACGAGTTCGTCGAGCACTTCGTTGGCTGACAAGACGCCGCCTGATGTGTTCCACGTGTCGTCGCTCACTTCGGTCACTTCGCCTGCCTTGACGGCGGCGAGGTCTTTCCAAAGTTGGTTCGACTGCCACTCTTCGGCTGTCTTCGATCCATCTGCTCCACCGTATGTGAAGTAGACGATATGGTCGCCGTCCATCTCTGGGATGCGTTCCATCGTGATCTCTTCAGCGAACTCGGTGCGGTCTTGTGACGCTGGGCGTTTGACGCCGACATCGCCCAAGATGACACCTGAGAAGCTGTCTGTGAAGTAGATGCGTGACGCGCCAGGAAGGAAGCGCACGACCGAGAGTTCTTTGTTCACGGCGTCGCCGAGCTCGGCTTTCGTGTCTTCGACGTGCTGCGCGTAGTCAGCCAAGACGTCGTTCCCTTTGTCCTCAAGGTTGAGGGCGTTCGCATAGAGTGCGAAGTTTTCTTGCCAGTCGCCTTTGAGCGTCTCCGACATGACCGTCGGTGCGATGGCGTTCAACTTGTCGTAGATGTTCTCTTGGCGGAGCTTCGTCCCGATGATGAGGTCCGGCTCGAGTTTCGCGATCGCTTCGAGGTTGACCTCGCTCTCCGTCCCGACTTCGGTCACATCCGTCATCTCTGTCTCGATGTGTGGATACCATGGGTCACCGTTCCATGATTTGACGGCACCGACTTGTTTGACGCCGAGGGCGATGAGCGCCTCGGTCCCTTCGTTCGTCAAGACGACGACACGTTTCGGTTCGACCGGTACCTCAGCCGTGCCCATGGCGTGCTCAATCGTGCGCGTCTCTGTTTCTGCTGACTCGTTCGAGTTATTCGTCTCTTCCGACCCGCCGCATGCAGCGAGGACGACCGTGAGGCAGAGCGTGAGTAATGCTAACGCAAACTTTTTCATATGTATAAAGTCTCCTCTGTCTAGTAAGATTTCCTCTCCGACTATAAGTGATAATGATTCTCAATGTCAACCCCTTTTTCTGACAACGAGATTTTGCTATGGTAGTAAAGGAAAGAAGTGAGGAAATTATGAGACCATGGATCAAACTATTTATCTTGATCGTGCTATTGCCTATATTGGGTTACATCAGCTTACGTGTCGGCGTCATCTCGGTCAGTCATCAGGATGTCGTCGCGCTCGGGAGTGACACGTCCTCGCAAGCACGGATTGCGCTCGAGGATAACCGTATTCCGCGCACTGTCGTCGCACTGCTCGTTGGAAGCGTCCTCGGGCTCGCGGGCTTGATCTTTCAGCTCGTCACGCGCAATCCGCTCGCATCACCCGACATCTTGGCCGTCAACGCCGGCGCAAGCTTTGCGATCGTCCTCGCGACACTGTTCGGCTTCAGTAGCATCGCCTCGTTCACATCGGCCGCGCTCGTTGGAGCCTTGATCGCCGGTGTCATCGTCTATCTGCTCAGCGCGAATGGGGGCAACGTCATGTACATGACACTCGCCGGGGCGTCACTTGCGGCGCTGTTCAGCTCGTTCACACAGTCGATTATTGCGTACGAGGAAGGGGCGCTCGATGAAGTGTTGTTTTGGTTGACCGGTTCGGTCGCAGGACGCTCGCTCGAACTCGTCACGACGTTATTGCCATGGGTGGTTGTCGCGAGCCTTTGTGTCCTCCTCATCAGTAAAGAGCTTGAGACGCTGTCGCTCGGTGACCAGGTTGCCCGCTCGCTCGGTCAAAACGTCGGGGTCATCAAGTTCGTCGCCGTCACGCTCGCCGTCGTCTTGTCGGCGTTCGGGGTCGCGCTCGCGGGGCCGATCGCGTTCGTCGGTTTGCTCGCGCCGCATCTCGCACGCTATCTATTCGGGACGGCGTTCTTCGCACGACTCGCTGGTAGCGCCGTCATTGGTAGCGTGCTGCTCCTCAGTGCGGACATCCTCGGGCGCATCATTCTATTCCCACGCGAAGTGACGGTCGGTGTCGTCCTTGCCGTCATCGGAGGCGCCTTCTTCATCTATCTCGTCAGCGCCAGACAAGGAGTCTTTAAATCATGAAATCATACAGTTTTCGAAAAGGCCCGTTCTCGTTCACGCTCCGGAGACGGGAAATCGTGCTAGCGGTCGCGCTCCTTACCGGCCTGTTCATCGCCTTCTATTTGGGACTCGCCATCGGGGACACTTTTTTGACCCCATGGTCGCTCGGGTCACTCTTTCTCGGTTCGGGTGACGCGTTCGCCGAGCTCGTCGTATTCGAGTTCCGGATGCCACGCGTCCTGATGGCCATCACGGCTGGAGCGTGTCTCGCGGTCAGTGGACACTTGTTGCAGCTCACGATTAAAAACGAGCTCGCGTCGCCGGAGATTTTCGGCATCGTCGGCGGGGCCGGGGTGGCGACGGCGACGTTTTTCACTGTCTTCACCGATGAGCGGACGAACCAATTGTCCGTCCCGCTCGCCTATATCCCGTTTGCCTCGTTCGCAGGGGCGTTGACGGTCGGTGCATTCTTGTTTTATCTATTGAAACGGGGCGTCCCGCCGGTCCGACTCGCGTTAATTGGAATCGGGATCAGCATCTTCTCGCAAGGGATTGTCCAGTTCATGATGCTCGCCTCGAATGTGTATCGGAAGAACGACATCCAACAATGGCTCACCGGCACCGTCTATGCGGCGACATGGAATCAATTGAAAATCCTGGTGCCGCTCGCGATTCTGTTTCTACTCGCTGCCTTTTTGATTGAACGACATGTCCGGCCGCTCCATATTAGCGAGGCGGTCGCGACGAGCATCGGCGTCCCGGTCCGGGGCACGCAGCGCGGTACGCTGTTGTTGTCGTGTCTGCTTGCCGGGATTGGGGTCGCGTTCGTCGGAGCGATTGGCTTCGTCGGACTGATGGCACCGCACATCGCCCGTCAAGGCTTGAAGCTGCCTTACGTTTGGGCGACGCTTCTCGTTGGTGCCATCATCGTCGTCTTGGCCGATGTGATCGCCCGGACGATCTTTTATCCGTATGAGCTCCGGACCGGTGTCATGACGGCCGTGATTGGCGCGCCGTACTTCTTCTATTTACTTCGCCGCATGATGAAAGGAAGCATGAGATGAATACATTCGATTTACAACAAGTCGCCATCGGCTACGAACAGAAGACGGTGCTCGACGGGCTGACGTTCTCGATTCCACACGGGAAAATCACGGTGCTGCTCGGTGCGAACGGATGTGGCAAGTCGACGCTCCTCTCGACGCTCGCGAGGCAACGGGACGCGTTAGGTGGGACGATTTCGTTCCGTGACAAGCCACTCGTTGCGTATCGGGCGAAAGAGGCGGCCCGGCTCATGGCGTTCATGCCACAGGTGAACGTCGCACCGGACGGATTGACCGTCGAACAGCTTGTCCGCTTCGGCCGCTATCCGTATCAGACGTTCTTCAAGCGTTACTCCGAAGACGACGAACGCGCTGTCGAGCGGGCACTTGCCTTCACGGACACGGTCTCGCTTCGGGATACGCTCGTCAGCAATTTATCGGGCGGACAAAAGCAACGCGTCTGGATCGCACTCGCCTTAGCCCAAGAGTCGGAGACGATTCTACTCGATGAACCGACGACATACCTCGACATGTCGCATCAAATCGAGATTCTCGACTCGATGTACCGACTGAACCGGTTAGAGGGCAAGACAATCGTCATGGTGCTCCACGACTTGCATCTCGCCTGTCGTTACGCCGACCACGTCATCGCGCTCGCAGACGGGAACGTCTATCGGGAAGGGAGCCCGAACGATGTTGTCGACGAAATGTTCATGCAGGACGTCTTCGGGTTGAAGGTCGTCGTGACGGAAGACCCGCTCTACGGCACACCGCTCTGTATCCCATATTCGCATTACGAGCTGAATGAGAAGCGACCGCCCACGACCTAGTCTTTGGACTAGGTTTTTTTCGTCGGAAGCCGGGGAAGGGTAAGAGAAAGTATGTGTCACCTGGTCCTGTCAAAGGAGGAGCCGATATGGCGAAGAAGGAAAAGCAGTCGTACCACATCGTCACGTTCACGTTTCCAGAGGAGTCGGTCTCGTATCAAGCGTTCAGTAAGTTGAAGAAGTATCACGCCGAAGGGCTGATCGGGTTCGAACAGCTCGTCGTCATCAAGCGTGAGGACAATGGGGCGTTCTCGTTCGAGGACGCCGTCCAACTGACACCGACGAACAAGTCCACGAAAGGTGCCTTGATCGGGATGGCGGTCGGGATTCTCGGAGGACCGTTCGGAATCTTGTTCGGGACGCTCACGGGCGGACTCATTGGCGGGACGAAAGATTTGAAGCACGTCCAAAGCATTCAAGAGACGTTCAAACGGACGGTCGGCAACATCGAGCCGGGACAGACGGGTGTGATGGGTATCGGGGAGGAGTTTGATCATTCGGTGCTCGATGGGCTCGCCGCCGAACTCGGTGGCACGGTGACACGGACAGACGAAGAACTGTGAAGGGGAGTTGTATATGAAGATTGGGATATTAGGAGCCGGTAAAGTCGGTCGGACGCTCGGACGCAAGTTCGAGGACGTCGGATATGAAGTGTTGTATGGGACGCGCTCGGAGCGCGAGGGGACGATGTCGCTCCAAGACGTGGCGTCGAATGCGCAGGTTTTATTGTTGACGACGCCGTTCGCGGCCGCGGTCGACTTGATTCAATCGCTACGAGACTTGGACGACAAAATCGTCATCGACGTGACGAATCCAATCGCTAAAGAGTTTGACGCCATCGAGCGGCCGGAAGGGAAATCTGGGGCCGAGCATCTGCAAGAACTCGCCCCGCACGTCCGTATCGTCAAGGCGTTCAACCAGACGGGCGTCGAGAATCTCGAGAATCCGAACAAGTCGATGATGTTCATCGCCGGCGACGAGCAGGAGTCGGTCCGGGCCGTGCAAGACCTCGCTGCGAAAATCGGTTTTGACGCCCATACGCTCAGACACTTGAAGCTCGCGCGTGAGCTCGAGTCGCTCGCGTGGCTATGGATTCATTACGCGACGAAGGAACGGAAGCATCGGAACTTTGCATTCTACTTGAAAGAGAATAGTTTTTAACCAAAAGCGACCAGGACGAATCTTCGTCCCGGTCGTTTTAAAAGCCCGTATAACGGTCGTTTCGCGTTTGCAGGAGTTCAATCGTTTCCCGTTCGATGCGGTCGATGTCAGTCCGTTGCCAACCCGGCATGAGGAACGCATCGACGAGTGCCCAGATACCTGAGATGATTGCACCGAGCCCGAGCGTCAAGACGACGATGAGGAGCATGGCGACGCCTGAGCCAATTTTCCCAAAATAAAAACGGTGGGCACCGAACGCCCCGAGGAAGAACCAGAGCAAGTAGGCGACGACGAGGTTGCGTTTGCGTTTCTCGACCTCGCTGTTGACGAGTTGCATCTCTTGGGTGGTCAAATCCATTCGAGAATAATTCAAGATAAGTCCCTTCTTTCGCATGAAGTTTGATAAAATGAGTTCGTGCTTCATTATAAATTGAAACAGTATCTTTTTCCATGATTTTCTAAAAATGATGGGTCAGAGAAGGAGACAGCTATGGGCTTTGCCATTTTGACGTTCATCGTCGCGTTCATCCACGTCATCGCGGGAGCGGTCGTCTTACATAAGTACCCGCAGTATAAAACGATCGCCATCAGCGTCATCGTGCTCGGTTTCATGTACGGCCTACTGACGGTCGGGTTCATCGTGTTATAGAAAAATCCCCATACACGGGGGACTCTAGAGAGAATCGTTATAGAGCATCGCCTCGTCATTCGTAGAGATGACTTTTAGGTGGCGCTCTTTTTTGACATACACGCTCTTATAAACAGGGCGCTCACCTTCATAGAACAAAATGACGCGGTTGCCATCGTTGTCCGTCTCGACTTTCGGTTCATAGTTCGCGATTTCGATCGTCTCCGCGAGCACGCCATACTCTTCGTATGTGGCCAACGTGTCGGCGTCCGAACAGGCGACGAGAAAGACGGAGGCGAGGATGGCGAATATAGACTTCTTCATCATAATACCCCTTTTTTTGATAGTTTATCTATCAACTATAACGTATGGTGATTTTGTTTTCAAAGCGAATGAAACTTGTCGACGGCTTCTTCGTATAGAGGGTGAGAGGGGGTGGGGCAAGTGAATGGACGGAAGTTGGCCTTTGCGATTGGAATCGGGTTAGTGATGGCGGGCACTGTTTTCGGTGTGTCCGCGGGTCTATTGTTTCTCATCGCGAGTGTGTTGTTTTATCGTCGGCAACGCCTAAAAACGGGAGAGTATGCGACCTCGGTAAAGAATCGTCTACTTTGGCGCTCGAGTGAGAAGACGTGGCTCGTCGCTATCCTCGTATTCGTGGTAATGTATTTGATTGGATTTGGTGCGACGCTAGTGACGATCCCGACTCAGGACCTTGCCTTGACCGCACTGACCTATTTGTTTGCGACAAAAGGACTGTTTTTGATGAATGAGCTCCATGCGTACGAGCGGGAGGCGAAAGATGAATAAGAACGTATTCAAAGGGTTACTCGTGATGTGGCTGGTGCTGATTGGCCTCGACTTTTGGCTCGAACAATACGCGCTCGTCGCGGTCACGGGTCTCGGGATCACCGTCTATTCCTATTACAGTCAACAAGTGAAGCGACTTTCGGACGAGTCGAAAACGAGCATCATGAACGAACTGAACGAGAAGACGGTGTCGTTCGTCGTCTTGTCTTTCCTGCTCGTCTTGATTGTCGGGCTTTTATTCGACCTGCGAATCCTTCCGACTGCTGAAACCGTGTTCGTCGCACTCGGTGGTTTATTCGTGTATCGGGGCTTGACGATTGGTGGCTTACTCATGCGAGACGTCTATCGAAACGACCTGATGAATCCATCCAAGGAAATATGACTATAGAAAATCCCAAGCGACACCGTCGCTTGGGATGTTTTTATGCCGATTTATCGGTCTTTTCTTTTTTCGCTTTTCGGGCGAGCGTCAAGATTTGATACACCTTGAAGAAGTCATACGCGGCTACGGCGATGATGAAGTACGTCCAGAAGCTGAAACCGTACTCTTGTACCGAGTAGTAGGCGAGGACCGTGAACAAGATCCCGAAAGATAAGCTGAACGTCAGCATGATTTTTAAGTGTCGCGGCATACGTGCCACCTCATTTCTACATCAATAATAGGGCGACCATGACGAGCGCGTTGTTGAACGCATGAATCGCAATCGGAACGATTAAGCGACGCGTCTTCGCATAGGCGACCGTGAAGGCGAAGCTCATCGCGACGTACACGAGGAAACGGTTGTCATCATGGATGAGTGCGAACAAGACAGAGCTGACACCGAAGGCGATCCAGAAGCCGAACCGGGCGCTCAAGTTGCCGAACAAGATATGACGGAAGAGAATCTCTTCGATAATCGGTCCGAGCAAGACGACCGATAATGTCATGACAGGAACGAGTCGGACAATATCCGCGATCCGTTCTGTATTCTCCGAGGCGACCATTTCACCGGTGATGGCCGTCTCAATCAAGTTGGCGACGATGACGAGCCCGTACTGCATGAGAATCCCGAGCCCGATCCATTTGACCGTGTCGTTCAGGTTCGACTGGATGCCTTGCTGTTTATATAGCTTCAAGTCTGGCCAGAGCAGGAAGAACGAGATGACGATCGTCAAGCTGAAGCCGATGGCGAACCAGAGGCCCGTCGACGTCGGCGTGATCCATTCCGGCCGGACTTCGTTGATGAGCACAGGGAAAAACTGCACGAAGGCGTATAAGAGAATCGGGATGATGTGCCGAATCCGAATGTTAGGCGCCATCGAAAAACGGGTATTTATCGATTGGTTTGAGTTTAGTGTGGCCAATTCAACACGTCCTTAATCACAAGAGTAAGCGTTCCTTTTGACCATTGTATCAAATAAGGTCTCTTGACCGCGAGTGAGAGCAATTTTCCGATGTTCCCCTCTTGCAATTTTAGGCGTCTCATACTACACTAATCAATGTTAGCACTCCTTTTTACTGAGTGCTAATAACTTACGATTCAACGATACATCATTCATATTCGGAGGAGGTTTTTTCTATGTTAAAACCACTAGGCGATCGCGTCATCATCGAAGTCGTGGAGAAAGAAGAAAAGACGATCGGAGGCATCGTCCTTCCTGACACGGCGAAAGAGAAGCCGCAACAAGGACGTGTCCTCGCAGTCGGCACTGGCCGCGTCACGGACCAAGGGGAGCGAATCGCGCTCGACGTCAAAGAAAATGATTTGGTCATCTACTCGAAATATGCGGGTACCGAAGTGAAGCATGAAGGTAAAGAATACTTAATCGTTCGCGAGAGCGACATTCTAGCAATCGTAGGCTAAGCACCATTCTTCAAAAACTTGTTTAGGGGGAAATGAACAATGGCAAAAGAAATCAAATTCTCAGAAGACGCACGTCACGCGATGCTCCGCGGTGTCGACGCACTCGCTGACGCAGTAAAAGTCACAATCGGACCGAAAGGACGCAACGTCGTCCTCGAGAAGAAGTTCGGCTCACCGCTCATCACGAATGACGGCGTCACAATCGCAAAAGAAATCGAACTTGAAGACCACTTCGAAAACATGGGCGCTAAGCTCGTTGCCGAAGTTGCGTCGAAGACGAACGAAGTCGCAGGGGACGGTACGACGACAGCGACAGTCCTCGCTCAAGCGATGATTCGTGAAGGGTTGAAGAACGTGACAGCGGGCGCGAACCCGATGATCCTCCGTAAAGGGATTGATAAAGCGGTCCGTCGTGCGCTCGAAGAGTTGAAAGAGATTTCAAAACCGATCGAGTCGAAAGAAGCGATCGCGCAAGTCGCAGCTATCTCGGCAGCGGACGAAGAAGTCGGCGAGTTAATCGCAGAAGCGATGGAGCGCGTCGGCAACGACGGCGTCATCACGATTGAAGAGTCACGCGGCTTCACGACAGAACTCGACGTCGTCGAAGGGATGCAGTTCGACCGTGGATATCTTTCACCATACATGATCTCAGACTCAGACAAGATGGAAGCGGTACTCGACAACCCGTTCATCTTGATCACCGATAAGAAGATCTCGAACATCCAAGAAATCATTCCAGTGCTCGAGCAAGTCGTGCAACAAGGGAAACCAATCCTCATCGTTGCGGAAGACATCGAAGGCGATGCGCTCGCGACACTCGTCTTGAACAAGCTCCGTGGTACGTTCAACGCGGTCGCGGTCAAGGCACACAGGCTTCGGCGATCGTCGTAAAGCGATGCTCGAAGACCTCGCGACGCTCACAGGCGGCCAAGTCATCACAGAAGACCTCGGCCTCGAGCTCAAGTCGGCATCACTTCAACAGCTCGGACGCGCGTCGAAAGTCGTCGTCACGAAAGACACGACAACGATTGTCGAAGGTGCTGGAGACGAAGCAACGATCAAAGCACGCGTTCAAACGATTCGCAACCAAATCGAAGAGACGTCATCTGACTTCGACCGGGAGAAACTCCAAGAGCGTCTCGCGAAACTCGCAGGCGGCGTAGCCGTCGTCAAAGTCGGCGCAGCGACAGAGACTGAACTCAAAGAACGCAAGCTCCGCATCGAAGACGCGCTCAACGCGACACGTGCAGCCGTCGAAGAAGGTATCGTCGCAGGTGGTGGTACGGCGTTCATCAACGTCATCCCAGCGGTTCGTGCGTTGCTTGGAGAAGTGACAGCGGATGAAGCGACAGGTGTGAAACTCGTCCTCCGTGCCCTCGAAGCACCCGTCCGTCAAATCGCGGAAAACGCAGGCGAAGAAGGTTCGGTCATCGTCGAGAAGCTCAAGAACGAATCGGTCGGTATCGGCTATAACGCCGCGACTGGCGAGTACGTCGACATGATCGCACACGGAATCGTCGATCCGGCGAAAGTGACGCGCTCAGCGCTTCAAAACGCAGCATCCGTATCAGCCATGTTCCTCACGACAGAAGCGGTCATCGCAGACAAGCCAGAACCAGCAGGCGCTGGTGGCGGCATGCCTGACATGGGCGGCATGGGTGGAATGGGCGGCATGATGTAAGTCTGTTCTTAATAGTTGAAGGGAGAAGCTTGAAATATAAAGCTTCTCCCTTTTTTGTGTTGTTTTTTATTCACAAGTTTTTTAAGTTATAATATGTATATTATTATAAAATCACTTCTTTATTAACCAATTATTTATCATAATAAGAAATTAAAGTTATATAATAGTATTGTAATGTACTGTAATTAAAATTGAGAAAGTAAATTATCATTTAGGAGAATTTGGTATGAAGAATATTTTCATAATTACAAACAGTATTGATTTGACAGTAGATTATCTAATCAATAAATACAGTAGTCATGAAATCAATTTTTTTAGATTTAATACGGACTATTTTCAAGACTATAAAATTATTATTACTGCAGAAGGTACAATTATAGAGTACAAAGATCAATCTTCCCGCATCAATTTATCTAAGTGTGGCTCGTTGTACTATAGAAAAATATCTATGCCTTCTTTAAGTGAGTATGCACCTCGTTATATACCTTTAATGCATAGAGAAATGCTTACTGTAATAGAAGGTATTGCAGAAACCACAGGAAAATATGCTATTACACGTCCTTCGATTTTAAGAAAAGCAGATAATAAAATTGTACAAATGAAACTGGCTGGTGAATTAGGATTCAGGCTACCTCGTTCGTTAATTACTAATTCAAATATATCTGCAATGTCATTTTGTAGCGACGATCAAACAATAGTTAAGCCTATTTCTTTTGGCAAAATTATTGGAGAGGACACGATTGGATTTATTCAGACGAATCTAGTAGATAGAGAAACTTCGTTCTGCGATTTAGACTATTCCCCTGCATATTTTCAATCGTATATTAGTAAAGACTACGAAGTTAGATTAACTATTGTCGGGGATAAACTATTTGGTGTAAGAATAGATTCTACAGACAAGGTTGATTGGAGAAAAGAAAGTTCAATACTACAATATAGTACTTTACGAGTACCAGCTGATATTAGTGATAAATGTATAAAAATGATGAAGCTTTTGAAACTAAATTTTGCGGCGTTCGATTTCATTGTCCACGAAGGTGAGTATATCTTTCTCGAGTTGAATGCAAATGGACAATGGCTATGGTTAGAAGAAGAATTGAATTTAAAAATTTCTGACGCCTTAATAGATAATTTGTTGGGTAAAAAAACATGAAAAAATTACAGTATAGTTTATTTAAAATTTTGTCTTTTAGCCCTGTTATTAGAATCACGGACGACTCAAAATTTAACAA
Organism: Exiguobacterium alkaliphilum 12/1; assembly: GCF_000714435.1. GTDB lineage: Bacteria > Bacillota > Bacilli > Exiguobacteriales > Exiguobacteriaceae > Exiguobacterium > Exiguobacterium alkaliphilum. The sequence continues at coordinate 11,543 of NZ_JJMW01000021.1, forward strand.
AATAACTAAAGAACCTAAAAAAATTCGATATTCATTATTGAGTTTTAATCTAGGAACTAAAAGTTTTTATTTATTCACCTATACCGATAAGGAAGGGTTTAAATTTTTATATATTCTTGATCTTTATGAGGTACAAAAATACCATGAAATCATAGAAAAAAATGGGGATGAGTACGATGAATATTTAAGAGAATTGTATTTAAAGTCGCCTGAGAGGCGAATAGTTGAAAAGGAATTCATATTATTCAAAATCACAGAAGAAGTAAACATAAAAAACAAGACATTTAATAAGTTTTTAGCCTATATTGCTATAATTGCTTTTATTCTTCCTTTATATTCACCAAAGATAACCGAATTGTCCTCATACTTGGAATCTTATAAACTATTTTTTACAATTGGTATATTCTATTTATTTGTAAATATAATTTGTTTAAGTTATTCCTATATTAAAATAAAAGGATATAATCGTACCTTGCTAAGTAGCTTACGTAAAAACGAAAATCCAGGAATTTTACTAGTTGCATTACTTTTTTACGAATGGAAAAACACAGTTAATGAATCCGTTATGGGTATAAGTATTATAAAAAATATTGAAAAATATATGTTTATGTTAATTATCCTTAGTGGGGTCATTATAATTTCGTCTAACATTGATACTTGGAAAATGAGTAAGGACCCAAAAAATACTATTATCGAGGAATCTGCTGTGGAATCGGCATTCTTTAATCTAAAATCTGAACCAAATATAAATCTCTTTTTAAAAAGAAATGAAGAGCAAGTTGAGAGGATAAACAATGCGTTATTATCCGAAGAATACAAAACGCTTCTTATGATTTCAGATGAAAGTAGTAAAATCATTAATGAATATAAAAAGCTACTTGATTTTTACAAAAGTCAAAAAGTACGTATAATTAAAATTAAGAATGATGAACTATCTGAAAATATAGAAATCATATTGTTGAAGGAGTGAATAATTCTTATGAAATCGCCTTATATTGCAGCCTATATTGAGGAGTCAGTAATACAAAAATCCACTCACTTATTTTATGACAGTAAAACACAAATTAATTATCTTGATAAAAACTTGAACATCAAGGCTATTACTTTTAGAGGTCCTGATACAACAATTGTGACAGAGACTGTTGAAAATTCGGATGTTAATTATATGGGACCTGAAACTACAAGAATTACAAAAACAAATGAAGCTAGTGATGTCGAATCTTTGACTTTGGGCCCCGAAACAACTCTAGAAACTAACACGGTTGAAAACTCAGATTTCGATGTCTTATTATTTGGGCCTCAAACGACTAGAAGAACTTTTGAAATTGAGATAGATGACGAATCGAATATACAATTGTTTTACGGACCTGATACAACCATTGTAACGAGAACACTTGAAAATAATGACACTCACTAAAGAGAAATAAATAAGACTAAATTTAAAATAGATGTCTTTTCCAAACAAATCTAAGACGAAAACCTAACGGAAGAAACTAGAGACAAACTCAATGATCGGATTGAGAGAATGGTGGATAAGTCATTTCAAAAAGATTCGGAGTTCAAGAGATGGATGGGTGCATCGATTTTGGCCAGGGTCATTGGTGCCGCATTGGCATTAGCTAAAAATCCAGAGGCGAGAAAAACACTGATTAATTTGCTGACGAAGAAGAGTTGAATGTAGCAAATAGGATAGTTGTACTAACTGTTTAAAAATAGCAGGAGCGACAATTCAATTCGTCGCTCCTTTCTTATTTAATCCGTCTGTTTTCGGTTATACATCACAACACTTCCAACGAACACAACAAGCGCCCAGGAAGACAAAATCACGAGCTCCAACCATGTAGTACCGAGTCCAGCACCGGCCTCGATTTGATGCGCGAGGTCGATCAAGACGATGTTCGGCAAATACTCGAGTAAACCGATGATAGAGAAACGGTCCTCGTATACCAATAGCATCGGCGAGAATGAGAAGAAGAAAAACGCTGGCATGACGATGAGTGAAGCTTCCATGACCGTCTTTGTAATCAGTCCGAGAATCGTCCCAATCCCGATATAAAAGAACGTCGAGACGATGAGTGCGAGTGAGATGACGAGCAGGTTTGCAGGGCTGTATCCCATGATAAAGGCGCACGCTGCAATCAAAACGAGTGTCGTTACGAACGTGAGCGCACTTTTCCCGAGCAAGATGTCGAGCGTGCTCGCTGGCGACAACATCAGTCCACGGAGCGTGTTCTTTTCTTTCTCTTCGGCAATCAAAGCACACTGGACGAACGTCGCGACGAGGCTGAACGTGATGTTGATGACAAAGTATGTCACGTCGATACCTCCGCCGCCGAGCTGTGAATAGAAGACGGCGAAGAACAGCGGCATGATCAACGTCGAGGAGACGAATAAGTTCCGCGACAAGTCTTTGTAGTCTTTCTGGAAAATAGCGAGTGCCCGTTTCATTGAAAATGTCATGATAATTTCCTCCCCGTCACTTCGATAAAGATATCCCCGAGCGTTGGCTCGTTCGAATGGATGGCCGCGATATTTTGGTCGCGCATCTGTGCATGGAGCCAGTCGGCCCCGTCTTTTCCTTGCTTCAATTCAACCGTTTCCCCGTCATGCAGTTCGACGCGCATGGAGCCATTCGCATATTTCCGGCGCAATCGTTTTGGGGCGTCGAGGAGTTGAATTTCCCCTTGATGCAAGAACGCGACGCGATCGCACAGTTCTTCTGCCTCGTTCATGTCATGCGTCGTCAAGAAGATGGTCGTCCCTTTTGCCTTCAACCGTTCGATTCCTTTATAGATGTGGCGCGAGTTGACCGGATCGAGTGCGGACGTCGGCTCATCTAAAAACAACAGCTCCGGTTCATGTAATAACGCCCGGGCCAGTGTCACCCGTTGCAGCATCCCGCGCGATAAAGCGGAGATGCGTTTTTTGCGTTCTCCGGCCAAGTTCACCATCTGAACTACGTCATCGATTCGTGAACGTGGCTCGTCATACAGGTCGCAATAGAGTTGCAAGTTTTCTTCGATGGAGAGGCGCGTGTATAGGCCGCTGTTGTCGGTCAATACACCGATTCGTTTCCGATACTGTTCTTGTTTCAACTCCGAGACCGGGACGCCGAAAACAATCGCATCACCTGACGTCTGCGCGAGTTGCGACGTCAAGATTTTGATGGTCGTCGTCTTCCCAGATCCACTCGGTCCAAGAAAGCCGAACACTTCTCCCTTGCCGACAGAAAACGTCACGTCTCGCAACGCCTCTTCATTGCCGAATAGCTTTTTTAATCCGTTCACTTGAATGATTGAGTCCATTCTCGTTCCTCCTCGTCGATATCGTCTTGCTTGTTTTCATCATATCGAGAGGAAGAGGAAAGCGCATTAGAATGGCCATAAATGGCGCTTTTTGAGGAGTGAGTGGAGCGAATCGGACGGTGAATGGAGCCTATTTCAGCCCGATCATCGTCTTCAATTCGGCCATTTTTGTCTTCGAGAGCGGGATGGTCGTCTTCGCCGCATCATCGAGCACGAGACTGAAACTGTTCTTCGTATAGGTGATGACTTCCCGCACGCGTTGAAGGTTGACGATGTACGACCGATGACAGCGGAAGAAGCCGTACGGGGTCAGACGAGTTTCGAGCTCGTTCATCGTGAAGACGCTCGGGAACTGCTCGGACTGACTGTGTAATACGGATTGTCCGTCTTGACTTTCGATGTAGTCGATTTCAGGCGGGTCGAGCAAGACGATTTTCTCGTTCACTTTCGTCGGAATCTTCTCGAAGCGGACGTGCATCACGTCAGGGGTGACGTCTTCGTTCGCATCCGGTTCATCCGGTTCCACGTCGAGTAGGCGCAAATGCCGATGATCGATACGATAGACGGTCGACGTGACGAACAGGGCACTCTCCATGTTGCTCGTCAGAAGCAGGATGGCTTTTTGTTGTTGCTTCAGTTGCAGCAAGACGGTCGCGAACAAGTGCCGTGTCTCTTGGTCGACGTTTTGATCCGGTTCTTCCAGAACGTAAATGTCTCGATTATGTAAGAGCAGCGCCGCATATTGGACGCGCCGGACGAGCGACAGACTGAGCCGATTCAATCGTTTGTTCCGGTATGGGGTGAGTTGAACGGTTTGGAGGACGGCATCCAGCGATTCCGTTGATTCATAGAGCGTGTGCGTGAAACGCAAATATTCCTCGACCGTCAGCCGGTCGTATAAGCCATCACGGATGGAGAAGACCGAAAGCGTGCGATTCGTTGTATCGATGGTCCCCGAGTAGTTCGCGTGCGAGTCCGTCAATAATGCGAACAATATTTCCCGGGAAGTGACGCCGCAATGGATGGCAGCGACTTCACCCGGATTGATGGTGAACGAGATATTTTCAAGGATGAGCGTGTCTTGTTGGCGAACAGAGACGTTGTTGAACGTAAGCACCGAATCCCTCCCTTTTTAGTGGGATTATACCATTGATTCGTAGAAGACTTGAGTAACGAATTGGAATAAGATTATGCTAAACTGGAGATAATTTGAAATTAGATAAGGGTGTGTCGGTGAAGATGATTGAGGTCATTCCGTTAGAATTTGATAAAACGAGTATAGATGAGATTGATCGGACAGCCGATTATTTGAACTATCCGGTGATTTATATTTTGAACGGACAGAAGGAAGCGTATATCGGGGAGACGGTACACTTTCAAAAACGGATGAAACAACATCTGAAGCTGAAACAAGCAGATCGGAAGAATGTGGACCAAATCAATCTCGTGAAGCATGAGACGTTCAATCGATCGGCGACGTTCCATCTTGAGACGAAGTTGATTAACTACTTTTTAGGCGACGAGAAGTACACTTTACAAAACAAAAGCAAGACGGCAAGCGACTTCACACACAATTATTACAATAAATCGTTCTATGATAATGAACTGTTTCCTGAGCTATGGGGTGTGCTACATAAGGAAGGGCTCGTCAAAAACGACCTGCACGCCATCGAGAACAAAGACATCTTTAAATTGTCACCGTTCAAAGAGTTATCCGTTGAACAGATGGGCTTGAAAGAGCGTGTACTCGAGTTCTGTGAGAAACGGATTATGGAGTCGAAGCCCGATGACACGTATGGAGACTTGTACGTCATTGAAGGAGAGGCCGGTGTCGGCAAGAGTGTCGTCCTCAGTTCTATCTTCAATACCATTCAAGCGCGGACGAACGAGGCGGGTTCGAATCTGCATCAGACGGAGAACTACCTGGTCGTCAATCACGAGGAGATGCTGAAGACGTATAAAGGGATTGCCAAACAAGTCAAACACTTGAAGGCTGTCAACTTCGTCAAACCGACGCCGCTCCTGAACAAGTTAAAAGATAAGAAGGTTGATATCATCTTGGTCGACGAGGCGCATCTCCTGTTGACGAAGTCGGATGCGTACAACAATTTCCGGGCGGAGAATCATCTCGAGGAGTTGATGAAACGTGCGAAGATTGTGATTGTCATCTTCGATCAACATCAAGTATTAAAAATGAAAAGTCGATGGAATCAGGGATTGCTCGAATCATTCAAACAGAAGGCGAAGGTCGCACAGACGTATCAGCTGACAAACCAGTTCCGGATGCAGGCAGGTAAGGATGTCATCGATTGGATTGATGCCTTTAAAACCAAACAAATCAAAACGTTTCCGCAATCGAGTGAGTATGAGTTACGAATCTTTGAGACGTTAGAAGAGATGCACCAAGTGATTATGAAACAAGACAAGCTGCATGGATTGAGCCGTGTTGTCTCAACATTTGATTATATTCATAAGAAAGACGGCGAAACGTACTACGTCTATGAATCGAACGGGAACTATAAGTTGCCGTGGAATACGACGGGCGGTAAGACGACGTGGGCCGAGAAGTCAGAGACAATTGCCGAGGCCGGGTCAATCTATACAATTCAAGGCTTTGATTTGAATTACGTTGGCGTCGTGTTAGGTCCTTCGGTGACGTACGATGAGACGAAGGATTGCTTGGTGATCGACACAAATCTTTATAAAGATACGGGTGCGTATGCAGGAATTGACGGTGTCAAAGATGTCGAGTTAGCGAAAGAACAGATCGTATTGAACTCCATCAATGTGTTGATGAAACGGGGCGTCCGAGGACTTTATTTGTATGCGAGCAATCAAGCGTTGCGAGATGAGCTGTTACACATTCAAAGAGAGAAGGTACAGACATGAACGAAATACAACGACTGATGGACAAAGTGATTGAATTCCGTGACGAGCGCGATTGGGCGTTCCACCATAACCCGAAAGACTTGGCGTTATCGTTATCACTCGAGGCGAGTGAACTGCTGGAGTTGTTCCAATGGGTGTCGAGCGAAGAAGCGCTCGAGACGAAACAAGTCGAGATGAAAGAAGAACTCGCGGATGTCCTCATTTACGCGCTCACGTTCGCCCATGCGGCAGGGATCGATGTGTCTCAGGCGATTGAAGAGAAGCTCCAGAAGAATGCGGTGAAGTATCCGAGTCCGAACGGCTAAGTTGCAATCGACCGATTAACCCTGACCATTATTTTCACTACTTTTTGATATGAAATCGGATAAAGTGGTGAAAGAATAAGTTTGGAGAAGGTTAATGAATATGAGCATCTATTATACGTATCAGCATGAAGACGCTTGGAAAGTAGCATTGGAGCGAGGGTATTTACAAGGTGACCCTCGCTATGCCATGTTCAATGAAGAGGGAATCGAATTTTTCAAACCGGCCTATGACTGGATGGTTGAACAGTACGAGCAGCGAATTGGGATTTCACTGAACGGAAACTATCCGGTTTGGTGTTAGGATAAGTTTCCTAATCTAAGCAGCGGTGGCCATATTGGACAAGGGAACAAAGGTGTTGTGTTGACAGTTGAATTACCAGATGATCAAGTATTGGCTTCAGAAATTTCATTTTGGGAGTTTGTTCCGTACAACTCTACTTTTTGCGATACAGCCGAGGCCTTTGATCATAGGGAAAATATTGATCCGGTCCATACTCGAAAGTCATGGGAAAAAATCTTTGATAAAAAATGGTGTGAGGAGATGGCGATTCATAGGTCCATCGAAGCACCGAACTATCAATACGTGATTCATCGAGTCGAGCTACATCAAGTTCAAGCCGTCATGCCGTTCCGAGACTTGAGTGATAGTTGGTTGGATCGGATCCGAGGACTTGGGTGGCGTCTCGGCTATCGATTGGGCTTGAAGAAGTCAATTCCATTCCGGTGGCAAAGGTAGGCTTGTTACACGACATCATTTTCTCCACAAAGTCTTCCATCGAGAAGGCTTTTTCTTATTCTCCAGTAAAGGTGCAAGTTGTTTCGCCATCGCATCTGCTATCTGTTTACCTGTTCTAGAAGCCGATTGATTTTCCCAAACCGTCTGAATCGAAAAACCGACAAACTGTTCAAGGAGCTCGCTATTCAACGTTAAACTGTTACCACCGCTTTGAACGAGTACACCGCCAGGTAAAAATGTCTTGGCCTCAGTACGGTCATGGTGTGTTTTAAATGCAGACTCGTAAACAATGATTTCTTTTTCGTTTTTGGGGTTCACACAGATGTGGTCGGCTTTTGACATGAGGGTCATTGCCCATAAGGTTTTCCCACGATGATTGACGATATCGTAATTTGAAAGGAACCCATTTTCATTCGCGTAAGTCTCTAGTTCGGGAGATAATTTAAATAGGACTTCTTTAGATAACGATAAATAGTCTTCTTTCAATCGCTCAATATCTTTTGGGGTCATTGAGTCTAGGCGTTTAGATAATTCGTTTAAAAAGAATAGTGGGAGGAGAGGATCTAGATTACTGACGAGTTGATATACGTCAAACGGTTGGTCTTTAGATTCTCGATACTTGGAATCAATCGGAATCATTAAAATGCGACGGAGAAGTTGAGGTTTTGCGAGAGCACCTGAAATATTTGACGTCGTAATTAAAATGGGGAAGATGCCGGTGCGATCATTGGACCAAGATTTTACGTTATTCTCACCGTGTGTTGTTGTGAAGAAATTATTTGGGACTTCATCAATGATGAGCGGATTGACCCAATCAGAATGAAGGTACCCATCAATATAATCATTCGCAATTCGGGCGCTCGCTTTTTTACCTTTAGGTGGAATTTTTAACATAGAGTACGTAGGGATTGAAGCGTAGTCCAGTAACGTCGAAAAGTATTCACGGACAAGCGTCGTCTTACCAGTCTGTCCATCACCGACGATATTCATGACGACAGGAACATCTTCTTTCGGCAAGTGATTCTCTGTATAGATTTCGCGAATTCTCCAAATAAGAGGTGAGGTCAGCAAATAGAGAATCCCTGTAAACACTTGATGCCGTTCATCTCTAAATTTATTCTGTTCATAGCTTTCAATCACATCGATCATCCCGTTAGCGGAAGGTGCTACTTTTTCTCGCAGGAAATCATGCAGGTAGTCTTCGCCGATAATGAAGTCGTGCGCCTCAAAATCGAATTGCCACATGATTTGCTTATCCAGGTCATAACTGGATAACCTTTCATCGACGGCCAGGCGAACTTGTTTTCGAATTTCTTCAGGTTTCGGCTTTCTTCGTCGTCCTGTTTTTGTCAGAACGAGCGGCAAAAATGAAGGTGCTACTTTTTCTTCAAATACAGTATCGACTTTACGGGTGTGAAGTTTTTCGATTTCTGGTTTTGCTTCTTGAACGAGCGTCTCTGGCACATCGACATCGGCTAGAAAAGACTCTATTACTTCTTCAGGCCTTTCTTTGACGGAATTGAGCGAAGAAAGGTCGATATAGTCGATTGTGTCTCGTTTAATTTCGCTCCACATTTCATGCATTTGAATATAAAAAGCATCATGTTTAGAGCCTGTCCGGATGAATAATAGCTCATGATTTCTTCCTTGTAGGGCAGATGTCGTTAGATTGGCGCTACCGGACAAAATTTTATAATGGTTATCTTTCTCCAAGATGTAAGTCTTGTGATGAATGGGGACAGCATGAGCAAGATGAATTTCAAGTCTTTCATCGAGTAGTGCATTGAACGTTTCAGATTCCAGCAATCGAACGTTTTCGACCCGATTCGTAATATCAAGGAGTTGAGTAATGAGTTGAAAAGATGTTCCGGTGAAACCGTGAATGATTTCCAGCTTTTCAAATAGTGGCATCAATTCATTGATGAGCTGAAAAGAACTGACATACGTGATTGCGCGCAACGAAGTGAAACCTTGCATCTCTTCTTTAAAAATTGTGTCGATAAACTGATCGTTGTTCCAATCATAATAACGAATCAATTTTTATCACCTCCAATCAAAGTATTCCCGAATCGATTGATTGGCATTCTAATGACTTACCGAAAACAATAAGTATGAAGACGAGACGATTGAAAAATAGGATAATGAAGAAAAGCATGGAGAGGATGAAGGATGAGCGTCATGGAAATCAATCACATCGTACGGTTTGAAGATCGCCAAGCCTTTCGAGAATGGCTTCATGAACATGCAGACGACACGGCTTATTGTTGGGTAATCCTCAGGCGCAAAACGAGCGGGGACGGTTTGTTGTATCTCGATGCCGTTGAAGAAGCGCTCTGCTTTGGTTGGATTGACGGGATTGCGAAGAAGACCGAGGCAGGTGAGTTCGCCCAACGCTTTTCGCCGAGGCGAAAGAATAGCAACTGGACCGAGCTGAACAAAGAACGCGTTCGTCGCCTTATCCGACTAGGGATGATGCAAGAGCGCGGTCTAACTGTCCTCCCTGACATGAGCGACACGTCCTTCGTCATCGACGAAGCGATTGTGAGACGCTTGAAAAGCGAGCCCGATGTATACCGTAACTTTCAAGCGTTCCCCGAACTGTATCGTCGCATTCGCATCGACACGATTCAAAGTGTGCGCAAAGACCAGGCCTTATATGAGAAACGACTGGACAAATTGATTGAACAGACACGTGCCAATCGGTTATACGGGCAATGGAATGACGACGGTCGTTTGCTGGAACGATAAAAGTCACCTAGAGCTGAGGTGACTTTTTTAGTCCGTTATTCAGTCTTTAAAGTTGGGGTCCTCTTCATACGGGTTCGCATATAAATCGATGTCGAACTCGGCACGAATCCGATGGGCGAATTGAATCGTCTCCAAATCAAACACAAGCGACGGTGTTTGACCGCCTTCCATCACAATCACGATGATAAACCGTGCTTGCATGTCATCATACGTGTCATAGATGTCGTCTAAAATGGTTTCTCTGCCGCGAAGTTGCGCAATGATGTGTTGCAACTGATTGTTCACATCAACTGACGGCTGATAGCCTGTACTAAGTGACCATGACGTATATTCACGACGACGGGACGGGTATTTACTTTTGTCCCCGTGCTTGAAGGTTTCTGTAGGCGTGAGTCCGAGACGGTGCGTCACGTCTTCAATTGAAAAATCATCGGCGAGCAGTCGGAAAGTCACTAGGACTTCGGTTTGGGCTTGATTCATGTGCACCCTCATTTCTTTATATGGCAATTTGTTTGAAAATAAACGATACGATTCACGGAAAGGAAGACTGATATGACCCAACGCGAACGGTTTGATCACTTATACGAGGCGGGGAAACGTTCCACCCGCCAAGCCCTTCTTCTTGGATTGTTCATCATCCTACTCGGCGCCATCTTTTGGTTCACGGGTGAGCGTCGACTCGCCGAACTGGTTTGGTTCGTCCTCTTCATCCCAGCCATCGGGTTCGTTAAGATATGGGCGCGGACGAAGACGTTGCTCACGTTCAACGATGCGCCTGACTATCGGCGGTTTGTCTGGTATGAATATTGGAGCGGGATGGCGGTCATCGTAATCTTTTGTCTGTTGATTGTATCGTTGCTGCTCCGTCCAGAACAAGCGAATGTTTTGCTACTCGTGGTCGCATTCAATCTGTTCGCATGGATCGCGTCTTCGAAACTTGATCACAAGCTTGCGAAGATCGACCCGGAACATGTGACGCATAAAGCCTATGAACGTGGGAAAGTCGGCTTCTTTCCAAAATAAAGTCGACCAAAAGGGAGTAGCGCGCGCTACTCCCTTTTAGTTTAGTCGTGAACGATTGTGAAGCTGTAAGCGTTCGTGAGCGGGTTGTGGATGATTAACTCATAGCTGAGTTGTTGTTCATCGGCCTTATCGACTAGTAGATTGATCTCAGACATATGGAAGGCGCGTTGCGTGGCGAAAGTCGCGACGAGTAGCACACCGCCGAGAATCGTTGTGAGGACGAGACGTTTCGTCCAAATCGTGAGTGGTTTCGACATTAAGAACGCAACTCCATCTTCTCTTCGATGCGGTCGAGACGCTCCACTAACACATCGAACTGTTGTTGCTGATGGGCCGCAGTTTGGCGCTCTAGCTCGAGTCGCGCGTCGGCCCGCTTCTCATAACGACCGATAAAGCGAACGATCAATACGATGATCGCGATGATTAACGCGAGTGGGATAATCATTGCCAATAGACTGAATAGTAACGTGAATAGTACATTCATTCTTTTTCCTCCTAGTAGAAGCATTCCTCAATTAGTATACTTCCAAATTCATACAAAAAGGAAGGCGGAGAATAGATGCATCGCCTGTAATTTGGTTATGATTGATTCATTCACTAGAAAGGGGCTGACTTATGGCAATCTACTATACATACCAACACGCAAGCGCTTGGAAAGCAGCGAACGAAAGAGGCTATTTATTCGGCGACCCGAACTTTGGCATCTTTCAAGACGAAAACTACGCGTATCATCGGCCCGCCTACGACTGGCTCGCGGGGCAGTATGAACAGCGAACTGGAATTTCCCTTCATGGGAATTATCCTGTCTGGTTGAGTGATGCACGGCCGGATGTAGGACGAAGCGGTTACTTGGAGCCCGGAGAGCCGGGTGTTGTGCTGACGGTTGAGTTGCCCGATGCACATGTACTTGAACTCGAGGCAGGTTATTGGAACTTTGCAATGAATCGTTGGTTTCTGACGTTTGAAGACCGAGAAGCGAAAGACGAGAAAGAGTTGAAGGAATCGTGGGAGAAGATGTTCGACCGCGACTGGTGCGAGTCGATCGTCGAGGCGTATCCGGGGACGAACACGAAGTATCACTATCTCGTCGACCGGATTGATGTCGGGCACGTGCTCGATGTAGTGACGTTTACTGAGGCTATAGGTTAAAAGCAGGGAAACCATTCATTGCAATCAAGGGGGTTCTCGTTCGGGCTATCTCATCCTCGATATAAAATTCGACATATCTAAATAGTCATCGCTCATTGCGTAAGATGTAGCCTGGCTTTTTGATATCCGATTCGAAATAAAACATCGGAGCAAACAATCCTGCCAATAGGTAAAGTGCACTGATAATCTCTAAGAAGAGCGATTCTGAAATGCCATATCCAATGATGAGAATATGGACAGGGACGAAGCACAGTAAAAAGACATTGGACATGGCAGCTTCCGTTTTAATAAATCGAGATAACCCTCGCATGAACAAGATGTATGGGAATAAAAGATAATAGAAAATTCGTTTCATGTCGTAACGTCCTTTCGCGAGCGATTCGCTCAACTCATGTATATGTACCGTTTTCAGTATAATGGGGACACCACGTATATAAAAGGAGTATGTACATGACACAATCCATCGCCATCATCGGAGCCGGCGTGAGCGGCTTGTATGCCGCGTCGCTCCTCATCGATAAAGGCTATGACGTTACCGTTTTCGAGGCACGCGACCGCATCGGGGGACGGGTGTTAAGCCATGACGGCTTCGACCTCGGTCCGACTTGGTATTGGCCGGATACGGAAAAGACGATGGTGCGGCTAGTCGACCAGCTCGACTTACAAGTGTTCCCCCAACATGCAACCGGCGACTTGATGCTCGAGCGTCAGTTCGGTGTCATCGAACGCCATACGCTTCCACCAGGACACGTGGTCCCATCGATGCGACTCGTCGGTGGCATGGCCAGCTTGACGACCGCGCTCGCGGCAACCTTACCGCCTCATACGATTCAACTTCAGTCGACGGTCACCTCGATGAGACAGGTCGAGCGTGGAGTCGTCATCGAGCTCGAACGAGGAGGGACCGAAACGTTCACGCACGTCATCTTGGCCATCCCGCCTCGGCTCGTCTCACGCATCGCGTTTCAGCCGGAACTGTCTGAGACGATGAAGGCGAAGCTAGCGTCTATCCCGACTTGGATGGCCGGTCAAGCGAAAGTGCTCGCCGTCTACGATCGTCCGTTTTGGCGAGAGAATGGGCTATCCGGTCAAGGGATGAGCTGGGCCGGCGTGTTACAGGAGGTGCATGACGCCTCGCAACCGGATGGACTTGCGGCGTTATTCGGTTTTTTCCGCTTATCCGCTACCGAGCGCGCGTTGCTTGAACGGGACGAGCTGAATCGTCGCGTCATTGATCAACTCGTACGACTATTTGGGGAAGAGGCGCGCCATCCGCGAGATGTCTTATCCGTCGATTGGGCGAGTGACCGGTATACGGCAGCGGTTGAAGATACGGCACCGCTGACCGATTTTCCTATCTATGGACCGATTCCAGTAGACGCCGGTTGGGCCAAGTATTTGTCTTTCGCCGGGACGGAAACGGACTCCTTCTTCGGCGGTCATGTCGAAGGGGCGCTTCGGTCAGCCATCCGTGTCGTCGAGCCATTCTAACCAAAAATGCGCATCCTCCCACACGTGGGACGATACGCATTTTTTATTTGAACCGTTGAATCATCAACGCGAGCGAACGGTTGATCATTTTCATCTCCTCGTCCTCAAGAACAGAGAACATCTCTTCGGCGAGCCGTTCCTCGATGGCATCGATTTGCTTCGAGTATGCATGGCCGAGCGGTCCGAGTCGGATAAAACTCTCACGCAAGTTGTCCGGATTTTTTTCCTTTTGGACGAACTCACGCTGTTCGAGTACCTTCAGCACTTGGCTGACGGCGCTTTTCGAGATGTTCATCTTCGTCGCGATCTCCGTCGTCGTCCATGTCTCTTGTCGTTTAAAAAGGAGTAGCATCTGTTCTTGCTGATAGCTGAGTTGGAACTCGTTCAAATCGGTGAAGTATTTGGTGAACAATAAGTCGAGCTCGTCGATTTGACGATACATCTCGATGACTTGTTGTTTGCGTGTCTCGTTCAAAGGTCGTTCTCCTTTCATCGTGTGTGACGGAACGTCTGGCTCCGTACAAATAAGAGGGCACTAAGCGCCAACCCGATTATACCAAACGTGATGAGTAACGTTTGAATCGGCACGGCGAGCGCGACGAGTACGGACAAGACGGCGAAGGCGACCGGTTCAAGACCGGACGCGGCGAGCGCCATGATGCTCATGACACGACCGATCTTGTCTTGGTCGCTATGTTCCTGCATGAGTGTGACCGCCGGCAAGTAAACGAGCATCAACATGAAGCCGCTCAGCGCCGCCGTCAACGCGAGCATCGGAATCGATTGGGCTTGCGTATACAAGAGGAACGCGGCAATCGTCAGCAACAAGGCGCGGAAGACGAACCGACCGCGATGGACCGAACGCATCAGTAAGACGAGGAAGCTCGCGACGAACGTCCCGACGGCAAGCCCGCCCTCGATGACGCTCAAGTCAAACGCCGTACCGCCACGCTCCCCGACGAGGATTGGGATACTCATGATGAGTGGTCCCATGACGAACAGGTTGACGATGGCGATGGAGAGCGTCCCGCTCCGTAAAATCGGGGTATGAGAGACGTAGCGAATCCCTTCTTTTAAGTCGACGATGACGTGAGCCAAGGACATGACATGCGCCGCCGGGATTCGGTCTTGAATCAGGCGCGGCATGATCAACAAAGCGGCAAGGAAGATGAGTCCGGCCGCCGTCCCGAAACTGAGCCCGAACCCGCCCCATGTCAACAAGAGTCCTGCTAAGAAGGGACCGATGACAAACATGAGCTCGAGCGAGCCTTGGAACAAGGAGTTGGCCCGTTGCAACTCGTGCTGTTTGACGAGGGACGGGATGAGGGACGAGAGGGCCGGATACGACATGCCGTCCAAAATCCCAAAGATGACGGAAATCCCGATAAGTGCCGCGACCGAGTACAGGTCGAGTAGATGGAGGCTCAAGACAGCCAACATGAGTGCGGCCTGGCCGAGGTTCGTCAAAAATAAGAGCCGACTCTTTTGGAAGCGGTCGGCGAAGACACCGCCGAACACCATCAGCACGACACGCGGAAGCGAGACGGCGGTCAAAATGATTCCGAGCAAAGCCGGTTGTTGTAACACATCGATTGTGAGCCACGACACGCTCAAGAAGAAGATGGAGAAGCCGAGCGTCAACGTCATCCCGGACAGCCAAGTGAAGACGAATCGTGGATTGTGAAGCAAATTCATAATAAAACCTCATGCTTTCTTTATTAAAGTTAAGTTAACTAAACTATAAAACGAGATTCAACTTTAGTCAATCAACTTGCCCGGATTATAAAATTGTAAAATAACGGAACTTTTATAACGATTCTCACGTATAGGTTGATAAAGAGGGAAACACTCGCCCAGATGAAATGAGGAATGAGATATGGATAGGCAACAACGACTGACAAAAATGAAGCAAGGGAATCGGAAGTGGTTCTTTCTGCGGATGCTATTTGCTATTCCGTTCGGTGTGATAGTTTTTTTACTGTTACAGACAAACACGCAAGAGCTACTTTACGGTAGCTTGCTCGTCCTAACGACATTGCTATACGGATACGCCTTACGACAAGAGTATCGATTCATGAGCAGTTTCACAGAACGCACTCGTACAAAGCGTTTCATTTCACTTCAATATACGTTTGATTATGTGTTGATTCTCTTCATCGGACTCGTGTTTCCATGGCTCATGAAATCAGAGACGGCCACTTGGTTGCCATTCATCGGCTTTACAGTCGGTATTTTCATCCTCTCGGTTTCAGAACGGGCGATAGATGAGAAAGTGAAACAAAGCGATTCCGAGCAACCGATGCGACGTGAAGTGAGGGGATGGTGAGCTAAGGAGATGACAAAACAAGAACGCATCAATGCCATCTATAAATCGAACATGAAGATGGCAGTCCTACAAGGGCTCATCACGTTTCCGATGACATTTTTTACGGTCGGCTTGATTCGTTCAAATTCATGGAATGGATGGTATGTGCTCGGTATCGCTGTCTGCTTGTTGTTACTTGGTGCTTCCTTCTTTAAAGCGAATCGCATCGAGATGCATATGACTGAGCACGAATCGGCCAAGCGAATCATCACACGGCGAAACGGATTCCTATTCGGAGTATTCGTCATGTCTATTCTCTCGATCGCATTGACGCTCAAACTCGGATGGACCTACGCATGGATTCTGATTGTGACCGGTGGCGCTCTATACATTGGGTACCGATGGATTCGACGACAAGACGAGCGATTGTCTTCTATCGACCCGGAGCATCCATTGTTTCGTGAGATGCGACTCGATTACGTGAGAGATTAGGAGGGATATGATGGAACGGGAAGCCAGACTATCTAAATTAGTGAACATCAAGAAGCGATATCATCGCATCGTCATCGCGAGCACGCTCTTCATTTGGGGGGCATCATTATACTTCATGATGGACCTTGTGTATTCCGGTGCGCTCGCGGTCATCAGTCTCGTTCCGATGATATGGCTCGAGTGGAGGCAGACACGCACTTATCTCACGTTCAATCGCGACCGTTCATATCGGCGTCTCATTCAGCTGAATTTCTTGTTTCTCAGTTTTACGTTCGTCTTGCTGTTTAGCCTAGTCGCTTTGCTTTTGACCGGAAACATTCACCGAGACGCTCTTATGTGGGTGATCATCCTCGGGGGTCCACCGTCAGTCTTATGGCCGTTTTGGCTGGACCGGAAGTTGCTCGAAATCGATTCGGAGCACGTGACGTCTGGCATGTTGGCGAAAGCGAACCGTGCGAAGTCGAAGCATCAACTTGATGAAATACAAGAATAAAAGGACGACATGACTATGACGAAACAAGAACGGATTCAAGCGTTAGGCCAATATCGAGAAAAACATCAACGCAGTAGTTTTTGGCTGACAATGGCACTCATCTTCTTCAACTCGTTCACGTTAGGGTTTGAGGACTTCTGGTGGGTATGGGGGATTGGGTCCCTACTCGTATCAATCGGTCTAGTGCGTATCATGTTCCGTGAAGGAAAGAAAGCGATGACGCTTACGACCGGACGTGGCGAATTGCTTACAAAGCGCTTGTATGGCATGTATCCTCTTTGGATGGTGTGGGTCACAGCGGCGGTGATTTTCAGTCGTTTGGGCGTCCCGATTATCGGATGGATGGTTTACGGTGTCTGTTCGGTGATGTTAGGGTGGCATCATTACACGACACGTCGACAGCTCGAGCGCGTTGACCCAAATCAACCGACTCGAACCGACATCTCGCGGTTCTACCGCTCGTACGAGAGGAGTACATATGGTAACGAAAGAAACACGAATTAAACAGTTGTTGGAGCAAGACGACGTCCATTGGCGCTGGCGCTGGGGCGTTTGGTTTGTCGGGATTGTCGTGACCATTTTTGTGAGCAGCGCCTCCCCGAAATGGGTGCCATTCAGTACGCTCGTCCTCTTTTTCCCGTACCTCTGCTTGGAGTGGCGGAAGACGAAGCTATTACTGACGTTCAATGAGGAGCGACGATACAGTCGGCTCATCTATTTCGAATTTGCCTCTCTCTGGCTTCAGTTTGTTGTGTACCTCGGTCTTGTGATTGGCTACCTCGCGGAAAGCCTGTCACTGCCATGGCTGCTTGGCATCATCGGTGGGATCTCGACGTTGACGTTCGGGGTCTCGCGCTTCTTGCAGCGACGCATCCGTCAGATTGACCCGGCACACGTCACGAATAAGCAGCTGTCGGTCGCGAAAGAAGAGCGATTGGAAGCATATCGCGCAGGTCTATGATTCGTCATGGCCTTTTTTTCATGGTTCAGGACATCTGTCCTTTATCCAACCTGTCCGTTATTGTTAACTAAAGAAAAAAAGGGGGAGATGGAGATGCGCGGAGTCTTGTTCGCCATCAGCGGCGGTTTCTTTTTGACCTTACAAAGTGTGGCCAATGCCAATATCAGTTCTGCGATCGGTACATGGCAGGCGGCGACGCTCACCCAGCTGACCGGTTTTATCGTGGCGCTCCTCATCATGCTCCTCGTCCGCGACCGGACGTATCGCGAGATGCGACATGTGAAGCCGCTCTATCTGTCAGGCGGAGCCTTCGCGGCGCTCATCTTGTTCAGCAACATGACGGCCGTGCATACGCTCGGCGTCACGCTCACGATTTCGTTGTTTTTAATCGCCCAGCTTGCCCTCGCCCTCGTCATTGACGTACGAGGCTGGTTCGGGATGGTGCGGCGTCGCTTGAACGTCACGCAACTTGTCGGTGTGGCGATGATGGTTGCCGGGGTGGTGTTGTTGAAATGGTAGGGAACGAGCAAGTGGAACACTACATGAGCCAAGTCGGGCTCGACGAGGTGTTGCCGCGTGCGGCATGGCCCGATTTGACGATCGTCCGTTACGCACCGGGGGCGACGATTTGTACGCAAGGTGACGCAGCCCATGCACTCCGTTTTCTCGTCAACGGGAAGATACGCGTCTCTCACACGTCGGCTGCGGGGAAGCGGCTCGTCTTGTCGTTCAAGCAACCGCTCGACTTGATCGGGGACATCGAATACGTGCAGCGGACTCCTTATTTGAACACGGTCGAGGCGGTGACGACCGTCGAGATGCTTGTCATTTCGTTCGAGGCGTTGGCGCGTCACGCGACCGAGGACGTCATTTGGCTCAACTACTTATTGACGGAGATTACCCGCAAGTTCGAGATGAAGTCGCAATCGATGAGCTTTAATTTGTTTTATCCGGTCGAGGTCCGGCTCGCGAGTTATTTGCTGTCGATGACGCCCGAGACGACGACGCTTGGCTCGACGGTCGATGAGTTGACCGACATCGCCGATTTGATTGGGACGAGCTATCGGCACGTCAATCGGACGCTCAAACGCTTTGTTGAACAAGGACTCATTGAGCGGGACAGACGTTCGATCACGGTCGTCGATCGGAATCGTCTCATTGATGTGGCGGGAGAGAGTATTTATGAGTGAGGAGGGAAACGTATGGCCATCGGGATGATGCTTGCCGTGTTCGGCGGGATGCTCGTTTGTATCCAAAACACGTTCAATGCGAACGTGAAGCGACGCGTCGGCGCGTGGGCTACGACGACGCTCGTCCTCGGGCTTGGCTTCTTCGCATCGCTCGTCGCGGGACTAATCAGTGATGGGACGGCCTTGTTTGCCGTCACCGGAATGGAGACGTGGTATTGGTTCAGTGGCATCATCGGGGTCGGTGTCGTCATGAGCGTGACACAAAGTGTCGAACGGCTCGGCCCGAGTTACGCCATCTCCATCGTCATGGTGTCACAAATCTTGTTCGCGCTCCTCTGGGACACGCTTGGCTGGTTCGGGCTCGAGGCGATTCCGTTCACGTGGAAGACGGTCGTCGGCATCATCTTGATTGTCGGCGGAGTATTGCTGTTTCAATTGAGCGGGAAAGAAAAAGTATTGAACGAGCGTGTCCGACGCGTCGGATGACGTTAAAATGACTTACCGCAACTATGACAAGTCTGCCCGTGTTCCTGCCTTCTGACAGAGGTTTGGCAATGCGGGCATGTTGTCGTTTGCGACTCTCTCGGATAAAACGTCGAACGATGCTCGAAAGGGGAACGGTGATGCGGTTTCCAGCTGAAGAGGATGAACACGACGGCACCGAGTAATGCGATTAAGATGAGGATATCCATATGAAAGCCTCCTAATTATTGGTATGCTATTCTTATGTACGCAACTCGTAAGCATTTGGTTTCAAGGGGGAATGAAAAGATGACACGTGAAGAACGAGTCGAACAGTTATATTCACGAAACCGAACCGGGATTGTGATGTTGCTCGCTACATTTTTAAGTGGCCTCGCGGGCGGCCTTTGGTTTTTTTCAGGAGGCGCTTATGAACAGATCGCCGCATTCGTTTTCTTTTTCATCGTCGTATTGCCGCTCGGCTTCGTCGCATGGCGTAAGACGCGGACGCTGTTGACGTTCAATGAGGATAAACGGTATCGGCGCTGGATTCGCTTCAAAGGGCTTTTGAATCTCGTCTTACTGTTTGGCATGATGGGGATGATGTCGCTCTTTGCATCAGGGTTCGTCCCATTATCGCTGTTTACGGGAACGGTGGTCAGTTTGGCAATCGGTTATTTGTTCATCGAGATGGTGGTGGATCGACGCCTGCTTCAAATCGATGACGAGCACGTCGTCGATAGCCTGCTCGGATTGACGAAACGGGAGCGGATGAAACGGAATTGGGAGGAAGAATGAAGGTCTCACACCAAGCTCGCATGGAGAAGATGACGAGGTTAGAGAACGTTGCAATTTGTTCAGGCCTGCTTATCTTCATTCTTGTCTTAATCACAGGGTATCTTTTATATGCGATCGAAATGTGGACGAACGTTTTGTTGTTCACAATCTTTTTAATGATTCACGCAGGACTGTTGTTTTGGGGTTGGATACGGATGAGACTGTTGCTTCGTTTCAATTCGAATGAAGCGTATCGACGTTATGTTCAAATCGAAGGAGGAGGAGTGCTGCTCACAGTCGTTGCACTCTCTCTATTTGTTTGGGGCGGTGTCATGCAAGTAAATCAGAACATCGCCTATCCTTGGCTCGGTACGTTAATTATTTTGCCATTCGTATATATGTCAGCGTGGGTGGATCGTCGTTTAAAAGAAATCGACTCAGAGCATGTCACACATCAAGAGCTACGGAAGCAGAGAAGACTAATGAAAGTAGGGAAACGATGAATATATGGAGACAGGACCCGGACGATTCGAATCGGTTGCCCGAATTGACAGACGAAGTATTGGTAGCAGTCGAGGCGCACCTCGGGGTGAAGCTCCCGGACGACTATCTTGAAGCGATTCGTATCCAAAACGGTGGTGGCGTCGAGCCACGTGACTTGCCGATTGTGTGGAACGGACAAGACGACATTGCGCTCGTCGACTCGATTGCCGGCGTCGGTCTATCAGACGGCTTGATTCAATCGAAGACGCTATTGACTGAGTGGGGCGTCGCGGATGACCGGTTGGTCGCCTTCGCAGGTGATGGACACTTCTTCCTCGCGTTCGACTATCGCGAGAGCGCGACGCCAAAGATTGCGTATATCGACACGGACAGCGAACAGATTGATGTCCTATTCGACTCGTTCCGCGCATTCACCGAAGCACTCACGACGGTCGAGTTCGAGCCGTTCACTGGACTCGCCGAGGGGGAGGCGTTGATCGATTATGCGCGGCGTCAACTATACAGCACCGATAAGCGTGAGAAGGCGAAGGGAGCGAACACGTGGTTGAACGGAGTCGACATGCTTGGCACAGACGAGCTCGTCACGGAATTACTGACGTGGATGAACGACGAGACGCTCCGAGACGAAGCGATCTATACGATGCAACATTTGATTGTGGCGCGGAGGCTTCAAGAAGAATCATCGATCGAAGCATTCTTTGAAGGGCTTCGACAGCACGACGACCCGTACAGTAAGCAAGCTTATGAAGAGACGAAATATATCCTCGAGCATGACATTCCGTACGAGTGAAACCTTTTGTGCGATCGATTCGTAAAAGAAGGAAATGAGATTTAGCTAGGAGGATTGGATGATTGACCATACGGTAAGACTAGAACGCATGATTGAGAACGACCGCAAACGACAAAAGCAGACGCTGTATCCGACATTCGGTTTCATCGCGCTGTTCATCATCTATTTTATGACTACAGATGTGCTGCTCCTATTGCCCATCATCTTGGTCGGGCAGTTCCCGATGCTTTATAAGAGTTGGCATCGGATGAAACTGTTGCTCACGTTCAATGACGATGCCCGCTATCAAGAAAAAGTACGGTCCGAGTTCGGATTGGCTGTCGGGAACCTCGTCTTCCTCTTGTTGTTGATTACGAGCTCGATTCTCGGTTGGATTACGCTATTGACGTTCATCATCGTCGTGCTCGTCGGCTTAATCACGTTCATCGTGCTCGGCTATCGCATCGACCGTGAGTTGAAAGCGATTGACCCGGAGCATGTGACTGGGCCAGAGCTCAGCAAAGCGCAAGTCGAGCGTCAAAAACGAAAGACATCATGATGGGGGACATTCAATATGGTTGAAAAAGAACAACGCGTCAAACAAATGGTCGAGAACGACCGCAACGTGAACAAGACGGCGCTCTTGCTCACGTTCATGATTTTAGGGATTGCCTTTTACTTCATCTTCACGCAAGAAATCTCGCTCGCGACGTTCGCCGTCATCATCATGGCGACGCAGTTGCCGAGCTTGTACCGTGCGTGGCACCGGATGAAGTTGCTGCTCACGTTCAACGACGAGGCGCGCTATCAGAAGTTCGTCCGTCTCGAGTTCGGTATCGTGCTCGCGAACGTCGTCTTGCTCGGTCTCTTCATCGCCATCGCCTGGTCGATTGAAGGCTCGCTCGTCGTGTTTGCGGTCATGTTGCTCGCACTGTTCATCCCGTTCATTTTCTTGTCGGTGTGGGTGAACCGGAAGCTCGAACTGATCGATCCGAACCATGTGAACAATCACGAACTCCGGATGGCACATCGGGAAGCAGCGAAAAATCGGCTCAGCTGATAAGGAGGAAGATGGATGAAACGAACACTGCTCGCCTGCTTACTCGCTCCGCTCCTCCTGCTCGCCGCATGTGGCGAACAAGGGTGAGAGCTCGTCGTCGGCACGTACAAAAATGAAGAGACGGTCGTCTTCTCAGAGACATCGGTTCAAGACGAAGCCGACATTAACCGCTTCATCGAGATTGTGGAAGCGAGTCCTGCGATTGAGGTTGAGATGGAAGGGTTACCCGACTACGTCGTGACAATCAACAACCCGGCGGAGTCGACGATGGAATTGATGGTGAACATTTGGGAGGACGAAGCGGGAACGATGCAGTTCACGAGAGGGCTCGCTGGAGAAGACGTGTTTGAGATGAATCCAACCGATGCCGAAGAAGTCCGTGACCTCCTTCAGTTAGAAGAATGAGTAAGACGAAAGTAGATGCGAAGCGATGCAATTAACAGATAGTATGTGGCAACTGATCAATTTCGTCCTACCGTTTTGTGCGGCATGGATTGGCTTCATGGTCGTCTACCGTTGGATGGAAAAATAGAACCCAGCCTCTGATTCGTCAGAGGCTGGGTTTCTTATGAAAACATACCAATCAAACAGCCGCAGATGACCATGCCGGCAGTATAAAACTTGAAGCGATGCCGTTCCCAAAATGATTCGGTCATCGTGTCACCGCCACTTCCGTGAGGTCACCCTCGACCATTTGAAGAAACGCCTCGTCCGGGTCAGTCGTCCCGGACGCCGCGAGCCAGTCGTCGTAGCTGCCCTCATAAAGAACGCGCCCTTCATGTAAGAAAATGACGTTGGCATCGAGCTGGGCGAGGTCATGCAACTGATGGGTCGAGATGAGACACGTCCGACCGTCTTCGACGAGCCGCTGAATCCGGCGCATGATGTGGATGCGTGACGCCGGATCGACCCCGCTCGTCGGTTCGTCGAACAAGTAAAGCGCACGTTTCACCGACGAGAGGAGTGTGACGAACAGCCATTTGCGTTCGCCGACCGACATCTTTCCGAGCTTCATCTTCCACAAATGTTCGAACCGTTCTTGTTCCCGGGCGCTCGAAAGCCCATTCATGTATGTCTCAAGACGTTTGAAATCGGGACGTTTCGTGAGGCGGCCGATGAAATACGTCAAGTCTTTTCCGGTCAACTCATTGTGATACATCATATGTTGCGTCAAATAGAGCATGTCCTGTGACGGGACGAGCTGAAGCGTGCCCGCTTCGATTGGGAGCGTCCCGGTCATGCAGTCGAAGAGTGTCGTCTTCCCGGCTCCGTTCAGCCCGATTAAGACGTTTAATTTATGCGGGTGGAGCGTGAACGAGACGCCGTCGAGCACGGGACATGGCGCTTTCGGATACGTATAGCGTAACTGTTGAATATGCATGACTTCCTCCTAACGTGTGACCGAAGAGATCAAATTGAAGCGCTGGATGGCAAATAGGCCGACGAAGACGTATCCGGCAAGAGCGAACAGCGTCATCATGAGATTAAACGACACATCCACTTGGACGACGATATGAACGATGGCGAGCGATAATTGGAGTAGCGCGTAAAACGGGTTCGCATAGCCGAACCAGACGTCCGGCTGCTTAATCGCCAAATAAAACAACGGAAAGGCGAGCAGGTTCGCGAATCGCATCAAGCTTGATACTTTGACGGGGAGAAGTGTAAGCGCGACGCTACCGAGCGCGAACGGGATGCTCCCGAGTAGGAGCAGGAGCGGCGTGACGAGATAGCTAAACGTGAACTGGCCGTGGACGAGCGTGACGACGATTGTGAAGAGCGACAGGCTTATGGCGGCGAAAACGAGCTGGGCCGATAAGATGGCGAGTATGTACGTATACTTGTTGCCTGAGATCATGACGTACGTCTTCATGAGACCATACTCTCGCATCCGGGCGAGCTCGAGGCCGATTCCGTTCAAGTAAGTCGCGAGTAGGATGTATACCCAAAAGGAAGACAAGTACATGGTGTAATCCGACGCGACCATCGTTTGAACATCCGGCGGGCTATACAAGAGGGCGATGCCAAGCGGGATGCCCATCGTCATCACGAACGGAATTTTATCTGTGAGGACGATTTTGATGTACAGAAAGAAATAACTTGAAATTTGATGCATGGGACACCTCATTGTCATTACAAGATTTTACCAAGGTATACGCTGTATACATGAAAAGGTTTCAAAAAAAACCCTTTGGAACAGCAACACGCTGCTCCAAAGGGTTATGGCTCGATTATCGTGTCATCACACCGTCGCGCTTCGCGATCTTATCGCTCACTTGTTGGCCGCTGAGCGTGACCATCGGCATCCCGCTGCCCGGATTGACCGTGCCGCCGACGAAGTACAGATTCTCATACAGTTCACTTTTCTTCTTATGCTTGAATCCGCCGTTCTGGTTTTTGTCCGACACGGTCCCGTAAATCGCACCACGGTCTGACCCGTACATGCGCTCGATGTCGTGCGGCGTCCAGACGTTTCGCGTGACGATGTTGTCCCGAAGACCATCCATCCCCATCCGTTCGAGCTTATCGAGCACCCGTTCCTCAAACGCCGCGTAATCGGCCTCGGTGAACGGGTCTTCTTGAATGTACGGGATGTGCGGCAAGATTTTAATGTTCTCATGTCCCGCCGGTGCTTGGGTCGGGTCGGTCTTGTTGACGTTCACCAAATAGATTGTCGGGTCGTCAGGCAACTCGTGTTTGTCGAAAATCTTCTCCATCTGTTCCTGCAAGTTTTCTGAGAAGAAGAAGTTGTGGTGTGCGAGTGCCGGGAATTCTTTTTTGACGCCGAGATGGAGTACGAAGCCGGAGCTGGCCGGTTCGTATTTATCGACGAGTTTGTCGACGAACGCCTCTTCGACATCGACCATCTTTTGATAGAACGGGATGACTTCCATGTTCGAAACGTAGTAATCGGCAGAGCGGAGTCGTCCGTCCTCGAGCTCGATCGCCGAGATGTTCCCGTTGAGCGTATGCGCCCGAACGACGCCTTGTCCGGTGTTTAGCTTCACGCCAATCTCTTCGGCGAGTGTTGTCAAACCTTCGGCGAGCTTATGTGTGCCACCTTCGACGTACCAACATCCTTGCGCGTGCTGCATGTAAATCATCATATTGAGAACGGCCGGGGCGCTATATGGCGATGACCCGACGTATTTGACATAATACGACAGCATCGTCCGGAGGTGCGGGTTGCTGATTCGTTTCGAGATGGCGCTGTACATCGTCGACGCCAAATCAAAGCCCATGAGCGTCGCAATCGGACCGATTTGCGTGACCGCCTCGAACGGCGACTCAAACCCATCCTTTAAGTAACTGCGCTCTGTCGTGTTATAGATGCGCTCGGCATAGTTCAATAGCTTGCGATATTCTTTCATGTCTTTCTTCGACAGCGACGGGTTCGCGTTCGCCATCACGTCGAGATCGTGATACAAGTCGAGCACCGTTCCGTCCGGGAAGAACGAACGCCACTCCAAGTCTAACCGCTTAATCGGCACGTAGTCTTCCATCCGTTTGCCGCTCCCGGTGAACAACTTCTCAAAAATTTGCGGCATCGTCAAAATCGACGGGCCGAGGTCGAACCCGAACCCGTCTTGTTCGAGACGGTTCACTTTCCCGCCGATATGGTCGTTCTTTTCATATAAAGCCACGTCATAGCCTTTTTGTTTAAGCGAGATGGCTGCCGAAATCCCGCCTAGCCCCCCACCGATGACAATCACTGACTTGTTCACGCTCTGCATACACGTACCGCCTCTTTCCGACATGATTTATGAAACGCTTATTGATTCATTTGCCACTATTGCCTCTATTCCCTGCACGCACACTTCTGAACATTCAATTTCAGCACATTGGAAAGACGGATGTGCTGTTTAAACTTTGTTTAAATTTGCTGTTTATTCTAAGGCTATAACCAAAAGGAGGAGCAACAGAATGAAAAAAACATGGAAATGGATCGTCGGGGCGGCGCATCGGCGAGCTATGCGATAGACGTTGATTTGACGTAAACAGACGGCTTACGCAACGGGATGACACCGGACCAAATGAATCGCATTTTTGAACGGTTCTATCAAGCAGACCCTTCAAGGCATCAAGGTGAATCGGGGTTTGGCATGGCCATCGTTCAGAAAATCGTAGCGTTACGACTCATCCCGCTCGATCTCATCCCGTATGGACTCGGCAATTTGAGTTAGGTCATGCCGATTTTTTTTACGGGGCGACCGCCATCAAGGAAGTGATAGTGTACGGGAGCGGTTTCTTCGGGGTTTGGCCGTATTTACTTGGACTCGTCATCTATGCGACCGTACTCTACTTATTGAATATGCGTGCGCTCGGAAAGTATCGGGGGCATTAATAAAAATAAGCCGAATCACATGTCGCGTGATTCGGCCCGTTTTTGCCCGACATATTGAATGACAGCGGACGGTCCTTGGTGCAGCCGTCCTTCTTGTCGTTCCACGATTCCGTCGAAGAAGTGACGAGTCTCGAGCGAGTCGGAAAGGACAGAGAAGGCGTCCGTCGTGTAAAGAAGTGCCTTGTCTTTCGGTCCGCCCGTTCCAAACTCGAGTTGCGCCTCGCTATACACCTCGATCATGAAGAATCCTCCTGGTCTCAACGCGCGCGTCACGCCTTTTAACACGGCGGTTTGCACGTCTTTCGGGAAGTGCCCGAAAATACAGACGATGACGTCAAACGATTCAGCCGGCCAATCCGCTATCGCTAAATCGACAAGGTGTGTCGTGAGCGATACGCCGCGACGCAATGCTAAACGTTCCGCTTTCTCGAGACCGACACGTGAATAGTCCCACATCTCGACGTCGAGCCCTTGTTCAGCAAGCCAGACGGCGTTTCGGCCTTCTCCTTCGGCAATGGCGAGCGCCTGCATCCCATCGCTTAAAAGATGTCGTTGACTTCGCAAAAACTCGTTCGGTTGTTCCCCGTACACGTATTCTTCTGTATCGAACCGCTCATCCCATAACATGGTGATGACCTCCTTATGCAACAGCTTTCTTTCATCATATCTGAAGTGAATACGCAGAACAAAAAAAGCATCTGAGCAGATGCCCGGATGCTTAACGTTTGAGAAGTAAAGCGACGCCCGCCACGAGAAGCGCGAGTCCGCTAAACAATCGTACTTGATTGCAAGTCACTATCTTTCACCCCTATATGTCCTGTCATTTTTTGGCGACGCGAAGCTGTGTCCGTTCCATCTCCCGATAGATGGATAAGATTTCGGTGCCATAGTTGCCTTTTGGCTGCATCGCCCATTTACGATGGAGCGCCGGCCACGTCGTCGCCGATCCTCGTTTCACATAATGGAAGCGTGGGTCGACACGTGTCATGTTCAAGTCGTCCTTGGAGGCGTACGCCTTCAGATGTTGAATTTGGGCCGTCACCCCTTGGTGTGGAGACCGGAAGAAATGGCCTTTCACCCCTTTGCCGACCGTGCCGATGCCTGAGTAGTTATGTTGTCTCGGCAGAACATCGCCCTTATAGCTGAAGTAGCCAGTCTCTTTCAACGCTTGCGCGAACGCGACATCACCGCGGACACCTTCTTTCGCCCCGATGATGATGAATAGCTTCGCCAGCTCCTCGACCGTCACCCCTTCGAGTCGAACGTTATGCGGATTCTTTCGTTTCACGAAGTCGGCCATCTGTTGAGGCGTCACAGTGGAAGAACCCATGATTGAACGATTCTCTTTCTTTGATGAGGCTTCTGCTGATGATAGTGGTACGAAAGGCGAGAGTAACAGTAACGCGACAGTCAAACACGTGACGAGCCAGTTTTTCATCATCCATTCCTCCTAAACGATTGAACAAACTATGAAAATAATACCATATAATTTGTAGTCAGAATATTAAATTTAAATAAAAAGGGAACTAAATCCAATAAATCATCGTACAAAGTAGCGAGGTGGTGGGAATGGAAAAACAGCAACGCATGCGAGAAATTGTAGCTTACCAGAAAAAATGGATGCCGAACAGCCGAGCCGTGAGGATATGCGGTTTTTGAATCCATAAGAAAAGCCGTCCTAATGGGCGGCTTTTCATTGCATTAATTCGCTTTTTTAAGTTGTTGATCTTCTTCTTTGAAATCAAGGTTTCGAACATCGACCCGCTTCACGAAGAAGGCGAGGACGAGCGCCAAAATGTTCATGCCGAGGGCGACATAAAACGAGACTTGAATCCCTGAGAGGAGTGCTTGCTGCGTCAACGCGCCCATCGCACTCTCGGTGAGTGTCGCCGGGTCGACGCCGGTCATGAGCGATTCGGCTTCTGTCCGTGTAACTGAGTTCATGATGGTGACGAGGACGGCCGTCCCGATCGCACCCGAAACTTGTTGGGCAGTGTTGTTGATGGCCGTCCCGTGCGGGTTAAGATGCGTCGGCAATTGATTGAGACCATTAGTCATGACGGGCATCATGACCATCGACATCCCGAACATGCGGAGCGTATATGTCATGACGATATACGTGTACGTCGAATCGAGTTGGACGTGAGCGAGCATATACGTCGAAACGGCTGTAATCGTGAGACCGATAATCGACAGCAACTTCGGTCCGAACTTATCGAACAGTTTCCCGGTGATTGGCGACATGATACCCATGATGATGGCCCCTGGGAGGAGCATGAGTCCGGAGTCGAGCGGCGAGATGCCACGGACGCTTTGAACGTAGGCCGGTGTCAAAATCATTCCGGAGAACATGGCGACGGCGTTGACAATCGCAATAATCGATGCGAGTGCGAACATCGGGTATTTATATGCCCGTAGGTCAAGGAGTGGTTTTTCCATGTTGAGTTGACGGATGACAAACGCGATTAAAGCTGCCAATCCGACAATGATGGTCGTCAAGACGATCGGGTTGTCCCAACCGTCAGAACTTGCCGAACTGACACCATACAAGACGCCACCAAAACCGATTGTGGATAAGACGAGTGACAAATAGTCGAGCGATTGTTCTTTGTTTTGCACCATGACGTTCTCTGCTTTCCAAATCGCGAGGGCGAGACCGATGATGGCGAGTGGGAGAATCATTTCGAACAAGACGCGCCAGTCATAGTACTCGACGATGTAACCCGACAGTGTCGGACCAATCGTTGGCGCTGAAATCATGACAAGCCCGAAGATTCCCATCGCCGTCCCACGTTTTTCACGCGGGAAACTGACGAGCATGACGTTCATGAGGAGCGGCCCCATCGTCGAGGCGCCGACCGCTTGAATCATTCGTCCTGTGAGCAACCAGCCGAACGTCGGCGAGAATGCAGCGATGGCTGTACCGGCCGCGAAGATGGCCATCGAAGTGATAAAGAGCGTCCGGTTCGAGAAACGCGTGATCAGATAAGCAGACGCCGGGACGAGGACACCCGTCACGAGCATAAAGCCGGTCGCGAGCCATTGCACGGTCGAATAGTCAGCAATCTCTAAGTCGACCATGATGGACGGGAGCGCGACGTTAAGTAATGAGTTGTTTAAGAAGGCGATGAACGCCCCTGCGAACAGAACCGCGAGCATAAGATATGGCGGTTTCTTTTGGAATTCTGGTTTCATACGAGTTGCTCCTTTATGTTCTGAATAGTTATATACTAGTAAGTGTCGATGTGATGATTTTATACCCATTGTACAAATAAATCAACCATTTTGAACCGTTAGTTCAAAATGGTATACTTAAGCTACAAACTAAGCAGAACGGAGCCCGTAAAATATGAAAGATAAGAAACGAAAAGTGGCTGACGTCGCGATGAACTTATTCATTGAGAATGGTGTCCAGCAAACGTCGGTACAGGAAATCATTGAGCGAGCTAATATCTCAAAAGGAACGTTTTATAATTATTTCGCCTCGAAGACAGACTGTGTCGCAAACATCCTTGAAAACTTGCGCTATGACGCGGGGCAACGCCGGATTGAAATGCAGATGGGCCGAGATAAACGTGACAAGGATGTCTTTATCGAACAAATCTCGATCCTCATCCAATTAAATGAAGAACGTAATCTTCATGCCTTGTTCGAGTCAATCATGTCCGCAAATGAACCGGAGTTAAAGAAACTCGTCTTACAGCATCGTGTGTATGAGATTGAATGGCTCGCAATGCGCTTGACCGAAATCATCGGGGAAGAGATTCGGCCGTACTCTGTCGAATTGACGGTACTTTTTAACGGGATGTTGCAGCACATCTTATTCACCCTCCGGATTACGAACACGGCCTATTCGATTCAAAAGCTCGTCCGAAACTTATACACCTATGTGGAGTTAATGGCAGCCCGTATGATTGAGACGAACGAACACATATTGAATCCGGTAACCGTCGAACAGATGCGCGGGACGACGGACAAAAACCTCGTCACGAAAGATGAACTCATTGAAATGGCCGAACGGATTCGCACGCACGTGAAGATGAACGAGGAGCAGGCGGATCTGTTCGACGCGATCACGTACGAGTTGCATCACGAAAGGATCCGTAAGATTGTCCTCGAGCAGTTGTTGAAGCCGTTCCAACGACTCTTTAAAGGCGTGACGGGCGAAACGGAAGTCCAAAAATTCACGAACCTCGTCTGGTTATATACGCGTACGCACTAACATTAAACTGCAGAAATGAAATAAGGAATCACTCAAATTGATTTGAGTGATTCTTTATTTTTAATGATGAAAATTAGAACAACAGTAGAACTATATGGGAAAAATGGGTAAGTGAATATAAAGAGATTAAGCGTCTTCAACTTAAGATAGGAGGGTCTAACTATGGTAATGGATATCCTTGCATTAGTCAGCCTAGGTTTAATGATAGGTGGAATTATTTATGGTGTTATCTCCATTTATCGTTACTTTATCAAAAAAAATATTACACTCTTCCCAATGATACTTGGCGGTTCAATTTTTCTAGTAGGAGTTTGGCTGACTTTTATTGTAGGCCTTCTTGAAAATAATCAGCAAGATACCGCATCAGATTCTGGGCAAGGAAGTATTGTCGTAAATACGGAAGAAATAGAAAATGTAGAAGAAGATGAATCATTGAGTGAAAATGAAGAGTCAGATAATGATGAAAATAATATAGAGCCGACACTCGAAGAATTCATGCGAGAGGTAAAGGCAAAGGACCCGTTGTCAAATTACAAAGATTATATGGATTCTTATGAATTAGAAATTAATCGTGGATACAGCGTGTATAATCAAAAAATTGATGAAGTTACGATTGATGGACAGAACATAGTTGTCGTGTACAATAATAATTCGGTTATCGAAGTCACAACAAATAAAAATATAGAGCAAGTAAGAGATGAATACGTGAGTAAAAACCAAGAGGAGCTAACCACTACAATCAGTGGATCGACAGATATGGGGACAGATGCGATTTCACTTGAAGAGGGATTCGCTGTTATCGAGAGTACGTATAATGGTTCAGGTAACTTTTCTGTTGTTCTTCAAGACTCGCAAGGCCAAATGTTAGATTTACTTGTCAATGAAATCGGGAGTTACAAGGGAAAGAGCTTTGTTTGGGTTGAAGAAACAGGAGACTACTATTTAAACATAAATGGGAACCAAGGTGATTGGAACATTAAAATTATGCAATACCGTCCTTTAGATGTAGAAAACTTACCTGGTAACTTAAAGGGTAATGGGGATGATGTCATCTTTTTTGAAATCAATCAAGGGAGCTATCAAATAGCTTTAACGCATAATGGAAGCTCAAATTTTGCGGTGACAGTTAATGCAGCAAATTTATTAGTAAATGAAATTGGTAACTATGAGGGGTCACAACGATTTTCTTTTGAGAATTCTAGTACGTATGTTTTCGTTGTAAAAGCAGACGGGGACTGGACGATCACTGTTAAAGAATAGAGCGAAAAAGAACAAATCTTAAATTGTTTCTAGGTGTACGCACTAACGACAAAAAGTTTCCAAATGCAGTAATATAGAAGAAAGACGTCATAAAAATGAATCGCAAAATATTCCACGAAAAAGAATTGATTCCTACAAATTCATGCGCTACAATCAAAGTACCGAAAGCGCTTTCGGGAAGAGGAGACTGACATGGGTACGATTTATGATTTAGCTAAGAAAACGGGCTTCTCCATCACGACCGTCTCTAAAGCGTTGAACAATTATAAAGACGTAAGTGATAAAACGAGGGCCAAGATTTTACAGGCTGCGGCTGAGATGGACTACTTACCGAACGCACACGCCCAATCGTTATCGACGAAGAAGTCGTGGGCCATCGGCGTCATGTTCTCAGAAGCGAACGAAGTCGGGATGAAACATCCGTTCTTCAACGGCATCATCGAAAGTTTTCGTCACGCGACAGAAGAGCAAGGCTACGATTTAATCTTCGCCTCGCGAAACCTGCGCAACCGTGACATGAGTTACTTGGAACACTTCAAACATCGGGCCGTCGACGGCATCGTCGTCATCTGTTCGGACCGGATGGACGAACAAGTTCAAGAGCTCATGCAAAGCGATATCCCAATCGTCGTCGTCGACATGGACAGCGCCAACTGTAGCGTCGTCTATTCCGACAACATCGAAGGGGCACGCCTCGCGGTGAACTACTTGCACGACCTCGGACACGTTCGAATTGCGCACATCGCTGGGGACCAGACGATTGATGCGGGAGCCGCTCGTGTGAAAGGGTATGAACTTGCCATGGAGGCGATCGGTCTTCCGATTGAACCCGGGTACTTGGTCAACGCCGGTTTCTTCTCGGTTGGAGAAGGCAAACAGGCGATGGAAAAGTTGCTCGACCTCGAGTCACGTCCGACCGCGGTATTCGTCGCCGGCGACCAGATGGCCATCGGTGCGATTGAAGCCATCCATGAACGGGGGCTACGCGTGCCGGAAGACATTTCCGTCATCGGATACGACGATATCGAAATGGTTCAATACATTACGCCGAAGCTGACGACGATTCGCCAAGATACGGACGAAATCGGCGAAGCGGCAGCGGAACTGTTGATTGAACAAATGACCGCCAAGGAACGACGGACCGAGCGTCGCGTCATTCCGGTCAAATTGATGGAACGGGCGTCATGCGCGCCATTACAAGTGAAGAACTGACGATGATCTTTCGAAGTCGCTCTGTTCCCTTCAGCGGGATGGAGAGAAGAGAGCGATTTCGAAGCATCATTCACTAAAAATCGAAACCGCTTTCGATTATTTATTTCAACCAAACCGAAAGCGCTTTCGACAATTATTTACCTCTTCTTGCAAACGCTTTCTAAAAACCTTAAAAAGGATGGGACTTACACATGCGTAAAAAATTAGTCAGCTTACTTTCAATCGGTGCACTTTCAGTCGGCGTCTTGGGCGCATGCTCAAACGACGAAGGAACTTCAGGTTCTACTTCAGGCTCGAAAGACGACGTCCTCAAAGTTTGGTCGTTCACAGATGAGTTGAAAGAACCAATCAAAACATACGAAGAGCGTAACGGTGTCAAAGTTGAATTGACAATCGTGCCAATCGCCGACTATCCGACAAAATTGAAGCCAGCACTCGAGAGCGGCGTCGGAGCACCTGACGTATTCACAGGTGAAATCGCCTTCCTCAAGCAATGGGTAGATGCAGGCTATTGGGAAAACCTCTCGGACGAGCCATACAACGTCAACGAAATCGCTGACGACTACATCCCTTACGTCTTCGACCTCGGGAAAGACTCAGAAGGCAATGTGCGCGCTCTTTCATGGCAAACGACACCAGGTGGCGTCTACTACAAACGTAGCTTAGCGAAAGAAGTGCTCGGCACGGACGATCCGGCTGAAATCGGAAACATGATGAGCTCGATGGACGGCGTCTTCGAAGTCGCTGAGAAGATGAAAGAAAAAGGCTACAAAATGTTCCCAGACGAAGGCGCGATCCGTTGGTTCTCACAAGGCGCGAACCCAGAAGCATGGGTAAACGAAAACAACGAACTCGTGTTGACAGAAGACAAGATCAACTACATGGACTACGCGAAAGAGCTTCGTGACAAGCAGTACACGGCACTCGCTCCTGAATGGTCACCATCTTGGTTCGAAGGTATGTCGAAACCAATCAAAGTGAAAGAAGGCGGCACAGAGACAGAAACACAAGTCTTCTCATACGTCCTTCCGACATGGGGCCTTCACAGCGTCTTGAAAGACAGCGCGAAAGACACAGCCGGCGACTGGGCAGTCACAAACGGCCCAAGCCCGTACTTCTGGGGCGGCACATGGCTCGGTGTGTACGAAGGATCGAAAAACAAAGAAGCCGCTTACGACTTCGTCAAACTCATGACACAAGACGAAGAGTTCTTGACGGACTGGGCTGAAGAGACAGGCGACGTTCTTGCCTTCAAACCAGTAACAGACAAAATCAAAGACGACTTCAGCGATGAGTTCCTCGGCGGACAGAACAACTACGAGTTCTTCCTTGGCCAAGCGGATGAAATCACACCAGGTATCGTCACGAAGTACGATCAACAGCTCGACACGCTTTACGGCGCTTCGGTCCTCCAATACGTGGAAGGCAAGAAGACGAAAGAAGAAGCGATTGCCGAATTCAAGAAACAAGCGAAAAACGCTTACCCAGATATCCAAGTTGACTGAAGCCAGCTAATCCTTGGGGGGACGACCCTCCCCCCTAAGGGTTGCTATGGAAGGAGTAACACGACGTGAAAAAACTAGACCGCTATGGCTATGCCTTTATTGCCCCGTTTTGGGTCGTCTTTTTGACATTCAGTATCTACCCGGTCTTCTTGACCCTGTATTACAGTTTCACCAACTATACCGGCAGCCCAGGAGAAGAAATCGTCGGCTTCGCGAACTACGCGCGTTTGTTGACGGATACGTTCTTCATCGAGGCGTTCGTCAATACGATCAAGATTTGGGGAGTAAACTTCGCCTTACAGATCGGTCTTGCATTGGCACTGGCACTCTTGTTCTCTGACCTTCGATTGAAGCTCAAAGGACTCGCGTTCTTCCGCTCGTTCTTTTATCTGCCTAACTTGATCACAATCAGTTCGGTCGCGCTCTTGTTCGGAATCTTGCTCGACTGGCAGCACGGTTCACTCAACATGATTCTTCTCAAAATCGGAATCATCTCAGACCCAATCAACTGGCTATCGCAACCGGTGACGGCACAACTGTCCGTCTCGCTCATCTTGACATGGATGTGGTTCGGTCACTCGTTCATCATCGTCATGGCCGGCGTATCGGGTATCTCAAAAGACTTCTTCGAAGCCGCCCATATCGATGGCGCGAACCGTTGGCAAATGTTCACGTATGTCACGTTACCATTACTCAAACCAATTCTCTTGTACATCATGATCACGTCGCTCATCGGCGGCCTT
Organism: Exiguobacterium alkaliphilum 12/1; assembly: GCF_000714435.1. Taxonomy (GTDB): domain Bacteria; phylum Bacillota; class Bacilli; order Exiguobacteriales; family Exiguobacteriaceae; genus Exiguobacterium; species Exiguobacterium alkaliphilum. The sequence goes on from NZ_JJMW01000021.1 coordinate 47,489, forward strand.
CAATTGTTCGATCTTCCGCTCCTCTTGACGGACGGAATCGGTGCACCGGACGGCTCACTTAACACGATGGTCCTTTACCTGTACAACCAAGCGTTCAAGTATAACAACTATGGCTATGCGGCAGCGGTCGCTTACGGCTTGTTCTTGATCACGCTCGTCTTCTCGGCGGTCGTCTTCAAAGGCATGTTCCGTAAAGAGCGCGCTGCGCAGAAGGGAGCATAAGCAATGGAACAGAATGCAGAAACACGGCGTATGCTCGCCGACAGCGAAGTACAGCCGCCGCGTGAAGAGAAACCGCTTCGCGTGGAGCCACCGAAACAAAAGCAAAAGAAAAAAATCTTTAGCCGCGGTGTCATTTACACCGGGTTGATCGTCTTGACGATCGTCTGTTTCATCCCGTTCCTCATGATGCTCGTCAACGCGACGCGGACGAACGGAGAAATCATGTCTGGTTTCTCCCTCATCCCGGGTACGGCGCTTATCGACAACTATGCGATTTTAAGCGACTACATCAACATTTGGACCGGCTTCAAAAACAGTTTGATTATCGCCGTGCTCGTCACGTTGCTCTCCGGTTACTTCTCGGCGATGACCGCGTTCGGCTTCGCGTTCTATGAGTTCAAAGGCAAAAACGCGATGTTCATCTTCATGCTCGTCATGATGATGGTACCAGGACAGCTCGGTTTGATCGGATTCTACGAGATTTCGAAGACACTCGGAATTCTCGACTCGTTCATCCCGCTCATCATCCCGTCGATCGCGAGTCCGTTCGTCGTCTTCTTCATCCGCCAGTACACGCAGGCGACGCTTCACGTCAGTATGATTGAAGCGGCCCGGATTGACGGCGCGAGTGAGCTTCGCATCTTCCATACGATCGCACTCCCGATGATGATGCCGGCCGTCGCCACGATGTCGATCTTCACGTTCATCGGCTCATGGAACAACTACTTGATGCCGCTCGTACTCTTGTTCTCACCAGAGAAGTACACGCTCCCGGTCCTCATGGGCTTCTTGAAAGGTTCACAAGTCGCCGAGAACCTCGGTGCCTTGTATCTCGGTATCGCCATCTCGGTCGTGCCGATTATGATCGCCTTCTTGTTCATGTCGAAGTATATCGTCAGCAGTATTTCGGCTGGCGCGGTCAAAGAATAATAGAGAAAAGAGGAAAACACTATGCAATTTAATAAAGACTTCGTCTTCGGAACGGCGACATCTTCGTATCAAATCGAAGGTGCGCACAACGAAGACGGACGGACGCCGTCGATTTGGGACATGTTCTGTGACATCGACGGACGCGTGTTCGAGAAGCATAACGGGGACGTCGCTTGCGATCATTACCACCGCTTCGAAGAAGACATCCAGCACATCAAACAGCTCGGTGTCGACACGTACCGTTTCTCGATCGCTTGGCCGCGCATCTTCCCGGCGAAGGGGGAGTTCAACCCGGCTGGGATGGCGTTCTACAAGACGCTCGCGACACGTCTCCGTGAGGAAGGCATCAAACCGGCCGTCACGCTCTACCATTGGGACCTCCCGATGTGGGCACATGAAGAAGGCGGCTGGGTGAATCGCGACTCGGTCGACTGGTTCCTCGACTACGCCAAAGTGTGCTTCGATGAGCTCGACGATGTCGTCGACTCATGGATCACACACAACGAGCCGTGGTGTGCCGGCTTCCTCGGCTACCACCTCGGCGTCCACGCGCCGGGTCACCGCGACTTGAACGAAGCGGTCCGCGCCGTTCATCATATGCTGCTTTCACACGGGAAAGCGGTCGAACTGTTGAAACAGGAGTTGAAGTCGACGACGCCGATCGGTATCACGCTCAACTTGTCGCCGGTCTATGCGAAGACGGACTCGGTGAACGACCGTCTCGCGCAAAACAACTCGGACGGCTACTCGAATCGCTGGTTCCTCGACCCGGTGTTCAAAGGCCAGTATCCGGTCGATATGATGAACTTGTTCGCGAAGTACGTGCACACGTACGACTTCATCAAACCGGGCGACATGGAGACAATCTCGACAGAGTGCGACTTCTTCGGTATCAACTTCTATAGCCGCGGACTCGTCGAGTTCAGCGCGGCGAATGACTTCATGACAGTGGCTGCGTACTCCGATTACGAGAAGACGGGCATGGGCTGGGATATCGCCCCGAACGAGTTCAAAGACCTGATCCGTCGCCTACGTAACGAGTACACAGACCTTCCAATCATCATCACAGAGAACGGCGCGGCGTATGACGACGTGCTCGAGAACGGCGAAGTCCATGACGTGAAACGCATCGACTACGTCCAAAAGCACCTCACTGCCGTGTCTGACTTGAACGACGAAGGCATGAACATCTCAGGGTACTATCTCTGGTCGCTCATGGACAACTTCGAATGGAGCTTCGGTTACGAGAAACGCTTCGGCATTCTCTACATCGACTTCGAGACGCAAGACCGTGTGTGGAAAGACAGCGCGAAATGGTACGCCGACGTCATCGCCGACCATAAAGCGAAATACGCAGACAGCGTCGAAGCATAATAACTTAAACAGCCAGTTCCTGCCGCTACAGGGATTGGCTGTTTTTGTGTGGAACCAACTCGGGCAGGGAACGTAAGAAGTAGGGAGAGGAGGACGGATGATGGCGTTAGACCATAGAACGAATCACAGGAAAAGACGACGTCGCTCATGATGATGTCATTGTTGTGCTGGTTCCTATACGGGTTGCTCTATGGGTTCGTCCATTTTGACGTCCTCGTTATCGTATTTGTCTTGTTCTCCTCGTTTCTCGGGGTGAAAGGACTGATTGCACGTGATAAACAAATCGAGCGAGAACGGGACGTTCGTCGTCTCGATGTGGAAATCGATTCAGAAGAAGGAGAGATGTTAATGAAACGCGAGTATGCGACATACGAAGTGACAGGCTATGACGACAAAGGAAAAATCAAGTTCGTCCATTTGAAGGAAGGCGAGTTCGTCTTACCGGTCGAGATTAAAGGGGACGACTTGACGAAAATCAGGAAGATGATGCAACTCAATCCAGGGGTGACGGTCATCGTCCATGCGGCCGTCGACCAGAAACGGATGCGCCTATTAGAGATTGACGGCTATTCGCTCCGGAAGGACGGTTGACGATGGCCCTTACAAAACTGGCGTCGCGTGACGGAGTGACCGATCTTTCAATCGAGAGTTATGCGTACGCGTATGAAGAAGCCGACAACATCCATGACGCGGCGTGGCATCGGAATTGGGTCGGCTTCCACGCGCCGGAGCACCGCATCACATTCGATGACATCATGCTCGACAGTCTACTCGTCGCGCACTGTATACCGACGTTCGAATCGTTTGTGGCCGGTGACGTGCGACAAGTTGAGTTTACGCCGACAGAACCGTTTGTCAGCTTGACGTTGACGCGACGGGACTTGAGTGGAGATGAAGTGGACGTTCGAGGTCATCTTGAACATTCGCTTGGTGACGAGACTGAAGCGCTCGACTTTGCATTTGAGACGTCTGTCTTAGAAGTGGAGCAGTTCTTACAAGGGTTACGAGAAATCGCAAGTGAGTTCCCAATACGGGGTTCCCTCACATAAAACACCCATCTGTCGAAACATGACAGATGGGTGTTTTCATGCGTTTGTTTTATGGCTTGAAATTAAAAATTGATAGTCGGTTGCTTCATCCGATGACGCTTCGGGCTCGTAGTTGTGAATCACGTGTCTAATTTGTCGATTTAACTCTTTCCATTGCGCATGTGTCAGTGTTTTCGTTGCGTAGCCGATTTCGGCCGTTCCTTCGTCTTGTTCAATAACATCTCGCTTCAAGGCTTGTGCGGTTTGATGAACTTGGACGAAATACCATTGAAGCACATGATTCAAGTTAGATGTTAAGAAATCACCTTCAATGGCAAGTTTATCGTCGGTGTATAAGTGGCGGCTTGAATAGTAATTTTCGAGGATATTTTTTACTTGTTCTTGTCGTTCGATACGCAATGCATCAATCTCGATTAATTTTTTGATTGGATAATATAAGTTCGCCGTTGGTTGTTTCATTAACTTGGCGATTTCTTTCGTATTTCGTGGCTCTTGCTTAGTATGCTCAAGAATCTGAAACGTCTTCTCGTCAAACAAAAGCTTGCCGATTTCTTGGATTTCTTTCATACGAAACCTCCTGACCAGTTATCAGTTTTATTATACGCTGATTTCTTCGATTGTAGGCAGGTCACGATTTTCTTTATTCATAGCAAAGTAAAACGAGATCGCGGTCAGTCCAAGCGCGCTACTAAACATCGTCCACTCTACACCAACTATTTGGGGTAACATCCCACCGAGGAGTGCACCGAGCGGGAGTGCTGCCACTAAAAAACTGTCTAACGTCGAGGATACACGGGCGAGCAAATGCTCGGCGATTGAGACCTGGAGAAACGTGATGAGCAAAATACTCATCATACCGAACGGGATGAATGCCAGCCCAAGAACGAGGATAGAGGCGAGGGGAGAAAGTAAAAAAACGGAGCTCATCCACAAACAACTTGAAAGAAACGGTAAGACAATGAGCAGACGACCAAGTGGATAATGCATAATGCGTAATACAAATATCGTCCCAATCAAGTTTCCAATCGTAATGGCCATAAGCATGAGCGCATAATACTCGCCACCGCCTTTACTTGCTGCATAAGCGGGCAAGACGGCTTGTGTGATTCCAAAACAAAAATTGGCAAGTAAGAACGGTGCGCAGATGACGACGATTTTGGTCGTGAAGAAATAATGAAGCCCTTCGTTTAATTCTTTACGATAGGAGGAGCCTTGTAAATTTGTGCTTGGGGTTACTGTGAACGGAACGCGAATCAAACTAAATAAAAGGGCGGCAAGGAGATAAGTGAAAGCATTGAATAAATAGATGTGTTCGATACCAAAGAAAAGAATGGCTGTTGCAAAGAGTCCTTTCATCGATAAATCGATGAGTTGGAGTCCGACACCGATTCTCGAGTTGAATTTCCCGCGATGTTCACGCGCGACAACGGTTGGCATGAGTGCGATCTCAGCTGTCCCTTCGATATTTTCTAAAAAAGAAACAAGGAACATGATGGTGATTACGAGATATACCGATTCATAACCAAGATATAGAGCAAGTGGAATCATCAACATGAGTACGAACTGAATGAACTGTGAATGGACGAGTACGCGTGATTTGTTCATTCGTTCAATCACAGGACCGAACAATACATTTAAAATTTTGGGGATCATCACCACGGCTGTTGCGACACCTGTGTAAAATGTGTTTTCGGTCAATGTGAAGATATACCAAATGACTGCGACTTGATACAAACTATCTCCGATGTTGGATAACAATCGTCCGCCAAACAACAAGGCACTATTTCGATTCCACATAAAAAAACCTCCTTTATCGTTAAAATAAATTTAAACGATAAAATTAAGTTTGTAAATAGTGGATTGGAAATGATTTTATCCCTCATGCGAACAGCTTACTCGGTTTGACGGTTAAGACGACGAATCCGATGTAAAATCTCGAGTTTCGGTACATCTGGATGCTGTCGTTGAACAATCTTGACACAGTCGGGAAAAGTTGTGGTCCGTAATAACTGAATAATTTGATCATCGAGTGCATCGTTTGGCGAAGTTTTCGTTTCGTCCGCCGAATCGCTTCGAAGCCAAAGTTGTGCCCCGAGCCAATGTACGACGACAATCGTACTTATCGTGAGCGGCGATAATACGAAATCCGGGAATACCCACGTCACACCGTATAAACTCCCTGCACTCGTCACAAGATGGGCGACGGCACGCCAGAACGGGTAGACCGTGTGCACGGAAGAAAAGACAGCGACGAGACCGTCGACGAGAAAGCCGAAGGCGAATGACATCCCGTAAAAGCAACTCAAGGCGAGAAACAGTGTGAGCGATGCGGGCATTTGATCTTGCAACAACCAAATGAGTCCGATATCTAATACAAACAAAGGAAGGACGAGCAGGGCGAGGAGCCCTCCAACAATCCCTCCTGACTGTAAAAATGATTTCATGATTGCGCCCGATAACGTCCCAGTGCGATGAACGCACTTACGAGAAAGACCATATGTAATGCAACGCCGATCAACATCGCATACGGGATGATTGATTGGAAGCCAAACCCGAAAGCAAGAGCAGCGCTCGATAAGATTATGAAGCTAGGGGTGTAGTTTTTCAAATCAATTGTCTCCTTTACTAGGGTGTATAGGTTGATGTTGTTTTCCAAACTGATAGCCGGTGAGTAAAAGGAATGCCATGCTTAAAAACAACGGATAGACAGATTGGATCGCAAGACCGACAAAGTCGGATATGCTTGATAAGAAACAGAAGCGCGAAGTGTTGTTCAGTTTCATTGTTTCCTAACTTTCTTAAGTAAGACAAAAGAAATCAAGAGTATAACAATCGAAATGACATAAAAGATGAGCAAGAAATCGCGATAGCGAACGTGATCCATTGCCATATCTTTCTCGTTATGTGCTTCCTCTCGGACTTCACCAATGTCCACCTTTTTACTCGTTTCCCTAAATATAACAGCCCTTCTCTGCGATGAGAAGGGCTGTCGTTATTTGCTTAGGCTGACGCTTTGTCTGCTTCTTCTTGTGCTTTTACTTCTTCACCGTATGACACGCGGTCTTGCATGCGGACGAACGGGAGGTAGACAGCGACGGCCATGGCAATCGTTGCAATCTGCAAGAGCGCTGCACGCCATCCGCCAATCAAGAAGCCAGAGATGATCGGTGGTGTCGTCCACGGCACTTGAAGTGCGTTGAACGGTTCGACCCAGCCCCAAAGGATTGAGAAGTACACCATGAACGATGCGATCGCTGGTACGATCACGAACGGGATGAACATGATCGGGTTGAACACGATCGGCATCCCGAAGATGACCGGCTCGTTAATGTTGAACACACTTGGTGCGAGCGAGAGTTTACCGAGCTGCTTCAAGTGAGCAGAACGGGCAACCATGAGCGTCGCGATGATGAAACCGATTGTGATTCCTGATCCGCCGAGCTTCGTGAAGACGTCGAGGAACTGGATTGTGACGATTTTTGCGTTCTCACCGACGACGAGTGCTTCACCCGAGTCGAGGATCGCTTGGTTTTGAAGCGCATTCGCTGTAAGGAGTGGCCCCATGATACCCATGATGATCGCCGCTCCGTGAATTCCACACCACCACATGACAGACATGAGCACCATGATGATGACCGCTCCTGCGAGCGTGTCCGTCAAGTTTTGAAGCGGTGCTTGAAGGACGTCATAGACGACTTCTGTGAACGTACGATCGGCAACCGCTTGGAACGTCGCAAAAGTCGCGACCGCGAGTGAGACGATGGCGAGACCTGGGATCAACGCCGAGAATGAGTTCGAGACACCTGGTGGAACACCGTCAGGCATTTTGATGCTGATGCCACGTTTGATGAACTGCGAATAAATAAATCCTACCGCTAAACCGACGACGATAGCAGCGAGGACACCTTGTCCACCTGTCCATACTTTCGGAATAACTCCGCCGACTGTTTCTCCACCTTCAGAGAGGACAGACGCCTGCGTGATGATCAAGAACGAGATAATCCCGAGGATACCGGCTGGTACGCCTTCGATTTTCTCGTTTTTGACGTACGAGTAAGCGATTCCAAAAACACCGATTAACGCAAGGATGTCAAACGTGGCACCGACGACTTGCGTGAGCGGGAGCGTCCAATCGGCTCCGAACAGGCCTGACATGAATTCGGCCCAGCCTGGAATCGGGAGCGCGAGGATGAGCAAGAACAAGGACCCGATGATCGTCATCGGCATCGTCAGGATGAACCCGTCCTTAATTGCAAGGACGGGTTTGGCGTTCGCGAAACGAACGAACCCTGGCGTGAATTTTTCAAATACGGTTTCTAAGCGGCTCATGGGGAACCTCCTTATAGGTTTTCAGCGCGTGTCGCGATAATGTCTTTGTACCAGTAGAACGACTTCTTCTTCTTCCGTTCGAGGCCGTTGGCGTGGTCGACGTAGATGAAGCCATATTGTTTCTTGTAACCGTTGAGCCAGCTGAGAAGGTCAATCGCTGACCAAGCGTAATAGCCTGCGACGTTGATGCCTTGTTCAACCGCGTGCTTGACGGCACGGATGTGTCCTTCGATATATTCGATGCGTGGGTCGTCGAGGATTTCGCCGTCAACGATCGGGTCGACGTCACCGAGACCGTTCTCTGTGATATAGATTTTCACGTCGCCGTAACGATCCTTGAGCATGTGCATGCCGTCGAGGAACGCTTCCGGTGAGATTTCCCAAGACCATTTCGTATAGACTTTGTCGTCCATCATGACCGTCTTGTAGACGCCGTCGAATGACGGGTTACCTGGACGTCCTGTCGAGTTCTCGCGGCCGCCGGCCATGACGAGCGCCGAGTCATTTTTCATGACACGTTGCGGGCTGTAATAGTTGAGACCGATGAAGTCGTTCATTGAAGCCGTACGCTTCAAGAGATCGAGTTCTTCGTCTGTCATCTCCGGGAGAAGACCTTGTTCGTCGAGTCCTTTGACGACGTATTCCGGATACGTTCCTTTAAGAACCGGGTCATAGAACCAGTGCGTCGCGTACGCGTTCGCGTGCATTTCAGCGAACTTGTTCTCTTCAGCGTCATCGATGCTGAAGGCCGGGTTGAACACGTGTGTGATTCCGATCTCCCCTTCGTATCCGTTTTGTTTGAACAATTCGACGGAACGCGCGTGGGCGATATTAACATGGTGCGTCGTTTGGAAGTAACCTTTGACGTCGCCTTCGATGCCCGGTGGGTGTGCCCCAGTCAAGTAGCCGAGCGAGCAGAAGATAACCGCTTCATTGAACGTGATCCAGTGACGGACACGGTCGCCGAACGATTGGAAACAAGTATCGGCGAAACGGACGAATGCGTCAACCGTCTCTTTGTTCTTCCAGCCGCCTTTTTCTTCGAGCGCTTGTGGGAGGTCCCAGTGGTAGAGTGTGACGAACGGGACGATGTTGTGCTTCAAGCACTCGTCAATCAAGTTGTTGTAAAACTCGAGCCCTTTTTCGTTCACTTCGCCCGTGCCGTTCGGGAAGACACGCGGCCATGAGATCGAGAAGCGATAGGATTCAAGTCCCATCTCCGCCATGAGCGCGATATCTTCTTTATAACGGTGGTAATGGTCGACGGCGACGTCGCCGTTCGTATCTTCAAATGTTTTTCCAGGGATTTTCGAGAAGACGTCCCAGTTCGAGAGTCCTTTCCCGTCCTCGTTCCATGCGCCTTCGACTTGGTAAGAAGCCGATGCCGCGCCGAACAAGAAATCTTTAGGCATTTTCAAAGTGGTCACCTCAGTTGAATTATTTGTTCGCAAGTTTCATTGCGTGGTCGAATACTTTTGCGCCGTTCATCATGCCGTAGTCGATCGTGTTGATGACGTCGATTGGCACGCCTTTTGGCTCACAGATTTGTTTGCCTTTTGAGAGCAAGTACTTCACTTGTGGTCCGAGAAGGGCGACGTCGAGGTTGTCGACATACGTTTCCATCTCTGATTCTGGATAAGCTGCGATTTCTGCCTCAATCCCGCGTTCAGCTGCGACCGCTTTCATTTTTTCCACTAACATACTTGTTGACATACCTGCTGCGCAGAAGAGTCCGATTTTCATCATTTTTGATCCATTCCTTTCAATTGGTTGATTTCGTTTTGCATGTTCATCATATAGCCGAGCATCTCTTTGACGAGGATCGTGTTCATTAAGTGGTCTTGCGCGTGCACCATGAGGACGCCGACCGTAGCCGTTTTTCCTTGTGCTTCGAGTGTGACGAATTTCGTTTGGATGGCGTGTGCTTCTTTCAATGTCGCATCACCGGTTTTCACTGCTTCAGCCGCTTCCTCCGCCTTGCCTTCTTGCATGAGGAGCATCGCGTGATGGTAGCTCGCTTTGGCGTCACCCGAGAGGGCGATTAAACCGAAGATGTCTTCGGGAGTAATTTCGATTGTTTCAGAAACCATAATATCTCTCCTTTTTGTATGGATAACCTGAATTCATAGGTACAAATTCTACAAACTGATAGTAGCACGATACCGCTTACATGTAAACCCTTACTTTTTGTACAAGATGTGAACGAAAAAAAAAGCACGCGAGAATGGGCTCTCGCATGCGTTTAAGATTTAATGTTTGAGACTTTGAGCATCTTCACATGACGGAAATGATGAGTCGAGCGTGAGACGTCAAAGATTTGCCCGTTCGTCAAATAGACGGTGTTGTCGACGAGGAGGGCCGGATCGTTCTCGTTCAGCTCCAGCAGTTTCGCATCTTCCGCGTTTAAGAAGTCGGCATAGATGACGCGGTCGGCGAAGCCGATGGCGAGCTTCTGGTCGTTCCGGAAGTAGTTGTAAATCGACTGTTCCGTGATGTTTCGGTCGAGATAGACGACGAGGTCTTTACGGAAATACGAGTCCTCAATCGAGAACGGGTGGTCGTCGACGAGACGAAGACGTTTCACGTAATAGACGGGAATCCCGACTTTACACCGCATTCGTTCTGCGACTTCTTCGTTCGCTGTCGTCAATTCAAAATCGAGCACGCGTGTCTCGACTTTTCGGCCACTGAAGTCGCTCGTGAGACCTTGTAATTTCTCTAAGTTCACGTAATCGCTCATATAGTGATCGCGGACGAAGACACCGCTTCCCTGCACTTGATAGACGTAACCTTTATTGACGAGGATTTCAATCGCTTTTCGAACGGTGTTCCGGCTGACGCCGTATTTCGTCGCGTATTCGTCCTCGGTGAGGAGTTTATTCGTATGTTGATAGACGTGATTCATAATATCAGTCTCAATCCGGGAGGCAACTTGTTTGTACTTAGGACCCATAACTGTCTGCACCTTTCACATTAAAAAATTGTAGGCATGAATACGCTATCAGTATATCAGAAAATGGGTTCGGATGGCGGATAATCCTTCGCCATTTGTTGAAAATCGTCGAACGATTATTGAAGGAATATTTAGTAAATTTGAAACGGGAGCGAATTTGTTTTCGTATACTAAGGAAGAGATGGAAAAAGAAAGGGGTGAGGGAGTGGGGCAAATCCAACACGACGTTAGGCAAGTGATCAAGATACGACGATACGGGTTCCCGGCATCGATGTTTTATGTTGTTGTTTTTCTGTATGCGTTGTTCGTCGAACGGATGTGGATGATTCCGTTAATGTGGCTACTCGCCATCTTTCTCATCTTCATGGGAGGGAACGAATATCGCATCATGCGTCACGTCGCAGCGAATCCCTTGGCCATCAAGTGGCTCCGCATCCAATATGCGATGACATGGCTAGAGGCGCTCTTGTTGGCGGCATCGATGACGGCGTTAGTCCTCGACCATAGCATCGGATTGTTGATCGGTGTCCTCTTCGCTGTCATGCGATTCACGGACTCGTACCGCGACCGCCTCCTTACAAAGAAACTACAGGCGGTAGAACCGGATCTCCCGACTTATGAACAACTGATTGAAAGGATGAGTTAGATGGAATTATCCCCGCATTCAAAACGACAAATCGATACGCTGCTCCGCTTTCAGACGTTCACGGGCTGGACGATTGGCATTCTCGCTGTGACGGTCATCATCGGGATGTTGACATTTGCCTCTTACCGAGACCTGTCAACAGGCGCAATCATGGCAACGATTTTCGGTTTTTGCTTCCTATTGATTGGCATCGAAGTCGCCAAGTTTAACTTGTGGCTACGGTTCGTTAAGAACAAAAAGGCGCGCAGGCTGTTGTCATTACGTTATACGGCGATGTTCATCGGTTTTGCCGCCATCGGCTATTTCGGCTACGTCGTCTTCAATCAGACGCCGCAACCGCAATCATTCCAGGCCTTCCTGTTGTCGCAAGCCTTCTTCTGGGGCGCCTCGTTCATCGGCAAGTGGCTCGACCGCATCATCCAAACGCATGACGATCGCTATTTGACGGACAAGGACTTGAAGTTGATTCGGGAAGCGCGTGAGTATCATGAATAAGCGGAGCCAGATGCGTGAACTGATGGCGTTCGACAGCGCGAAAAAGACATCCGTTGTTCTCTTGTCTTTTGTCGGTGTCATGACCTTGTTTTTTCTGGTCGAGTATGACTGGCTCTCCACGGTGACGGTCTTCTTCATCGGCGCGGTGGCGGGCCTGCCTGATTTCTATAAAGCCTGGCGACGTGAGACGATTAAAAAGAAGTACCTGGTCTCTCGCGAGGCAAGACGTCTCATCCACTTCTATTCGTTGAGCGGACTATTGATGTACCCACTCGTTTTACTGTGGGTCTACGCTGCGCTCACGAAGCTCATGTCACTCCAAACGTTCTTCCTGATTGGGGTGGTCTCGTTCCTCTTTGCGGTTTCGATTGGGAAGTGGTACGAGCGCTATATGGCTAGTCTCGATGACAACTACGTCTCTGAAGCTGAATTGAATGAAGAACGAAAATGGGGGAGCGCCTGAGCGCTGCCCCATTTTATTTGAACGTCCGGATGATGAAGTATACACAAGCAAAGAATGGGAGCAAGAACAGTGCGCCGAGCCACTCACCTTGACCGAAGACGAGCCAGGCGAACAGTTGGAACGATAAAATTCCTGCGGCGACGAGGCTTGCGAATCGGAGGGCTCTCGGACGGCTGGACGGTTCGCGCCACCAGTCTTTGAAGAATGGAAAGCTCGTCACAAGTGCCAAACCGAGGAAGAAGGCGGCCGGGAACACGAGCAAATCCCCGAGCTCGTCATTCCCTTGAACTTGCAACCATTTCGAGAGCGTCGATAAGATGATGCCGATGACGAGAAAACCGATATTCATAGCCATTCCTCCACTCCATCTAATAGATACTTCCATCATGCCCGAACGAGCCCGCCGGGACAAGCCTGTTCAAAAAAAGTCGCTTTTTAGTGAAAGTGGTGACTTTTACATGAACGATAAAAAAGTATCGGAGGACGGTGTGAGAAAAATGCTATTCGTGTCGAGGGAGAACCGTTAGCATGTAAGGGTATCTGGAGAAACGGCTGGATCGGATTGAAAAGCGCCAGAACTCTGCGGAGTTGACGAGGACGAAGGTGATCGAGATTTTCGGCGGATGCCTTCTAGTCGCCTGTCACGACTAAGAGTCTTTCAGTAAAGCGTTCGGGTGACCGGGCGGACAAAGTGAAAGACGATGACAGCTCTTAGAAAAAGCCCGTTTCCTTTTTCGAGAAATCGAATATAGAGGAGAATTGTTTATGTGTGGAATTGTAGGAATGATTGGTCAAGTCGGGACGAAAGAGATTTTGTTGAAAGGGCTCGAGAAACTCGAGTACCGGGGCTATGACTCGGCTGGAATCGCGCTCGTCGGAGAAAGCGTGAACGTATTTAAGGAAGTCGGCCGCATCGCCGCACTTCGTGACATCGTGCCGGTCGAAGCAGAAGGGACGGTCGGGATCGGCCACACACGTTGGGCGACGCACGGCGTGCCGAGCGTCCCGAACGCCCACCCGCACCAGAGCACGACGGCGCGCTTCACGCTCGTCCACAACGGCGTCATCGAAAACGACGAGCAGCTCAAGGCGACGCTCGACGTCCCGTTCAAGTCGGAGACGGACACGGAAGTCATCGTCCAGCTCATGGAGAAGAACTTCGTCGCGCTCGGCGACGTCGAATCGGCGTTCCGCAAGACGCTCGCTGAGCTCCACGGCTCGTACGCGATCGCGATGATCGACTCGGAGGACCAAGAGCGCCTCTACATCGGCAAGAACAAGTCACCGCTCCTCGTCGGTCTCGGCGACGGCACGTTCAACGTCGTGGCGTCTGACGCGATGGCGATGCTCCAGGTGACGGACCAGTACCTCGAGCTCCACGACGGCGAGATCGTCATCTTGACCCGCGAGTCGGCGACGATCAAGACGCTCGACGGCGACGTCCTCGAGCGCGAGCCGTACATCGCGGAGATTGACGCGTCGGACATCGAGAAGGGCACGTACGCGCACTACATGTTGAAGGAGATGGACGAGCAGCCGGCCGTCATCCGCAACATCATCCAGCACTACCAGAGCGACGCCGGTGACATCGAGCTCACGGAAGGTGTGCGCTCGCTCGTCTCGGAGGCGGACCGCATCTATATCGTCGCATGCGGTACGAGCTATAACGCCGGGCTCGTCGGAAAAGACATTTTAGAACGGATTGCCGGCATTCCGACCGAGGTGCATATCTCGTCAGAGTTCGGCTACAACATGCCCCTCTTAAGTTCACGTCCGCTCTTTGTCTTCTTGTCACAGTCTGGTGAGACGGCCGACAGCCGCGCCGTCCTCGTCGAAGTGAAGAAACGTGGCCATAAGGCACTCACGATGACGAACGTGCCAGGGTCGACGCTCTCGCGTGAGGCGAACGAGACGATGCTCCTCCACGCCGGCCCGGAGATCGCGGTCGCGTCGACGAAGGCGTACACGGCCCAAATCGCCGTCCTCGCCATCCTCGCCTACGACATCGCTCGTGCGAACGGAAAAGAGCTACCGTTCGAATTGATGCCAGAACTCGCGCGTGTCGCGACGATCATGGACTCAATCATGTCACAAAAAGAGCTGTTTGAAGAGTTGGCAGAACGTTACTTGAAGACGACACCGAACACGTTCTTCATCGGACGCGGCCTTGACGCGTCGGTCTGTCTCGAAGGCGCGCTCAAAGTGAAGGAGATCTCATATATCCAAGCGGAAGGTTACCCAGGTGGTGAGCTCAAGCACGGATCGATCGCCTTGATCGAGGACGGGACGCCGGTCATCGCGCTCATCTCGCAACCGAAGACGAACTTGAACATCCGCAGCAACGTCAAGGAAGTCGTCGCCCGTGGCGCGAACGCCTGCATCATCTCGATGCAAGGCGTCGAACACGAGGACGATGAGTTCATCTTGCCGCACGTCGAACCACTCCTTGCACCGCTCGTTACGGTATTACCGGTTCAACTCATGGCGTATTACGCCGCACTTGGCCGGGGTTGCGACGTCGACAAGCCGCGCAACTTGGCGAAATCGGTGACGGTGGAATAACACTATACACACCTAAGCACTTCTCGAAACAGAGAGGTGCTTTTTACTGCTTGCCGATATCTTTGCCAACAGGCAAAATAGTAGGATAAGTAAGCGGTTCCATCGTATGGTTATATAAAGATAAGCGATGAAAGAAGGTCTGACATGAACGTATACATTGTCTGTCCATGCGGGTTCGTCACGAGCGCCATGGCAGCGAAGCTGTTTGCTGAAGCGTGTTCGGGGAAATTGTCGTGTGTGATTCACCACGGCACTAATCGTGATATCCCGAAAGACGTCGACTTGATCGTCTATCAAATCGGGACAGCGGCGATTGACCATCCGACCGCGCACGTCCGCTCGGTCAGACAAATCTTGTCGCTCGAGGAATATCGACAAATCGTCGAGGAATGGGTGAAGCGATATGAAGCATGAATGGAGTGCGCGGGAGCGCTCGATTTTACTACACTTATTAGGCACGGAGACATCGACACCGCTCGCGGAGATCGCGCAGGCGGTCAATTTGTCTGAGCGGACGATTCAACGGGAACGTCAACTGCTCGAAGGGATTTTGAGAGAGTTCGAACTAGAGCTGTCTTGGCAGCGCGGGCGCGGACTCAGCCTCGTCGGAGCGACGGCTGCGAAACAACAGCTCCGTGAGGATTTGATTTTGTCGGCCGAGGCCATCCCGACAGCCGAGGATCGCATCTTTGAACTGGCTTGGCGGCTCTTGTTCGAGAAAGACATGTTGAAGCTGCAGGCTGTCGCCAAGCAGATGCACGTCTCGCCAAGCACACTGACACAGGACCTGGAGAAACTTGACCGCTGGTTCGACGAATATCACCTTGAAGTCGAGCGGAAGAAAGGGGTCGGTGCGCAAGTACTTGGCTTGGAAGCGGAAAAACGCAAGCTCATGATTAATGCGCTCATGGCGCATTGGGACACGCTCGCGTTTTATCGCTTCGTCCGCGGCGAAGATGAGTACATTCCCGCCTTTTTGAAGACGGTCTCATGTGACGCCATGCTTGAGGCGCTCCGGGACGGATACGACTATTTAAAGAGTCATGCGTTCGAGCGGATGGATGACCGAACGATTATGCGTGTCACGTTCGCCTATGGCGTGCAACAAGCGCGACTCGACGCCGGTTTCTTTTTGGAGATGTACACGAAAGGACGTTCGGACGACTATTTGAAAGTCGCTCGGGACATGGAAGTGGCACTCGGTACGACGTTCTCGATGGCCGAACGGGTTTGGCTCGCGGAAGAGGCGAACCGGCTCCGTTCCTTGAAAGAACAGATGCAAGAAGATGAGGAAGAACGCTGGGTCATGCAAATCCGTGTCCATAAACTGATTCATCACGTCTCACTCATCCACGGCTTCGCCTTCACAGATGACGCGGCGCTCGAGAAAGGGTTGCTCGCCCATATCTTATCGAGTCTGAACACGCAGGCGCTTCCGGATACGGATACGGTCCGTCCGCACATCGACCGGGACTATCCGAACTTGCGGGCCGCCATTCAGCAAGCGGCGGATATCGTCTTCGGGACGAACACGTTCACAGAGGAAGAGACGGTGTTCTGGGCGATGCACTTCGCGGCCGCGCTCGTCAAACCGGTCCGCCGTCGTGAATATCGGGCGCTCGTCGTCTGCTCGGCGGGCCTCGGCTCGTCGAAGATGCTCGTCAATCGCGTGAAACAAGAGTTCCCGGAGATGCAAAACGTCGTCAACTCCTCATTGTTCGGTCTCGAACAGCATCGGCTCGATGACTATGACGTCATCTTGTCGACCGTCCCGCTCCCTCCGTTGTCGGTGCCGACGCTCATGGTCAATCCGTTGCTGACGACCGAGGAAGTGCAACGGGTCCGCCACCTCCTGTTGTCCTTGCCGCAATCGTTCCAAACGAAAGACGTCAAACCGCATTCGACGATGCTCGACTTCCAAGAGCTCGCGGAACTCGTGGACACGTTTGAGCGGATGGACCGTCAGTTCGACCTCGTCACACTCGACAACAGTGATCGGCTCGAGGACATCTTGTTCGATATCGGCACGCAGTTAGAAGAACGGGGACTCGTCGAAAGCGGGATTCAATTATCGGCACAACTGCTCCGGCGCCACGAAGTGGCTGGACTCGGCATCCCGGGCACAAAACTCGCCTTGTTCCATGGACGTCACGCGTCGATTGAACGGGCGAGCGTGTTCGCGTTCGATTTGACGACGTCCATCCCGCTCCTCATGATGGATCAATCGACGGAACCCGTTTCCCGTCTGCTCGTCTTACTCGCACCGGAAGAGGCGCGCGATGTCGAGCTCCAGTTTTTGAGTGCGGTCAGCGGCTCGCTCATCGAGAGTGAAGAACAGATGACGTTATACAGCACGGGTTCAAAAAAAGAACTGCGCCTGTTGCTTCATGACTGCATGAAACATATGATGCAAGATGCGTTGCATGAGAAATGACCCGCCGTGGTCATTTTTTTATTTGGCACGGAATGTTGCCAAAGTGTGAACTGGATTGAATTGAGTAAGCGCTTACTCTGGGTCTACAATACAGGTGTAGAGCACAAACCGGTTAGCTACACTACACGATAACCTTTCACAACTAAAGACTGGAGGTTTTATACATGGCGAATACGCAAGCTGGCTCGGGCGGGGTTCGAGTCAAAGTACAACGGTTCGGGAGTTTCCTGAGCGGGATGGTCATGCCGAACATCGGCGCCTTCATCGCCTGGGGGATCATCACAGCACTCTTCATCCCGACAGGCTGGTGGCCGAACGAAAACTTGGCCGAGCTCGTCGGTCCAACGATCACTTATCTACTACCACTCTTGATCGGGTTCACAGGTGGTAAATTACTTCACGACGTTCGAGGCGGTGTCGTCGGGGCGCTCGCCACGATGGGTGTCATCGTCGGGACGGACATCCCGATGTTCCTCGGGGCGATGATTATGGGTCCACTCGGTGGTTACATCATCCGTCAAGTCGACCGTGCCCTTGAAGGAAAAGTAAAAGCTGGTTTCGAGATGCTCGTCAACAACTTCTCGGTCGGGATCGTCGGTGGTCTCCTCATGCTCGGGGGCTTCGAGATCTTCGGACCGATCATGAGCGGGCTCGACAAAGTCATGGCAGCAGGCGTCGACTGGATCGTCGGGGCGAAGTTGCTTCCAATCGCAAGTTTGTTCATTGAACCGGCGAAAGTCCTCTTCTTGAACAACGCCATCAACCACGGGATTTTGAGCCCACTCGGTGTCGATCAAGTCGCAGACGCTGGGAAATCGGTTCTCTTCTTACTTGAAGCAAACCCAGGACCAGGTCTTGGTTTACTTCTCGCTTATATGTTCTTCGCAAAAGGCGCAGCAAAACGGACAGCACCTGGTGCGGCAATCATTCACTTCCTCGGTGGGATTCACGAGATTTACTTCCCATACGTGTTGATGAAGCCGATCTTAATCCTTGCGATGATCGCAGGGGGTGCCACAGGGATCTTCACATTCGTACTCTTCGACGTCGGCCTCGTCGCACCAGCTTCGCCAGGTAGTATCTTCGCGATTCTTGCGATGGCGTCACGCGGTTCACACCTCGGTCTCGTTGCAGGTATTCTCTTGTCGGCAGCTGTCACGTTCGCCGTGGCGAGTGTCATCTTGAAATCAAGTGCAGCCGAAGAAGTGTCACTCGAAGAAGCGACACAAAACGTCAGCGCGATGAAAGGCAAACAGTCGTATGCGTCGGCGCTCGTTCAAGATCGCCTCGACAAAGTCGACCACATCATCTTCGCTTGTGATGCCGGTATGGGTTCAAGCGCGATGGGGGCCTCGGTCCTGCGCAATAAAGTGAATAAGGCGAACTTGCCAATCAAAGTGACGAACACGTCCATCAGTCAATTGCCGAAAGACGCCCAATTCGTCATCACCCATCAAGATTTGACGGACCGTGCCGAAGAACAGGCACCGAACGCGATTCACCGCTCGGTAACGAACTTCTTGAACGCGGACTACTATGACCAGTTGATTGAAGAGATTCAAGCAGAGCGCAGTAAAATTTCATAACGAAGCAGACAGAGACAAGGTTTAGATATAGGAGGAACTAAAATGCCATTCATTCAGACAGAGATGATTCGACTCAACCAAACGTTCAGCACGAGTGCCGAAGCGATTGATGCAGCCGGAGCGGTGTTACACGCCGCCGGTTGCGTATCGCCGGCCTATATCGAGGCGATGCATGAGCGTCAAGCGCTCTCGAACGTTTATATCGGGAACCATGTCGCGATTCCGCACGGGACGGAAGAAGCGAAGTCGGCCGTTCAAAAGACGGGCATCTCAATTATCCAAGTACCGGACGGCGTCGATTTTGGAGGACAGACGGCGAAGCTCGTCATCGGGATCGCTGGGGTGAACGATGAGCATCTCGATCTCCTATCGCAAATCGCTGTCATCTGTTCGGACGAGGATAACGTCGAGCGGTTAGTCCGTGCCGAGACGAAAGAAGAGATTTTGTCGCTATTCATGGAAGAGGTGGCGTAATGAAGGCTGTACATTTCGGGGCAGGGAACATCGGACGCGGGTTTATCGGCTTGCTCTTGAATCAGAGTGGCTACGAGGTCACGTTCGTCGACATTAACGATACGGTGATTGAAGCGCTCGAGGCAAAACGCTATTACGAGGTCGGGTTCGCTGAAGAAGGCGTCGACAACGTCGTCGTCGACCGGGTGCGCGGCGTCAACAGTTTGAAAGACCCGGAGCGTGTCATCGCGCTCATCGCCGAGGCCGATCTTGTCACGACAGCGGTCGGACCGACGTTGCTTCCAAAAGTCGCACCGCTCATCAGTGAAGGACTCCGTGACCGCGAGACGGAGGCGCCTGTATACGTCATCGCCTGTGAGAATATGATTGGCGGCAGCGCCTCTCTCAAACAAGCAATCGAGGCGTCGGGTGGAATCGGGACGGCCCGCGCGTCGTTCCCGAACGCGGCTGTCGATCGCATCGTCCCATTGCAACAACACGAGGACCCGCTCTTCGTCGAAGTTGAGACGTTCTATGAATGGGTGATCGAGACGCAAGGATTGGACGCGCGGCCCCCGCTTCACGGTGTGACGTGGGTCGACGAGATTGGTCCATATATCGAGCGGAAGTTGTTCACGGTCAACACAGGACATGCGATCGCGTCATATATCGGCTCATTGTTTGAAAAAGGAACGATTGACGAAGCGCTCAAGGATCGTCGCGTCCGCCAAGTCGTTCAAGGTGCGTTGTATGAGACAGGTTGGCTATTACTTGAAAAGTACGGCTTCGAAGCGAAAGAACATAGCCGGTACATTCAGAAAATCATCAAACGTTTCGAAAATCCGAAATTAAAAGATGAAATTTCACGCGTCGCCCGTTCTCCGATTCGTAAGCTCGGACCGAGTGACCGGCTCGTCAAACCGGCACGAGAGCTCGTCGACAACGGGATCGAACCGAATGAACTCGCCTACGGGATCGCCGCAGCCTTGAACTATTACAACCCTGAGGATTCAGAATCTTCTGAACTTTACTTGTCGATTGAAGAGTCAGGCATCTTGTCGACGATTGAGAAGTACCTCGGGTTGAGTGAAACGGACACGCTGACGAAGCTTATCCTCGAACAATATCACTTGATTCGCGAGCAAGAAAAAGCGCGCGTGTCGTAATGTGACGCCTCTCCTCGTTAGAAGGAGAGGTTTTTTTCATGGCAAAAAAGATCAAACCAATCAAAAGACGGTTTGATAAGATTGCCATAAGAGGAGGAGAAACCTGTGTATGATGAACCCATTCGACGTACGATCGCCTATATTGAAGACCATTTGTACGACACGATTACAGAAGAAGAACTGTTACTACAGAGTGGATTTTCAAAATTTCATTTCCATCGTATTTTTTTGGCGGACGTTGATATGACAATTACCGAGTATATCAAAATGCGCCGTCTCGCAAGTGCGGCCAGCTTGCTTATCTATACGAAAGAACGGATTTTAGACATTGCGTTGCAACATCATTTTGAATCGCAAGAATCGTTCACCCGGTCATTCAAAAAAAGGTATGGACTGCCTCCAGGTCGTTATCGTACCAGTATGAGAACGTTACGAGAAAAAGGAGAAGAGGAAACAATGGAATCGATAAACGGATGGTTTTTAAGTGGTGGAGACTTACAGCATTACGAGATAGGAATTGACCAACAGGTTGTTCATGGCGGGAAAGCGTCGGGCTATTTGAAATCGACTTCATTGATGAAAAAGGATAGCTTTGGCACGATGATGCAACAGTTCAAGGCTGATCACTACGTGACGCAACGAATTCGGTTGTCAGGGTTTTTAAAAACCGAACAAGTTAGGGGAGGTGCCGGGTTTTGGATGCGGGTCGATCATAAGAATGGGGATGTGCTTCAATTTGACAACATGAGCAACCGACTGATTCAAGGAACGACCGATTGGAATCGTTATTCAATTGTTCTAGATGTACCTGAAGGCAGTGAGGTCATTTCGTTTGGCGTCTTGTTATCGGGAGAAGGACAGGTATGGATTGATCAGTTAAGCTTTATGGCGGTAGATGAGCGGTTGCCTGTCACAAATCTTCAGAGGGCAACAATTCTTCAGGATGCGCCGATTAACCTATCGTTTGAGGATGGATTTAATCATACGAACGGTTCACGTTAACAAAAAAGATGACTCTAATCCAATTCGGACGAGTCACCTTTTTATGTGGTTAAGCGCGGGTCTTGCCGAACTCGATGTACGTCGTGACAGATTTGACGTGCTTGACGACCTCTTTTTCCCGGAGCGGGCGGCTGAAGTAATAGCCTTGGACGTAGTCGCACTGCTCGTTCAATAACCATTCGAGCTGGTCCGACGTCTCGACGCCTTCCATGAGTACTTTCATGCCGAGGTTGTGGCCGAGTTGAATCATCGAGCGGACGATCGCTTCTTGGTTACGGTCGGTGAACAGATTGACGATGAACGAGCGGTCAATCTTGAGCACTTGGACCGGCAACTCACGGAGCTGACGGAACGACGAATATCCGGTCCCAAAATCGTCGAGTGAGATCATGATGCCGAACTGATGCAACTGGGCAAGTTTCTCGCGCGTCGATTGTTCATACGACAGCATCGATGATTCGGTCACTTCGAGCTCGAGGAACATCGGGTCCATCCCTGTCGCGTCGAGTGTGGCTTGGAGCGTGTCGACGAAGTCTTCCCGGGCGAACTGGAGCGGGGAGACGTTAACAGATAGCGTGAACGGTTTCACCCCGGTCTTTTGCCACCGGACCCAGGCGAGACATGATTCGCGCAACACCCACGTGCCGATTTGGTGAATCAAGCCGGTATTTTCCGCGATCGGGATGAACTCATCCGGTCCGACGTGGCCGAGGACAGGGTGATGCCACCGCAAGAGCGCCTCGACCCCTTCAAGCCGGTTTTGGGTGAGTGAAACTTTTGGTTGATAGACGAGCGAGAACTCAGAGCGGTCGAGCGCTTGAGCCAGCGCCTTTTCAATCTCGACGGTGCGTAAAATCTGTTGTCTCGACTCTTCTTCGAACTCCTTGATTTGGTTCTTGCCGGTCCGTTTCGATTCATGGACGGCGAGACGGGCGTATTGCACGAGCTCATCCGCTGAGGTCGTGTCTTTCGGAAAGTGGCTAATCCCGGCGCTCATCGTCAGCTCGACGGTCGTCCCGTCGATATCAAACGGCTGAGAGATAGCTTTGATGCACTTCTCCGCCTTCTGTTTCGCGAGCGTGCTCCGCTTGTCAAACAGTAGGATGATGAACTCGGATGAGCCGACACGCGTCAAAATGTCGTCCGGGTGGATCGTATGTTGCAGCCGGTCCGCGATTTGGAGCGCCAACTGATCTGAACCGTGATGCCCGAGCATATCGCTCATGAAACGCCACCGGTCGATGTCGATGTATAGACAGGCGACGGGGTCTTCAATCCGGATATGTTCGGCGAGAATCCGTTCAAGCTTGTGGCGGTTCGGCAAATCAGTCAACGCGTCGTGATACGCCATGTGTTCGACGAGCCGCTGTGAGGCAATCGTCTCCGAGACGTCACGCAAGAACCAAAGGATTTGATCCATCCGCTCACCTTGGAGCGGATAGGCCGTCACTTCAATCGTCGACTCGCCCATTTCAAGCCGACGTGCTTCGTAGAACGGTTGTTGAATCGACAGCGCCGCGTGATAGTCTTGGAAAAACTGATCCTCGGTCCGGTCGAACAACCGATAGAACGCGGTGTTCGCATATTGAATCACGCCATCTTTCGTCGTCGTCACGACCGCGTCCGTCGTCGAATCGAGAATCGTCGCTTGAATCAATTCACGTCTTCGTAAATGCCGGTCGAGTGTGAGCGACAAGAAGAAGATGGCGAACAGTAAGGTCGTAATGCCGGTGACGAGCCATGCCAACAGCGACGGTTCGATGCCGATTGCAGCTGGGGTGTCCGTCAAGAACGTGAACGAGGCTGACAGCATCCCGACGTAATGCATCCCGAAGATGGCGACGCCCATCAATAGGGAGAAGAATATTTTTAGCTCCATGTGAATCTTCTCCTTCGCATATTTTGAGAAGAAGCCGATCCACAGGGCGCCAAGTGAGGCTGTGATTGCGATGGCAAGCGACAACAAAGCGAGCCCGGTGTGATACGCAATCGTCACACCTTGAATGGCGGCCATCCCGACGTAATGCATGCTCGCGATACTGATCCCCATCAACAGTCCTGCACCGATAAGGGTGGGACGAGTTGTATGGCGCGAGACAATCAGGAAGCCAAGGATACAGCCGGCCATAGCGATGACGACCGACAGAAACACGAGCGGCATCGAATACGTGACAGGGCGCAAGCCTTCGTGCGCCAACATGGCGATGAAATGCATCGCCCATATGCCTAGTCCAAGCGTTGCCCCACCCGCTAAAATCCACATGTTTTGTGCGGTGCGGTTCGTCGAGTTGACTCGACGTGCCAATTCGATGGCGGCGTAGGCAGAGACGGCGGCAATCATATAAGATAAAACAACAAGAAACAGATTGTGACTCATTGAGTGTTCGACGACTGGATCCATAAGTACCTCGCTAGGATATAATTGTATTTGATAATTTATTATACTCGGGAAATAGGAGTCTACCTATCATTATGCTTCAATTTAGAGAACTATTTTCAAGGCTGAACGTTTTTGCGTTGTCTAGATTTGATCGGTCGCGCGTTACCTGCTACGAAACGGCGGGTAAAGACTAAAAAATGCGAAATGGAAAGAAGGGGTGGCCGTGGACTTTCGCCCGATTACACCGAACGATGTGAAACCGCTCCAGCGACTGTTCATGGAAAGTTTGAGCGACTTGATTCGTCGCGAACAGTTCGAGGACGCTGACTTGTTAGAGGAAGAAGTCGCCCGTCTGAATACGACGATTCAAGATAGTTTCGATGATGACGCCGTCGACGTGTTCGTGGTCGAACGAGAAGGGAAAATCGTCGGGACGGCGGCGGTATTGCCTCCAAACGAGATTATCACGGCCCATCTGGACGTGGAGCCAGGAGCGGTCGAAATCGGCTGCGTTTATGTCGCCCCGGATCAGCAACGGCAAGGTGTCGGTTCGTTCTTACTTTCAGAAGTGATGGCAACGCTTGGGGAGGATGCGACGTTTTACTTAGACGCTGGTTTCCCGTCCTCACAAGACTATTGGGAAAAACGGATCGGACCGCCGGTGATGTCACTCGATCATTACTGGGGACCGGGCGCCCCGCATAAAATATGGAAGATTATGAAAA